>CAZRZK010000044.1:0-29035 GCA_964604555.1 uncultured Pseudobdellovibrionaceae bacterium | reverse complement strand
AGCTGCCCATTGCTGCATAGCCCCTCAGTATCACCTACTTATGAAGCCATACGAAGCCCCAGCCGTTTTTAGAGCGACTGAGGCTAAATCCATCGTTAGCTGAGCACAGGGACTCGGAAGTAGACCACTCCAAACCCATAATCTGCAGGGATTTGTGAAAGGGCATAAAACCAAGCTTTAGGCCTGGCATCATTCGGTCCAACTGGACTCACTGTAAAACCTCCATTTCCTCCGTTGATCTGCAGAATATTGACCGCTCCGACATAGCCTGCTTTGGGAAGGTTGTCTCCACATTCCTCTCGGGTAAATTGCACCTCATTTCCACCGGCCCTTGTCTTTCCTGTTTTCACACAAGAAATCCTCTGCGGAGGAAGGGGTTCAAAGTTCGCAAATAATGAACTCAGTGAGAATAGAGTTGATAATAAGATATTCGGCCTCCTGATCCATCCATAATGCGCTGCTGTATGCCTCGGCAATCGATTCAAAGCGAAAAGAAAAATGAATGAGGCGTGATTTGATGTCTACATTTACAATAGAAGGATGCGTTTCATTTTTTTCTTTGTTTGCCTGCCACTGATAGCAGGGCCTCCCAATCCCGATCGGAACGCGATCGCGGAATTTTTGGCAAACTACGCAAAGGTTCCTTCGAACAAGCGACAAAATTTTCTCGATAGGGTAACGACCCACTATCCGCTGGTTCGAAATGATGTCACTCTCGCGGAGATGAAAGAATGCGTTGCTTTGCTTGAATCTCGAGTTGGAAAGGCAACGACACAGGATCTAATCCTTTCACGAAAAACTTTCCTGAATCTGCGGATCGATTACTTACGCGCGATGGTTTCGGTATCAGATCGGTTAATAGGAAAAAGTGGAACCGACTTAAGATTAATGGAGGGGATTTCATTTTTTATGGAAGGGGCTGATGCTGATGTTAAACATATTGTCACCCATCGATTTGACTCCAAGTCGCTCCCCGCCGTTTTCAATCGTTATCGTGGAGGCTCTGAGTTTAGAGCCTTTCATCGGGACTTAGTGGCGGCCGCTCATGAAGCTCAGGATTTGATTCCTGGTAAAAAATTAACCACCATCCTTGAAAAGTATGTTCCTAACTACTTAGAAATTCAGAGGAATGGATTTGAAGCATGGGGTACGTCATCTCGCTTTAATTGCAAAAAAGTGGTCAGTCGAACGCGATTCGTCGACTGAAATTGTTCCAAAATTTGATTTTTTAAACTCCGTTCGGAGTGACTTGCGGTAAAATTAATGTTTACAGGAGAAAAAAAATGAAAAAAATAATGCAAGGCAGCTTGTTGGGATGTTTTTCTCTTTTTTTGTGTGGATCGTTCAACAATGTTCAGGCCCGTCCCATCAAGGAACGGGTTGAATCGGCGCGTGAAGTGATTATCAATCGTCAAACGGCGCTCATGCCTGTTTCGGAATGGGTATTGGAAAAGACCAAGTGCATCGGAGCTTTTCGGATGGTGAAAGCAGGTTTTATTTGGGGAGGGAAAGGAAGCACGGGATTGGTTTCATGCAGAACAGAAGACAATGAATGGAGTTCGGGTTCCTTCATGCAGGTCACCGGAATAAATTGGGGTTTTCAAATTGGAATTCAATTCATGGAATCTTTGATGTTGTTTGTGAGTGATCAGGCTCGGCAGCTTCTGGACAGGCCTTCCATGCAACTCAGTTCTGACTTAGGTGTTGCCGCGGGGCCTGTGGGTGCAGGAGGCGGATCGGGCGTGATGCCAAAAGCCGGGATTTTAACCTACCAGCGTGCGGTCGGGCTTTATGCCGGAGCTACATTGGAAGGCACCGCTATTTCTCATCTATCACGGTTGAATGAAGAGGCCTATGGGGAATCTATGAACGGAAAAGAGATTTTAGCGATTCCAGGGAGTCAATCTCCCGAAGTTTTGAAACCGTTTGATCAGACCCTCAACCTTTACTTTCCAACTCGTTAACAATGCGATTGTCGAGGCCCCCTTCGGGGGCCTCGCAATGACAGCGGGGGGCAACCAATGACAAGTTTACGCTGTTTTTTCCTCGCTGCATTTATAATAGGTGAGGTCGGCTTTGCTGGTTCCTTATCGGGTCACTACTTCATGGTTGTTTTTGCCTATCAAGGGGAAGAAAACCTGGCAGTCGATTCCCATACCTATGCCATTTTTTATCGAGGAGAAGAGCTGGAAGAGGGAATATTCAAAGATCCATTAACCATCAGTTGGTTGCCTCAAAATGGAATTGTTCCCGCGATGGGGACGGAGGTCGGAAAAAACTTTTCGTTGCAGGAAACCAATGGCATTGCCAAGGCTCATCATTACCGCCGAACTGCTTATGGCCCCTATGAGATTAAAGAAAATCTCTATCACCAAGCGGAACGAAGGGTCGCTTATCTCAACTCCGGAAAGGTTTTATATAAAATGATCCCAGGCCCATTGTCGGTGGGCACCGCTAATTGCATTACCGCGGTGAGTGCACTGAATGGCCCGATGACAACCCAGGCAGAATGGGGAGATGCGGCCAGTCGTCATGTGGTTCGCCACATGAGTCCTAGAATTCTTAATTATCCGAGCACTAACCCAATGGTGGCTGAGATTGTTGGACTAGCGGGGCTGATTGATCCTTGAATTTGAATAGCCTCGCCGCATTTTCATAGAAAACGGCATCCCAATGTTCTTTTGGAATTGCGCGCTGGACAGCCTTTAGGTAAGGCCCAATCTTACAAAGCGGCCAGTCTGTCCCGAATAAGATCTTCTTGGGATTTTCCACGTAAAGGTGAAACCAATGGATGGGTTTTACCACCAATTCCTCCACCGATTCGGGATTGGCCTGATCCAGATCTCCCAGCATCAGCGCAGAGGTATCGGCATAGACATTGTCATTTTTGTAAGTGACCTCAGCCGCGCTTTGAATCCAGGGGTTTCCTAAGTGGGCAATCACAAAATTCACTTTACGGAATTTCACGGCGACTTCGTCGATGGTGAGGGGATCGGCATATTTCACCATCGCATGCTTGTCGTAGGTATCACCGGTGTGGAACACTACTGGTAAGGAATACTTCTCCGCGAGCTTGTAGAAAGGCTCATAGGCTTTGTCATGAGCCCACCTGGGGACATAACCTAGATAGACCTTGATGCATTGATAGTCGCCGTTTTGAATTCCTTTTTCCACTTCGGACGCTTTGGTGTCGAGGGCCAATCCGGCACAACGAATAAACTGAAACTTGGAATCGGATTTCAGGGGTTGAACATTTCCCCGCTTGCGGGAAAGGTGAACCACCGCTCCGACGACATTGTTTTCCCCAAATTCCTGTTCCATGTTGGGAGCGGGTTGGGGCAAGGCATGTTGATGTTCATGTTCCGGGGCCGCATCCCAATGGGCATGAGCGTCGATTACCCTTGAGGGCAGATTTGAAATTTCGGTTGCGGATTGGGGTGTCCGCGTTGGGGAGTGGGAACAGCCCACTCCCAACGCGAGGACAAATAGGAATCTAATAACGGAGTTCATTGAGCAGCGCCTCAGCTCCAGCTTGAGATCTTAAACCAGGGGCCTTTTTTTCATCTTGGAAAGCATCAATGGCCGTTTGACCTGCAGCAGTCAATTTTTTCGGATCTACCGTACGATTTACTTCGAGTGCCTCGACTAGAAGCTTAAAGCGACTGGCATGTTTGGAGTCGGCAATTGCCTTCATCTGTTTAAAGTATTTTACAGCCTCTTTCAGCGAGCCCATGTTGAGTGGGCGTGCATCTAAGATGGGGTTAAAGAGCAGGTTCATGATGAAGGAGTAACGGGAATAAGCCATTGCGCAGACCGTTTCCTCAAAACGACCGCTTTCATCCACATGAATTCGGATTGCCTCTTCAAATTTCGCTTGAGGAGCCATTCCAGAAATCGCCATTGCGGCATTTAAGCTAATGCGCCCAATTTCCAATTTCTCCTTTTCATTCGTGGCATTATTTGCATCCCGAAGCATGAGGTAAGCAAACCGAACCAGTTCATCAACCGTGGCCTCTTTTGCAAAGACCTCAGCTGGTGCGATGATTCGCAGTGGGAGTGCTAGATTGGGGGAGTTTACCGGATCCAGCATTTGATGGACAGCTAAGGATAAGATCTGGAGGTGGACCGCATCTTCCGTCTTCTTAATGGAGGAGAGAAGTTGTTTTTGGGTCTGGTTACTTTCGCTCACTCCATCCCGAGTGTCTTCAGCGATTTTTTTCAGGCCACAACTGGTTAACAGGACAACAGAAAGAGCTACAACAAATAAATTTTTCATCGATTTACTTCCTTCCAACGAGTTGCGATTTAAGTTTGCCCATCAATTCATCAATGGGTTTACCAAGCCAAATTTGCCAGAAGTCAAAAGAGAATCCTTCGGCTTTTCCAGTAATGCTGTCTTTAGGGACCTGAATAAAAACCGTTTCAGTATTATCATTGTTTTCGAAACCCATTAAAACCACTTCGGCCCCAGCAGGAAGACCAGCGGGCAGTTTTTTGGGGATCGATTCTAATAATGTACTGAAGGGGGCTTGGTCTACTTTGCCTTCCTTTAAGTTGATCTTTAAGGCGTCATAGAAACTTTGTTTTAAAAGCTCGGCTGGCATGGCGCGAAGGAGATTCATCCGCAACAATTTAGCCCGGCTTTTGGCCACTGTTTTATAGGGATCTGTTTCCATGCTGAGATCCTTTACATCGGCATAGCTGGAGGCAACGTAAACCTTCACAGTGATCAACGATTCCTTTTCTCGAATCCCGGCACCCGTGAGATTAAGGGTCACTGTTTCGGCTTTTTCACCCGGAGTAAAGGTGAGTTCAACCGTCTTGGGGATTTTTACTTTTTCGATTTCCTTTTCGATCTCCGCCCCTAATTTGAATGAGGGATCGGCTGCAAAAGCCAAAGTGGCAAATAGGCTGGCAAATAAAGCAAATACTGTCATATTGTGGGCCATGGTCTTTCCTCCAACTGCAGTTAGGAGTATTGAACGCGCATTGTCAATTAGAATTGGCCTGGTGCAAACACATTCTTGTAACGATTTGGATGCGAATTTAGAGCAGATGGAAAGCTATATAAAGGAAGCGGTTTCGCGACAAGCGCAGCTGATCTGTTTTCCCGAAATGGCCTATTTTACGGGGCGAGCTTTAGAGTGGAGTAAACTGGTGCCTCGCTACGCTGAGTTCCATGCTCTTTTTTCGGAGTGGGCAAAAAAATACCAGCTCTATTTATTGCCCGGAACCCTCCGCGAACCCGACCCCGATTCGACCCATTATTTTAATACGCAGTTAATGTTCGATCCAGAGGGAAAGGAGGTTGCCCATTACCGAAAATTATTTCTGTTTAAAGCAAATCTTCCTGAACGGAAATATGAAGAGTCGGGCTACTGCACTCCGGGAAAAGAGATTGTCGTAAGCTCTACTCCGTTGGCAAAAATGGGGATGAGTATCTGTTTTGATGTGCGGTTCCCCGAGCTCTATCGCAAATTGAAGGGGAAGGGGGCAGAGGTTGTTTTCGTGCCCGCCTCTTTTACCGTTCCGACGGGAAAAGCCCATTGGGAGGTGCTTCTGCGCGCGCGTGCGATCGAAAACCAAGTCTTTATAGTGGCTCCCGGAATGACAGGAGAAATGGGTGATGGTGCAATGACCTACGGCCATTCACTTATTATCAATCCCTGGGGCGAGGTGCTCTGTGATTTGGGGGAAACGCCTGGGATGCAGGTAATCGACGTTGATCTTTCTCAGATCGCTGACAGCGCCAATAAAGTATCCGCTTGGGAATGCCGTCGGGATGATATTTTTTAACCTTTACGACGGGATTGCCGTGGCCCACATTCGTGGGCCTCACAATGACTGTAATTCCGACAACGCATAATGTCATGCAAGGCTAACGAAATAGGCACAACTTTCCGATAAGGGATTGAGGTGCCCATGGGCCAAGCTCTGTCCGACACTGCTGCACAATCTCTGGTTTTGTTCAGGAAACATGCGGGTTTAAAGCCCCCCAAGTTTTTGTTGTCCTGGAAAACTGAAACGATCGAACGAACTGCGGATCTTTTTACTAATCGTGCTACTGATAGGATTTTAGTCGTGGTCCATGAAGAGGATCTGACTGAGCTATTGGAGTCGTTGAAGCAACAGCGTGTCGAAGGGCAGTTGGGGATCTTTGTTTTTGCAGAAGATCCGATCCGTCTGCAAAGCGAATTAAATACCGAGTTTCCCATTTTAGGAGTGTTTAACCACAAGGACCTCAGTAAATTAGAAATTTTCCTGCTCAATAGTTTACGGGGACTCTCCGATCCGGAATTCCAAAAAAATCAGAAGGTCAATCATCGGACGCTGGAAAATCTGAATCAGATCTTTATCGAGCTTTCGACTGAACGGGATCCGCAACAGCTCCTTGCTTCGATTTTGATGAAGTCGCTCGAGCTTTCGAATGCCGAGACCGGAACTTTCTGGTTGGTATCGGAACAGGAAGGTGAACTCCATTTTAAAAGCAAGGTGACTGCCACTGACAACAATCAAGTAACGATTCAGCACATGCAGGCCAAGGCCTCGGAATCGAGCATTTGTGGTTATGTGGTGCTAACCGGGAAGGTAAACAACCTTCGGTCAGTCAGCGATTTAAAAACAATTGGTTACCCTCAAGTCAATTCTCAGATCGATCATGTGAGAGAGGGCGGGGATGATAGCGTGTTGACCGTGCCATTTAAGAACGGTCGCAACGAGATTATTGGGGTGTTGCAGTTGGTGAACCGGAGGGAATCGCAACGGTTTGTTCCGTTCGATAAAGAGGACGAGAGTGTCCTTCTCTCTTTTGCGACTCAAGCAACGGTTTGTTTGGAAAATATCGATCTCTATGCCGATGTTCAGAAACTTTTTGATGGATTCGTAAAGGCCTCCATTGCCGCGATCGAATCTCGGGATCCGAGCACCGGCGGGCACTCCGAACGGGTCGCTCGGATGACAGTCGCCCTCGCGCGCGCAACCTCTGAATGCACCGTTGGTATTTACCGGTCGGTGCGATTCAAAGAGGAAGAGATTCGGGAATTGGAATATGCCTCGCTCCTTCACGATTTCGGCAAGATCGGAATTCGTGAAGAGGTTTTGGTAAAGGCAAAAAAATTATATGGGTATCAACTCGACGCGATTTCCGATCGGATCAAGGTTTGCAAAGCGGCAGTCAGAATTGCCCAGCTTGAGAAGATGGTGAAAACAAAAGCCGGGCATGATCAACTCGAAGAGGAATACCGCAAGCGTTTAGCCGAAATTGAAGAATATTGGCAGATGATCTTAAAGGCCAATGAACCGGCTGTCCTCCAGAAGGAAAATATCGCTACCCTGGAAAAGATTCGCAATGAAAAACTGCTTCTTCCCGATGGCGCCCATATCGATCTCCTCACCGACGAGGAATATGCCGCTCTTTCGGTAAAACAGGGATCGCTCACCAAGAGCGAGCGGCTGGAGATCGAATCCCATGTCCGCCATACCTATCAATTTTTGAAGATGATTCCCTGGACCAAAGATTTCCGTCACCTCACCGAGATCGCCTATTGCCACCATGAGAAGTTGGATGGATCCGGTTATCCCCGTGGGTTGCTGGCCACTGAGATCCCATTGCAATCAAAGATCATGACCATCGCTGATATCTATGACGCCCTCACTGCCGCCGATCGTTGGTATAAAGAGGCGGTCCCCAGCGAGCGAGCGCTTGATATTTTGCGCCGTGAAGTGGGGTTAGGGAAATTGGATCCCGTTCTGTTTGATATCTTTATCGAGAAGAAGATATACGAACTGACCAAGCCCCGCGAACTCACCCAAGTCGCCTAATCACACCTACTTTTTCTCTTGAATGGGGTGGAGCTTAAAAGCCCGAACCGCTTCAATTAAATCGGCTGCCTCGGTAACGGGAGGGTGTCTATTCGCTACATTAAAAACATTCTCAAATTCTTTTGCTTGACCATCGAATTTCTCTTTCTTATTCAGCAGGGTTTCGCGGGTTAATTGCATCAGTGTAAGGTGTTCGGGCAAAATTCCAGAAGAAGTATCGGCTGTTATTTTTTCAGCTAGTTTTAATGCCTGTGCGCCCATTAAAGGAATGTTGATAACTAGTCCCTCTTGATTCGCAATGGAGGCTTGGACCCAGCGGGCATCTTGTGCTGGATCAGCTGATTTAATAATGGAAAAAACCACAGAGGGGTGCTCCTCAAACTTAAGATTTTCAACCTGCTTAATGATTCCAACTCCTTCGGAGGGTCGAAGATCTCTTTGATTAGTTCGATTATAACTAATTGAAACGAGCTCTAATTGGGGAGCGGTTTCTTTTTGCGCCTTCTCAAGAGAGCTGACCACTTGGGCCGCGTTTTCCAAATGTTTGGCCAGCTTGATGGAGATATTTTGTCCTTTTTCCGCATTATGGAAGAGCTTTTCCCTCTCTTGGACAATCTCTTGTGGCGTTTTCGCATCACGAAGGGAGGTTATGCTGGCGCGAATATCATAGCCATGAGTCGAGACCTCTTCAAAAGAGAGCCCCTGTTCATATCCCAAAATACCTGTTTCGACGCCCGATCTGTTGAACACAATATCGCCATGGTACACGCTCTCGACTCCCTTATTTAATAGCCCTTGAATATAGCCATGGCGATATTCATGGCCTTCATCATTCGATAGCAGTTTGTCCCGGGGCAAGATAAGTGCATTTGCAGTGATTCCCTGTTCGTTTTGTCTCACCCATTCTGAATTGCGAGAATAAAATTGATGCTCTGGAGAATAAACGAGCCTCATATCCTTCCCATGGGCCTTTTTAATTACCGTTTGCATTTTTTCTATCCGGTGATTCGTAGATTTGCCGATGACGAGAATGCCAATTTTTTTACCCGCTCTTTCTTCGATTACCTCTTCAAATGCATCCCCTTTTTCCTGGAGATATTTTTTTGTGAGATGATAGAGGACTTGGGCATGTTTTGCCCCTTCGGCCTCTGATATCACGCCTGCTATCACAAAATTGCTGATTGCGAATAAAAACTCTTCTGAAAACAAGATCTGGTTTCTGAGGGATTCTAAGTAGCTTTGATGGGCATGTTGATAATTTTTGCGTTGTCTTGCTAGGCTTTTTTGGAGATCGGCGTTCACGGTGGTAGGAGAAGGGAAGGGGGTTCCTTCAGGTTTCAGCAGCCAATCACGGATGGCCGCGTGTTCTCCGCGAGGCGCAATCTTAAGCAAGGGGCCCAGCTGCCCTTTATCGCCGGTATAAAGAGATTCACGAAGGCGAACCACCTCTTTATGAAAGCTATCGATTCCCACGAAGGCAGCTAATATTTTATCGACATCAACCTGCTCATTCTCGATAGATTTTATCAAGTCACCATATAGCTGAAGATAATTTTTACGTTCACTGTCATTGAATTTGGATTTTAAAATATCAGGATGGGAAATTAAGAATTTTTTAAAGAACTCTAATCCTTTTCCACTTTGAGGAGTGCCATAAATCTTAAGCTGGTAAGCTTTTTTCGGAAACAGATCTTTACAAAGCAGTTCGCCCACCCCTTGTACAGGCAGCATGAATAAAAGAACTGGAATGAGTTTGATCACAACTCAATAATTCTAATCGATCCATCGAATGAATTGAAGTGACGCGCATGTACCGATAATGACAGTCCTTTGACGGTCCCACTTGATAACGCTGACGGAAATTTGACAATTACGGATCATTATTGGTAAAATAAAATTAGTCATCTTCTGTTTTTTGCCTTTCGTTTGAGGTTTCCAACCCAATACTTTTAAGGAGTCGAATGATTCGAGTTCTCGTATTTGAACCCGATAATAGGTTGGGTATTGCTTGCCGACAGCAATTGGAAAAACAACAACTGTGGGTGGTGCACTGTTCCGATCCTGCATTAGCGATCGAACTCTTCAAGAAGCAGGTGTTCCATTTGGTGCTCTGGGACCTCGAAGGATCTCCCCATTTTGACGCTCTTTTAATGCTCAAGCAGATCCGTCCCACGACGAGTGTCATCGGAATGCATTCGCAACCGCATGCTGCTTTAGTGGTCGATACGATGCGCAAAGGGGCCTCCAATTTCTGGGTAAAGCAGCCGGATCTGGCTTTGTTGGAGCAGGTTGTTACGGAAACCGTTTCCCGTTTTATTCCCGATGAGCCGGGTTCGGTAGAGTTGGAATCGATGGTGCCGGGCTTTTTAGGGCGACATCCCAAGATCCTGGAAATTTTTCAGCTCATCATGAGTATTCGCAGCACCGATTCAACGGTGTTGATTACCGGCGAGAGCGGAACCGGTAAAGAGGTGGTGGCCCGCGCGATCCATCAATTGAGCAACCGCCATAAGGCGCCATGGGTGGCGGTGAACTGTGCGGCGATTCCGGCTAATCTTTTAGAGAGTGAACTTTTCGGCCATGTGAAGGGGGCCTTCACGGGGGCGATCTCCAATCGAATGGGCCGTTTCCAATTAGCGGGTTCCGGCACTCTATTTCTCGACGAAATAAGCGACCTGTCATTGGAGTTGCAGAGTAAATTATTGCGGGCGATCCAGATGCGGCAGTATGAACCAGTAGGGAGCCCTCATAGTCTGACGCTGGAATCGCGGATCATTGCCGCGACCAATCAGTGTTTGGATACAGCAGTGAATGAAAAGCGTTTCCGTCAGGACCTTTTCTATCGATTGAATGTGATTCCGATTGTGATCCCTCCTTTGCGTGCCCGAAAAACCGATATTCCCTTATTGGCGCGCCATTTTCTGGAAAAGTTCCATCGCCAATGTAGTCGGGAGTTTGTGGGGATTTCGGAAGAGGCGATGCGAGCCCTGATCGATTACCAATGGCCGGGTAACGTGCGGGAGCTGGAAAACTTGATGGAGCGGGTGGTGGTGTTGAAGCGCAGTGAAGGATTAATAGAGATCAAGGACCTCCCAATTCAGCATTTTAGCAATGTTCGCGTGGATCGCTTCGTTGCGAACGTCGCCATCCCCGAGGACGGAATCAATTTCAATGATGCCGTCAATGAATTTGAGAATGAGCTGATTTTGCAGGCTCTTCAGAAAACCAACGGCAATAAGAATAAAGCAGCGTCACTTCTCAATTTAAATCGCACCACTCTCGTCGAAAAACTCAAACGGAAAAATCTAAGGATTTTGGGAAGCCAAGCCGCCTAAGTGTTCTAGTTCCGTCAGGTTGGTTGGCGGGGCCAAGCTCTCCTCAATTAAAACCACCCGATTTTCTAATCGACTCAACTTCTCCACCCACTGGCGCTGTTCCTCTGCCCAGCTTTTGTAAAAAAGGATTAAAGGGTCTTCTGTTTCTGTTTTTAAGAGCGGCAGCACACGGTTGATCCAGATTCCGGCGAGCGGGATCTCAAATTGTTCCAATGTTCTTTTGAATTGGATCGCCTCTTCATAACGTGTTTCAGAGGGATAGGTAGTGAGGAGGAAGTGGGTTTGGTCGCTTTTTAAAATCTCCCGGATCTTGAGGTTTCTTTCCCTGAAACCATGTTGCATCCCTTCCAATTCCACTAAAAGTTCTTTAAGCGAGGCTAGGAACTCATTCCCTAGAAAACGATCGAGCAGATCGAGCACCATCTGCGAGCCGCGATTGAAAATCTTCGCTGCGAACCCCGTCTGCCCCTGGAACCAACGGAATATTTTATTATCCATGAAGTCAGCCATCCGCTCGGGAGCGGTGAGGAGATCGATGGCGCTGCTGGCGGGTGGGGTGTCGACGATGATTCGATCATAGTTTTTATCGTCATAAAACTGGAGGATCTGTTCCATGGCGGCGTATTCCGCCGTTCCCGCCAGGTGATCGACCGCCACTCGGTAGAGCCGATTGTTTAAAATTTTATTCCGTTGGCTTTCCGATTTTGAAAAACGCTCCACCAGTTTATCGAAGTAACGTTGGGTGTTGAGCATGCTGGCATAAAGTACTTTTTCCGGATCTGGAAGCGGTACTTTCTGAATATCTTGTGAAATTTCGTGAAACCCCAGGGCTTGAGCGAGTCGCTTCGCGGGGTCCACTGTAAGCACGATCGTGCGTAGCCCTTGATTGGCCAGATGGACCGCTAAAGCGGCAGAGAGGGTGGTTTTTCCGACGCCTCCCGCTCCTCCTACTAAAATCAACCGCCTATCCCAAAATCGATTCGTCATGCAGTGGAACTCTCCTGTTTAATTGAAGGATGGGGCGGTCCAGTGATTTAAGGTTTTCGATCAACTCCTGTTCTTGAAGGCGGCGGTGGCGGTAGTGATCGTGGTAAAAATCGTTTTCGCCAGTATCATTAAAAGCCGGCAGTGTTTGGTTGACGATAATAAATCCGATCGGCAATGAAGGGGTGATTTGGGCCAGCCCTTGATGAAGTTCTTTGCATTCCTGGACGGGAAGTTCTTCGGGAAGGGTGACAATGTCGATGCGAGTGGATGGGGAGGTCCAAAGCTCCCAGATCTTTTCCAGTTCATGGTGCACAAATCCAATTCGGAATACTTGGGCCACGCCGATTGGGGTTTTGAAAAAAGAAAGGGCATGTCCACTGCTCGGGAGATCGATGATTAGCAGGTCCTGTTCCCGTTTTTTCCAGAGGTCCCACATTTTTCCGGCCATGACGGTGTCCGCTAGGCCGGGAGTCACTCTCACAAATCGGCTGAAAAGCTCATGCTTGAAAGCGGCGTCGACCAAGCTTTCCAGTGGGAGCTTCCTTTTCATGTATTCCCGCAGGCATTCCATGGGGGAGAGGATCGTAAATTCATATTCAAACGGATCAGAAGCTATGCCGACGATTTCACTGAGGCTGATGATGCGGGCCCGTTTTCCTTCGGCTGTTGCCCGTAGTGCAATCGCTCGGGCAAGGGTCGATTTTCCCACTCCTCCTTTTCCGGTAATGAAGATCACCTCTTTATTGAGGGTGTCATTGAGATAGGGAGTGGTGGGCAGCATCGTGGCCGGAAGTATACAAAAGATAGAGTTGTTTTGCTATGTAAGTTGCGTAGGTTTCGTGAGCTAATGAACTTGGATGCCGCCCCCCAGCATATTCCGCTGGCAAAATTTTAAATTGCTGGATGGCTCGGTTCCCATCGATGAGATGGAGCGATTTTTTCTCGGCCAAAGCTTGGGGGAGTTCGGGGCTGGGAAGTTCATTCTCATTTCCCGGCATCCAGAGCAAAATTGTTTTTAGGGAATGGTGTAGGGTAAATTGCTCGACATCATCGACAAGTTTTTGATACAGGAGAATTTTAGGCGGTAGAAAATCGGGGTGATTCCATCGCTGATCAAATTCGATTTTTGACAATCGCGCATGCCAAGCAATCGGAACGAATTGGGTCAGGAGCCAAAGCCGCGGCAATGTCCAATCTGTTTCCCTTTTTCCATTTTCAAAATAATGGATATCGAGATCGAAGATTTTTTTCGCTTCCAGTCCGGGAAAAGCAGGTGCAACGGTAAGCGTTTTCCCCTCCAGTTTGAAATAGGGATAGGTAAAACGGGGAGGAGGGGCGGGGTAAAAAGGATGCATCGAGCGAAGTTCTAGCCACCTGCCCATTCCGAGGACTAAATAGCGGGGCTGAAGTTTCGCTAATGTTCCTTCCTCTTCCAGCTTTTTGAGGAGCAACAGCATCGTGGCGTAGGAATAGGAGCAGACTCCATAATTATAGACTGGAAGTTGGAGTTTTTTCCCGAGTTGGTAACTGAAGGTCTGTTCCGCTTCGACGGTATCCCCATAGGTGAAGGAACATCCAATCGCTAAGATTCCCCCTGGTTTTATTTCAGTGGCAGAGCTCGAGTGGGGAATCCGGTAGCCTAATTGATGGTGATGAATCGAGAATCCCCCATCTAACATCCTTCCAGAAAAACCGGGATTGGGTTTAAATCCTAAAAGAGGGTCGGCAATGTGAGCTCCCACCGGCCAATGGCTTGAGGTTAAAATCGAATGGAGTTTTTGGATCTCATCGATTCCCAAAGCGATGAGAGCGAGCAAGAACGGCGCAATGAATAAGAGCAGAGTGTAGGAAATGCGCTTTCGAACTGACCACTTCTTAGACAGGGTGTCTTCAAACCGATCGGCTGCTTTATCGTAAGTCGTTTCCATGCAAATGGTGTCGTGATTTCATGCGTAGGCCGCTGGCCGGGCTTTTGAAAGAGCATAAGCCATGTTTGCACGGTTGTTCAACTTCACATTTGCCTTCACAATTGGCACAATCGGTGCTCTGCTCGCGCTGAGTGGTTGTGGAACGGGTGTGGACGGGCCGAGCCAGGAGTATGGCGATTTTGAACCCTACGTCGGTTACCTTGAAACTCAGGCCAAGGAGCATGGCACTGAGACCCGTGGATTAAGATCGATTTCTATTACCTTGAGGGAATTGGAGCCCGGTGAAGATGGTCGGTGTGAACGGACTTTCTTTAATCGGAATGTTCTGATTTCACCCCGATATTGGAATGGGGCTTCCGAAAATGGGAAACGGGTGCTTATTCTCCATGAGATGGGCCATTGTTTCTTTAATAAGGAGCATGAAGGAGGGAAAAAGGACACTCTTTCCAGTGAAACAGGACCTACTAGCGATTCTATACCGCTGAGCGTTATGAATGCTTCAACTCTGTCAGGTTCAACTTTTTCTCAAAATGTGGACTACTATCTCTCCCAATATTTTAACCGATGAGGTAAGCTCAATCCTTATTAATTAAGGGAGGGGCGCAATGCCATTCATACTATTTTTTCTATTCACACTAATTCCTGTCAACCTTCAAGCTGAGAGCAACGCCGATGAATATGCGATGCGCATGATGCAGGCGAATGCAGAGGAGCGCAAACTTAATGATGATCTCGCTTCGCCTAAACAGCCTGAGCTTTCGAAAAAGCGAGCCTTCTGGGGCGAACGGAATGCCCAGATTATTGTAGTCGAATACTCCGATTTCGAATGTCCTTTCTGCAAGCGGGGCTGGGAGACGGTTGAAGCGTTAAAAAAGAAACATGGAAAGAAATTAGGATTCCAATTCAAGCACCTTCCCTTGCCTTTTCATTCGATGGCGATGCCCACGGCAAAATATTTTGAGGCGATTGCGATGCAAAGTTCCAAGAAGGCCTATGACTTCCACGATCGGATCTTCCGCCAGCAGGAGTTGTTAGGTTCACAAAAGGAAAAATTCCTGGAAGATACGGCAAAAGCGGTTGGGGCCAACATGGCAAAGCTCAAAAAGGATCTCGATTCTCCTGAGGTGAAGAGCCGGATTGAGGCTGATATGGCCGAAGCAAAGGCTTTTGGGTTCAGTGGGACACCCGGCTTTTTAGTGTCTGGGGTTCGAGTCGCGGGAGCCTATCCAGTAGAACACTTCGACAAGATTATTGAGCGCCGGCTGGCTTCTCATTAACTCCTGGGTCGGTGGCGGCGGGTGGGTTGCCCTGAGCATTACCAGGCGAGCTATTTGGCGCGCTTGCAGGAGCAGGTTGGGATTTTTCCGATTGGAGGCTCGCAACCTGTTCGCATCCTAAGTTGTAGTTATTGGCACAGGACTGCTTAAAAAAATTGATCCCTTCATCAAATTGTTCCATTTCCATAAAGATCTGGCCCATGAGGTGAAGGGCCTCACCATAATAGGGATCCTGGGGTGCCAGCTGTCCTATCTGCAAGATCCTTTGGACATAGGGAAGTGCTTTGGAGTAGTTTTTTTCTTTGAATCGCAGATAACCGAAGACTAGCAATGCTTTGGTTGCCGTGGGTTTAATCCTCAACCATTCTTCTAGAGTTCTTTCGGCGCCGGCATTGTCTTTTAGGGCTAATTTAGCAAAGACGGCATTTTCAATCAGCCATTCATCACTGGGTTCGATAACCTTGCCTTTTTCTATGGTCGATAAGGCGTCTGCAATACGCCCTTCTTGGAAATGAACTTGAGCTTCCAATTTATATCCGATGCTGCTGGTGGGGGCATATTCCCGCTGCAAAGCTTTGGCGAGGACCAGTGTTTTTTCCGGGGGTTGTTTCAGTTCTTTGAACTCTAAAAAGACAAGGGCTGTTTCGATGAAAAACTCAGCGTTGTATTTTTTGTCAGCTATATTTTTTTCAACCCAGTTCATCTCCGCCACCGCTTCATCCTGCTTTTTCAATCGCAGATAGGCTCGGATGAGTCGCAGGGGTACAATCAGCTGTTCCGGCTTTAATTTCTTTACTTTTGTGTAGATGTCGATCGCCTCTTCAAAGTGTTGCATGGCAAGAGCGAGATCTCCCAGCTCCATAAGGGGAGTGGAATGGGTGGGATGGTTTTTGACCAATTGCTTGGTCTGTTTGACAGCATCTTCCCATTTTTGTTCTTTTTCGAGTTTCCGAATTTCGGTGATAGCTTCGTTAATTTCTTTTTCCGAGTCCACTTCGGGAAGCAGAAGGATTGCCACTAGCAAAGTTGCAAACGTAGCCACGAAGATTCGTTTGCGGTTAGGGGTGAGTTGCTGCCAACTTGCTTTCAATTTTGAAAAAAGGCTGATTTGAGGTTTTCGAGGTGATTTGGGAGCCCCGGGTGATTTGACAGTTTGAGAAACGGATGGAAGAGGAGCCTGTTTTTTTTCGGACGTGGGGCGAACGGGGGATGCTTTTTTCGGCTCTTCTTTTGGCTTTTCCGGTTTAGCGCTTTCGATGTGGCAATCGAGGACCGTATCGCCGACTTTAATTTTGTCCCCGTCTTTCAGAAGAATGGAATCGATCGCCTTTCCATTTACTTCGGTTCCATTGAGGCTTTTAAGGTCGGTGACGACCACGGTCGCGCGATTGGGATCATACTCCAATTGGACGTGGGAACGGGAAATGCGGGCATCCTGGACGACAATGTCCCCTTTGGAACGCCCAATCACCGTGAGCCCAGCAGACAAGGGTATGACGCGCCCCTTCTCTTTGCCCTCTATAATGATGAGCTTTGGCTCAATGCGCAATTTAGACCCCATCGTATGGATCTTCGGTATTTTTTTTAAGGGACTAAACAACGCTGTGCGCTTCACAAAGGTACGGCCTACCTTTGTGAAATGCTCCCCTATGAAGCTTGCCTCTTAGGAAAAGAGATTGCACTTTGGCCTTATGCCTAGACCCCATTTATTAAGAACATCTGATTATCCGTATCATGTCTTTGCCCGCTCCAATAATAAGGAATGGTTTTCTCTACCCATAGAAAAGGTCTGGTGGATCTTCATGCATAAACTTGCCAAGGTTCAACAGAATCTTGATTTGAAAATCCATTGTTTTGTCTTAATGGCGAACCATTTCCACATGCTGGTCTCTACACCACAGGAAAATCTGGATCGAATCATGGAATGGCTTTTAAGGGAGACGTCAAAAGCGATTAATGATCGCTCAGAAAGGATGAATCATATTTTCGGGGGGCCTTATAAATGGACCAGTATTCAAGATAGTGTTCATTATAATTTCGCGTTTAGGTATTTGGCTCAAAACCCTACCAAAGCCGGTCTTGTGAGTCGAGTTGAAGATTATCCCTTTAGCACCCTTTATTACCAAAACCGTCGATTAGCATTGCCAATTCAGTTATCAGATTGCGAAATCCAAAAAAGAGCAATTGCTGATTTTCCAATTTGGACCAAATTAGATTGGCTCAATAGTCCCTTTTCCGAAGCTCAACGAAATGCTATGCAGCGAGCAATGAAAAAGGCCGTTTTTCAATTGAAGCAAGATCGTAAAACCAGAAAAAACCCTTTTGATCTTTCTTCACAAAGGTAGGCCGTACCTTTGTGAATTTTTATTGCCTAGCAGACGAGAGCATGGCACGTTATTGAGATACTTGTGGGGTAAACATGGCTGCAGAACCAACTCTGAAATTGCTACTAGAAGTAATGGTGAAATCCTTAGTCGATATTCCTGACCAGGTGAGGGTTGCCGAGGTGATCGGTGAACAAACGACCGTCTTTGAATTGATAGTCGCCAAAGAGGATTTGGGCAAGGTAATCGGTAAGCAGGGGAAGACCGCGAAGGCACTTCGCACGATTTTGACCGGTGCTTCGACTAAGCTTCGAAAACGTTCAGTCCTAGAAATTATCGAGTAAAAGCTGACCGCATCAGCTCGCGGTTGAGGCGAGCGATGTTTTCCAGTTTGATCTCTTTCGGGCAGGCCGCTTCACAGGCTCCGGTATTGGAACAGCTTCCAAATCCTTCCGCATCCATCTGAGCGACCATGTCGGCGACACGGCTTTTCCGTTCCGGTCCACCTTGAGGCAATTGAGCAAGGTGAGATACTTTGGCGGCGACGAAAAGCATGGCCGAGGCATTTTTACAAGAAGCCACACAGGCTCCACAGCCAATGCATTGAGCGGCATCCATGGCCGATTCCAGGGTGTCCTTGGCAATTAAGATGTTGTTGGCGTCGCAGGCGTTGCCGGTGTTGACGGATACAAATCCTCCCGCCGCCATGATGCGATCGAAGGCCCGTCTATCGGTAGAAAGGTCTTTTATTACAGGAAAGGCCTTCGCCCTCCACGGTTCGATCACGATGGTATCGCCATCTTGAAACCGTCGCATGTGCAATTGGCAGGTGGCGGTACCGGTGTCGGGGCCGTGGGGGTTGCCATTGATGGTGAGGGAGCAGGATCCGCAGATCCCTTCACGGCAATCATGGTCAAATTCAATCGCCTCTTCTCCTTTTCTGACCAACTCAATGTTTAAAACGTCGAGCATCTCCAAAAAGGACATGTCGGGTGAAACATGGGGAGCGGAATATTCCTCAAAGCGTCCTGGATCTTCCGGCCCCTTTTGCCGCCAAATTTTGAGTGATAACTTCATTTATAGTTCCTTTGAGCGAGTTTAATCGATTCAAATTGCAGTTCTTCGGTGTGACGAGTGGGGATTGCATTGTCCCCTTTATATTCCCACGCCGCTACGTGACAGAATTTATCGTCGTCACGGAGAGTTTCCCCTTCGGGAGTTTGCATCTCTTCCCGGAAGTGTCCTCCGCAAGATTCTTTTCGCTCCAGGGCATCCCGGCACATGAGCTCTCCCAACTCCATGAAGTCGGCGACGCGTCCCGCTTTCTCCAGTTCAGAATTGAGCTGTCCGGCCTCTCCAGGAACTCGTAGATTGACTTCAAATTCTCCGCGGAGTTTTTTGATGTCGACCAGAGCTTTCTTCAAACCCTCTTCCTGGCGCGACATTCCACAGTAATCCCACATGATCTTTCCCAACTCACGGTGGAATTCATCGGCCGATTTTCCACCTTTCGATTGGTGAAGTTTTTGAACATGTCGGGTGGTCTCATCCAAAGTTCCTTTGCAGGCTTCGTGAGTGGTCGCGATCGGTTTCAGTTTTTCGGAAGCGAGGTAGTTCCCAAGGCTGTAAGGAATAATGAAATATCCGTCGGCCAATCCCTGCATCAGAGCCGAAGCTCCCAAGCGATTGGCGCCGTGGTCGGAGAAGTTGGCCTCTCCCAAGACAAAAAGTCCGGGAATGTTACTCATCAAGTTATAGTCGACCCAGAGCCCACCCATGACATAGTGAACGGCGGGGTAGATCCGCATCGGAACTTTGTAAGGGTCATCATCGGTGATCTTTTCATACATCTGGAAAAGATTTCCGTATTTTTCCTTCACGTTTTCTTCACCGAGTCGCTTAATGGCATCGCCGAAATCGAGGAAGACCGCTTTTTTAGAACTTCCGACCCCTTTTCCTTCATCGCACATTCTTTTGGCGGCACGAGAGGCGACATCTCGAGGGACTAAGTTTCCAAAACTGGGGTAAATGCGTTCGAGATAATAATCCCGTTCCTCTTCTGGAATTTGACTGGGGTGGCGATCATCACCCATTTTTTTCGGCACCCATACCCGTCCGTCGTTTCGAAGTGACTCCGACATCAGGGTCAATTTCGATTGGTGATCCCCGCTTACTGGGATGCAGGTGGGATGGATTTGCGTGTAGCAGGGGTTTCCAAAAAAGGCCCCGCGTTTATAGGCGCGCCAACTGGCGGTCGCGTTGGAAAGTTTCGCATTGGTCGAGAGATAGAAGACGTTTCCGTAACCCCCGGTTGCCAAAATGACGGCATCGGCGGTGTGGCTGCTAATTTCGCCGGTCACCAGATTTCGGGTGACGATGCCACGCGCTTTTCCGTCGACAATGATGAGATCCAGCATCTCATGGCGAGTGTGGAGTTCAATCTGTTTGAGCCCTACCTGTCGCATGAGTGCGCTATAGGCGCCGAGCAAAAGTTGTTGTCCGGTCTGTCCACGGGCATAGAAAGTCCGAGAGACCTGCGCTCCACCAAAAGAACGGTTGCTGAGCGTTCCACCATATTCTCTGGCGAAGGGAACCCCTTGAGCCACGCATTGGTCGATAATATTGACCGAAACTTCGGCCAATCGATGGACGTTAGCTTCACGGGCCCGGAAATCTCCCCCTTTAATGGTGTCGTAGAAGAGACGGTAGATCGAATCACCATCGTTTTGATAGTTTTTGGCGGCGTTGATTCCCCCTTGCGCTGCAATCGAGTGAGCGCGGCGTGGGCTTTCATGGAAAGTGAAAACCGAAACGCGATAGCCGAGTTCGGCAAGTGTGGCCGCGGCCGCACCGCCGGCAAGACCGGTTCCAACGACAATCGCCGAATATTTACGGCGATTGGCCGGGGCAACCAGTTTGTTTTCAAATTTTCGGTTCTGCCATTTTTTTTCAAGGGGTCCGGAAGGGATTTTAGAGTCAAGTGTTGCCATAAACTATTTTCCCCTCACAAAGAGCAGGTAGAGGGGCTGACTGATGAACCCCAGACTGATTAAAAGCGCAAATCCATACCCGACCTTTTTAAGGATGCAACCTCGGACACTGCCAATGCCCAGGGTTTGGAAAAGGGCGGAGAAGCCATGGCTTAAATGGAGTCCCAATAAAACGAGGGAAATCAGGTAAAGTCCCGTGTAGATGGGGGACTGGAAACTTTCGTAAACCAAGCGGTAGATGTCCCGCATCACCACTCCATGCACATTGGTTTCATAATAGGTGCCGTATTTAAAGGTGATGAGATGGAAGATCAGAAAGACGAGGACTAAAAGTCCGGTATAGATCATCGATCGGCTTCCAAAACGTGCCGCCTTCACGCAACTGGGGCTGGGGCTGGGAGTCGAGGGGCGAGCGATGCGATTGGCCCGACTTAATTGAATGGCAAAAAGAATGTGGATGATAAAAGTAGCGGCGAGTCCAATCTCCATGGGGATGATCAAGGGGTTTGTGATCAATTGGTGGGAGTATTGGTTGTAAATATCGGGCCCTAAAAAGAGGAGTAGGTTGCCCGACATGTGCAACAGCACAAAGACGCAAAGTCCAATGCCAGTAAGGGCCACAATGAATTTTTGGAAAACGGTCGACTTAAAAATGGGATTCATGACCCCAAAAGAATAGAAAACGGCGGTGGTATTGTCACCTAAAACATAACCATTTTGCTTTAAAGGGGCCAGTGAATTGGGACTCGACATTTAGGCAATGATGATCTCCGCCCTGGGTGATTTTTTGGTACATTGCCATTGGAAAGGCGTAGTGTTCATTTTCCTCGTCACCAAAAAGCAGGAAAGCCACTTTGGGATTAGCCACTTTTTGTTGCAGATCGAGAAGAGTCTTGGTGTTGGCCGATTGGAGCCACATCCAGAGCGATTGCCCCTGACAGGGCTCGATATCTTGTTGCATGAAAATTTCGTGATAGAAGGCGCCGATTAAAAGACATCGGCAATTGCCCGTTTCACCAAGGTGACAGAGGTTCGCTTCATCGAAGGCGGCGGCGCGGGTGGGGTGAGCTGGGGTGGGGAGGAGGGATTTGCTAAATAAGAACAGACTTCCAATAAAAAGTAGGAAAAGGGTTGCTTCGACCCGTTTCAGGGGTCTCGCAATGGCGTTACTAATCACGCGATGCTGTGAAATGAAGAGGAGGATTAGGCCGATATTGATGCCGATGATGGCGTAGGTCTTTTCACCAAAGCTGTTCCGCCAAAGCATGAGCCAGCTGCAGAGGAAGCAGAGAGCCATAAAGCGAAGTCGATGGTGGGTGCGAACAAAGCAGGACAAAAGTAAAGTAGTCGGAACTAGGGCAAGTGGGTTTTGCGTTAATGCGGCGGCACTGAAATGTTCCCGTAAACCGGTAAAGAGTTGGCTGGGATTCCAGAAATGGCGGTTCAGTTCCACTGAAAAGAAATAGATCTGGGAAAGATCAATGAAAAAGAGGGAGCAGAGAGCGACCCCTAGGAGGGTAATTGAAATGGCCACCGAAAAAATCTTTCGAAAATGAAACGCGAAATAGATTCCCAAAAACAGGATAGGAAGGGCAGTCGTGAGTCCAAAGAAAAGTCCAAAGAAGAGAAAGGGCAGAACAGCGGGACTTGGGTTTAAAATTAGAATGGGGGCCAGGACAAAGAGAAAGGGAAGAAGGGTTTCCGTGAGTGGGAGTTGGGTGTTAAAAAAACGGAACCCAATCCCTACCAACAGCAGACTTCCAGCAGTCGAGAGCCAGGTGGAATAACGCAGTTGTCGAAAGGCGACAAAGAGACTGAGGGATTGAAAGAGCCCCATCGCCAAAAAAGCGATTCGGTGCATGTTCAAAAAGGCTTCGGTAGAGGGAAGGGCGTGTTGTTGTCTGAAAAGTCGGGCCAGCCAGCCTATCCATAAATAGACACCGGGAAGGTGGTTGCTTCCAAAGTCTTGATAAGCCTCTTTCCCATGGGCGATATAAAGGCCATACAGCATGTTTTCCCAGGCATCCCGAATGAAGAAGGGGGAGTGTTGGGGGGAGAATGGGATCCAAAGGGCAAAAAGACAAATCCCAGATCCGAGTAAGAGGAGGGCAGAGAGATTGTCGCGGTTGGTCATGGTTATCTTATTGATCCTATAAAAATGAGTAGGATTTTTCTATAGAATATCAGTAGACTTATTTCATGGGGGGGAACAAACATGGGAAAGCCTTGTGAAGTGATTCCTTTGTTTCGGGCGGCACGGGCAAAAGGGAAAAGTTGTTTCCTCTTGCTCCACTGGGGGAAAAGTCAGTTGCCCCAACTCGATTCGATCTATGTACTGAAAGCAAAATCCTTCTCTCAAATCCAAAAGCAAATCTTAGCCGATGAACCCAACATGATTTTGTTGGATGCTGACGAAGGGGGCTTGGAAACGCTTCAAAAGCTGCGTCCCATCGTTTCGGTTCCTATCGTCTTGATTGCCCCTTCCAAGTCGAAGGCGAGTGATTGGATCATCAAACAGGCCTATCAATTGGGAATCGACGATATCCTCTACCCACCCTTTACCGCTGATGATGTCATTGAGATCGGCTATGTATTGACTAAGTTATACCGCTCGCGTGACATTAACATTCCATCTTTAAGTGAATAGATTCGGCTGCACAGCCGTTCCGATGTCTCTGGATCATGGGAGATCCAAAGAATCGCTTTTTCTTTTTTAATCCGTTCCAGAAATTTCAGAATCTCCAATTGCGATCGGCGATCGATGCCCGCTAAAGGTTCATCGCAAATTAAAAGAAGCGGGTCCACCAGAGCCGCCCTTAAAAAGGCTATCTTTTGCCGTTCCCCCCCGCTTAACTGTGAAGCATAGCGCTCCAGAAGTAGCGAGGGGATTTGGAGGGCTTCTAAAAGGATTTCAATTTTTTCCTGGCGTCCTCTTTTAGAAAGTCCGGCATGGTGCAATAGCAGCGGCTCATGCAATAGAGTTATTACCTTCAAAGAAGGATTCAGAGCCAAAAAAGTAGGTTGAAAGATCGGTTGAAAATGGCGACGTAGCGGCCGTAGGTATTTTTCTTTCAGAGAGGTGATGTCGTGTTCTCCGATTTGAATCGTACCCTGTTGAGGTTGAAGGAGGCGGAGGATACAGTGAGCCAACGTCGATTTTCCGGCTCCTGATGCCCCTTCGAGAGCCACCGCATCCCCTATCGGTATTCGTAAGGTGAGGTTTTGGAAAAGAGGAGGATGTTTGGGATAGCCGAAACTCAAATCTTCAATTGAAAGTATTGGGGAAAGTCCGGTGTTCATCGCAGATCCGATTTAACAGGGATTGCTGGTGAGTAATCAAGAGCATTGAGAAGGAATTCTCTTTTTGAGCCTGTTGAAGTTTTTGGACGCAGAGCGTTTCGTTTTCGCTGTCAAGGAATGTGGTCGGTTCATCGGCGATCAAAAAATTGGGTTTGAGTGCAAGCGCAATCAACGTGGTCATCCGTTGGATCATCCCCCCAGAATATTGATGCGGGTGAAAAGAGAGGACGCTTTCCGACAGTCCGATCGATTCCATTTCTTTGAGAGCAGCTTCCCGGGCTTTTGCATGTGAAAAGTGTTGATGTGTTTCGATCGTCTGAATGAGCCATTTCGCAGGTCGTGCTGAAGGTGGGAAAGCTTCCATCCCATTTTGGGGAATATAAGCGATTTTTAGGGGTTCAGCGGTTTCCCAACCCCAGTGTTGCCAACTTACACGAAAAGGATCGCGAAGCTTTTGTAAAAGTGCGAGGGCGGTGAGCGACTTTCCTATTCCAGAGGGGCCGGTCAATCCCAATGTTTTTCCTTTTTCAAGGGCGAAGGAAAGAGAGGGAAGCGTGGGTAGGTTGGGATGGCTTATCTGCAACTGATCTAAAATAAGTCTCATTTTCACAAAGGTACGGCCTACCTTTGTGAAGACGCAACGCGCTTCACAAAGGTAGGCCGTACCTTTGTGAAAATGGCTTATAAATTGGGTTTGGCTTTGTCTTTTTCCCAGGGACTCAGCGATTCCCAAATCCACTCTACCTTGGCATCATTGTCGATCTCGATGCGAACCGAATGGGCAAGCCAGACTTGCGACGTTTCGGCGAAATCGTCGTAATAAACCTTCAAATTCTTCTTTCCTACCTTTTTTTCAATGCTTCGGATGACAGGAGCTTGCGGATCAAAAGTTACTTTGAGGGTTTCGGTATCAAATCCTTCCTTTGCATTTCCATTGGGAAGAATTCCGAGTGAAAGTTTTAAAATATCTTCATAGAGTAGGGAGATCCCCAGGTTTTTCCTAAAATAATCCCGTCCTCCATCGGAGCTTTTCATTTGTAGGTTTTCTCGGGGGTAGTTGGCTTCAAATTGTTGTCCTCTCAGAGAAAGGCTAAAAGCGGTGCGTCCTAAAGGATCTCTCAAGTCGAGGTTAGCGAAATGAGGAAGCGTGAAGTGGAATTGCCCCCTTCCACGCACTGAGGTTTCTTTTGATTCGAATAATAACCGGATTTTCCCCCAGAGGCGGGTGAGTTCGAGGTTCCGTTTTTTCTGATCTTGCCAGAAGCTGGCCGGATTAGAGGGGGCGTTAAGGGCGGTTGGAGTGTGGGTACAGGCAGATAAAATCAACCCTAGCCCTATTAAAAGACGGAGGTGCATTTTTGTATTCGCTAACCAGGACATACCTATTTATACACTGGACGGACATATTTGGTCATCTTTCCGTGGGATTCAGAGGTTCACATTAAAATGTCATCGCAAGAGCTCCGACTTTTACGGATTTCCATCTTCCGGCATTTTTTCAAGGCCACCAATTCTTCCGTGCCATTTCGCAATGTCTGCGCCAATTAGCTTCCAAAATTCATTCGTTCTTCCGCGCCCCCAGGGTTTATCATTGGAAAACTGATTCATTGCACTAAAACTTCCTCTTACTACGTGGCATGCGGCACATGAGCTCGTTTCGCCGAGTTCCCATGGGGGCGTTTCCGCGAGAGTTGATGGCCCCGTTTCACCAGATTCCAAATTAGTATTTATCTTTTTAAATTGGAGTGGAGCGACATGAACACCCAAAAACCATTCGACCGATTGGAGTTCCCATACGCCCTCTGTATTACGCTTCCAGTTTTCGGCCACGCGAGCCCGGTTTCCCAGATGGGAAACGAGTTCCCCACCCTTATCCCAGTAAAAAATGCGCATAGAATTGGAAAATTGCCGATTACCACTCATTCCCGGCATAGCCACCCCGGCAAGCATCCAATCTTTCGATATTGCCTTTGGGGATCTCCCTTCCTTTAGAAATCCATTTTCATCAAAGTCATCGGGGTGATAGTCCGCTGGCCGATAGGAACGAGATTTCATCAGCTCGGCGGGAGAACTCAACATGGAAATCGGACGGTATGAGAGCTGTTCCCTGATAGGCCATGCCTTAAGCAAGAATTTTGCGCTCTCGGCGGGATCCAATTTTTCTGAAGCATAAATTATCGCCGCCAGCCTTATCGATTCTAATGTTGGAGAAATTTCTATTCTGGCATCCTCTCCTGATGCTTGTTCAGACGGAACTCCTGCTTGAGCAGCCAGAGTTAAGATGGCCCGGAAATTGGGAGTTGCTGCCTTAACTAATATCTGCTCAGGAACGGAGATGCTTTTATAGCTTTTCAAAAGTTGATCTTGTTCGGAGGTGAGCTTTACACCCATACTGCTTAGAATTTTCAAGATTTCCGCAGCGTAGAGCGCAGGAAGATCCTCAGGGGAAAATTTAGTGATATCATCAGGAAGCGAAGTTTTGCTGCCACGCAATTCCTCTGCCGTTTTCTGAGCTCTCTGCAGAAAATCAGACAGAGTGATTTTCATCAACTCCACCATCGGCAATCCCTTCTCAACAAGTAGTTTTGTAAGCTTCTCAAGCGCGTTTAAGGAAGAGTTTGCTTTAGACCGCACATCTACTCCCAGGCTTCGATTATTGACGACTTTTAGAAGGTTGACGAGTTCTTCCGCAAGAGTGGATGTGAACCTAGATTTCCATTTTTGATCATCGATGTTCCACTCAACCTCCGTTGAGTTGTCTTTGATAAGAGTCAAAAGCCAGGTGATGTTCTTGTTCTCATTTCCGGAATCGACTCGGCGGGGAATCCATTCACCAGAGACAGGATCATACTCGTAGTAAGTTCCCTTTTCATTTTCATTGAAAGCATACCATTTCCCATCTTTGTCTTGATAAGCCTGCCACTTTCCTTTTCCAGGAGGCGGAGCCGGAGGAAGTGGAACGTCCCCTCCCGCCGGTTGAAGCGGGGGAAGAACAATGGTGGGAAGTTCTGATGGTTTTATCCAGGGAGCGGCAAAAACAGGGGGAAGTGAACTCGCATCTCCCACATCTCCAGGTTTCAGGGAAGGGGAATTCAATATGGGCAAAGTTGCCGCGGTGATGCCAGTCGTGGGCAATGGAGAGGGGGGTGTTTGGGCTAGCGGCGGTTTCGGGATTTCTATCGTCGTGGCTGGAGGGCGTTGCAACACCGCCGGAGGGGTATAGGCATTGACTGCGCCATTAGGATTGAGGGCTACCAAATCATTATTACTAGGAAGGCGGCCTCCGGAGCTGCCAGCGTTGGAAAGTCCATTCTGATTGTAAACGGTACTCGGAACGGTATATCCTTCCGATTTTGGTGGCCGCTTCACGGTGACCTGTTTCCCTCCGATATTCGTTACAAGGGCCAGGGTTCCGCTCAACACCGCCTCTGCACATGCTTTATCGATATCATCTTTAAGAAGGCTCTTCTCATCTTCTGAAAGTCCCGCGATGGTGCATTCGGTTGCGCTAAAGGTAACTGTTACCAATGCAATAGCGACTCCGCCAGGTGGGTACACGATGGAGATTATAATAACGCCACCCGCTGCGACGGTGGACACGCAGCTCCAACCATCCCCCTTATCTTTAATGCAATCAAAACCATCTTTTTTTAGGCTCTCGAGGGTTTGCCCAAGAGCATGGATGGAAAGAGACAGAGTCTGTTTAATGCTGTTCGCGGCTACCGATGCTACGCTGCCGGGTGCCGTGGTTTGAGTGGTTAAGGAAGCGGTTTTACGGCAAGTATCGCATTTGAAGTCCATGTTGTCGCCAGTGATCGAGTGGGCAAATAAATAAATGGCTTGTAGATTTCCCCCCGGCCCTTCCAAATAGATCCGCTGCGCATCTAAACAAGCGGCGCGGTTGGGATAGGTTTTTCCGCTGGGCCCTTGCCCACAGTTTTCGATTTCACCGTCGATTGCAATATTTGTCCGACCGAGCAATGAGGCCCAGAGTGCATCCCCTTTAGGACTGATCAAGACGAGGTTTCCATCGCCTTCTTGCAGAGTTAACGTGCAAGGAGCTACCTGTTTTCCGTAGCTCGTTCCACTGTCCCACAGGGCAGTAGAAGCACCGGTCTGTGAAAGAACCAGATTGCAATCATTTTGAAAGACAAGTGTGGCAGGGGCACTTCCTGCATTGCTATTCCAGATTTGTTCGGGAGCAAATTGCACTCCAATGCTGTTTTTTTGGCGGTAAACTGAGAAGCTACCCTCTGGTTCTAATTTTGCGAAAAAAGTCTTTCCCGCAGAGCAAAGAAAGGTTCCTGCTTGCTGAGTGCTCCATCCGGAAGTCACGCTCGCCGGAGCTCCACAAAACTCAAGCAACCCTGCTTGCGATGTCCACAGAGCTTGAGGATTGCTATCGCTTCCTAATGTGTAAACTCCGAGCACACCGTTGCCATCTAATTCGGCCCAACAATGGGTCCCGGCATTATGCGTACCGCTCTGCCAGATTGCCTTTCCGTCTTCGGTCGAAGCGACGAGGTTACAATCATTTTGCATCAACAACTTTGTATTTTCATTGATACCCTGAATACCCGTGTCGCTTTTCCACCAAACCGATAAAGAGGTCTCTTCTCCCGTTAATAAAGGAAATATCTTTTTGGCGATTACCATGTTCCTATCTCGTTGCATTTGGAACTGAAAGGATCCGCCAGTGCCCACAGCGCACAGTTTATCTCCCCCTTTAAGGGATTCTCCAGGTTTTAAAATAGATGGGCCCGCGCAGGGATAAAGATCCAGAAGAGGTCGGGTCGTTGTAGAGGGATAGTTGGTCCCGCTCACGACAAAAATATTTTCGGATGAATTGGGAGTTGAAGAGAACTCTCCCCATGCAATCAAAGGAGTGAGGATTGTCGCTAATCCAATGAATGACTTGAGTGACATTAAAATTATACCCCCCCTTGTCATTGTTCAGTTTACGCAAATATTGTGGTGCAATTGTGGAGAGCTATCATCTCTAAGTAGGAGATATTAAAACGAATTTCCTCATTGAAAACCGCACTATCGCTGTCGTGTGTTAATGGAGTGATG
>CAZRZK010000043.1:0-31995 GCA_964604555.1 uncultured Pseudobdellovibrionaceae bacterium | reverse complement strand
AAGAATCCTGCTTTTGCATGGGAACTTAATATGAATGGGCTGTTTAATGTGCTTGATGTAGAGCTATTCCCAAAAGCGACTACCTGACCATTTAATTTACACTCAGCTGCACCTGATGCTATCACAGATGAAACGACAAGGGTTTTCCCCGAAGGGACAGTGTAATTTGTCCCTGTCCCTCCCCAAAACTCGCCTCCTTTGATTTCCGTTCCTGAAGATGAGGCGGAGCTGGAAGAGGTATTTGTTTGGCATCCTGTAAATGAGACGTTTCCAGAAGTTGTTTGCGTGTAAAAGGCGATATCAAAATCTTTGCTGTAACTTGAACCCCCAAGAGATTTTCCCTGCTTTTCAATCTCGATATGTAATTTTGCAAGGTAATGATCCTCATCGATTTTGGAAAAGCTTTTGAGACTCAAGTCCTTGACCCAGAGGTTATTAGCAACAGGGGCAGCAGTTTTTGTAATGAGACTCGCTCCTGGATTGCAGTTGTTATCGTAGGCTTTGATCTCTGTAAGTGGTAAAGAAAAGGTTGGCAGACTTGAGTCGGCAGTGACTGGAATTTGTGTGGAAAAATTACATTTGCATAAACTGGAATTGTTTAAAGTGGTGCGAATAATATTCAAAAGGTCGGCATATTCTCCCTGTTGGGCCACGGTTCGAGTACCCTTGAAGGACTGAGCCAACATCTGGGAAAAAGTAAGGGCGAGAATAGCTAGGATCGACGCTGTAACAAGCACAGAAACCAACGAAAAACCCACTACGCTTTGCGTTAATTTGCGCCATGGAGTCATAAGTACTTTTCGGTTAAAGTGGCATTTTCCCGAAGTTTAAAACTGAGCAGAACCGGACAAAACCCCGTAAATTGGGCGGTGCAGGGATCGAACCTGCGACCTCAAGCTTCGGAGGCTTGCGCTCTATCCAACTGAGCTAACCGCCCACCTTATTGACGAGATTGCGGAGCCTGCCGCGAGCGAAGCGTGGCGGTCTCTCCTCGCAATGACAAGCTCTGGATGACATGAAGGTGTAGTCTTATCCCCATAACTTGTCCAGATCTTTGAAAAAAACGAGGGGTGGTCTAAGATAATTCCCATGAAAATTACTTCTTTGATTTTGCTGGGTTTGGTTTTGTCTTCTGATGTCTTTGGTGCACCTCTTTGGGAACAGTTTCTGGGGTGTTACGAGACGGTAAAAGTAGGGAATAGGTTGATTCCGTTGGAACATAGGGAAACGACTCGCTGGAAAACGGCTACTTATAAGGATCATTGCGGTAAAAAGGATGAGCGGTGTGTGGGGCTAGAAATGGTGATGGCAGATCACAAGCATTCCATCCTCTTTTATCCTACTGTCTATTTGAATGGAGAGACTTTAGCTCTTGGCGCCGATCGAATTCGGATTCAATTTCGAGGGGAAAAGTTTGATGCTCAAGGGAAGTTAACTCATCTCAGTTTTTTTGAGATGGCGGAATTTCAGAATGTCGATGCGCAACACCTTCATCTTGTTTATGTTCAACAGCCGGATGGGCACACGACTCTATATGCGAATGTTATTCTGAAACGGGTGAGTTGTCCCTAAGCTGCTATCGGCATGCGGATGAAGCCGAGCAGGGCGCCTTCATCGGGTACGATGTAGTAGCCTTTGGTCGGGCCTTTCAGCAAAAGTCTCTGTTCGACGAGCCGATGGATAAAATGTTCGATTTGATCCAGGGGCATGTCGATATGGTAGTAGAGTCCCTTGGCACTGAGGGCGACTTTGGTCCCCTTGGGATCTTTTTTTCCCGCGGTCCGGCAAAAATATCGGATGCAGTCGATGATCCGTTGTTGGTTGTCTGAAGATCTCAGGACGCGAGCTAAATGGTTGGCGCGATCGAGCCGCGCGGCGGCGATTTCAAAGGATCGCTTTAAAATCTGCACCATGATGTCAGGGCTTTCATTTTGAATGATGTAAAGGGCTTCGTGGTTGAGTTCCAGGGCTCGGGTGCCGGTCCAGGCGAAGGCTGAAAAATGGCGTTGATGGGGACCATCAGATAGGAGTGCTTTTTCTCCTAAAAATTCTCCCGCCTCAACGATGGCTTCAACGTGTTCTTCACCATCTCGTTCTGCAACGAGTCGAACGACACCTTCTAAGATGATAAACATTGATTGTCCCAATTGTCCCTGCCTAAAAAGGTATTGGTCAGGGGCATAGAGTCGAAGTCGGCTCTTAAATTCGGGGTGGTTTTCTAATCCAAAAAATGTTTCGTGATCGCTCATCACATTGATTATCGGTATTTTTGTTTTGATTCCTGAATATTTTTACTAAGATATGCAAAATTGGGAGGAATTAAATGACGCTACGCAATGTTTTCTTGGGGTTCATTTTGAGTATTTCGGCAATGGCCGCGAACGGCCCTTACTTTGAAAGTTTATCGCCCATTTCAAGATCGATGGGAGGAACGACGGTTGGGAACGTGGGGGCTCCGAGCGATGCGATGTTTCGCAATCCTGCACTTCTACCTTGGCTGGCCGGCAAAGAGGCGTCGGTGGCCGGAGAGTTAAATATGCATGTGGCCAAGATGTCGACCACTGCAAATAATAGTGGGTTAGGGGAGAAGTCGAGTTCGGCGGGGGCAAAGTTTTTTCCCGATCTGGCAGCTCAATATAAATGGAATGAGAAGGTTGGGTTAGGGTTAGGTTTTGTGACTTATGGAGGCTCGGCAATTAATTACGTGGGTGAAGCGACTCTGTCCCAGATCGCGACCGATAATCGCCATACGCGATTGATGCTGTCGGGTGGTGTTCAGGTCACCGATGGTCTTTCCTTTGGGGTAACTCCCTTTATGAATTATGGGATGCTCTCATTAAATACTGCCAATGCAGCAGGGGTGCAGAGCACACGTGAACCTCACGGAGCGACTTCTTTGGGGGCGACGATCGGAGCCGCTTACCAGATCGACAAGACCTGGTTTTTTGGTTTGAGCTATTCAACCAAAAACACTTTGGAATACAAAGAACTCCTCGATCTCGATGCTTTTGGTCCGGGGACAGGGAGTGCTAATTCAACGGGGGTTTTGGATACTTATGTTGCCAATCAACCTTATGAAGCGGGCTTTGGCGTTTCTTACCTTCCGACTCCTGAACTGAAATTAGCGTTCGATTATCGCATCATCGGTTGGGCAGACAGTCCCAGTTTCAATCGGCTGCAATGGAAAAATCAACATGTCTTTGCCCTGGGAGCGCAATACCAGATGCAAGCGTGGCAGTTTCGGTTAGGGTATAATCATGCTTCTTCACCCATTAAGGATGTGAGTGGGGAGTCGGGCTTGACGGTGATAAATGACAATGGCCATGCGATCTTTTCGCAATATATTTCCATGCTAGATATCGTCGCTTTGCCGGCGATCAGTTCCGATCTCTTCACGGTGGGGCTTGGGTATGATGTCGATAGTGATCTCGGGATCAATGGAGCTTTTAGCTTATCGCCTCGGACCAGCATTACCCGTTCTGGAACGGGCTTGGATCCGACGGGGACGCCGGGGGCCTATAGCTATACCAATACGTTGCTGACGTGGACGGTATCGGCGGGCGCGGTTTACCATTTCTAAAAGGCATGGGACAAAATAAGCCCCAAAGTGTCTCAATGGCGGGTTATTTTGTCCCCTAATTCCAAATAACAGGCAGCTTCTATGCCTAAACGGTTGGTATAGGAGCTGCAATATCTAAAGGGCATGAGCCCAATTTATCGCTTTTTCTTAATCGTCCTTCTCTGTTTTCTGTTCGCCACTTCAGCAGAAGCCAAGCTGCGGAAGTGGAACCAAAAAATGCAGTCCTTAAGGGACACTCTTTCGGAGATGCTTCCTGAAATCACTCTAGAAGGTCGGTCGAATCAAAAGCAGCTTGAAAAACAGACCAAAAAATTGATGACTTTGGTTCATAGTCTGGGGATTCAGCCCGGGGGGGAATCGGTGCTTCCTCCCGATAGCGATCCCACGATTCCACTCTTGCAGTCGATGTTTGAGCGGGAGATAAAAAGGGCGCATTCTTCATTGCGCGCGGGGAATGTGGCCTATGCCAAATCGATCCTCCGCACCACAACCCAATATTGCATTTCCTGTCATACGCGCACCAATTCAGGACCCGATTTTCCCAGTCTGAATTTGTCCCCTAAAACCGACAAATTGTCTCTTTATGATCGTGCTCAACTCCTGGCCGCAACGCGACAGTTTGATGCCGCTTTAGAGAGTTTCTCTTCAGTCATTTCGAATCCCACGCTAGCGAAAAAGAATCCCATCGAATGGGAGAGGGCGATTAGAACCTCATTAGCGCTGGCGATTCGAGTGAAACGGGATCCCAATGCGGCTCTCCAGATTGTAAAAAAAGTACAGAGTTCTCCGCAGTCGCCTGAATTTTTAAAGATGTATGCTGCTCAATGGGCCACCTCACTTGAAAAATGGAAGGGGGAACCGACAAAGGCCGCATCTGAGGCCGAAGCCCATTTTGTCGAGGCAAGCCGGCTTTTTCTCGAGGCTAAAACGTTGCAAGACTATCCATCCGATCACGCAGGAGATGTGGAGCTCCACCTTGCAACCGCCGAGGTGCATGATTATTTACAACGCGCGCCAAATGGGAAGAATGCAGCGGAAGCCTTTCTCATTGCAGGGATGGCCTATGAGATCCTCAACGACATGAGTATTTCGCCGTTGCACGAACTTTATTATGAGTCCTGTATCCGTAAAACACCTCATTCGATGGTGGCCAATCGGTGTTATCGGGCTTATGAGTCCTCGATCTATTTTGGTTATTCTGGCAGTGGGGGCACCTCCATCCCATCCGATGTGCAAAAGACATTGGATGAGCTGAAGGCCCTAGCAAAGGTAAAATAATGTCACTCCCTCGACTCTATTCTCAAATTCCGTTACAGTTTGCTCTCATGGCAAACGAGCTTCAATTGCAGGAATCGGGCATTTTCTATCGTTGTGTGGAAGACTCTAACGACGCCATCATGCTCACCGATACCCAAGGGAGGATTCTTTATGTGAATCGTGCCTTTGAACGGATCTATCAATTCTCGAAAATAGAGGCCTTGGGAGGCAATCCCCGGATCTTGCGATCCAAGTACCAAGATGCGGATTTTTACTCCAAAATGTGGGCGCAGATCCTGGATCCAAAGATCGGTTTTTGGAAAGGGGAGCTGGTCAATTGCACCAAATCGGGGGAAGAGGTGCCGGTGCTGCTCACCATTACGCCTTTTCGCGATGCAGAAGGGGTGATTTGGGGATACATGTCGATCGCACTCGACATGCGGGACAAGAAGGCATTAGAGGCGCAGGTTTTTCAGCAAGACAAGTTGGCGTCGATTGGATTATTGGCCTCGGGGCTCGCCCATGAAATTGGGACGCCGCTTGGCGTGATTCGGGGGCGTGCTGAAATTTTAATGTCGAAATTAGCTGCCGACGAGAATCGCAAAAGCTTAGAGATTATTGTGGGGCAGATCGATCGCATTTCAAAACTCATTTCTTCACTCTTGAATTTAGCAAGGGTCTCAAAATCGGAAAGTACCGTTGGGGTTGGTATTTCAGCTGTAGTGAATGAGGTGATTCATTTAGTGGGCCAGGCTCTCAAGAAAAATGGCATTGAGGTGAAGCTGAATATCGATCCAACTCTTAAAGTGAAAGCAGAATCAGACCGGTTAGAACAGGTGGTTTTAAACCTGGTGATGAATGCCATCCACGCCATTGAGGAGGCTATCAATAAACAATACCGTACTCGCCATTGTTTGGAGATTACAGCTCAGCAAAAAAGTGGATGGGTAGCCCTTTCGATCCGGGATACCGGATGTGGGATTACTAACGAGAATTTAAAAAACATCTTCAAGCCCTTCTTTACGACGAAAGAGGTTGGTTCTGGTACAGGTCTTGGCCTTGCCATTTGTCGTCAGATCGTCGCCACCTGGGGTGGCGAACTGTCGGTGGAAAGCCGTGAAGGAGTGGGAAGTCACTTTACCGTGCTACTGCAACAAGGCTAGATCCTGGTCGGCATCTCCTTCATCCCATCCATATTCCCGTTCTTTGCGGTAGAGGGTGCGTCGATTGATTCCCAAGATCTGAGCCGCTTTGTCTTTTCTCCCTTGGGTTTTCTCCAAGATCACCCGAATATAACGCTCTTCCAATTGAATCAGAGTCGGGAAATCAGAAATAGAAGCTTTGAAAAATTGTTCCGGGTTGGCGTTCTCGGGATCCAGGATATCTTCTGCTTCGATCTGTTGGCTTCGGCAGAGGACCACGGCCCGTTCCACCATATTTTCCAATTCCCGCACATTCCCTTCCCACCGCATGCGGATGAGTTTAGTCATCGCATTTTGAGAAAATCCCCGCACTGGAGAGCCATTTGCAGCCGCGTACTTATGGAGGAAATGTTCGGCAAGGAGTGGAATGTCTTCTATCCGCTCGCGCAACGGAGGAATTGAGATCGGAATAACACTGAGACGGTAGAAAAGATCTTCACGGAAGCTCCCTTCACGGATTGAAGCTTTCAGATCTTTGTGTGTCGCGGCGATGATTCGGACATCCACATCGCGCAGGGTATTGTCACCCACTGGCCGGATTTTACGCTCCTGGATCACGCGCAGTAATTTGGCCTGTAAAGGTGGGCTCATGTCGCCAATTTCATCCAAAAACAGCGTTCCGCCATTGGCCTCTTCAAAGAGTCCTGTCTTTTTTTGGATGGCACCGGTGAAGGAGCCTTTGGCATGTCCAAAGAGTTCCGATTCGAGAAGATTTTCCGGAATGGCGGTGCAGTTAATGGCGACGAAAGGCTTTTGGGCTCGGGTGCTCAGTTGATGGATAAGTCTTGCGACCATCTCTTTTCCCGTGCCGCTTTCACCTTGGATGAGCACGTTGGAGAGGGAAGGGGCCACCCTTTGCACCAGATCGAAAACGGTTTTCATGGCCGATGATTTCCCAATTACATCCCCCATCGCCCAGCTCCGCTTCACCTCTTTTCGAAGGAGCACATTTTCTAAAGAAAGGCGGCGCTTTTCCAGTGCACGTTCAACGGTCAATCCAATTTCGGCCAGTTTGAAAGGCTTGACCACATAGTCATAAGCCCCATTTTTCATCGCCTGGATGGCGGTGTCGATCGTTCCAAAGGCGGTCATCAAAATAACCGGGATTTCCGATTTCGTCCTTTGGGCCTCTTGCAAAAATTGCATTCCATCCATCTGGGCCATCTTGAGATCGGTAATGATGAGGTCGGGCTCTGCTAATTCCCCTCGGTTCAACACTTTGAGCGCTTCGGTGGCGAGCGGGAATGGAGTCACCTCATATTTTTCCTGCTTCAAATAGTCTTCGAGCAGCGATCGCATTTCCAGTTCATCATCAATAACCCATACTTTTTTCATGTATGCTTCCTTGTTATGAGACAAAAAAACCCAAGACGGGTCAATTTGTCGAGGGGTTTATCTATTTTGAGCCTCTTTTTTGGCATTGCGAACCTAACAGAGCACGAAATGTACCTAACGCAACTGGCATTGAGATTGCTAAGTAAACACAGTAGAAATGACAGTTTCAAAACCATGGAAGGGGAAAAAATGAAATTCACATCTCTTATACTCACATTATTCATTTCAATCGTGGCCTTGGCAGACAATGAACCAAAACTGGTTGAGGTCCGTGTTGATAAAGGTTTTTTTGCGAAAGGCTTCGATGATAACGACAATCTTCAAATCACCGTAGCTGGGGTCTTTCCATCAAGCTGCTATAAATTAGGACCAGCAAAGGCAGAGGTCGATGTCCATCGCGGGGCAATACGGGTCACTCAATCGGCCTATTTTTATGGTGGAATCTGTGTTCCCGTTTCGGTTCCATTTTCTGAAACGATCAGTTTAGGGATGGTAAAGGCAGGGGCCTATACCGTTGTCGATACAGTGAGTGGAAAAACACTCGGCGAAGTTCCCGTTTTAAGATCGACCAAACCGGAATCGGATGATTTTCTCTACGCGCCAGTAACTGATGCCAGTGTGATCGAGGTGAATAAACGTCCCACTTTGGTGTTGACCGGGACCTTTACCGATCGCTGCACTAAGTTGAAGGAAGTGCGGATCGACTATCAAAAAGAGACCGTAGTGGTGCTCCCGATTGCAGAACATGTAAATGCAAGAGGTGAATGCGGTGCGCAATTGAAACGATTCCAGCATACCGAACCCCTCAATGTAGGATTAACTGGAACCTTCCTCCTACATGTTCGTGCGATGAATGGAAAGGCGATCAATAAGGTAGTGGAGTTACTCGATATCGGGGATCCTGCCCGCAACGAGTAATCTTGCTAGATCCAAATTGGGACACTCTCTGTGGAGAGTGTCCCAATTTGTCCTTTTTCTACCCCTCCTCCCAGCCTACCGAAATTGGCATCCCCTTTGCTAAAACTAAGGTCGCAAACGAAGTTTTATAAACATGTAACCATGGAAGGGGATTAAACATGAAATTTACATCAATCATTCTATTTGTATTAATGTCGGTGGCCGCCATCGCGGATAATGAACCTAAAGTCATACAGGTCGCTGTAGAGAAGGGATTTATGACCCGCGGGTTTGATGATAATGACAATATCCAGATTACAGTAGCGGGAGTATTTCCCTCTAGCTGTTATAAATTGGGACCTACCAAAGGGGAGGTGGATGCAGCGCGCGGGACGGTTCTGGTAACACAGACCGCCTATTTTTATGGGGGCATGTGCTTTCCCATGAAGGTTCCATTCTCGGAAACGGTAACCCTTGGAGTCGTAAAATCGGGAGTCTATACCGTAGCCGATAAGACCAGCAATAAAGCATTGGGTGAGATTACAGTCGTTCGATCCACTAAACCGGAATCGGATGATTTCCTCTACGCTCCCGTGACCGATGCTTATGTCACCGATGCTAACAAAACACCTAAGTTGGTGTTGAATATTGCAATGACCGATCGGTGCACTAAGTTAAAAGAAGTTCGTATCCAGTACCAAAAAGATGTCATTTTGGTGCTTCCCATCATTGAGCACGAGATGAATGTCCGTTGCCCCGTGGAGAGGGGTCAATTCCAACATGTCGAGACGTTGCATGAAGGGCTGAAGGGAACCTACCTCCTCCATGTTCGTGCGATGAATGGAAAGGCGATTAATAAAGTCGTCGAGATTAAGGACATTGGGGATCCGATTGGCGCGAATTACTAGTTAGTCCCTGTCGGGAAATTAAAAATGAGGGCCCTTTGGGCCTACATTTCAATTTTCCCGACGGGGACGTGTCCTGAGGGCGAAAGCCCGAAGGATCTCGTAAATTCAAGTATTTATGACGAGATCCCTCGCATGCGCTCGGGATACGCCGCTTTCGGGAAAACATTAAAGTGAGCCCCTTCGGGGCTGTTTTTTTACATTTCCCGACAGCGACTAGTTAAAAGGTGTTCGTCCTATTCTAAGGAGGTGAGGTGAGTCTACAAGCAGACTGAGTATCCTCTAGCCGATTCGAAGTGGTCCATTTATTATTACTGCAGAGAACGTGATAGCCTGTTCCTGTTTCTTTAGGGTAAGTTGCGACTACAGCTAAGTTTTGCTGAGTTGATGGGTTGATAACAGTAAAGTCCAGAGTTCCGGAATGATTATTGACTGGAGTGGAATAAACTGACGGAGAAGGATAGGAACTTGCGTTGAAGGCAGTGACACCACCCTCTGATGAGTTGAGGTGGGCGACACTAGTCAGGTTTCCTGAGTTTAAAGCGTTATTAATGATCTGATTCGCCGAAAGCCCATCAATTGATTGCATGGGAACAATGTGCGTTCTGCAGCAATTCTCTATACATTGAACCACGGAGTAGTTGCTTCCATCTCTGGTAATCGTGAAAACAATCGGATCTCCCAAGTTATCGCTTGTGAAGTGGCAATTTCCTATGGGAGCTGGACTTTCAGCGTATACAGCTGTCTGAAATAAAATACATAGAAAACAAACGAAGGGATTCATAATGCATTGAATTTATCATTTAAGTGTTGAGCCATTGTGCGTATGGCTAAAATGATTTTTTCACAATTGAAGGAGGTTCATGAACATTGTGAAATAAATTTCACTATTCACTGAGCTGGATTAGTCTTATGCCTACTGTATGTGGATCTTAAATTTTCTCATTCCGCTGCTGGCACATAACTTCCCAATCCAAACCACCGAACCGGGGACGATTAAGTTCACCGATATCTATCCCACACTCACCTTCTCCAAGCCTATCTTTCTCACCGAAATTCCAGACAGTTCTCAGCGGCTGGTGGTAGTGGAACAGGGTGGTCGAATTTATGCAGTCAAAAAAGGTGACCCCGCCGCTGCGAAACAATTGCTCCTTGATCTTTCCTCTGAAGTGAGTGAGGAAGGTTCGGAAGATGGGCTCTTGGGGCTCGCCTTTGATCCCCTCTATTCTCAAAACCGATTTTTCTATTTGAACTACACGGTCTCGAACCCCTTACGAACCAGGATTGTTCGGTTTGAAATGAAATCGGATGGAACCATCGCGCTCCCAGCTTCTAAAAAAATCATTCTGGAATTTGCGCAACCCTACACCAATCATAATGGGGGGATGTTAGCCTTTGGCCCCGATAAGATGCTCTATATCGGTGTGGGAGACGGAGGTTCCGGTGGGGATCCACATAATAACGGGCAGAGTCTGAATACTTTCCTGGGAAAACTGTTGCGGATCGATGTCCGTACGTTGCCCTACCGGATTCCCGCCGACAATCCCTTTGTCGGTCAAGGGGGAGTGAAGGGGGAGATCTGGGCCTATGGATTAAGAAATCCCTGGCGCTTTTCATTCGATAAAGAGAAGGGGACTCTCTGGCTAGGGGACGTAGGACAATCGGCCCGTGAAGAGATAGATCAAATTGAAAAAGGGAAAAACTACGGTTGGAAAGTTTGCGAAGGCAAAATCTCTTATATGGGTGAAGGAAATTGCCCGCAAACTTATGTGGCTCCCATTTTCGATTACCCCCGCTCCGAAGGCGGGTGTATTACTGGAGGGTATCTTTACCGAGGATCTAAAAATGGGAATCTTCGGGGAAGTTACATTTATGGAGACTACATTTCCAAAAAAGTTTGGGGACTCTACGAAGAGAATGGAAAGTGGAAGTCAAAAGAGCTAGCGCTTTTTATGCAGGGGCCGACTTCCTTTGGCGAGGATCTTGAGGGCGAACTCTATGTCATGGGATTCTCAGCTGGACAGGGAAAGGTCTACCGCATTGATTCCCAAACACCCCAGTCTTCGTTGATCCCTAAGAGTTTGGGGGAGACTGGACTCTTTTCAAATGTGGCCTCGCTCACTCCCAATTCCGGTTTGATTCCTTATAATGTGAATTCCCCTTTGTGGTCTGATGGTGCTGAAAAAAAACGGTGGATGGTATTGCCCGCCGGCGAAAAGATCAGTTTTCAAACCAGTGGCGCTTGGAAACTTCCCATTGGTTCCGCTATCGTAAAACATTTTGAATTCAGTCTTAGAAAAGTGGAAACTCGAGTGCTGGTCCATGAACAGAAGGGGTGGCACGGATATACTTATCGTTGGCGTGCGACTCAGAATGAGGCCGACCTTTTGGAAGTGGGGATGGAGGAGGAGATTGCGGGGATAGGAACGTGGCAATATCCTTCCCGTTCCGATTGCTTCCGGTGCCACACGCAAGCCGATGGCTATTTGCTCGGGATTCGAAGTGAACAACTTTCTTATGGCAATCAGATTAGCCAGTGGCAATCGCAACAATTTTTCGATTCCGTGGTTTCATTGCCTACCGGCTTCAAACCTTACTCCTCTCTTTTCTCGACAGCTTCCTTAGAAGAAAAAGTGCGGAGTTACCTCGCCGTGAACTGCAGTATGTGTCATCAACCCGGTGGTCCTACTCCGGTTAACATTGATTTGAAGTTTAGTACTCCGTTGGCATTAACAAAACTGCTCGATGTGGATCCGACTGAGGGGGATTTGGGGATCACCGGGGCAAAACGGCTTGTCGCCGGAAATAAAGAAATGAGCCTGCTTTGGGTTAGAATGGGGAGACGGGACAGTTCGCAGATGCCCCCAATCGCTACCCACCAAATCGATCCCGATGCCCTTCAACTAGTCGGGCAGTGGGTAGATGGACTTGCGCGAAACTAGAGTTAGGGCTAATTTCCCCTTTGATGCTGTTGATGGGAATTCTAAATCTATCACCCGACTCCTTTTCCGGCGATGGAGCTACCTCCTTGGTAGGGGCCATTTCCCGAGCGGAGCGCTTAGTGAATGAGGGGGCTGATATCCTGGATATCGGGGGGCAATCAACCCGTCCCTGGAGCGAGCCCATTTCCGAAGACGAGGAAGGGAAAAGGGTCATTCCTTTTTTGGAATCGTTGCGAGGCCATTTCAAAGTAGAAATCAGTGTCGACACCACCCGGGGTTCGATCGCAAAAGCCTCTTTAGAAAGAGGCGCCACCATCATCAATGATATCTCTGCGGGAAGCGATCCCAACCTTTTAAAGGCGGTGGCTAATCATGGAGCGACCATTGTTTTAATGCACATGCAGAAGACCCCGAAGGATATGCAGCAGGATCCCTCTTATCCAGATGGTGTCGTGGAAACCGTCAAAGAATTTTTAGTGGCCCGGCGAGATCTTTGTTTGAATGCTGGAATTCCAAAAGAAAAGATCTGGATTGATCCCGGGATTGGGTTCGGAAAGACAGTTGAGCACAACCTCCGGCTCCTGCACCATTTGGATCAATTCAAAGAGATTGGATCGAGAATCTTGATCGGGACCTCGCGCAAATCCTTTATCGCGAAATCGGCCGGTAATTCCAATCTACCGATGAATGAAAGAGTTCCCGGAACCATTGCCACCAATTTATATGCCGCCACTAAAGGGGCGAGTGTTTTTAGGGTCCATGATGTGCTCGAGGTGAGGCGCTCCTTGGAGATTTGGCAGAAGCTGGAGAATGCAAAATGAATCAGGTGGGATTGGCATTGGGTTCAAACGTAGGCGATCGAAAAGACTTTCTTGAAAAGGCCATTCAACACCTGAAAGAGGATCTGCTAGAAGAAGCCAAAGTTTCCTCCTTTTATGAGACAGAGCCTTGGGGAGAGACCGATCAACCTGCTTTCTTAAATGCCGTGATCATTGGAAAGACCGATTGGACTCCCAGTGCGATTTTAAATTACACAGGCATCCTGGAAAAGCAGCTGGGTCGAACCCCTTCCCGTAAATGGGGCCCCAGGGAAATCGACATCGATCTCCTTTTCTTCAACGAGCAGGTGATTCAGGCCTTCAATTTGCAAGTCCCTCATCCTGGAATGGCGGAGCGGACATTTGTTTTGGAACCCCTAGCGGAAATTTGCCCCGAATGGATCCATCCCATTTATAAAGTGAATGTCGCAGAATTGCTCCAAAGACTTCGTACCTCCCCCACGAAATAGAGCGAGCCTGTAATAACTAAGGTTTCATCAGGATTGGCTTTTTCTAGGAAATTTTGAATCCACTGCTTCGGCTTCTCCACCCATTCTCCGAGAGCACGATAGTCATGGGGTAAGGTTTCGGGATGCCGACGCATGCGGGAGATAAACATTTTTGGAAAGTGTTCCTGGAGCCGCCGCCACATTTGCGGATAGGGTTTATCAAGAGAAAAGGCGCAGAGGACCGTGGTTTGACCTGTTAATTCCTCTGAACGCGCCATAAGAATTAGGTCTTCAATGCCGGCAGGATTGTGATCGCCTGAAAGGATGACTCGCGGTCGATTCTGTACGGTTTCAAATCTGCCTGGGTTGATAGCCAATTCACATCCGGCCCTGAGTTTCTCTAATGGAGCTTCTGGAAATAGATGAGTTAGGGTTTGAAGGGAGAGGTGAAGGTTCTTTTCTTTTCCGGTCCTGCCCGTAATGCAGGTGAATAAAGGGGAGTGGGACAAAGCCATTTTTTTGAGTAATTCCAGACGGCTTTCAGAGGTGAAAAGGGGGACTCCGGGACGGCTAATCCCCATTTTCTCCATCAAGATCTTTTCTAAGGTATCCCCCAGATATTCCTGATGATCCCAATCGATCTGCGTGAGAACGCAGGCAATGGGATTGGTCACATTGGTTGCATCGAGCCTGCCTCCTAGCCCCACTTCTAGCACCACATAATCGGCCTGCTGCGTGGCCTGCCAGTGGAAAAAGAGAAGGGTGAGAAATTCAAAGTAGCTAAGTTTATTCTCTAAGCCTATCTCTGCGTATTTATCTGCAAGCCTATCCAACTCCGCTTTCGGTACGGGAATGAGATTGCTCAAAAAGCGCTCGGTCACCGATTGAAGATGAGGGGAGAGAAAGGTTGCCACTTTAAATCCAAGGCTGCTGAGCCCGCCTGAGAGAAAGAGGGCGGTGGTCCCTTTTCCATTTGTTCCTGCGACGACGATCGTTTTGAGCTTGGCTTCGGGAGAACCGGTTAATTTTAAGACAGTTTGGATGCGTGAGAGATCATAGCGTATCGATTTTTCTAGCCCAAAAGGCTCGAGAATGGTTTCAATTGTGCGGGGCGAATTCATTGTGATCTCCCGTCGTCAAAAGTTCATACATATAAATGCATCTGATTTCAAAGCCTTAAATCGGACGCACAAAAGTGTATTGTTTTCTAACACAAGTGAATAAAAGTTTTCCACATTTTGAATAGGCGTAAGTAGTTTGAATTCCATCTCTTTTTCTGTCCACTGTCGACTGAATTCTTGGTCTACAGCTTGCAATCTAGAAAGTCATCAGGGGAAGGGGAGGTGAGTAGTGAATACTCCATCAAATATTTATAATTTCTCGGATTACCGAGACTTCTTAAAAGATAGATACCGTCAATTAAAAGAGGCGGATCCTGTTTTTAGTTTCCGGAATTTTTCGAAACAGGCCGGATTCGGTTCTCCCAACTATTTAAAGTTGGTGATGGACGGAAAACGGAATCTGAGTTTCGACGCCATTGCGAAATTCGCCAAGGGCTTGAGACTCGATTCTCATGAATCGGAATATTTCCGTTACATGGTAGAGGGGAATCAATGTGATAACCCCACTAAGAAGAAGGTTTACGAAGCCAAGCTGCTTTATCTTAAGGAGCTCTTTAAGGTGAAGACGCTGATTCCGGAACTCTATGACTATTATCATGAGTGGTATCACGCTGCCATTCGCGAAATGGTCTATAAGGGTGGAATCCAGAATCGGCCAGCAGAGATCGCTCAAGCTTTGGTGCCCCAAATTACGGCGGCCCAGGCAGAAGGATCTTTAGGGCTTCTGAAAAAATTGAATTTCGTCGCCGAAAGCGGCAATGGAATGTTGATTGCGGTCGATACGCAATCCACCAATCCAAGCCAAGAGGCGATCATGGCCCAGAAGATCTATTATGAGCAGATGGCAGAGCTTGCCGCTCAGTCACTCTACACTCAAGGGCCTGAGACCCAAGACTTTGAAAGCATTACTCTGAGCTTGCCCCAAGACAAAGTGGGCGAACTCCGAGGAAAGATTCGGGAGTGGGTAAATTCACTCGCCCAGACACACGGAAACTCGGGCGATGCAGTTTACCAATTAAATGTGCAGCTCTTCGCACTGACCAAAGTAGGGGATGCAACTCCTGCTAAGGCCGGTAAATCGGAAGAACAAGCTGCCTAGGGTGTTAAGAAGTGTATGCGAAAGGGGCTCTGCAAGGGGCCCTTTTTTTTGGCCAAAGGTATCCGTTACCTTCTGCCAAACTATTGATTCGTCTTCCAGGCTTTAATAAATCGAGACAATTTAGACTGCATGGAAGGGACTACCGGAATCTCTTGAGCTTCCAACCAGTCTTTGATGGAATCGTGGGTTTTCACCGGAGACTTGGTCTCTACCTCTAATTCGTAGAACTGTTTTCCAAACAGCAGACAGCGATCCAGTTCCAGAGTGTCATTCGAAATCGCCACCTTTGCGAGTGTGCGGTGGGTGGTCATTGAACCCAAGGGTTCAAGCGTATTAACCGCGGCTTTCGTAATCCTTCGGCAAAGAATGGCGACGGGTCGGGCGATCAACTCCGATATCTTCATCTGTCCTTTGATGACCTTCATCGCTTTTTGAATAGGGATGCGCTGCTCAATCTCACGCCGGGTTTTATACCCCGTCACCTGAGGAGCGTTGCTTTTTACCGGGTATTTAAGAGTGATGGTGGCTTCCTTATTATCTTTAATCCGGATGCGGAAACCGTATTTGCTTTCACGGAGGATCAGATCGGGGCTGTCGAAGAAATAGGTGACGAGCCGTGCTCTTTCAATCACCTGTTTTCGGCAGGTTTTCAAAAGGCGAACATAGGCCCATTTCTCAAGGTGGTACTTGAGCTCTCGTTCTATTGCCGATGCCGATTGTGCCAAAAATAACCCCTAAGTGAATAATCTATCACGCTAGGAGATGTGTTTCACCGCTTTTTTGAACGTTGTTTTAAAATCGGTAATGCGGCGATCTCTTCTGCTTTGGGTGTCGCAGCAATCGCTTGGTTCTGCTTTACTTCAAAAACTGAAAGCCGCGTCGATTGCGCCAATGAAAGGCTGACAATCGATAATAGCAACGCGAAAACACTCGCGAAAAAAACCAACTTCTGGCCGCTTTGATTTTTCATCTGTTGGGTTTTTGCCAGATCGACAATTGGCATCTGTTGAAAAACCTGGTGCGACTGTTGCAACTGCTTTCCGATCTCTTCCTGAATCTTTTGGATCTTTTCCCAATGCTTTTCGCTGTCGGCCAAAATCTGCTTCATCGCCTTTGCATAAGCTTCGGGAGTGGCCTCTTTGGCCTTAGGAGAACGCCGGCGTTTGGGAGCGGGAGACTCTTCTTCAGCCTCTGCCTCTTTGGCTTCAGCTTTCTCTTCGTCTGCCTCGGCTTCCATCGCCTCTGCCGTTTCATCCGGGGTTTCTTCGGCTGCTGCTTCGAGTTCTTCCACGTCTGATTCTGAAGCCTCTGCAGCGGCCTCTTCCTCCACCGTTTCTACTGCTTCAACTTCTTCTATCTTCTCTTTTTTCTTCCTACCCATACAGCCATCCTCCAACCCGTTGATTCGGGCAGGGATGAGATTAGCAAACGCCAGGCCAGCCAGTGCGTGCGTAGGTTTTAGCCTCCGGTGACAATAAAGGGCACCTCAAACGACGCAAATGTGACCCATTCGTCGCGAAATGATGTCGAAATCTGCACGCTCAGAGCACTTTTTTTCCATCCTAATTTCTTATCCTATCGTTGAAGGGGTGCGGAAATGCGAGGGGCTTTCAATCGATTTAATTTGTTGGCGGGGACACTGGTTCTATCCCAAATCCTTTTGTCCTGTACTGGAGGTTCATCCGACGCTCCAAATGCGAGTTCGCCCCCCTCTACCGAAGTCAAATCCACAAAGAGCACCACTCTTTCCGGGATCGCCCTGCTCGGTCCCATCCAAAACGGGACTGTTTCCTTATTTGAGTTAAATGCAGATGGCTCCCGCGGAAATTTAATCGTGAATACAAAGACCAATTCCAAGGGAGAATATTCGATATCGGTACCAGACTTGCCAGGCCCCTTTAAGCTCGAAATAACCGGGGGGAGTTACGTCGAGGAATCGGGCGGAGCTACCGTCAATCTGACTGAAGTGATTGGTGCTGTGCTGTCGGGCAAAGAGAGTTTTGTGACCCTATCTCCCTATTCCCACTTTGCGGCCTCAAAAATTGCCTCTCTTATCCGTGCCGGGGCGTCTCTTGAGAATGCGGTTAAAGCGGCAAATCTTGAAGTGGGGGCGACACTCGGAGTCGCAAATCTATTAGGAACAAACCCGACTTCGACGCAATCCACCGATGCAAAAGTTTATCTCCAGTCGATTACGACTCTTTCTCAATCTTCTGTAAGCTCGGGTTCTACCTCTGCTCACATCACTCAACTTGTGGGGGAAATGATTGCTGGAAACCAAGTAGTATCGCTTCCCTCAACCGTTACAAATACTATCTCTCCCAGTTTACTCGGCACTCAACAGTCAGATCTTGAAGTCACCGGGGGCTCTGATAATCTCCCGAGCGATTTGTCCGATAACCCCGACGTACAGGCCCTTCTCCAAAGCAATGCAAGCCTAACAGCGGTATCGACCGATGGAACCACGGGCAATCCAAATGATTCGCTTGAAATCACGGGAGGGAGCGGAGAATCCTTTGCCTCTCTTCCTGCTGAAATCCAAACTCGATTTAGCTCTTTACAACCGACCAGTTCCGATAGCCTGGAGATTACAGAAGGCTCGAGTGGTCTTCCGACTGAAATTTCAGGGAACTCTGCGTTTAGTTCTATTATTAGTAGAATGGCCGATCCTGTGACGGTAGTTGATCAGGATGGCACTCAGTCAAATCCCAATAGTGGACTCATCATTGAAGAAGGTGGGAGTGATAATACCAGTAATCTCCCCAATGATTTCCCCAAATCACTTTTGGATCCTTTACCCATTTCTTCCGTAATTTCAACGGCCCCTACGGGATCAGATAATTCAGAAACAGTCTCTATTTTAACTACGGTAAAAACTATTTTGGGGATCAAAGCCCAGCCTAAAGGAGGAAAACCATGAAACGACTCATGACGCTAATGATCGTAGTCACCTTACTCACTGCCAATGTGAGCCAAGCCACCACCTTTGCTATTTGCGCAGCTAATGGACGTTTTGGTTGGGCGAAAGTTAGAAACCCAAACCTCCATCCTGACGCAACATCGGTAGAAATTCAGGTGGCTCTTGCAAGAGCCCGCTTTTTTCTGCAAGCGGTCGGTGGGCCTGCCATCGTGAATAAGTTTCAGCAAGCCCAAGCCTGCCAGTTTCAATTTGTTGTAGACTGAGCATTGCTATCTACCCCCTAACTGAATTAAGATGCAGCCCGCTGGAGGTGCTGTGCTGCGTCTGTTTACCCTGTTGATTTTATGTAGTTTTTCTGCTTTTTCTGCGACCTTATCACTCTCCAATTACCTCTCCGAAGTGAAGGGTAAAAACCCTGAGGTCAAGGCGGCCCTCATGATGGTGGAGGCCCAGCGGCAAAAAGAGGCTGAAAAGGACATCTTCCTTTCGCCTAATCTCTTTTTTGATGGGCAGTATCAATCAGACCAGAAGCTATCGACCAATCCCATTCTCGTTTACGATAAATTTCTTTTTCAAAACTACTCGTTGGGTTTTTCTAAGCTTTTTTCCTATGGCCAAGCAGTCAGGCTTTATTACAACGTTACCCATTATGAATATGTGAACTCACGGATGGGGGCGGCCGGATCAATGCCCACCTTCTATGATGCCCGCCCCGTTTTAGAATTAACGCAATCGCTTTGGGGAAATGGATTTGGTCGCGCCACTCGGGCCCGTTTTCAAGGGATTGAAAACCGTTCGAAGGCGGCCTTTTATCAGGCGCAGTTTCAACTCCGGAATTTGGAGGTCGGAGCTGAAGGGGCCTATTGGCGGTTAGTATTAGCACGGGAAAAAGTGCAGGCTCGCGGAGTGGCCCTTCAAAATTCAAAGCGTCTTTTAGATTGGGCCAATACACGGGTCTCTCGGCAATTGGGAGATGCCGGGGATGCCCTGCAAGCGCGTGCTGCCTTCGAAGTCCGTGAACTGGAACTCCAAGCGGCGAAAGATGAAGAGTTGGAATCGAGCCGTGCTTTCAATCAACTACGACACATTGCCGGTTCACAAGTTGGGGAATCCTTAGAAGAGGTGGGGAAAACCCAACTTTTAGCCTTAAAGGCCTTGGAGAAAAAAGGGGAACGGCTCGACGTTAAAGCGGCTCAACATGAGAAAGAGGCGGCAGCGGCAGGATTGGAAGCCCAACAGGAAAAAGATAAGCCTACTTTAGATCTCTTTGCTTCGGCAGCCCTGAATGGCAGGAGCAACGCGATGACCGATGCCATCTCCGATTCCTTTAAAGCCGGTCGAGAGACCTATGCCTTGGGGGTGAAGTTTGTATTGCCTTTGGATTTTGGATCCTTGAGCGATTACCAACATGGCCTTGAACAGGAAAAGAACGCTGCCGGTCTGAACTTAGAGGCCCGTCAATTTGCCGAAAAGCGGGATTGGGAAGGATTGAATCAACGTTTTGCCGAGGCCCGGCGAAGATTAGAAATCGCCTATAAAATTGTCGATACACAAAAAGCGAAAGTAGAAAACGAAAACCGAAAATTCAAACAAGGGCGTAGCACCACCTTCCAGATTTTGCAATTTGAGCAGGATCTTGCTGATTCCGAAATTGGTCTCATCCAAGCCGAATGGGCCCTTTTAGCCACAGCAACGCAGATGAAACTTTTCATTGAAAGCATTCCGGGAGGTTGAAGACCATGACACTCGCCCATCTGTCCATTAAGCGTCCCATTTTCATTTCCTGTTTGGTCATCATCATGTTGGTGGTGGGATTCTTTTCGATGCAATCCCTCCCCGTCGATCTTTTCCCCGATGTGAATTTTCCATTTGTCACCGTCACCACGATCTATCCGGGTGCTGGCCCCACTGAAATCGAAACTCTCATCTCAAAACCGATCGAAGATGAGCTCATTACCATTTCAGGGATCAAGCGGGTGCAATCGACCAACGTTGAGGGGGCGAGCCGAGTCTTTGCGGTATTTACGTTGGAAACCGACATTAAATATGCCGAGCAGCAGGTGAGAGATCGAGTCGCTCAGGCGAAATCCAAAATTCCGGAAGATGCGAAGGAACCGGTGATCCGTCGCATCGATCCGGCCGATCAACCGATCGTGGTGCTTTACCTCACCGCCCCCGGATCGAAATCGGAACTATTCGATTTGGCCGACGATTGGATACGGCCCAAGTTGGAGCAGGTAAAGAACGTGGGATTGGTCCAGATTGTAGGTGGAAGGAAACGGGAGATCCAGGTTCAACTGGATCGTCGAAGATTAAAACAAAGAGAACTTTCCGTCTCCAGTGTCGCACGTGCATTGGCGATGGAAGGGGAGAATATTCCCAGCGGCAAAGTGGAAAAAGGGGGACAGGAAACTGTTTTCAGAACCCTCGGGGAATTTAAAACTTTAAAAGATATTCAACGGAGTGTGGTGAGTTTCTTTGGAAATGACGTTACGACCCAAGTATCGGATCTAGGCGAGGTGGTTGATACCGTAGCCGATGAAAAAACACGGGCCTATTTAAATGGAGAGACAGGCCTACTCATCCAAGTTTTCCGGCAATCGGGAGCGAATACTGTTGCCGTGGCCGATGCCATCAAAAAACAGGTTGATAAAATCATCCCGGAACTGACTCAGAAAATCCCGGAAGCGAAACTCGGGATCTCTCGCGATGGAAGTAACTGGATTCGGATTAATGTGGAAGATGTGAAAGAGTCGATCTTGCTGGGAATTTGCCTGACCATCTTGGTGGTCTATCTCTTTTTGGCCAACGGTCGTTCCACAATCATTACCGGCCTTGCGCTTCCAAACTCCCTCTTAGGCGCCTTTATCTTGATGTCGGCCTTTGGGTTTACGATCAATATCGTGACCCTGCTTTCTTTGAGTCTTGCAGTAGGTCTTCTTGTGGATGATGCGATTGTGGTTAGGGAAAATATTTTCCGCCACCGGGAGATGGGGAAATCGCCGATAGATGCCGCTCTTATCGGAACGGAGGAGGTGAAGCTAGCTGTCATTGCGACCACTTTGGTAGTGATGGCTGTCTTTGGTCCTATTTCCTTCATGAAGGGTTTTACCGGGCAGTTTTTCCGTCAATTCGGATTGACCATTATCTTCGCCATGGCCATCAGTCTTTTCGATGCGCTTACCATTGCGCCGATGCTTTCGGCCTATTTCGCAGGTGGTCTTCATCAAGATCGGAAGAAGAAAGGGCTCTGGGCCAAGACCGGAAGAAAAGTGGTGAATGGCTTTGAACTTTTTCAACAATGGTTGGAAAAGGGGTATGGAAAAATTTTAGGGTTGGTGTTGAACCATCCCGTTAAAAGCTTGATGGCATCGGTCGTAGTCTTCTTAATCTGCATGGGAGCTGCCATTAAGGTGACGAAAACCTTCTTCCCTCCACAAGATCAAGGGGAATTCAGCGTTTCACTCGATATGAAACCGGGCACCAACATCGAGACGATGGCCAAGGTTGCTCTAGAGGTCGACGCGGTGATCCGTTCCAATCCCGAAGTGCAGACGGCCCAATTAACGGTAGGGAAAGAGAGTGGCGGCCCCAATGAGGCCGAATTTTACGTGAAGTTGGTCCACTTCCGAAAAAGAAATGTAAATACGATTCAGTTCAAGGAACGGCTTCGTGAGCAATTAAAAGGATTCACCCATGCCAATCCCCTCGTAAAAGATTTTGATCCCGTGGGAGCTGGTGGGCAGCGTCCCTTCATGCTTAACGTGATTGGTTATGATCCGAAAGAACTCGAAAAAATCGGTCAGCAGGTTTTCCAGATCGTGAAGAATCATCCCGGCGCCAAAGATGTCGATAGCAATGCACGGCCTGGACGTCCGGAATTCCAGATCCAGCTCAACCCTCTACTCGCCGATAAATATGGCATTTCCTCAAAAGTTTATGGAGCTGAACTGCGTGCCCAGGTTGAGGGCGTAGTTCCAGCGAAATACAGGGTGCAGGGAAGGGAATATGATGTCCGTGTTCGTCTTTTGAGTGAACAGCGGGATCTCCAGAATGAGTTTGATCGCCTGTTTGTTCCCAACGTAAACCAACGGCTCATTCGTCTGAAGGATATTGCTTCCGCAAATTTGGTCGAGGGATCCTCCACCATCAATCGTTTTGATCGAGGCCGTTATGTCCAGATTACCGCCGATCTTGCCCCCGGAGCTGGATTGGGGCAGGTGATGGGAGATGTCTCTTCGGCGATCGACAAAACATTAAACCTACCCCCTGGTGTCCGCTACGCTTATGTTGGAAATTCGGAGGACTTCCAGGAATTCGGACAAGCCATGGTGCAAGCCATCGGTTATTCGGTCCTCTTTATCTTCTTGGTGCTGGCGAGCCTTTATGAATCTTTCATCACACCTTTTACGATTATGTTGGCCCTACCGCTCGCCGTTTGCGGCGCGGTGTTGGGACTCTATGTAATGGGTGAATCGATCAACCTTTTTTCGATGATCGGCATCATCATGCTGTTGGGGGTGGCCTGTAAAAACTCTATTTTACTCGTCGATTATACCAATCAATTGGTGGATGAAGGGATGTCACGTAAAGATGCCCTCATGAAAGCGGGGCTTACCCGTTTGCGCCCGATTCTCATGACCACCATGGCCCTCATTGCGGGGACATTGCCGATTGCAATGGGACTTAACGAAGCCTCGAAACAGCGGACTAGCATGGGCGTGGCGATTATCGGTGGACTTATCAGCTCTACGCTTTTGACCCTCATCGTAGTGCCGGCCTCCTATTCCTTTATCGCGAGATTCCGATTATGGTTACGGGCTAAACTCTCGGCAATGGTGGCTTAAGATGAAGAACCCAGAAGTGCTTTATGAAGTATCAGTGATGGTGGATTGGGAGATTTTTAGTGATTACTTGAAATGGCTGAAACCGCACATCGAAGAGCTCTTACTGATCCCTGGGTTTAAATCGGCCGAAGTCTTTGAGACCGAAACCTCAGATGAGTCTCCAAGAAAAAGCCTCACCGTTTTTTATCGAATGGAAAACCGGGAAAAGCTGGAGGCCTATTTCAATAATCAGGCGCCTCGCTTGAGGCAGGACGCCGTTAATCATTTCGGAGCCCGTTTTTCGGCTCAAAGAAGGATTCACGCCAGCGTTTAGCGGTCTTTCTTAATTAAAGCTGGTTCCTCTTTGGAAGAGGTTCCCGCAATCAGCTCCTTAATACTTCCCAGCATTCCGAGGGCAGTCGAAGCTTCATAAGGCACAAAGACCTTGTCGCCCGGTTTCTGGACAAATTCTCCGAACTCTTCCAAATAGTTGGTGGCGATCAGGAACTTTGCAGTAAGTTCTGGGTTGCCAAGTTGAGCTTTGAGTTGCCCGAGTGCGGCCGATTTTGCCTCGGCTACTTCACGGATGGCAGCGGCCTCTCCTTCGGCTTGGCGGATCTGAGCCTCTTTTTGACCTTCGGCTAAGTTGATCTGTTCTTGTCTCACACCTTCAGACCGAGCGATTCGAGCCTGTTTATCTCCTTCTGCTTCTAGTACTTGGGCACGTCGCTCTCTTTCCGCCTGCATCTGTTTTTCCATCGCAATCTGAATTTCACGGGGCGGTGTAATATTACGAAGTTCAACGCGATTCACTTTGGTGCCCCATTTATCGGTGGCTTCATCCAGGATCGCTTTCAATTTGGCGTTGATGACATCCCGTGAAGCAAGCGTGTGATCGAGATCCATTTCACCGATCACATTCCTGAGTGAAGTTTGTGCGAGTTGGGATACCGCCATTGGAAGGTTGGCCACTTCATAAGTTGCTTTCATTGGGTCGACCAATTGAATATAAAGGATGGCGTCGATCTCAATGGAGACGTTGTCTCGGGTAATTACCGCCTGTTTTTCTACATCTAACACCGATTCGCGAAGATCCAAACGAGAGGTGGGTACCACCATTCCATTGATCACCCAGAAGGTGTAACGGGGTTGATCAATGAAGGGAATGATCACATTCATCCCGCTGTTTAACGTTTTGTGATAGCTTCCGAGCCTTTCTACGATGATGCATTCACTTTGTTGGACGACACGAATTCCTTTCATGATCGTCGCAATCCCAAAGATAACTAAGATTCCCCCTACTAAAAGAATCGCTTCCATTTTTACATCTCCTCCGTTTTATTCATCGGTTCGACTTGAACCTTGTTTCCATCAATCTTGGTAATGATCACACGCAAGCCAGCCTTGAGTGGTTTATCTTCTAAGCTTTTTGCTTGCCACTGATCGCCATAAAGTTTCACATACCCCATGCCATTAGCAGGGATTGTTTCCACCACTTCGCACTCTTGCCCCACCATTCCTTCGGCGTTGGTATAGGCCTTTGTTTTTCCGTGGTAGGGGCGGAGTGCCTTCTTGAAGAAAACAAATACTCCTACCTCTAAAACCGCCAGCGTGAAAAGCAGGATCGCCCAGTTTTGCACGAAGACGGCGAGGAGGGCGGTTAATAAAAAGGAAAGTCCCAGAGGGAGCAGGATAAACCCGCTCACAAAGATCTCACCCACGATCAGTAAGATACCGATCGCCAATAAAATCTCCCATGCGTTCAGATGTAAAAGAAGTGGGTGCATACGTTATTTTCCAATCTCCGATTTGAGTTGTTTAATTTTCTCTAATCGCTGATCTAGCAATTTCTTCAAACTTTCAATTAAGAGCGGTTCAATATCGGCGTCGGTGGCACCGGTATTGGAGACTACCTTCACGTAGAGCTGATGTGTTTTTTCTCCTACGGTCAGGTGGATCACATGATCACTGAAATGATCTTCGATGAGGTCCCGAATGAAGGCGCTGATATTCACCCCTGATTTATTCAGGCGTTCATATTGCTGCTCACCAATCATGACACTGATTCTTTTTACAGGGGATCTCATGTACAATCACTTATCATAATATTATGCATTTATATATAACTATGCATAATATTATGCGGAATGTCAATGGGGGAATCAACTAGAAGGGCTTGTTATCGTTAATCGGTGTTCTTTTGATTCAGTTCACGAAACAGCCATGCCTTTGCAACGATCCAATCGCGATTGACAGTAGAGGGAGATACATTGAGTACGCCCGCAATTTCATCGATAGATAGCCCTACCAGATAGCGAAGCTCAACGATTTGGCAAAGCCGAGCATCTTGAGTTTCAAGTTTTTCTAAAGCTTCAGTCAGTGGCAACAGCTCCATCCCGTCAGGAGCGGCGATTTGAAGATCCTCCAGTTCGACTCTATGAAAGTCTTTTCCACCGCGCTTATCCCTGCTCTTCGAACGTGCGTGATCGGCAAGAAACCAGCGCATTGTTTTGGCGGCTATGGCAAAGAAATGGATCCGATCCCGTATCTCTATTTCTCCTGCAGAGGATAGTTTTAAAAAGGCTTCATGTACCAATGCAGTCGGAGAGAGGGTGTGGGATTTAGACTGGGCGCGCATTTGCTGAATCGCAATTTTCTTCAACTCGTCATAAACAAGGGGCATCAGGGAATTCAATGCTTTGGGATCCCCAGATTGGTAGCGCTGGAGGAGTGAAGTGATATGACTCGTCTCATTTTTAAGGGGAAGTCCCATATAACTCCTCAGTTACCTTATCGGCAGAATTGACGCGGAGCTTGAGTGGGGTGGATTCAATCACATTTATGCCGATCCCCCCAATCGACGATAAGAGAGATGGAGGGTTATCTCGAGTGAGTGCGAGTCATAAAGTGCTATCTCAGTTGGAATGGGGAAGGGTTCGCGAACTCTTTGAGCATTGCCTTGAACTCAACCCGGAGCAACGCCAGCAGTTTCTCGATCAACAAACCGTTCATGAACCTGAGTTGCGGGCTGAAGTGGAATCCCTGCTTCTGGGGTGTGAAGCTCCCCAGCAATTTTTAAACATGCCCTTATTAAAATTGCCGCCCACTCCTGTCGCTCCGGTTGTCGAATCAAAATCGTTTTCACTTCAACTAGGAAAATACTTTCTGTTCCACCGTCTTGGTAAGGGCGGTATGGCAGAGGTGTTTCTGGCGAAGGTGTTGGGTCCTACGGGATTGGGGCGGTTGGTCGCGGTTAAAAAAGTGCTCCCACACTATGCTGAGGATGCAAATTTTTTGAGATTATTCGAACAGGAAGCAAAGCTGAGCAGCCGTCTCACCCATGCGAATGTGATCCATATTTATGATTTTGGTAACTTCGAAGGCTCCTACTTGCTCGTCATGGAGTTTGTGAATGGAGTGAATCTTGCCGATGGGATCGGCTGCGCTCGACAGCAAGGAACGGTCGTGCCCTTAGACTGTGCACTTTATATTATGTCGCTTGTGGCAGATGCGCTCGAATATGCCCATCAACGTAGGGATGATATTACTGGAATGCCTCTCAATATTATTCATAGGGACATCTCTCCCAAAAACATCATGCTCTCTTTTGAAGGGGACGTTAAGGTAGTGGATTTTGGTATCGCTAAGACCCAAGATCATGCAGATTTTACAAAAACGGGAATGATGAGGGGTACGATTGGCTACCTTTCACCTGAAATTGTGAAGGGTCAACCTGTTGATAGCAGGAGTGATATCTTTTCGGCCTGTGCCGTTTTGTACGAACTGATTGCCGGAACGAAATTGGTGAATAGTGAAAATCTGTTTGTGGCCATCCAGCAAACGCAGAGTGAAAATTTCATTGAAGGCAAAATCAATGAACTCCCCGTTGATGTTGTTTTAAAACAGATTCTCAGGCGAGGGCTTGCTCAATCGGCTACTGACCGCTTTGAACAAGCAGGGGTTTTGCGCGATGAACTGGAACTCTATCTCAAAGACCATTTTACATTAGGTGTGAAAGCTCGTCTCCGCCAGTTTTTGGAAGCACATTATTCGGCGAAAATATCAAGCAACCGGGCCATCATCCAGCAATCTGGCAATTTTCCTGAGCTAGGGATAAAGTCCAAAAAATCTTTACCTTCATTAAAAAAAATGGGGTTGATTCTGTTTTCTGTGATTGCGGCTTCAGTCTTATTGTTCTTATTGGGAGGGGTTATTCGCAATTTAAAGACTCTGAATAACAAGCTCAGTGTCCATCCTAGGATTTCCCCAAAATCTGATTCCCGAAAATAAATGACATGATTTGCCTCTGAAGCTCGTTAGCTATTATAGAGGCATGCTGTTTAAAACGTGCGTGCCAACTATAACTAGGAGGCATCGTGAAATTTGCAACGTTCTTGAAAATCAACTTACTTATCCTGTCTATGTTGGTGGGATGCTCGACAAAACCCAACAATAAATATGCGATAGAGGTTCCCAATCAAAAATATCAACCTCAACAGCCATCTCCAAAACAGCCCAGCTTAAATAATGATTATGATTATTCAGAGGATGAAGAGGTTGAGGAATTAGGCAACACTTCCTTGTCAGGGGGTAGTACTAGCACCTCAAACGCTAGTAGTACGACTGCGAGCACCGTCACCGTTGTGGATAATAGCTCCGAAATACAAGCGCTCTATGATCTGATTACCAGTTATTTTACCCTTTCTACGGAAGCTGAAGATGAGGAGGCGGAAGAAGTAGAAGCGGTGGCAGAAGAAGTAGTAGTCGAAGAGGTGGCAGCTCCGACTACGTCAACGGTAACGATGATAAATGTCTATCATCAGCAGCGTGCGAGTTGGTATTCAGACCATCTTTACACACTGAGCACCGATGAGCGTTCGGGTTATATGCTATCGTCAGATGAGCCTGCCTTTCAGCTTTGGAAATCATCTGAAGATGCCAAGACCAGCGGATGCACCAGTGGTGTCAAAAAAGTATACCAATGCCTTCAGCAGACAACCTATCATTATAGCCACAGTACAGGTGCCTGGTCGGTGTACAATATCAGTGGCTATGCAGATACCCAACATTATTTGACTACAGCCGCCTGCAGCAGCACCGATACTGCAGAAGAGCTATCTGACCTGGATGAAGAGGCCGATGATGGATTTCTCGGTTATTCGTGCAGTAAAAAAGATACCGATAGTTTTTATAAACTCAAAAGCTGGGGATCAATGGTTTACTTTTATTGGTTTGGTGCCCGGCGTCCTGGTTTGGCTTACATCTTAAATAATTATTTTATTCAGGTGAATAAGGAAGATACTGATGACACCTACGAATATGAATATGATGCCGACTTTACCATTCCCTCAGGCTTTGGTTATCAAGGTTCACTTGGTTATGCACCTGTTGATTTATAATCCTCACTCATAAGGGGAATAGAGGTGCATTTTCCTAGCCAAGGATATTGCCCCCAATTCCGATCATTTAAGAAGGAGCACCGATGAAAAGCAGCAACAAAATTTTTGGTCTTATTCTTGTTTTACTGATTGTGTTTTCGAGCCGAAGTGATGGATACGGCGAAGATGTCTGCTGGATAAATGGTTGGACCGATTGCAATTATATTAGTCCGGCCTGCATGTTAGGCACCACAAATAACGGTGGGGTGATAGGTCCTACAATCAAGCCCAAAAATTCGTCAACTGCCACTTGTATTGTTGCAGTGGAGCCTCAAATTCAGGCAAAAACAAATTATCAAGCGCGCAGCCAGTTTCATTTTGATGCGACTCTACTGATCGCTCTCGCAGTGGGAATTCGAGCTGATATCGCCTATTCACTCGCAGCCTATAACCAAGCCGCTGATTTGGGCCATTATGCTCCATTAGATAGTGGCGGCAACCCCATGGCTCAATTTCAAACGATAGATGTCAATGGCCTCTTCAGAGGATCGGATATTACAGGCGGAGCCCAGTATCATATCGGGGCTGTCAGCGCCCCCTCGCTCTGGCCATCTGAATACAAACCCTATGTGGTGAATCCATCTGTTCCACGGTTAGATGATCCGATTCAGGAAGGGATGCTCTATCACTTTCGCCAATGGGGTTTTTCACAAAGGAGTAATCTTTGCGCATTTGGGATGACAAATGGCGAGGTGGGCAATTCTTTTACCGCATCGGAGTGCTATCAAGATCCGTTTTTTCCTAACGCCACATATACGGCCAGTACGAGCACCCCTCAATCGGCATTGATCATTAGCGCGAGGAAAACCGCCACTAGTTTTTCCGGCACGGCTATCCTGTCTTTTCCTTTTGACGGGTTTAATTCACTAACCACTTCTACTGATATTGCGAACTCCTTCAACGATCCGGTACTGGTGACAATGTCAACGAGCCTGGCAAGTCTGAAACCGACTCAAGTGGAGCTGAACGGCACAACTCCCGGATTTTTTGATGGTAAGTTTGGTTATTGGGGACAACGCAGCTATGTGGACGAAAAGATCATCCGATTTGGTATTTATCTGCATATTCTCCAAGATCGGGTTTCCCATTACCAAATGATACCCAAAAATACCATAGAGCTTTCTGACGGAAAGATTAGCGTTACGAAAAATTATAGTGATACGATTGATCATACAGGCGTGCATGCAATGGAAAGTTATTACCGTCCATTGGACTCCCATGTTTATGATGGAATGAATCTTGTCTATGACGAGATGGAATCTTTTGTAAAGGCTAACCCCGAGTACAAAGATTCCAAGCTTTGGACGATTTCAAAAAGTACGCTCATTGGTTCCGTTTCTTCTCCTGGCCAGCTCTTTGCTCAAGTTCTCAATGTTTCGGGGGGAGCAAAGAAAACCAGGGCTTTCTGTCGATGGCTATCGAATCACGGCGCCACTGGTTATTGGGGCATCCCAGGATTTAGCAGTGAACCTCAAACCAGTTGCCCCAGTGCTACCCTTGATACCCCTGCGCCCTCTGATCTCAAGGTGACCCGCAATTCTACGTCTCAGGTTAATGTGTCCTGGCGTTCCGGAGGAGGCAGTACAAAGGGGTTTTATCTGGCCTATGCTTCTGGAGCCGTGACACCCGACTGCACTTCGGGAATGAATGTGGGGGATGTTACGTCTAAAACAATCAATATGTCCGATAGTAACTATACGGTTTCCTTATGTGCCGTCGACTCAGATGGTTTGATATCCAACGAAGTTCGCATTGGCGGAAAGATCCCAACACCAGCCCAGGATCTTAAAATCAAAACCCTTTCCAATACCTCTTTCAACGTCTCCTGGAATTATGATTGGCGCTGGGGGGGCGTGATGAGTAATGATTTTCAGGTTACGGTCGCTGATAAGACCGGTATTGTGGCAAGTTCTGTTTCTCATATGAAATGGTCACATAACTTTGAAAACTTGAAAGGAAATACCGATTACACCATCACCGTTACAGCACTGGACTCCGGTGCCGCTTCGGAATCGGTTGTTGCTTCTTGGAAATCGGGAGATGAACCGGCTCCTCCTTCTCCTAAATATCTCAGCACGAAGATACTTTCCTCCACTTCGTTTTCGCTCACCTGGAGTACAGGGGGTGGAAACACCAAAGAGTATGCGATAGAAATCACGGGTAGCGATAAGTCCAGCGCGGTTTACAACTCAGTCAAAGGTTTGACCTACACATTCAAGAATTTAAAAGCAAAGACGACCTATCAAGTTCGTGTCTATGCGCTCAGTAGCAGTGGCACAAAGAGCTCACCCGTTACGATTTCTTGGAAATATCCGTTTTGATTAATGGTGTGCGAGCCTTCCGAATTTTGTGATGTTGTTCACCCTGCCTTGTTTCTCAATATTAGGATTGAAATATCCGATAAGAGAATCGAAGGGGCACTCCTATGACAAGAGCTTTAATTGGAATGATATTCATAAGTTCACTCGCGTTTTCCGGGCAGCCCGGAAGCGAGCCGATACACGTGAAAACGGGCGAGAATCAGTATCACAAACATCGCTTAATCGTTAAATATCGAGATCAGGCATATCAAGCCCAAATGCAACAGGCGTTAGGTCAGAAGAGCCGGGAAGTTTCGCTCGTTCCAGGACTGTCGATCGTTTACTTAAAAGAAGGTGAAGACCCCAAAGTTATTCGAGAGCTCATGAAACAAGACGGTCGGATAGAATCGATAGAACTCGACTACCAAGTCTCCGCTCAAATCGATCCCCCTAATGACCCAGAGTTTAGTCACCTATGGGGTCTTCGCAATGTTGGACAGACTGGCAGTCCCCCGAATCATGATATTAAAGCGCTGGATGCATGGGGAATTACCACGGGTACCGTGATGCCAGTGGCCGTGATCGACTCCGGTTGTGACTACAATCATCCAGATTTGGCGGAAAAGATTTGGGTAAACAAGAAAGAGATTCCTGGCAATGGAATCGACGACGAGGGAAATGGATATATTGACGATATTCACGGGTATGACTTCGCCAATGATGACGGCGATCCGATGGATGACAACGGGCATGGAACGCATGTTTCCGGAACGATTGCGGCGGAGGCAAATAACGGTGTGGGGGTCGCCGGTGTGAATTGGCAGGCTCAAATCATGTGTCTTAAGTTTCTTTTCTCAAATGGCCGTGGATATGAGGGAGATGCTATTCTGGCTTTTGATTATGCAA
>CAZRZK010000042.1:0-32445 GCA_964604555.1 uncultured Pseudobdellovibrionaceae bacterium | reverse complement strand
TTAAATTGGAGCGGGCGACGAGGGTCGAACTCGCGACATTCAGCTTGGGAAGCTGTTCAATAGCGTTTCGATAAAGGCCGAAGATCATTAAATAAATAAATTCTAACAATAAGTTACAGCAAGTTTCTCTTACTGGTTATTCCCAGCTATTACCGGTCACTACTGGTCAAAATCGTCCATGAAATCGTCCACGACAAATTATATCCCGGAGAGGCTCTGGCTTTTATGAATGCACCTCTGATGGCTCTTCATCCAGTCCAGAGCTGCAAAACGCTCGATTATTTTAGAAGGAGGATAGTATCCATGGGGATATTCTCGTTCTTTGTATTCCTGAATGATTTTTGTTTGATGGCCTAATGGCATACTAGCCTGAAACATGCATGTTGCTTCGTCGAACTGATTTTGGTCCGTTACTACTTCGGCCGTATTATCTGATGTCGGTAAGACAAATGGAATGATATTGTCTCTTGTAGCTTGAGCCACTTTCAAAACCTCCTCAATTGCTTGGGATAGGTATTGAAATGGGCTGTGACACTTCTCTTTGGTTCTAAGAATCCCATGTTGTTTCAAATGGTCTAGTGCCAATTCGATCTCCGTACTCGAATATTTCCCCAAAAGCCCAAGTAGAATTTTTTCAGCAGCATCTCTTTTTGCTGGAGCTTTGATTTCGTTGAGCTCTGTTTGCAAAATTGGACTGAACTGACTATTTGAGAGAGGTTTATTTATATTACTTACTTTCTTGGAGGGTAAATTGCCTACTGGGTGCAAGGCTCTTTGCCCACTGGTGGCCGAAGCATTAACCCTCTGGGGTTTTTGCCCAGAGGGCACTGTGTTTATTGTTTCGATCGATGAGTCGTTCTTGGCTCGTCCGCTTCCATCCGGATTAGTCAAAAAGGGCCCAACGGCTGGAACTTCGTAGACAGTTCCTCTATTCGTGGCGGAATCATATTCTTTGAGCCTCCTAAGCAACCCCTTTGAAATAAGAGACCTAAGGGACTTTTTAAGAGTCGAAACATCACTAATGCCCGTCCATTGAGTTATAAAGTTATATCCTGCAGTCGTTTCCTTCCGGTGAAATCCCAATGTGAACCGGATAAAGAAAAGAAACAGGCAAAGTTCGTTCCTGGAGCCTGTAACCCTAATAGCAAATTCCAAAAGCTGATGGGGAATACGGAGTTCTCCATTGGACTCTCTCCATGTCCATTCGTCCTGTTCGCTTGGAATAAAGGTCTCCAATCTGGACTGATGCCTTTTCCCCTCAGGGGATGTCGCCCTCTGGGTCTCATTCCCAGAGGGTAATTTGCCCATTGGTTGAATTGCGGTCTGGGTGGATTCTCCTCTGGGCTTGTTCCCCTCGGGAGAAGGGTTCTCCCCAGTGGGCAAACCACCCACTGGGTGATTAGGAGAAGCGTTCAATGGCCCAGTAGGTAAATCACCCTCTGGTTTTTTCGCATTCGGAAGTTTTAAAGCTTCATTCATACGCAGGGCCAAAATCTTATCTTTTAATTCATCCCGTTTACTACTCATGGATTCCTCCCGCGCTTACCAATTTCAAGCCTTGGGGCATGGGTATATCCATTTGAAGACGACTCATTACCTCTTCACAAAGATTGAGATAGTCTTCCACGGCGGGGCTACCCGGTGCGTGATGAAAGACGGTCCTTCCAAAAGCAGGCGCCTCTTTTAATCGCACGGTCCGACGAATCTTCGTTTCAAATACCAACTCACCAAAACTAGTTACCAAACCATCAAAGGTTTGATTTGCCATATTGGTATGATCAAAGAGGGTAAGTAGGTACCCAAGAACGCGAAGTTTAGGGTTTGTTGCCGATTGAATCTCCTCCACTTCCGTTAAAAGCTCTTTAATTCCCATCATGGCGTAATACCCACAATCCACGGGGATGATGAGATCGGTGGCGGCATTCAATGCCGAATTCATTAAGGGACCGAACGTTGGAGGGGTATCGATCAGGATTACTGAATACAGATCTTGAATTGATCGAAGTTTTGAAGCGAGGCGTAACTCACTATTCGTTAACCCAACCATTTCTCTTTCCGTTCTCGCGAGAATGGGATTGGCTGTAATAAGATCGACCCCTGCTTTTGAGTAGATAGCCTTTTCAATAGAAAGTTCCCGATCCATGATGAGCTCAGCTACCGAATATTGAATAGTATCCAACTGCACCCCTAGCCCTTGGGTGGCATTTCCTTGAGGATCGAGATCTACCAGTAAAACCTTCCAATCATTGAGAGCTAGAGCCTGCGCTAGATTGGTTGCCGTGGTCGTCTTCCCGCAGCCCCCTTTTTGATTCGTGATGGCAATGATGTGATGCATATTTCTCCAATTTGTTGACAGGACCGCAGACCCGTCCCAAAATGGGAAAGGTCGGCGGTCCTTAAAGGTGTTAAGCGATTCACGACACAATTTAGAGCCTTCGAGGTGACAGCCTCTTAGGCTCTTTTTATTTTTGGTGGATCCATATATGCCTCCTAGTAGATTGATGGTGTATGGATACAATGTATCCAGATGGGATTATGTAAGTCAACTATTGTGGATAAATTGATTTATGTTTTGTATGGGACTGTAAATAGTCATGAGTATAAAAAAAGGAACAACCGCATCTAGAAGGAAAGATGCGATTCGGCTGCAAAAAATTCGAGAAGCATTAAAGATGTCTCAACGAGAGTTCGCTCAGGAGTTAATGGTTACCCACGGAGCAATTGGCTTGTGGGAAAGGGAGGAAAGAAGCATTCCTGGACCAGTGCTAAAGTTGATGCTGTTATACGAAGAGAAATTAAAACTCAGCAGAAATGGGAACCCTGGTGTTTGAGTATTGAATCCCTCACTTGTATAACCATTGAATAATATTTTTCCTTAAAGTTCTAATTTCTTCATTCTTAATTGCGGGGGTTTCCGATCTGGGAAAACGATCATCCGCTTTGGCCTTGGAGCCCTTCTTTGTTTGGTAGGCGCACTACTCATGATGTGGCCTAGAAACTAAAACTCTTTTTCTAAAATGATGTCATTACCAAATTCTTCGTTTCTGATAACTCTATTCGAGGATGGTTTATACTGCTTTTGTTTCCATTGTATCGTTGCAACGTAACTTCCCCCATCTTTGCGCTGACCTTTAAAGGTCCCTAATTGTGATTCACTGAAAAGCACCGATTCCCCCAGACCATTTACATTAAATGTAAAAATAAACTGGGTTGGAAAAATAGTCATGATAGGTTGTGTTGGAGCACATTCGTTTATGGTATAGCTCGCATTTGCCATCACCCATTTAAGAAGTCGATCGGACAGGGCTAGGCTCTTAATCCACAGTCGATTAAAGCTGTCCGGATGAAAAACGATTCCCGATAATTCTTCCGCGAAAAACTGGATTCTGTCGGTCCCCAGTTCAAATGTATCATTTTTCAGGCTAGCTGAAATAAGTTGAGTTCCTTCTACTTCAACCCCGAGATAGAGTGGTTTAGGAAGTTGGGTATTTGAGCAGAAGGTAGAAATATCCTTATAGGAAAAGCTAGGGATGAATTTGAACCACACAACGTCGCTTCCCAATCCTGCGCGATTAAACAGGAGGCCGACGAGGAGAGGAATAAGCGCCATTCTGGTCATAAAACTCCTTATTAATAGAACTGGTGTTGAATGAATCGTAAAGTGGCGGCATAAGTGGCCCCATCTTGACGCTGGCCTTCAAATTTCCCAGTCCGTGAATCGGAAAAGGAAAGTGATTCCCACAATCCCTCAATATCAAAATCGAAGGTGTAGGGGACGGGGCCAAGGGTTAAAAGGGGTTGGGGTAATTTGCACTCATTCGTACTTCCGCTATCGGCATTCGTGAAGACCCAATTCAAAAGACGAACCGACATCGGAAGCGCCTTCAGCCAAAGTTGCCCTTTCTTATTACGAAAGATTTCTATCCCATTGAGTTCTTCTCGTGTGAAGTAAATGCGATCGGTGATCACCTCAATCAGATTATCTTTCAGAGCGGCGCTTTGAACAGTATCGCCTTCTACTTCCGCAGTTAAATACATTTGTCCTACTACAACGCTGCTTGGAAACGTTGAGCATGATTTTGAAATATCTTTATAATTAAAAACCGGAGCGATTTTAAGTGCTAGCATCTCAGTCCCATGGACTTGGAGTGCAGTCAGAGTCAAAATAAGCATCGATATCATGGAAGTACTCCTGGCTTGTATTCCCGTTGGACAAATTGGAGGGTTGCTTCGTAGCTCTCGCCATCACTCCGTTGTCCCTTAAAGGCCAACTTCTGCGAGTAACTGGTAAAGATTCCCTCCTGCACCCCTTCCATTTCAAAATCGTAGGTCGCGGGAGCGGGAGAAATGGTCCAGAGAGGTTGCGGAAGGGGACAAAAAGAAGATCGCTCAGTCGCCCATACAAGAATCCATCTTAAAACATATCCAGGGAGAGGAAACTTTTTCACCCAATAATGCCCTCTTGCATCTTTAAAGAGTTCAATTTGGCCCATCTGCTCTGAGGTAAGCTCAATGCTCTTATAGATGGCCATATAGGTAGAGGTGTAAGGAAAGTTGCTCATAATGACTCGTGTTAAACGGCCATTTTCATGTTCTGCTGCAAGCAGAAGCTCCTCTCCATGTTTAATACTTTTGCAGGATGTGGTGAGATCCTTGTAGGTATGGTTGAACTTCATCTTAAGCCAAAAAATATCGGCTGCGTCCACTCGAACAGTTAACGAAAGAGTAAGGAGCAAGAATAAACGGTTCATCGGGTTCTCCCTTCGAAATTGTTCATGATCCTAAATGGCATCAGCGAATGGGGTGGGAGGGGTGTTAGGATTCCGTAGTTCATTTTCTTTAGGAGGAGTTTTCTTCGAGAGGGGCGCTCTCCCAAGAAAGAGATTCCATCCGCCTCAATTCCAATGCGACCGGTATAAAAATCGTAAGAGCCTCCTGTAATGAGGATTTTGGGGGTGATGTTTGGGAGGAGGGTCCATCCCTGAAAGGTGAGCGGAGCAAATGCGTTATCGGTATTCGGAGCAGAACTCCCTAAACCTACAAGGAGATCCATTTCCCAGTCGGTACTTTCATAAAAAGCACTGATCGGCTCCATCAATTTTGAACCAGTGGGAAGCTTAACAGCGTCTTCCTTTCGAAATTCAAAGGAGCCCACACGACCAAATAACCGTGAGAACCAAATCCCCTTTACCACTCCCTTTCCTAGTGAGGTCACTTGAAGAACCGCATCTACCCCCGATTCTTCCTGACTAAAAACGAATTGGGTGGAAACGAGAGGGTTGGGATAGGCTCGCTCCTTAAAACGGTATGAAATTGCTTCACTGCTTTTTTCATCACCAAAATAAAGAGTGCCTAAGGCCGACATGCGCAAAGTTGCCGGAGCTCCCGTTTCTCCCGGCGCCTGGTAAGTGAGAATGCTGAGACTTCCTGTTTGATACCGATCTAAAAACTCATGGTGTAAGTAGCCTCGATATTTTCCTTGGAGAGATGATACGTCACTAGTAAGCGCAGTAGAATCGCTGGGTTCTGTATTCCCGAACATGCTTGGAGGGGATGGAGGGATAAAGGCACGGGGTCCCTTGGTTTCCTCAGAGACTCGAAGCAAGGGTTCACATCCATCGCAATTTAACCCTTTCGATTCCGTGGTGCAGGAAAGATTTTGGTAGTTATTAAAAAGGAAAAGCCGATTTTCGAAAAAATTATAGGAACCGGACTTGATATTTCCCCGAATGCACTCTCGTCCTCCAGACAAACAAACATCAGCACTATATTCGCCAATAAATCCATTAATTTTGTAAGCTCTAAAAGGATCTCCTACTTGTCCTGCGCCTTCGCTTGAGCGGTAGGTATAGAGCTGGACAATCGTATCGGTACTCGGGCCTTCCACTTTACTATTACATTTTCCACGGTATTCCCCCCAAAGCGTTTCTATCAAGGGAAGGGTGGGATTTGCGGGTTTGTCACTTCTTAAATATAACTGGCCCGTCTCTCCACTATAATCCGAGCGAAGCTCTCCCGTGAATTCATTCGGTGCGGTCTGTTTTCCTACCAATGTAATGGGTTGATCGGACTGATCAAAAATAAAGGTTTGGGTCAGGAGATTGAAGCGAACATTGTCGAAATGATAAGCAACGTAATCCCCACTTTTGAAGTCCCCAAAATGAAGGGTCAAGATTGCCTTTAAGAGAATCGTATTTCCCTCTTCACGCGAAACGACAAAATCGATTTTCGCCAACTGATCCCGCTTCATGCTTTCGTGTCGAAGCGTTCCAACATATCGGCCAAATACGGGGGCGGCATTCACTTGGTAAGCGATAACTTCTAAAAGAACTACGATAACGAAAAGACCATTCCATACCTTTTGCTTCATATACCCCCCCCAACAAAACAGGCTTTTCAGCCCCTAATGTTCCTTGTGTTTATCTTCAATCATTTCGGTCTCTACCTTACCGCCAAGAGCACGTTCGAGATCGAGACGACTATTTAAAAATTCATACTTAAAGGATTCCCGTTTAAGGCTCGCTTCAAAAAGCCCATCAGCAGCTACGCGTAGGTCGGCAGAGTTTTTTACACCTCTTTTATATTCATTCATTATCGATCCATAGTACTTTCTTGCCCGGGATTCATTTTCCTCTTCTAGATCCACGCGTGCCTGAATGGTGCTGATTCGGCGATATGAATTCTCTGTATCGATCATAGCTGATAGGATGGAGGTTTTAAGCTCTGCCTCCTGCTTGAGTCTTTTTGCCTCTGCCTCCCTGCGTTCATAGAGAGTTTCAAAACCTGAAAATAGATCCATTCTCAATACAATTTTTCCGCCTACCATTGCTGCCCCCGAGGGAACTTGGCGTAAATCCCAAGGTAGATAACCAGCCGCAACCTCTACATCTAGCTTTGGTAGCCATTTAGATTGAGCCACTTTGGTTTCAAGCGAAGCAATTGCAATGTCTTTGGCCCCTATTAAAACAGGCTCGCTGTGATCCTTTATACGTTTCACTAGATCATTGAGGCTCCCCTTCAAATGCTGATGCTGAAGACTTCCGATGGGCTCAATTCTTGATCCCACCTCTTCGCCGAGGATCTTCTTAAGGGAAGTTCTGGCTTCTTCAATTTCCTGATCTAACAGCAACAAGTCAGACCTAAGAGTTGAATCTTTCAAATCAAATTCCATCACATCTGATTCTGCGATTAGACCTGAACGTTTTCGGTTAGAGGCCATTCTTTTATGGGTTTCATTGATTTTGACCGATTCCTTTTTCAGTTCAATCACCGACTTTTTATAAAGATAAAGATGGAAAGCCCGCTCTACCTCAAGGCCTACCCTAAACTCAGCACGTTTTAAACGAATCTCCGCTTTCTCGGCTTCTAGACTTGCGATTTGGGAGTGGTAAGAATCGCCCAAGCCATTAAAGAGGTTGTAGTTCCCATAAAGATATCCAATTGCTGCATTTTCATGAGCATTTGATTTTATCTGGGTGTCAGCTCCTCCCGCGATACCAAGCTTTGGAAAGTAAGCACTACGAGCTTTTCCCTGTCGAGCCTTTACCTCTTCATAAGCTTGTCTGAGTGACAGCACTTCGAAATTGTGTTGAACCGCATACTTTTTCGCGTCATCCAAGCCCACTTTCATCGATTCATCTGCTGCATGGATGGTGAATGAACTAAAAAGTACGATAATGATAATAAATGGATATCGATATAGCATTAGTTTTGCTCAATCTGAATCTTAGCTGCCTTTTCCTCGCCTCGATGTTTAGCATTCACATGAATGATGAAGCGATTCGCCTTCTTTGCGTCAAATGAAGCTTTGATCGTTTCATCGGTTACGCTTGCCTTTAAAGTCTCTATCTTTTTTGCCCGTGGAAGTTCCACTTTCAGAGTTACCGCAGACAGTTCTTTTTTCGCGGGAAGATTAACAAAAGAGGCTGTGCTGTCTTTAGGAAAGGTTAATGGATAAACGATGATTTCCTTGTTTTTGTAAACCGCTTCAAAAAAAAGCTCAACCTCCTCTTCCTCCTTACCCGCATGGATATCCGCCTCCTGATGCTGCGTTTCCTGGACAACTCCGCCATGGGGTGCGGGAGGAAGAGCACCCGGAATGCCGTGTCCTTCATGAGCCCCTGCTCGGATCGAAAGAAGAGTTAAAAACAGTGTCCATTGAATAATACTTTTCATACGGGTCTCCTATCTGCTTCTGTGAATGTAGGTTCGTTGTTTGCTTCTTCATGGCGTAATACATAAGCCTCAGCCGATTTCTTCCCAAATTTTAAAAACACCGCGGGCGTCACCCACATATCTAGAAATGTGGAGCTAAATAATCCACCAAAAATAACCACCGCCACCGGATGGAGAATCTCTTTTCCAGGCGCACCCTTTGCTAGTATTAATGGAACCAGAGCGAGCATGGCCGTAAGAGCCGTCATAAGTACCGGTACTAATCGTTCCAAAGATCCTTGGATCACCAACTCTTCTCCAAAGGGTTTCTTTTCTTGAACCATGAGGTGAAGATAGTGTGAAATCATCATGATTCCATTTCGAGAGGCAATGCCACACAGAGTGACGAAGGCAACCATAGAGGCCACCGACAATATTCGATCGGATAAAAAGATGGCAATAACACTTCCGATCAGAGCCATCGGTATATTCAACATGATCTGAACCGCAATAAAGCTGGAACGGAAATGGCCATAAAGCACAAGGAAAATGCCTAAGATAGAAAGTGCTCCCAAAAATAGCATCATTCGGCTTGCCTTTTGCTGACTCTCAAACTGCCCTCCATAGCTGATATAATACCCTTCCTGAAGCTTGACCTCTTTCGTGACCCGCTCTTTTATCTCGGTAATCACACTATTGAGATCGCGTCCCGAGGTATTCGCTTGAACTACAATTCTGCGTTGCATGTTTTCTCGATTCACCATATTGGGGCCGGTTGTCGGAAAAACATCGGCTACTTGATCGAGAGTAATACGTCTACCATCCGGCATCGTCTTAACTACAATTCCCTTGATTCGCTCGATGTTTCCCCTGGAATCATCGTCCAATCGCATGAAAACATCGAAAATTCTCTGCCCTTCGAGCACCTGTGCGGTTACCTCTCCTTCCAGAGCCATCTCTAATTGCGTTGCAAGCTCTCCGACTACGATATTGTATTGGATCGCTTCATCCCGGAGAAACTGTATCTTGATTTTTGGGATTTGAACCTGTTGCTCGATTTGAAGATCCACAAGACCTTTTACATTATTAATCGCTGAGTGCACTTGAGCCGCGCTCATTCGCAGGGTGTTGAGATCAGATCCGAAGATTTTAATCGCGATTTGCGCTTTCACTCCTGAAAGCAGGTGATCGAGACGATGTGAGATGGGTTGCCCAAGGTTGATAAAGGCTCCAGGGATGGCCTTTTGCAGTCTTTGACGAATGTCTTCGAGAACAATTTCTCTGGGTCTTCCTGTTTCTTTGAAGTCCACATCAACTTCGCCGTTGTGCACTCCCTCGGCATGTTCATCCAGTTCTGCCCTTCCAGTGCGACGGCTCACCGATTTTACTTCGGGGACTTCAAGGATAATTTTCTCCGCCTTTGTTCCGGTATCATTTGAATAATCAAGAGATACGCCCGGAGGAAGAATAATAGAGATCATTGCCGTGCCTTCATTGAACTTTGGCAAAAACTCTTTTCCCATTAGAGGGATGAGGGCTACACTGAGAAAAAACACGATAGCCACGGAACCCACAACTAATTTAGGGCGCTTGAGAGCCCGTCTTAAAATCCTCTCATCCCAATGTTTTAAAAACCGAACGAGGAATCCATCCTTTTCATGCCCCATTTGCTTCATATTGGGTAACAGATAAGAACACAGCGCCGGGGTAACGGTGAGAGAAACCACAAGTGATGCCACCAAGGAAACCACATATCCTACACCGAGTGGAGCGAAAAACCGGCCTTCTAGCCCTCCTAATGAAAAAAGAGGGATAAAGACGAGAACGACAATTATGGTCGCAAAAACAATGGAATTTCTGACCTCGCTGCTGGCCTCGAAAATAACCCTGAAAGCAGATCTGCGGTTTCCGTGTTGTTTATTCTCTTTTAATCGTCGAAAAACATTCTCCACATCAACAATAGCGTCATCCACCAACTCACCGATGGCAACTGCAAGACCTCCCAAAGTCATGGTGTTGATATTGAGTCCAAACCACTTAAAGACAATGGCAGTCAGCACAAATGAAAGGGGAATCGCGGTGAGGGTAATGGCGGTAGTTCGAAAATTTAGGAGGAATAAAAAGAGAACTATCGTGACAAGAATCGCACCGTCTCTCAAAGCCTCTTGAACATTATGAACGGCGTGCTCAATGAAATCGGCCTGTTTAAATAACTGCCGATTGATCTTCACTCCTTTAGGAAGAGTGGTTTGAATTTCACCCAAGGATTTGGCAATGGTGTTGGTAAGCTCGATAGTCGAAGCACCGGGCTGTTTTTGCACGCTAAGAATGACGGCAGGAGCGGCATTAATACTCGCATCTCCCCGCTTAATTCGAGGTCCGAGCCGGACTGTGGCCACCTCCTTTGCCTTTACGGGTCGTCCCAACGTACTTCCTACTATCGACTCCTCAACCTCTTCAAGGTTTTTGACGCGACCCACATTCTGAATCATGTACTCCTGATTCATGAGGTTGATGAAACCGCCTGTAGTGTTCTGACTCAAATGGCTTAGGTTGTGTTGAACCTCTTCCAGAGAAATATTCCGGTCGCGAAGTGCGTTTGAGGAAAGTAAGATCTGATATTGCTTTACTTGTCCACCCATTGGAATGACCTGGGCAATTCCAGGAATAGAGAGGAGGCGTGGGCGAATTACCCAATCTGCAATACTTCTCAAATCCATGGGTCCAACGGAAGGATCCTCCGAAGTTAAACCTACGAGTTGAAACTCACCCATAATAGAGGAGATGGGGCCCATCACTGGCGTCACGTTCTTGGGAAGCTGCTCTTTAACCAGCACTAGTTTTTCAGCAATGAGTTGTCGATTGCGGTAGATGTCGGTTCCCCAGTCAAATTCCAAATAAATAACCGAAAGGCCCACACCCGAGCTCGAACGAACGCGCTCAAGCCCTGGGGTTCCATTTACCGCCACTTCAATGGGAAGCGTAACGAGAACTTCCACCTCTTCTGGAGCAAGCCCTCCGGCTTCGGTCATAATCGTAACGGTGGGTCTATTGAGATCGGGAAACACATCCACAGGAAGGCTAACAATCACCCAACCGCCATAGGCCAATAGCAGTGCCGCGACCGCAAGGACAAAGAGACGGTTTTTTAGAGAGAAAGCAATTACCTTATCAAACACGGGAGACAATTCCTCATAAGTATAAATTTACTCCGACATCCATCGACCAGCTTCGGATGTTCTGTTGTGATGCAAAACTATTTCTGGCAGTGGTTCCAAGGTTAATTCCTCCGAACCAATCCCCTTGGCCTTGTTTAGAACCAAAAAAGGTGAGGCCAAAAGCAAATTGATAGAAAGGAACCCAAAAATCTTGATTAAGACCATCCAATTTTCCGCTTTGATTGAGCCATTGAGCCCCGACTTCTAGATCCAGATGAGGACGGACAAAACTCACCCCAGGAATGAGGTACTCAATCTGCGTCCCCAATGAAAGTGGAAGCCAATGGAGGGTGATAGAGGCGCGGGAATCTTTTCGCGTCTGCTTTTGGATCGCCGGCACAATCATTTCTTTATAGGAATAGCCGACAGCCCCCTTCATCGCGAATGAGAGACCTCCCCAGTAATAAAGGGGATTTGCAACCTGCAGAGAGAAAACGGGCATTCCACTTATATATTCTTTATAGGGCACCTCCCAATAGTTATTGGAAAGAGCAAATTGGTTCGCGTTTACAAAAGAAAGTTGTGGAGTAAAAGAGAGGGGCCTTACCCCTGGGCGAGAATCGACCGAAGCTTCAGAGGTGAGGGAATCTCGATAAAGTGTGTCTAATAGTCCTTTTTCCAGCTCAAACTGTGAATTTGTTTCAGGCTGTAACTCCACGGGTTTCGGTTTGGAGGGCGTCACCCCAAGAAGATTTATCTCCGCAAATAGAATTAAAACCAGCATCGAATAGTATTTCATTGTTTTTTTAACTCCACATCGGCAACTTCTCCCAGGGCATCTGAATAAAGTTTTCCCTGAATATCTTTTAAATTTACGTCAGCTTTAAGCGTGAGCTTATACTCGCCCGAAGTCTTTGCCACTATTTTTCGAGTGAAGTAGTTGTGTTGAATATCGGAAAATGGCATTTCAATATATTCAGTAGAACCAAAGTAGAATCTAAGAGTTCCTGTCACCTTAATTCCATTGGGTTGACTCAGATCTTGACTCGTCACAAAGCTAACCATCATCTGCTCGGGAAGGTTAGAATCTGGGTTGGTATTTTTTACGCGGCCTTGATAGGTGCCACGAAGCGCCTCAAACAAAGATCCGGTGGGCTCAATTGCGGGACTTAGATTTTTCTTTAAAACAAATTTACCCATCTTGCCAGTGTAACTTGAAAACCACTCCCCCGTTATCTGTCCCCGTTCCCAATAACCAGTGACTGTAATATCTGCAGATTGGCTTTTAAAGACGATCTGGCCATTAACGGGATTAAACTGAACGGGGTCGAACCGGTAGGTCAGATACTCACTAGAGTTCCAATCTCCAAAGATGAGACGAAATGTTCCCGAAACCTTTAACCCCTCAGGCGGTTGAAAATTGGTTTGAAGGGTCAAGTGCCCAAATTGATAAGCATCCCCTTCTCGAAAGAGAGTACCGCCATATTCTCCGCGAAGCTGTTCAACCGCATCACCTGATCCATTCTGATCGGTTCGCTGGACCTCTATCGTGCCCGATGAAGCGATGGAAGGGGCCGTCCAAGTCCCCTTTAAAGCGGCATCCTTTCTCTCCATAGTAACAATGAGATCTTTGTAATCGGCGTGGGTGAGAACTAAATCCAGTTTTTCTCGATTCGGATCAAATTCTGCTTTCTGAATCGCAAACCCAATATATTCATTGGCATCTCCGCCCACGGCAAAATTAAACCGGAGGTATCCAGTCAGAATGGGAGTCATGATGGGATCTACCTCACCCTCTACAGGGGTGGGAATATCTTTGATCTCTAAATTAAGTAGAACACTTTGATTAGGACCGCTCGTTTGAGTAAGGAGCCCTTGGTAACGGCCGGCCACAAGCATCAGTTCCTTACGTTTCACCTCACCGGCATTCGTAAGTTGAGTGCGCCTCGCATCTCGATCACTGATGCTGCTCTTCGCACAAGCAGCAAGAAGCAAGGCACTCACTATGAAACTAAAACTTGAGACGTACTTTTTTACCATGGCCCCTCCAAACTCATGCGATACTAGGGATAACTTTTCAATTCAGCTTTTGCAACCTGTCCCAAACCATCGGCAAAGACTACCCCTGAAAAAAGACCATCATGGGTCATCTTCCCTTTGAAGGTAAGTCCATAATCAACAGTACGAGCTGTAAAATAACGATTGTAGAAGTTGAATTGAATATCGGTGAGTTTTGTTTCCACATATTCGAGTGAACCAAACTCCCCTAAATAGAAGCGCACATTGCCAGAGATAATAGTTTTGGGTTCCGTACCCGTGGTGTCCTGAGTGCTGACTACAGACATCGTCATTCGGGGAGGGAGATTTGACTCTGGATTCGTATTCTCAATTGAACCCCGATAATGGCCGGTTAATGTCCGTACCAATATTCCATCGACTGGTGGCTTGGGCTCCACATCTTTGGTAGACGCAAATTTTCCTACCTTTCCAACAACGGTAGAGAACCAATCCCCTTCTAAAGTGTCGTTTTTTAGAAACCCTATCATGCTCACATTGTTCTTTTCATTTTTGATACTGATCTGTCGGGTGAGCAAGTTCATTGGGCAGTCATCATATTCATAGGTAAGAAACTCATTGGAATTCCAATCTCCGAAGAAGACCTTCACATTTGCAGAGATCTTAAGTTGTCCACCACCGATTTGAATGGTGCGTAAGAGGACATTGGCAAACTGATAGAATTTCGTCCCTTCATGATAAAGCACTGCCTTATAAGTTCCAGCAACCGAACCATCTCTAACGTCCCGAAACGCTTCAGTTTCATTGGCCTTGGAGACACTCCCCAAAAACAGAAGGGCAGTTAACGCCCAAATATTGTACCGATTCATTAGTTCCTCCTTAATAAATAGAACTTTCAATCTCTATACGTTACGCAAAGTCTGAATCTATTACATTTTAAGAATGTTTTAAGGGGTTGACGTCATGCGGCATGTATCTCTACTTTGAGTCATGATAGCGGTACAGCTCAAGCTTCTGCAGGGGGGTAAGGAAAATTGCCACATAAGATTTTAATTGTTGAAGATGAAGCCGATATTGCGGAACCTATGCGGATCGGGTTAACCGATGAGGGATATTTTGCGGAAGTAGCAGCCACCGGGGAAATTGCGATAAGACGCTTAGTAGACCACTGGGATCTGATTATTCTAGATTTGATGCTTCCCGACCTTTCTGGGGAAACGATCGTAAACTACCTAAAACAGCAACCGGACTATCCCACCATTCTAATCCTTACGGCACGGGGCTCAATTCAAGATAAGCTTTCGCTTTTCAGGCAAGGGTGTGATGACTATCTTACAAAGCCCTTCATTTATGATGAACTGGTTGAACGGGTCCGTGCGTTGTTGCGACGCTCCCAAAGGGTAAAGACTGAGGAGTGCTATTACGATGACATTCACCTAGATCCATCCACTTTTCAGCTTTCCGCTGGCAGTAAGCACACGACGCTAACGCCCAAAGAGGCTTCTATCTTGCGTGTTTTTCTTAACTCACCTGGCAAGCTTATTACTCGAAAGGATATCCTTCAAAATGTTTGGGGGTTGCGAGAAGAACCAGATACCAACTTCATCGGTGTTCACCTATTTAACCTTCGAAAAAAACTTGCTGATGTAAAAAGAGATTCGTGGTTACACACCGTTAGAAGTAATGGCTTCATTCTTTCAAAGCCGGAGAACCTTTAGAGATGGATTTAAAATCCAGATTTACCCTCTTTTTCAGCAGTGTTTGCTTGCTACTGCTACTCGTCTTTTCCTCACTTGTTTATATTCAGGTTCGCGACAAGTCCCTGGGACAAGCTGAGGAAGATCTTCAGGCGCTAATCGAACATGAATGGGAACACTTGGATCTTCCGTCACACCAGACAAGAGCGAAACCAGGGACTCCCCACTTTAGAGATGTATACCTTCGAATCTGGAAGGAAGGAAATCTGCTCTATGATTCTTTTCCCAAAATTGAAAAAGGAGAGACAAGCGACATCGAAAATCCTCCTCTGGGCATAATAAGGGGCCCTGGCAAATTGCTTCACACTATCCAACGCGTACACAACGGCCATAGGTATCAAATCTCCGGATTTTACGATCTGCATCAGATTCTCGATCACCTTTTCTTTATACGAAAAGTTTTAGCGCTAGGTTGCCTAGTCGCTTTGGTGCTCATCATCCCCCTCAGTTTGATATCTACCCGTTTCCTTCTTCGTCCATTTCGTAGCCTCGCCAGTCGAACATCGGAATTGAATGCGGAAAACCTCGCTTTTCGTTTCGATAACCCGCGCCATTTGGATGAATATGGAATGCTTGCAAAAAATTTTAATCTACTCCTAGATCGGCTAGAAAAATCATTCGCACAGGTTCGTACTTTTGCTGTGAATGCCTCCCATGAGTTGAGAACACCCCTCTCCGTCATCATTAGTCAGGGCGAAATGGCGCTCAGGAAATCGCCTCCCGATGTTTCCCAATGCCTTTCTATCATTCAGAAAATGCTCAAACCGGCCAAAAATCTGAGGGATGTCGTTAACCGGTTGTTTTTTCTAGCCGAAGTAGAAAGACTAGAGCAGGAAATCCCAACAATCGAAACCTCAATTAAGAACTCTATTACGGAAGTGATTGAAGGCCTTCGGGAATCGTACAAACACAACGATAAAGATATTACTATCGAGGGAGTTGATGAAAATATCACGTTGCAAGCAAACCCTGAACTCTACTCAAGTATTATTACAAATCTAATGGAAAACGCTCTCAAATATTCATCTAAACGTGTTCGGATTAGATTTCAGAAAAAGGATTCCCAATTTAAATTATGGGTCGATGATGATGGACCCGGCATTGAGCTCTCCAAGCGAGAGCAAGTGTTTGAGCCCTTCTTTCGGGTTGAAGGAAAATCGAATGCTCATCCATCAGGCCATGGTCTGGGTCTGTCTATCGTCAAAGCTTGCGTTCAAGCCGAACATGGAACAATCAAACTTAACGATTCGGACCTCGGGGGGTTGTCCGTCCTTGTTACAATCCCCTGTTAGAATGCCCCAATGCTACTGCCTTTTTCATATTTCCCCCTTTGAGATGATTGGTGTTGATGTCCGTGCTATGCGAAGTATTCGCATGGCTGCGTTGAACACTACTATAGCTATAATGCCCCCGATGATTAGGTCAGGCCATGAGGATGAAGCGACCGAAACAAGAACTCCGGCTGCAATCACTCCAAGGTTTGCGATGACATCATTCGTGGAAAAAATCCAACTGGCTCGCATATGCACCTCACCCGTCCGGTGTTTAGCTAAAAAAGCCAGGCAAGTGACATTCGCGACGAGCGCCACCGCCGCCATCCCTATCATCAAGATGCCTTCAGGTTCGCTGCCCACCACAAACCTGCGGACCACTTCTCCGATCGCCCCTAAAGCAAGAATCATCTGAAAATAACCACTGAGCCTCGCGGCTTTTTGTTTTAGAGCCTTGGTCTTGCCTACCGCATAAAGACTCAAGCCATAGATGGCGGCATCGGCAAACATGTCGAGAGAATCAGCGATGAGCCCGGTAGATTGCGCCACACACCCGACGATTATCTCAATCGCGAACATGGCTGCGTTGATCCCAAGAAGTAATTTTAGGACCCGAGACTCGTCGTTGGTCTGTGGCCGATCGCTCAGCTCCAGTACCTCGTCAACCTCGTTCAGTTCCCGAGATTCTGCGATGCGCGCACCCAGATTTAAGGGATTGAGTCGCGCCAGTAGTTTTTCACTGTCTCCGAGATGTATGGCGCGCATTTGCCGTCTGGAGTGGTCGAAGGACAGTTTTTTTAGGGTGGGCTCATCTTCCAATGCTATGCGAATCATTCGCTCTTCCGAAGGGCAGTCCATTTTAGAAATATCGAATAGGGTCAATCGATATTCAGATTGGGAATCGCTTTGAATGGCCATATACCTCCTAATCCAACGGAGAGGCGCAGCCCACTCGAAGGCGGTGCTTTCCCCGATGCAATTTCTGCGAACTATTTTGTTTTCGCAGGCGCGGCTTGAATAAGTTGCTCATACTCTTCATTTACTTCCCAGCACTTTGTTTTCTTAAAACTCGGCCGGATCTTGCCCTTTCTCTCGGCACACTCATGGGCCTCGGCATTGTTCTTTGCATCCGGACAATCAGCTTTGCATGCCATAACCACATTTACGTCATCCGGTTTTTTTGCCTGCGCCGTTTGTGACGAAACAAAGAAGGCAACCGTCATTACCAACACTGCCTGTCCCATTTTTTCCCGTACCATTGCTTTTCTCCTTTATGTAAGCCGCAAATAGCGACTTATTAAACTTACTCTTCCTCAATTTGAACCGATGCTCTTCGAACTCCGTCGGCTCGATTGCCCTCAATGTGGACAATAAAACGGTTAAGGCCCTTGCCGTCGAAATTCACAATCACCCGGTCTTTTGTAACTGAAAAAGGAACCGTGATAAACTTTCCCTCTCGCGCCAGCTCCACTTTCACTCGTAAATCAGAGAACTCCTGTGTTGGGGATAGGGTGGTAAATACCGCTGTTTTGGGTGGTATCGCCGCGACTAACGAAAGACTAATCTGTTTCTCGTCTTTCATGTGTACCCCTTCCCAGTAAAGCTTGGGCTTTGAGGCCTTTATCTCCTCGGCGGAGGCAATCGATATCTTATTGATTCTCTCTGCTTCACCGAGCTCGCCGCCATTTGGAGCAGGCGGGAGCGCTCCGGGTAGCTCGTCGTCGGCATCACAGGCAAGCGACCTTTGACCTGTAAGGCTGATACAAATCAATAGCAGCAACGCCAGAAAAGTCTTCAAAATGGCACTACCGATCATTCGCATCATGATTTCCTCCAGAGTTTGACGAAAGGTGTTTCTCGGCTGATTTTCGACCGAAATGATAAAAAACCGTTGGCGTGACCCAAAGATCAAGTAGCGTTGAGCTGAAGAGTCCTCCGAAGATCACAACGGCCACGGGGTGAAGAATTTCCTTACCCGGCGCTCCTTTGGAAAGAATCAGCGGAATGAGAGCCAGTGCCGCTGTCAGTGAAGTCATCAGAACGGGGACCAGTCTTTCGAGTGAACCCTGAATTACCATATCCAGAGAAAAAGGCTTCCCCTCGTGTTTCATCAGATGCAGATAATGGCTAATCATCATGATGCCATTTCTAGATGCGATTCCACAAAGGGTAACGAAAGCAACCATCGAGGCAATCGAGATAATTCTGTCAGAGAGAAATATCGCGACGAGACTCCCGATAAGGGCCATCGGGATATTGAGCATGATCTGAACCGGAATGAACCCCGTTCGAAAATGCGCAAAAAGAACGAGAAAAATACCTAAGATAGAAAAGCTGCCTAACATTAACATCAGACGGCTTGCCGATCGCTGGCTTTCGAACTGGCCCCCATACGTAATGAAGTAGCCTGGGGGGAGTTTAACATTTTTATCGATCCTGTCTTTCATTTCAGTGACAAGGCTATCCAGATCCCGGCCCGATGCATTGGCCTGCACAACCACGCGGCGCTGGGTGTTCTCACGATTAATGGTGTTAGGTCCCGTGCTCTCATAGACGTCAGCAACATCCCGCAATAGGACTCGGCGGCCATCCGGCATGGATTTTAGGGCAACGTTCTTGATCCCTTCCATGTCCCCGCGCGATTTCTCATCGAGACGCATGAAGACCTCATAAATTCTTTGTCCTTCTAGTACTTCGCATGGAGTCTCCCCCTGAAGGGCCATCTCAAGCTGATGGGAAAGCTCGCCTGCAGGAATCGCGTACTTAAAAGCCTCCTCCCGCAGCACTTTCACTTTTAGCTGCGGAATGGGGACTTGTTGTTCGATCATCAGATCCACTACCCCCTTTACATCTGATACCGAGCTATAAACCTCAGCGGCAAGTGCGCGAAGCTTGGGAATTTCAGGCCCAAATACCTTGATCGCAACCTGGGCCCTAACACCGGATAAAAGAAAATCAAGGCGCTCGGATATGGGCTGATTTAAGCTCACCATGATTCCGGGAATTTCCGTGGTAAGTCGCGTGCGAATATCATCCAACACAATCTGCCTGGGCCGTCCTTCGGGTTTGAAATCCACAAAAATTTCACTGTGGTTTACACCTTCTAAAAATTCATCTAGCTCACCCCTGCCGGTTCTGCGGCTTAACGACTTAACCTCAGGCACCTGAAGGACGATTTTTTCGGCTTCCCTTGCTACTTCGGTCGAGTACTCAATTGCTACACCCGGGGGCAGCTTCACCACCACCATTGCGGTTCCTTCATTGAACTTAGGAAGGAACTCCTTTCCCATGAAAGGAATGAGACAAAGGCTGCCGATGAAAAGTGCAGCGGTTGTACCCAGCACAAGCTTTGGTCTCAGAATGGCTTTTCTTAAAATCCTCTCATCATGCTTCTTAAGAAAACGGACTAGGAATCCATCCTTCTCGTGACCCTTGAACTTCATCGAGGGCAATAGATAGGAGCAAAGTGCTGGCGTCACAGTCAAAGAAACGAGGAGCGAAGCCACAAGCGATACGACGTAGGCGATTCCCAAAGGTGCGAAGAATCTTCCCTCAAGACCTCCCATGGAGAACAACGGAATGAAGACGAGCACTACGATAATGGTCGCAAAAACGATAGAGTTTCTGACCTCGCTGCTTGCTTCGAAAATGACCTGGGTCGTAGGTCTCGGCGATAGGCTTTCTCGATTCTCTTTCAACCGTCTAAATACGTTTTCGACATCCACGATGGCATCATCGACAAGCTCCCCGATAGCAACCGCAAGCCCTCCGAGCGTCATCGTGTTGATTTCCATTCCGAACCACTTGAACACTATAGCGGTCAAGACAAACGAGAGAGGAATCGCTGTCAAAGTGATGACCGTGGTGCGAAAGTTGAGCAGGAAGAGGAACAATACGATGGTGACCAGAATGGCGCCATCCCTCAGGGCCTCTTCCACGTTGGAAATTGCGCTTCGAATGAAATTTGCCTGATTGAAAATGTCAGATTGAATCTTGACGCCCTTGGGGAGCCCACTTTCAGTCTCGTTAAGCGCACTTTTTATCTTGTCGCTCAAATCGATAGTGGAAGCTCCGGGCTGCTTTTGGATCGTCATTAGAACAGCGGGGCGGGCGTTCACACTTCCATCACCCCGTTTCACCTTGGGCCCGAGCTTGACTTCTGCTACCTCCTTAACTTTGACTGGGTTACCAACGCTCATCCCAATCATGGAATTTTTAATATCTTCAACAGTCTTTACTCGTCCGAGATTGCGGATCAGAAATTCCTTATCTGCAAACCGAAAAAAACCACCCGTAGTGTTTTGACTAAGGCTCGTTAGATTCTTATGAACCTCTTCAAGACTTAAGTTTTTATTCCGCATGCGCTCCGCGGAAAGAAGGATCTGGTACTGCTTTACCTCCCCTCCCATGGCGATGACTTGGGCGATACCCGGGATGGAAAGAATCCGGGGGCGAATGACCCAATCAACGATACTGCGCAGCTCCATTGGAGACACCGAAGCGTCTTCTGAGGTGAGGCCAATCATCTGAATCTCCCCCATGACAGAGGAAATCGGGCCCATGACAGCTTTGACGTCAGAAGGCATCTGTTCGCGAACAAGCGCCAATCGTTCCGCGATCAGTTGGCGGTTTCTATAGATATCGGTTCCCCATCCAAATTCGAGGTAAATAGACGCAACCCCAACAGTAGTTACCGAGCGTACGCGCTCAAGACCGGGAGTTCCGTTAACCGCGATCTCAATGGGTAGGGTAACTAAAACTTCCGCTTCCTCCGGAGCTAGGCCCCCGGTTTCCGCCATGATGGTAATTGTCGGTCGGTTAAGATCTGGAAAAACATCTACCGGGAGGTGAACAATGATCCAGGCTCCGTACACGAGCAGAAACGCAGCGGAGCAGACAACAATAAGTCGGTGGGTAAGTGAAAATCGTATGATCCGGTCAAACATTAGCCACCGATTTTTTCTTTTCCGCGGCCCTTGTTGCTAAACAGAGCGTGAAGACCCCAACACAAATAAAAGTATCAGCGGCATTGAAGGCTGGGTAATGGGCTTGGCCCCTCCAATGAAAATCGAGAAAGTCCACGACATATCCTAATCGAAAGCGATCGAGCAGATTGGAAACAGCTCCCCCCAGGATGACAGAAACCGCAAAGCGCTGCGAAAATTGGTCTTTAGCGAGCCGAAAGTAAAATACGATTAATGCCAAGCTGACTGCCGCTGGAGCGATTAAAAGGAAAAGGCGCGTGGTTTCTCCTCCATTGGCAAACATCCCAAATGCCACCCCTGAATTTCGTATGTAGGTGATATTAAAGAGACCTGGAATTACAGAAAGGACTTCCCCAAGCAGAAAGTTTCTTACAATAAAGGCTTTTGTGAACTGATCGACCAGGACTATGGCGAAGATCAGTAGGAAATAATGAATGTGCCTTGTTCTCGCCATGCCTGCAAACCTACCTCTTCACTCTTTTCTTCATCCCGCCTGAGACATTCGAATTCGTTCTACAGCGGCCGCTATCCTTTTCTCGAAGCAGCATGCGCTTACGAAACCGAGATAAATCTTTAGCAAATTTCCCATCCGCGTCATCAATCACACCGATGGCTTTAAAGATCCGCGACAGAAACGGAACATTGGTTACCAGCCGGTGGTAAACCCATCGTCCATCCTTAGTTGCAGAGAGCAGTCCGGCCTGTCTCACCGTCTTAAGATGTCGTGAAAGCTTATACTCGGGTTCAAGCATGGAGTCGGCTAGCTCGCAGAGACATGCTTCCTCTCCACTTGAAACAAAAATGCGCATCATACGTACACGCAATGGATCGGAGAGGGCCTGGAACACATCGTTTGCAGCAATGTTAACTACATGCATAGTTGCATTATAGCGCAACTATATCGAAGCTAGCAATTCCAAAATAGCTGTTTCCTTGCATTTTTATTCCCTCCAATTGAGCTGGTCACAAACAGAGTTAGTGTTCGTAATACTTAGTGATGGTTGCGAATTTCAATTGACGCTAAGGATTTCGGGCCGCCTAGGAAAGAGGGTCGAACGATGGATTCCGAGAAATGGCTTCAGGAATTGGAAATATTTCTTAGTACCGAAGGGCAAAAGCCGCCACAAGATATCAGCAGCTCACTACTTTCCAAAGTTCGAAAGGACCTAAATCCCTCCATTTCATTGGTGGCTTCTAAGTTGTTCTTTTTTCACATGACCACCGCTGCCGTGATGCTACTTTTCTGTCCGCAACTCGGAGTCGGCCCCGTTCTCGACGTGCCACTGATTATGGATTGGTTTATGCATTTCGGGGCGCTTCCCTGTGCCACATTTTGCGGAATACTCTTTATGGCAGCGAGTACCAGTGTTTCAGCCTTGCTTCTTCGGCGAGACGAACTGAGGGTTGCCAATCGCCACCGCTTCACGTGCGTAACCCTCATCGTGGCGCTTTCGTTCTCCGGACTAATGCTCGTCGGTGGAAAAAGCGATCGGTGGAGTTACATTTTCTGGATATGTGGAGCTATTCTGGGTACGTGGATTTCCCTATTTTCCGGTGCCAGACTTCGACTAGGAGAAGCGGGTTATTCCACCTTATTGGAACGCTCGATCTTGCTCCATTAGAAGAGGTGCAAGAAATGGGATCAGTAATTCACAAACTTTCACTTTCAGCATTGATGTCCATTGAATTGAACACCCATGGCGCACCAATTGCAGTTGACCAGATGCAATTTCCTAAATCAAAATGCCACCATTCATGTTCGTAGTTCGTGAAACCAACATGGGTGAGGGCATTGAAAAGAAGGCGTCGATTTTCTCGTGCCTTATTCCATTTCATTTTTGAAATGCCCTGTTTGACATCAAACTTCCGCTCAAAAAATGCCGTTGAGGATCTCTCTGAGGGCTCGTCGAAATCACAGCCAAACTCCAGCAGCTTGCGTGAATTTCTCGAGCATAAAGCAACATCAATTGCGCCGCCACTATTATGTGGAAGGACCTCAAACCTGGTCTTATCATCAGGATGAGCCACGAATTTTTGGGTTTCTAGAGTTAGTCTATCTCCAGTGAGATGAGGATTGTTGCGGCTCACCTCGTTTTGGATCTGATAAAACAGGGCTTTCTGAGTTTCGTAACTTCTAAATGAGTCAAAGATAAAAAATGAAAGATCGGATGGAAGGGCCTTTGCCGCATCACGCAGTCTAATCAACAAAGCACTTCTAATAAACATATCTGAATGAGTGCCGTGAATTCCCCTCTGATAATAGATGTTCTCTCTAATGAAGAGCGGCTCGTCAGGAATCGGAACTCTTTCGGAGTTCGCACGTAGAAACTCAAGTTCGCGCGCGCGAAGTTTATAGGAATGTTTTATCGGTGATTTAAAAAGTGAATCTGATGGCATTTTTAAATTCTAGAACCTCCACAGGAAATTTGAAAACTTAATCCCATAAGGTGTAATCATGCTCAATCTACTTTTCCTAAAAATGACACCTAAGTGTCGTGTCATTAGCGCAATGCATTAACTTCTCTTCATGAAGATTGTCTGAACCCAAGAGTTCTCATAAAATAGAGTTTTTCTATCTCATAGAGGCTAGCTCAATGTTTAAAGATAAAGTGATTTTGGTTACTGGTGGTTCATCCGGTATTGGCGAGGCTACAATTGCACGCTTTCATATGTTAAATGCTAAGGTCGTATTTAATTTAGACTTGGATCAACCCCATTCCAATCCTGATACGACTGAATTTATTCAATGCAATATAACTGATCCTGTTGCTGTCAGAAAGGCTGTGGCAGCAATTGTTCAAAAACACGGACATATCGATGTTTTATTTGCAAATGCTGGAATACACGCCTTGGGAGATATAGAAGAGACTACAGATCAGGAACTTGAAAGGATAATAAACACGAATATCAAAGGAACTTGGTACGTGATTCAAGCCGTAATTAAAAACATGCGTGAAAAGAAGTCAGGATCCATCATTATTAATGGCTCCGATCAGTCACTTGTAGGCCGCCAAAAATCTGCTGCGTATGGACTAACCAAGGGAGCTATAGGGCAACTTACTAAGAGTTTATCTCTCGATTATGCAAAACATGGCGTAAGAGTGAACTGTGTTTGTCCATCAGCGATTGATACCCCACTCTGTCGAAAATCTCTGGCCCAATGGGCAAATAGATACGGAGGCAATGTAGAGCGTCTAATTGAACAAGAACACCTGCTTCAGCCTATTGGTAGAATGGGATCCCCAGAAGATGTAGCAGCTTTGGTAACTTTTTTGGCGTCTGGCGATGCTAAAAATATTACTGGCTCACTATACTCTACTGACGGCGGCTATTTAGCTCAGTAAAAATTGAACATATAATATTCCATATTTAATCATTACTAACAGATAGGTTTTGTAACCCCCGCACTACCATGTAATCGAATTTGCTCAAATTCATTTTCAACGGTAGGGGAGGTTCCCGTAAGAACCCCGATCCATGCCCAATTGTTTGAGCCCATAGCTGGTACCATGGTGCCATCCGAACGAAAGCGCATATGTTTACTTCGTAAAGGCACTGGAAGCTCAAGTTTTTCTAAAAATTGTTCCATGGGTGAACCGTAGAGTAGGCACTTGGATATAATAGGTTCTTTGTTTTGATAGGGATCAACGGTTGATTTGCCATAAAGGCAGATCTCCAAAAAATGTTGATAAACTATATCAGTGTCGATTCCGAAGGATAGGGCCAGCATTTCACCAATGGATCCCCCTCCTACGCGTCCGAAGTTTGCATCGATTAGCCTACAATCCTTATCTAAAAAAATAAATTCCGTGTGAAAATATCCACGCTTAATTAGCCCTCGACTCACAATTGCTTTAATCGCCTCGATAGCCATTACCTTTGATTCTTGAGAAAGCTCATGATTGCAGGGGAAAATTGCTTGGGATTCAGTATTATGTACTTTTTTCCGACCTGTAAATCCAATCACATGGACTCGCCCTTCGCTAACATAGCCTTCGCAACTTGCGAGTTGCCCGATTATAAGCTCCTGAGCTATCCAGGAGTCAGGGGCCATGTGCGCTGGAACCTGTTCCTTCTTTAATCGTTGCAATGCTTCAATTAATTCACTCTTGCTGTGAACTATCTCCATCGCAAGTGCACCGGTTCCTCGGCAAAGTTTCAACACCATTCCGTTTGGACAATTTTTGAAAAAATCGAGTAGTGTATTTTCAGGATCATCATTCAATGAAAAAGGGATAGTACTGGGACTAAACTCTGGAACAAGATTCGCAATAGCTTCCTTATCTTTTAAATGTAGAAGAGCAGAATCCAAACCTAGGCAGTCAAATGCTTCAGCCATTTCAATGGCCATTCCAATATAATTATCGAGTAAGGAGGTTACAGCCCCAAGTTGTGAGCCGAGAGTCTTGAGGGCTGCATGCACTTTGACACGGTCGGAAGTATCGATATCAATATATGAGTGGCTTAAAATCTGAGTTTTGGTGTCCCCTTGGTACTGAGAAAGATTAATCAAGAAAATAGGAGTAAAACCAAGTCGCTTGGCTGCTTCAGAACAATATTGGACACCGATATCTGAGGTTTCTATAAACGCGAGGTATTTCACTGAGCACCACCAATTATCACATTGCTCTTAGCTTTTATTTGGCCAAGCCATATCAGCCCTAATGTCGTTACAAATACTCCTGCTATCTGAAAGGGATGCACTCTTTCCCCCAATAAGAGCCATGCAGCTAAAACTCCAAATGCCGGATCTAGGTACTGAACAGCAATGGTCCATATTGGAGATTTTCTCATTCCAAGTGAAAAGGCAAAAAATGCGATAGGAGATAAAATGCCAGATATTGCTGCGATGCTGAAGGTCAGTCCACTTAATGGAACTACCGAAAATTTCTCACAACCCCACCAGATTATGGATCCTATAAGACACAACAGGTTGGTGAGCGTTGTGATGTCAACATCAGAACATACTGTGTGGAGACGACTGAGAAATCGTGTGTATAAAACCCATAGCAGCATCCCTAATAAGAGCCAAGCAATGTCCCCAATGTCGGAATGTTTGCTGAGTTCGGTTGTTTCCACAAAAACAAGGGTCCCAATAGCCATTATTAAAACAGGTCCAATTATTTTGACTAAACGTACGCTTCGAAATAGAAAAAGTGTAAGAATCGGACTCAAAGAAAATACTATAATATAAAAACTAGCTGACAGGGATTTCAATGCGGTTCCCATCGAAAAAAGTGCGCCTGCTAGAATTATTTGTAGAGACAGCAGGTCGATCATTGAAATGCCTGCCCTTTTTTTAATTAGATTTGGTAAAAAGGGAAGAAGAAGTAAAACGGCCACAGAAAATCGTAGTACAAGGAGATAGGATAGCGGAATACTCTCCATCCCTAATTTAAAAATTACCGGAGTAATTGCCCAGAGAAGGACTGCAGAGCTTCCAGAAAAAGCCCCCACCCAGTTCATTGGATGACCTCAATAGATACGATTGGCAGCGTTATTGTAACGTCAGTACCTTTTTCAATGGTGCTTTCAATTGAAAGAGTTCCATCCATTTTTTGAATCATTGCACTTGCCGATAAGAGTCCCAACCCGTTGCCATTATCCTTTCCCTCTGAAATTCGCTCCTCTCCAAGTCTTTTAAGTGTATCGGGAGTGATCCCCTTCCCATTATCTGATATTCTGATCGAAATCCTGGGTGTGAGTGGGTCATCGCTGTTATTCAGTGCAATAATGATTTTAATCTTCCCGTATCCAGAAATCGCCTCAGCGGAGTTATTAATAATATTTGAGAGGACTCTTTTAAGCAGGCTAGGGTCTAGTTGTAAAAAGAAATCGTGCGCTTTTGCTTGAAATTCAACCTCAATTTGCAAGTCCAGTCTATGTCGATACATCAAGCGCTTTTCCGTTACTATTTCATCAATTAGTGTCCACAGCTTAATAGGTTTAGCTTGATTGTTGGATACGGCGGTACTTGAGGATTCTGTTTTAGATCTTCCACGCTTTAAAAGATCATTTGCAATATCTCCAATTCGACCAATAGCAGCACGTGTAAGCTGTTTGTTATCATCACTTAGACCGTCTAAATCACTGATCACAAGATTTAATGCTGTTAAGGGGGAGCGAATATCATGAGCGACATTTGCAGCCAAAGAGGCAATTTCACGCTGTGCAGTTTCAGTCGCATGTTTTTCTTCGAGTTTTGTTTGAAAGAGCGACTCAAACACTTTCTTCAGTTCAGAGGGTAACGCTTGTCGCTCAGTTTCTGTCGGAATCCCCATCATTTCAGTCACCTTGCTAGAAAGCGCAGTAGCGAATTGTTCGATCTTTTCCGTAAGATATTGTCCAAATAGAATCGCTAATAAGAAGGCGACTACACAGCCTATCGCAATAAATCGGATGATCTGATTGCTGGGTGATGCAAGAAAAGATAAAAGAATGAATACAAGAACACTTAAGGAGATAACCGATCTGCGAGTTTGGGTTACTAAGCTTTTTCCATCATAAGAACCTGGCGTAGCAATGGAGAGTTTCCTTTTCGTAGCAATCCATATTGGGCAACAACAGGTAAGAATACCAAAGGCCCACAGGTGGTCATAGAATCCATAGGCTGGTGTAGAGAAAAAGAACAGCTCTGCACGAAAAGACCAATTTTCTAAAACGAGGACAATAGATCCTACTGCAAAGAGAGACCAAAAGAGATCTCTAGCTGATAAAATCATTGCCAGAGATACGACGCTTAAAAGGTAGCAACAAAAGGTATTAAATACATGCCCGACAAGAAAAAAAGTATTACCGCTGATATATGCTGAATGGTAGGTAGGAAAGGCGATGAATTTTAGATACAGGGGGGTAGTCAGAGCCACGGTTAATAAGAGAATCCATCGAAAACCACGTCCCTTGCTAACAAACCGAAGCATATTGAGTTGAGCAGCTGCGCTCATTGCGTATCCTAGACCGTAGGGTATATGAGTGAGTAAAACTGAAATCGCTGCTTTTCGATCGATGTGAGCTACATAGAACAGATATGCCCATGAAATATCCGCAATTGCAAAACAAAAAAAACCAGTTATTAAAAAATAAAAAGATGGTTCCAAAGAGTGATTAATTTTATTTCGTCGTAAGGAGATGAGGCACAATGCAGTAATTAGGGCCGAGGTCGCTTGAACTACACCAATCAATACTCCTTCAGGTAGAAATCTGTACAATGCAAGTTGTTCTAAAAAATAAAAGAGTACTACAGTAGCAAAGGCGAATAAGAACACTATGGAAAAATGAAAGGACTGCCGTTCAGCAAGCTTCACTATTTGCATACCAGTCTCATTTGAATTTTTCGACTGGCTAATTTAAGAGAGGGTACTAGTGGTTGAGTAATAGACTTTTTTAAAACTGAAACAAGATGAGTAACCGCTTTGTTTGCCATCATAAAGTTACCTTCAATAGAATTAGTAACGAAATTTGGACCAATGGCCATTTCCCCAACGACAAACATTTTTCCAGATAGAGCTGATTTCGGCGATAATGCCTCCATGGTTTCCCAATTTACTTTTAGGGCTCCGGAAGGAGTAATCTTGCACATATTTTGAGCATGTAGATTATTCATCAGTGGATTTAAAATTGATTCAAAAAATCCGTGAGCAGTTGCGTCAATCAGGTAATCTACTTCCTGGGTTGAACCATCTTGAAAATTTAACCTAAAAGAACCGCCAGATGAATCGGTTCGCTTTAGTCGTTCCACAGATTTTAAGTCACCTCGAACTTGCAAAACTTTATTTTCAAATAATTTCTGGATAACTTGTCCGTTTTCAGTTGGAATTCCCACTAAATTACTAAGCCATGTGGATCGATATCGTTTAATAAAAATATTTTTTTCGCGATCGCTGAGTTTCATCCAGGCTGACTCCATCAGACCGGTTAACGCAAAGGCATGTTTTAGTCCCATCGCACTTGATTGGTGGGAGCGCATAAGTTCTTCACTCCACCGTTGCGGTGTGGATGGAGATCGATCAAGAAGACTTTTTAGTGTTTTTTGTGAGCAATCTACTTTTGATAGTTCTTTTAGAAACAGCTCCTTCAGTATGTTGATGGAGGCTGGTTTTAACTGATCAAGTTGTGATTGGCTTCCACTGTAGGCAATACAGGGATCCTCGTACATTCCATCGATTGATTGAATTCGAGGTAATCTTCCAGTACGAGATACAGCAATAATGGGGCCTTTGTGATTTTTTGAGTGTAAAAATTTCAGAACATCAATTGCTGTTAAACGAGTACCTAAAATTCCAACACGAGATGAACCTGAGATTTGACTCATATGGGTATGGTTAAATGGATCAAGAACCCCGTCCATGTCGCTGTTGTTGTTTGGGAGTGTTTTTGTCAGTGCAGCTCCCAGACAATAGAAGACCCTGTCCGTTTTGATGACAAAGTTGTCTCCCTCGACAATAAGATTGGAGTCTTCAACCTTAACGCTTTTTGCCTGACCCGATATTTCAGTAAAGAGGATGTAATGTTCAAGAGCGAGCCTTACTCTGAGGTACTCTGATTTTAAAAAATCTCCAAATTCCTTTCGAGAACTGTACATGGCATCGTTTGCCTCAGATACACTTGCCCTTCTTCGATATTTTTGCCATTCTGGCAGAAATGGATCGATCCAGTGGTTCGCTGTATTGAGTAAAAGGAAATCAGGGAGAGGGCCAAAAGCATGTGGATTACCTTCTCCTGGACGGCCATTCGTAATGAGTGTGATTGTTTGAATGGCGTGGGCAAGCGATGAATCTTTTTGAAAATGTTCCAGCAGGTTTTTTAGGACAAAAAGACCACTAGACCCACCACCGATAATTACAATCCCCATGCGCATCCTCTAGCAGGATAGAAACAAACCGATGGTATATTGCCAAATATAACGCAATATGTCAATATAAAAGCATACATATGCACCCTTTAGGCATCAATCCAATTGAATTAAAGAAAATAGAGGCGCTCGGCGAGGGATTTGCTAGAGCTGGGCTTTTAGAGGCCCAACGTCTTTCTTGGTTAGCCCTCCAACAGATTGCAGAGAGTATCAAACCAGGAATGACCGAGCACGAGGCTACCATTGTAGCGGACAAGGTTTTACGTGCTTCAGGAAGCCCTCGCTCATGGCATAGAACCATCGTTCGCTTCGGAGAAGATACCGCTCTACCATACTGGGAAAAGGGGACGCCGGATAGAGTCCTGGCTTCCGATGATCTCTTATTTGTTGATATTGGCCCCAATTGGACACTTCCTTCCTTTGGAAACATTGAGTATGAGGGAGATGTCGGCCACGCTTTTATTACAGGTCAACCCAATGAAGCCTTTTCAAAATGTATTCGCACAGGCCGTCTACTTTTCGAAGAAGGCTCTAGGGAGTGGCATCAAAAAAAACTCACAGGTGCACAGCTTTACGAATGGCTGTCCAAGCGTGCGGTAGAATTGGGATACGAGATGGTTCCTGAAGATGATGGTCATCGAATTGGTGACTTTCCTCATAAGCGGTTTTTCGAAAAAGGGCTTACAGGAATATCTTTTACTCCTACGTCATCTTTATGGGTGTTAGAAGTCCATCTTATCCACCCATCGAAAAAATTTGGGGCGTTCTTTGAAGATGTCTTACATGATGAAGGGACGTCCTCGCCTATCATTCCAGTTTAATGCTACCCCTTAGAGCTTCTATTAGATCTCTGACCTCGCCAACTATACCCATAGCGTTTCAAAATATCTCGAAATGTACTTTCTGGTAATCCCGCCTTTTTCGCAGCATCGGATATGGAATCTGTAGATCTTAGAATGGCATTAATATAATCTCTGGTGGCATTATTCAAATAGCCTTTAAGAGACGTACCGTTATCAATATACAAATTCTTAAGATCGACAAATCGATCTCCCAGATGCTCAGGAGTAATTACTTCTGCATCTTGATTGATGACCATAGCTCGTGTGATTATGTTATCTAACTCTCGAACGTTCCCTGGAAAGGAATACTGCTCTAATACCTTTATTGTACTTTCTAAAATACTTCGTTTTTGATTTCTTGTGCGACCATAGAACTCACAAAACTGAACTGCAAGAGGCTCGATGTCTTCTTTCCTTTCGCGTAGTGGAGGAATGTGGATAGATAGGACATTTAGACGAAAATAAAGGTCACTTCGAAATTTTCCATTATCAATTGCCGCATTCAAGTTAATGTTGGTAGCCGCAATGATTCGTACATCTATACGAGTATCTTTTCCTCCAACTGATGTAATAACTCGCTCTTGTAGGGCTCGAAGTAGTTTTACCTGAGTTGATAGACTTGCCTCACCAATCTCATCCAAAAATAGAGTCCCGCCTTGAGCTTCCTCAAATTTTCCTAATTGCCTCTGAATTGCTCCAGTAAAAGAACCTTTTTCATGCCCAAACAACGTGCTTTCAATTAGATTTTCTGGTATAGCTCCGCAATTAACAGCAATAAAGGGTTTATCTTTTCGCGGACTATTTTGGTGTATCGCCCTGGCGATTGCTTCTTTACCAGTTCCATTTTCACCAGTGACTAGAATTGTTGCAAGCGATTCATCCTTCATTTTTAGGATTAGCTCTGCGATTGCACCCAATGCTGGCGACCGCCCAGCCAAACCAATGGATTGGATGATTTTTTCATAGTGTAATGGATGAAGATTAGCTTCAGCCCGCAGATACTTCTCTTCATATCGCCGGCACCAAGTATTGACCACGGACTTAAATTTAATTCCACCAGGATCATTGTGGTTTTTCTCAATAAAACCCACTGCACCAGCACCCCAGATAGAAAGTACCGCCGACTGGGTTTCATCGCCAGAATAGATCAAAATAAAAAGCTCGCGTGTGATTGATAGAATCTCTTTTGCTGTGGTAGCACCATCTTTTCCCGGCATCCGATAATCAAGAATTACCAATCCATATTTAAAGGGAGCTGCCTTTATCCTGGCAATAGCTTCATCTCCGCTTTCTGCCGTCTCTACACGATGACCATCCGATTCAAGAGTATTCTTCATCGCGACAAGTAATAATGGCTCATTATCTACTATCAAAATCTTGTATGTCATAATAACTGCCCAACTTAGGGCTT
>CAZRZK010000041.1:4509-34401 GCA_964604555.1 uncultured Pseudobdellovibrionaceae bacterium | reverse complement strand
TGCACCAATCACCTATATTTCTTATGTTTCCTAATCAACACTGCCTCCGTCCCCCTTATTAAATATTAAAGAAATGGGATGTAGGAAGAAAAGGGGACCAGGAGTTTTTTAAGATCCCTTTCCCGGTAAGGAAGGGCTCGTGAGGCGATTTTCTTAAGATTCCGGTCTTGATTGTCCTTTGAATGTTCCACTTCTCGATAGCATAAAAGAGCTGCTCTCTCTTGAGATGAAAGAGAATGGGTCCGAGCAAGCCAGATTAACGTTTCAAAATATTCAGGAGGAAACGTTTTCAAATCCAAATAATAATCTCGAGCCGATTGAAGTGAAGCTAAAGCCGCTTTAAAATCTTTCTGACGCAAGTTCAGAAGCCCTGACACCAGCGATGTTTCAGGAGTGAAATAGGTTTCAATCGATTGAATGGTTTGTTCCCGCGACTCTTCCCAATGCTCATCAAAAAAAGAAACAAAGGCATTCGTGTATTGCTCCTTTGCCATCGCGATTCTTTTGTCTTGAAAACGATACCCTTCCTGGGTTCCTGACCAAATCGGTTTTCGATTAAATAAAGACTGGAGTGAAACCATATAATACTTTCGAAGATGGAGGGGGCTTTGCCCAGCAGCGATGGCAATCTCTTGTCGAGAGTGATCAATCACTAAGCTTTGAATATTATAAAGCTGAGAAACGCAACGATTGACCACCTTTTCTCTATCTAGAAAACCATCCCAATGGTCACTAATAAGCTGGCATCCTCCTGCGAGATCCACCTCATTTTGCCGAAGGCATTGCTGCAATCGATCGTTACGATAATAGTTATCCCAAGTCATCCGGGCTGTCGTGGCATATTCCCCGCGCTGACTTTCGCTGTTTTGATAATAGTTTGTATGGGTCAAGGGACGATCGAGGTAGCGATAGCTTTTGAGTGAAGCATTGGCTTCGCAAACAAAGGCATTGTTAGCCCTTCCATCCACCACCACCACACCCCACCCTCCACTAAACTGAAATTTCTCAATCACCCTCCTTGCTTCTGCTAAGGTTCGGGCCTGTTTTAATATCGCTTCCCCCACGACAAAGGGCAGCACCCCCGCCAACGCCACTCGGCAGGTATAATGTTGATGAAGGGCGACCGAGATTCCATGTTCATTGATTCCCGTAATCCCCCCCACCGGAATTCCCGCCGTCGTAAACCCCACATACCGAAAACCATCGGTCGGTTCGAAAAGTTGAATCACCGGGAATCGATCCCAATAATTGACTCCGGGAAAATCGAGGTTTCTCCCTTGGATTAAACCCTTCTTCCCGTAAGCAACAAAACTCGAACAACCGAAATGAGGAAGTCGCACGGGACAGACTTTATCTGGGAAAAGTTTTGCAAAAAGGGCCTGAAGATAAGGCATTAAATCGGGAAGCACACAAGAGGTTAATAGTTCAGGATAAGGAATCCCAGAGACCTCGTGGATCCCCAACATTCTTTGAAGCAACCATTGAGGAATCTGTTTCTGAAGCGGTTTTTCTATTCCCTTAGTAAGAATCGGCTTAAAAACTTTTTCAGAAATAGGGTTAGCTTGAAATGCACGGTGCCAAAGACGAGAATAAAAGGAGACCATCCCTTTCTTTACCGCTTCCCCCAGTAGCTCCGCCGATTGTCTTCCAATCTCTAAATCACTCCCCGAGGTCACAATATATTTTATTCCGTTGTCGCTCGTTGCCATGGTATAAAGATTACCTGCCATGATGACACTTTCTCAACTGCTTAAAGCAACCCTAGATCATTTTTTAAAACGCCCAATTCTCTTCCTTCTCCTACAGGCTCCAGAAATGAGTGGGGAAATCTTCGCTCAAATCCTCAAAATGGGTGGCAAAGAGGTCAGCTTTACGATGATCCTCTTTTTTCTTCCCTATTTCTCAATCGTCTCCTTTTTCTCGACTTTCTTGATTTTCAACGCCATCAGCAGCCCTGGAAAAAAAACGGGAAAATTATTTTCAGATCTGGGGGCCCGTTGGAAACAACTCGTTCCGGCTTCATTGCTGACTGGAGTCATTTTAGTCATGGGGCTTTTTTTGATGGTCGTCCCCTTTTTCTATTTCATGGCTATTTTTCTCTTTGTGCCTCACTTTATTTGGATTGAACCACCCCAGCCCATTAGCAATTATCTCGCCCTGTCCAAAAGATTCGCTAAAATGCACTTGAAATGGTGTCTGCTCTTCGTCGTGCTCATGTTTATTTTCGGTTTTGGAGTTGATGCCCTCATTTCAGAAGGGGCTGAAATGCTGGCTTTGGAAGGGATGGACCAAGTTTTATTTGCTCTCAAAACCCTCATCTCTCTCACCACTGGGGCATTGATGAGCATCTTTATTGGGCAGTTTTTTCTGAACCGTCATTCTGCGATTTCGGAGTAAACCGGCACTCTCCGTCTGTAATGAGATCCCCTTTTTCATTGGTCGCCCAAACATGGACCAACACCTCAGGTTCCTCATCGGCTGTCACTTCTCGGACCTCCGCTTCGCAAAGCAATGAGTCTCCCGGAAAAGTGATATTCTTAAAGCGGGATCGAAAAAGGGTGAGTTGATATTGAGATTCAGGAAAAAATTGAATGAGATAATCGCCAATAAAGGACATGGAAATCATCCCATGGACAATGACCGTCGAAAACCCGGCCTCCTTAGCAAAAGACTCATCCAGATGAATTCGGTTATGATCCCCAGAAGCCTCGGCAAATTGGGTTAGTTGCTCCCGAACAATGGGGCCACGACGTTCAACCGGAAAACGATGCCCCTTATCCCACATTGCCAGCCCCCTTCACTCTCACCACGAAACTGCTCATCGCTTTGATACACAATAACTCCCCGGTTTTGATTTCAGTCATCAGTGAGATCAATTTTAATCCACTTCGCTCTCTCTGGCTTGCCAAGGAGGTAGTAATGGTCAAAGGAACGCCAAAAGGAAGCGGCTCCAAATACTCATATACCTGCTCCGTATGAAGCACTTGCCTCATATCCACACTCATCCGCTCTAACCAACGAAATTCTGAATCCCTAAAAATGGTTGGGAGTGCAGGTGGTAGCTGAGAATATCGATTCAAAGTCGCCACTTTAAATTTATCCACATGTTCCGCCGTCAATGCGGGTAATGTATGGCTGATAGGTTGTGTAGTTTCAACACTCATTGTTTTAAAACATTCGATGCACTAGAATGCAATTATTACTGGCTGAAGTCAAAAAGATGAATTGTTTACGTTTGATTCTTATCTACTTTTACGCTCTTCTCATTTTGGGCGCCATTCCTGCCATCTTCTTAGGCTCTTTTGGATGGATGGTAGTAGGAGCATTGCTCTTATTGGGATTGCTCACAACTCCTTCCTGGGGTTTCTGGGTTCTCAATCGTAAACTTCATTCTTTCCCAGCATCCAAATCTTTAATGGGCTTAGCTAACACCATGAAGGAATATTACGAGCAGAAATTCCAATCCCCACCAGCTACCTTGCTACAATTAAATTCCTCCAGTTTTTTATGTGCCACTTTACAGTTCCCAGGCGGCAAACCTTATCTGATATTAAGTACGGGTTGTATCGAGCAGCTTGAACGAAACCACCTCCATTGGGTGATTGCGAAAGCTTGCCTATCCATTAAAGCGGGCGTTACCGGTCGAATGACCCTGATAAGCCTCCTTCTAGCACCTTCGCTTCCTATCAATGCGCGACAGGTAACCTCAATCAAGACCCTTGTATTAAACTGCCTTGTGTATGGGCTCGCCTGGTTTCCCACTCGTCTTTTGAGCTTACAAAGCCCTGAGGTCGACAAGCTAAACATTCAATTTAATAGGCTTTTTTTATGGGCTAGCAGCCTAGAAAAGGAAGTTACTAAGCAGTTCTCGATGAGCTTACACAAACATCCTCCGTCCCTCCCTCACTCATTGGGCTCGCTTTTTTTGATGCCAGTGGATCGCATTCGGCCTCCGTCCCCATTTAATGAAATTTTTTTCGATGGCATTCAGACGCGCTTCGGGCTAAATGAGCAGCAGACCGTATGACCTTAAAAGTATCTCTTTATTCAATTTTGCTTTTCGGAATGGCTCTCTTCGGTGGCAGCTTGCCACTCCTGATCCCTCGACTCGAAGAGAATGGATTAAAACTCTTTGTCAGCCTAGGAGCGGGCCTTCTTTTAGGAATGTCGGTCATGCACATGCTTCCCGAAGCGGCCGAAATGCTTCCCCACACCTTTGCCCACTGGTTCCTCTTTGGTTTTGTACTCCTTCTCCTGCTGGAGCGTTTTTTAATGGTGCACCCTTGCGAAGAACACCATTGCAACTACCACACCATAGGCATGGCCGCCTTTGTCGGACTCACCGTCCATGGAGTAATTGAAGGATTAGCCCTAGCCTCAAGCCTTTTTGTCACCCAATTAGGCCCCCTCATCCTATTAGCTATTTTGGCCCACAAAGCCCCCCAGGGAGTGGCCCTTACCTCCATCTTAAAATTGGCTAATAAAAGCCAACGCCGCATCCTAGTATTCGTCGTTGGAGTGGCCTTGTCTGGCCCTATAGGACTTATCCTGGCCTATAACCTCATCCGTTCCGATCTCCTTGAAAACTTCTCGGGCATTCTCCTCGCCATTTCCGCAGGAACCTTCCTCTACATTGCAGCCTGCGATCTACTCCCTGAGCTCCACCGCAACGACTCCGAAAAATTTAAACGACTCGGCGCATTTTTATTAGGGTTGATTCTAGCCCTTTCGAGTGGCTTCTTTTTAGATCACCATCAACATTAGAGATCTCTTTCACTATCCCAAGCCTTTTTCAGCTGTTTAAAAGATCGACAGCTTTTTTCACCATTGGATGCGTAAACTTTCGGAATGCACCTTGCAACCTCTAGATTCGGGGGAATCGATGGTCTGGGGAATTTTCACACTTTTAAGTTTTAACTTTACCGTTTGGAACCAGGCTCTCGCAACCAATGGAACGAAAACCCCGTTCCCTATTTGCGAAAAAACTTCCCGGGCGGCGGCCTCGGCCCTTCCAGTCGTTCCACCCCCTTATTTTAACCGCGAAAGTTTTTTAAGACTGGTCGATAACATCGCCAGTCGCAATTCCCTGACAGCTCTCGAAAAAACCTCTTTGGGATGGATTATTGAAAAATACCAAACCCACTACCATGAATTCACCCCGAAAGAACGGAACGATATCGAAGGACTGCTGATGTACCATGGAGTCCGAACTGCTGCTAAAGGAGCTGTTCAATACAGTGATCGGATCCCCAATTCAGATCCCGCAATCCAATTTTTAGAAAACACCATTCCTTTGGTTTCTCATTCCCAACGCCAATTTGATGCCGATGGCCACCTCCCTTCATTGGCTGCCAAAGTAAAATCGGGCAAAGTGAAAACCCAGGGGGATCTCGCCAACGATCAAACTAACTGGATCGACCATGGTCAATCTCATGCTTTCGATGTCTCTCTCAGAGGACTCGAGGTCATTCACGATCTTTCAAACCTGGGTTATTTCAAAAACTTTAATCCGTTAGAGAAGGAAGCCTTAAAAAGAGCAGTCGTCATGGTCAATGGGACCCATGACATGGGCATGTTTGGCGCCGGAACCAAAGGAGAGAGAGAAGATCATTGGCGGGTTGTAGGGAAATTGGCCTTTGGGGGTGAAATTCCTGAATTGAAAATTCACAACCTTCTTTTTCAAAAGGCGATTAAAGATCTTGCCAAGGATAAGAATAATCCCTTGGTACAACTGATCACCGAAATGGTGCGAGATCCCCTGCTAGGAAAGAAATATAAAGGAACAGAAGCAGAAAAAATAGAAACGGTGATTCGGGAATTCTATTTAGGGGGATATAGCCATGGCCAGGGAAAAAGAAAAGATGGAAAGACTCCGTTCGACGCTCCTCTGGGCGTTGAAACCATTGGAACCCGAAGAGAATTATACCTCGAACAATTGGAGATTCCATTGAGCAACGAAAGCCTGCATGAAAAAGGGCCCAATGTCGGACTCTACTATGAAGGAGGAACAGCCGACTTCATGCCCTGGGCCGATCCCGCAGTCACCAAATCTTTGCCACCCGATCACCCTGTTTTTCGCCTTCAAAAAATATTCTCCGAAGCGGAAGGTATTTTGAATTATTCCGATGCTAACCGAAGCCGAGGAGAGGGCGCAGCCTATGCTGGTGGCGGTGGACAAATCGTCCGTTATGTTGAAGTGGATCCCGCTCAGATCCTCTTCACCCCGGGACGCGACGGCCGCCCCCCTGAAGGAAATCCCATTTTAGGAGCGGTTGTAAAAGCCGATCCTAATACGGGACAAAAGGTGATCATCAAAACGGGATCCCGGATCTCTTCGGGACTCAATGTTACAATGGGCAAATTCACTCCCGCTCCCCCTCACTCCAATGAGACTCGTCCCCTCTTCGAAGTGGGCGTTCGACACACGCAATTTGCCACTCCTGAGGCGACCCAAATGGCCGCTACCCAATCCGGACGGGTCATTGGAGAGTCTTATGCTTACGGTTTACGAGGATTGGCGGGGCAATTTGGAAAAGATGCAAATCAATTTCCCAAACTCCATATCACCTATCCTGCCAAAGAAGAGACGTCACAATTCCAGCCTGTATTTGAAAAAGCTTTGATCAGTTCGATTGAAAAGATCCTAACCAGAAACAAGCAACTTCCGGACGAGATCGCAAAACTAGATGAAAAGGTGAGGCAGCAATGGATTCAAGACAACCTTCTTGTTTTCAGCTCTAAAATCTCCACTCTTAAGCCAAATACCGTCGAAGTAGAACGGGCTAAGGGGATCGAAAGGGGAACTTTGGGACGAGCTCTAGAACCTAAAGAGACAGTCGATTTTGCCAATCGCTTAGTCCGCACCGGAGCCTACGGTCATGGAATCCCACCCGAAAAAATGGCCGACAAAACTGCGGTGAATGTAGTAGGAACGGACGGCAAGCCTTCAGCTTATCACCCGACGATGCTGTTAGAAGGAGCCCGTATTATCGATCTCAAAAATAGAGAAAAATTGGTGAATGATGGGGAACAACGGGAAATGGTCTATCTTCTGTTGAAAGGTTCCGTCACCGCATTACCAAAAACAGGAGGAGGAAGACAGGCTATCACCACCAAGGCTGATCCCGCGGGCGATATCATTCCTGTTTTCGGTGCGACCGCTTTCTTGACCAACCGCGATCCCGGTCGAAATGCGACGGTTGAGGTCAGTTCTGCAGAAGGAGCGACCGTCATTGCTATTCCTAAAAAGACGGCCGAAAAATATTGGAATTCTATCTATCTAGCAATCCCCAACGAACCTGGGGCGCTTCAAAAGCAGATCGATGCGATGTACCCGGAAGGGCCGACCCACTCTGACCTTGGCCCCGCACCGGCTTTCCCCAATTTAAACAACATTCCTACTTTACGACCCTAAATCTTTTGGCAAGCCAAGGCAAAAAGGCCAACAAAACCAGTGATAGTAAAATGGTCGGAGATAGGATTCCCTCCATCGATTCCAATTTTCCAAGTTGGGTACCTGCATTCACATAGAGAAAGGTGCCTGGGAGCATGCCGAGCCAACTCACCCAAAAAAACCTCCCGACTGAAATTGGGGTGATGCCCATGGCCAAGTTAATCAAAAAAAAGGGGAAAATGGGAAGCAACCGGAGCGTAAAGAGATAAAACTGGCCACTGCGTTCGATCCCATCATTGATACGGTTTAACTTGTCCCGGAAGCGGCTTTGAATCACATCTCTGAGCAGATAGCGAGAGACGAGAAAACATAAAGTAGCCCCTACCGTGGCGGCTATCGAAACCAACGCCATACCCACCCACAGTCCGAATAAAGCCCCTCCAGCCAAGGTGAGGACGGTAGCCCCTGGGAAGGAAATTGCCGTCGATAAAATATAAAGACTCAAATAAAAGAGAATTGTAGGGATGGGATGATTCGAATAATAGGAAATAAAGCGATTCTGCTGGGATTTCAAATAATCGAAGGAGAAATATCGGCTGCCATCGTATTGGAAATAGAGGAACAGTAAAACGATCATTGCAAGGAAGAGGATCGTTTTAAAATGCCTATACACTATTACTAATCTTGCTGGCGCGAACCTTGCTGGTGCGTATCTGAACTGAGGGCTCGCTCTTTTTCCAATTTCTGAATCTTCTCCTCCACCTTTGCGCGCCCTTCTTTATCTTTTCCATTATAAAGATCCAAGGCTTTTTGGTAATTACCTTTCGCTTTCTCAAAATCCTTTTTCATCAGTTGAATGTCAGCGAGGTGTTCAAAAATAATCCCCTCTTTAGGTTGCAAAGTGACTGCCGTTTCCAATTGTTTGAGCGCCTCATCGAGTTTTCCTCGTTTATAAAGCACCCATCCCATCGAATCGGCGACAAAACCATCCTGCGGCCTGAGTTCCAGAGCCTTCGCGATCATCGCTTCCGCTTCATCCAGTTTTTCCCCTTTTTCTGCATAGCTATACCCAACAAAGTTAAGGGCATGGGCATGATTCGGGTTTTGTTCCAGGAGCTTTTTCATGATCTCCATCGCCTTAACCTTATTCCCCAATTTCTCGAAAAGAGCCCCTTGGAAATAGACCAATTTTTCATCGGTCGGAAACTTTGCCAACCCCTTATCCAACACACTCATCGCTTTAGGAAGGTCCTTCATCACCTCATAAAAACTTGCATGAAGATCATAAAACTCCACGACCTCTGGATTTTTTTGATTGAGCTTCTCTGCGAACTTCAGCCCCTCTTTCAGTTTATTTTGTTCTTTATAAAGGAAAGCAATATGGATCATCGCCTCCTTAAAGAAAGTGGAATCTTTGGTTACCTTCTTAAACTCCTTGATAGCGAGATCGGTTTTCTTCTGCTCCTCATAGACCGCGGCCATATAGAAGCGGACATTGTCAGCTTGTGGCTGCTCTTTCAGGATCGCCTTAAACCGATCCAATGCCTTGGTGTAATCCTTCTTTTCAAAATAGATCAGTCCGATCTTAATTCGGACAGCATAATCATCCGATTCTAACTGCTCATATTGTTCCAGCTGCTCCAAAGCTTTGTCCATTTGGTTCTCTTGGAGGTAAAGCTGCGCCAATCTCTTTTGGAATCGTCCCCCACCCATGATGCGCGAATAGGATGCAATCGCCTTCGCATTTTCCCCCTGCTTTTCATAAAGCAGCCCTAAAATGGTTCCAGCCTCCACAAAATTGGGTTTCAGAGTGAGACATTTATCGAGATCGTTGATCGCTTTATCGATCGCCTCCATTTCACTATAGATCTTGGCTCTATAAAAGTAGCCCATCACATTCTCAGGATTCTTATCGATAAACTTCGAAAGGGTCTCGGCACCTTCCTCTAGTTTTCCACTCTCTGCCGCCAGAACCCCTAAAAGCAGAGGAACTTTCTGGTTATTGCTGTCCTGCTCTAAAACCTTTTCGTACTGCTCTTTCGCCTCAGGATATTTTTTTAGAGCGGCGTAAACTCCTCCTAGAGTCATTCGGTAATCGAGATTGGTGGGCTCCTTCTCAACCGACACCTTCGCCGTAACCTCGGCTTTCTCATATTGCCCCAATCGGAGATAAACTTCAGTGAGCTGATAATTTAAAAGAGGATCTTCAGGCGCATTTCTGAGTGATTCCTCAAGGAGAGGCATCGCCTCTTCGAGCTTTCCTTCTAAGACTTTTGCTCGACCTTTCATGTAAAGCAGGTTTGCTTTTACCTCATCCTGCTTTACCGGCTCTTTGACCTCTGGAGTGGAGCCGCTTTTAGCTGAAAGCTGGGAAGTGATGCCAATGGAAAGAATCAGGAAGAATAGAGTTTTCATCACTATTCTGATCGGAATAAATCAGAATTTTCCAAAGGGATTTTTCAGTAAATATCGCAACGCAACAAAACAGAGGATTTGTTCAAAAAGTGCCAGATGCGAGGAAGCAGGACGAAGCCGAGCGGAGGCGTACTTTAACAAGTACGTTGCAGCGAGGCTTCGTCCGATGACGACGTAGATGGCACTTTTTCAACAAAGCCATTCTAGAACAACTGAGCGATCCTCAAACGGGAATTTAGTGGTCCCAATTACCTGATAATTCTCATGCCCCTTGCCTGCAATCAGAACAATATCGCGGGGTTCGGCCGATCGAAGCGCGAGCTGAATCGCCTTCCGCCGATCCACTTCCCTAAAGAATTGGGTCTGCGATTTCTGGATACCGGTCTCGATCTCATCCAGGATCCTTTCTGGAGATTCAGTCCTAGGGTTATCGGAAGTGAGGACTGTGACATCAGAGAGTTCGGAGGCAATCTTTCCCATCATGGGGCGTTTCGAACGATCCCGATCCCCTCCACACCCAAAGACCGTCACCAATCTCCCTTTTCTCCATGACTTGAGGGGCTTCAGCGCTTTCAAAACATTTTCCAAAGCATCCGGAGTGTGAGCGTAATCAACGAACACCGCCACCTCCGATTTGTCTTTGTAGGGCACCCACTCCAATCGACCTGGAGCCCCTGTGATAAAAGAAAGATGTGGAATCATTTCGGAAAGTTTAAACCCCATCTGGAGCATCACTCCACAGACCCCCAAAATATTGTAGAGGTTGTGCTTTCCAAAAAGCTGCATCTCAAAAGGAACTCGCTCACCTGAATATTCAAATTCTCCGGCCATTCCCTGATCGGTGTACCGCCACTTTCCGACCCTCAAATCGGCCTTCTGATTATCAACTGCGAAAGTAAGTGAGTTTTTCGAAACCAACTTTTGCCCCCAGCTATCATCGATATTAATCGTCGATTTCTTCGCTCCGTATTCATCAAAAAGTCGCCTCTTCGCCGCAAAATAATTTTCCATCGAATGGTGGTAATCCAGGTGGTCGACAGTCAGATTGGTAAACAAAAGCTGTTCAAACTGGGTTGCCCAGGTTCGTTCTTGATCAATGGCAATCGAGGTGACCTCCATCGCTGCCATTTGCACCTCTTCCTCTACCATGGCCCTAAAAAAACTCTGGAGCGAAAGAGGATCAGGCGTGGTTAAAGAGGCCGGTATCACGCGACTTCCCACTTCATTCTGGACCGTTCCGATGAGACCGGTCTTCAACCCCATTCGTTGCCAGAGCTGCTTGAATAAAAAGGTAGAGGTGGTCTTTCCATTGGTGCCGGTAACCCCCACTAGCCTTAACTTTCCTGAGGGGGAACCCTGAAAACGGCTCGCCGCCTCCGCCAACGCCTTCCGGCTATTTTCCACTAAAATAGTGTTTGGGAACCGTTCAAACACCTCCGGCTTTTCCACCACAACTACTGCCGCTCCTGCCTGAATCGCCTCATCAATAAAAAGATGGCCATCCCTGGAAGTGCCTGAAATAGCAAAGAAGATCCCTCCTACCAAAGGAGACTGGGTATTAAAAAAGAGACCGGGAACCGGGAACTCCTGGGAGACTTTGGAAGCTTTGACGTTCGGTAGGATTTCCTTTAATAATGGCATGCGTATTTATACCCTGAAAGGATAAATTTTCCATGGTTTCCAGTTCACAAGCCTTAATTCCAGCCCTTACCATCGATTCCAGCCTCCTGAAAAAGGGGTTCATTGTTATGGGAGGCGTTATCGCCCTTTCTTTACTGGCTCAAGTGGCCATTCCACTCCCTTTTACTCCGGTACCGGTGACGGGACAGACTTTTGGAGTGCTTCTGTTAGGGTTGGCCTTTGGGAGAAAATTGGCATTCAGCACCATGCTTAGCTATTTAGTTGTCGGCGCTGTTGGACTTCCGGTCTTTGCTAATGCCCGCGCGGGATTGGCCTTCGTCCCTACGAGTGGATACTTATTAGGAATGCTTTTAAGCACCTGGATTGTGGGAGGGCTTGCCGATCGCGGGTGGACCCGTAAACCGGTGCTGTTATTTGCAGCTTGCTTGATTTCCAGTAGCTGTATTTTTGGTTGCGGCCTCTTGGTCCTTAGTCAATTTGTCCCGGCGGACAAGCTCTTCATCAGTGGCCTTTATCCATTTCTCTTGGGAGATGTGGTGAAGTCACTTACGGCCATCGCCCTGATTCGGCCGGCCCACCGACTGCTGGCCTAAAACTCAACCACTATGATTTCATAGTCCTCATCACCATTAAAGACGCTGATCTCCTGTTCGAGATCTTTGAGCTGTTTTTCAGAGTCCACAATATAGGGATATTCAGTTCCCCCAGCCTTAGCGAGCGAATCTAATTGAGGAGGATATCCACTTCCACTACCCATGTCTCCAGCCACTGCAAACCCAATCACAAAGGTATAGGTCTCTTTTATATCCAACTTGGTTTCTACTTTTTTTACTTCTAAATTCAAATGAGGATCGCTGCCATCGATCATCCTCTCCATGGATCCAGAAGTATCGAGTAACAGTAAAACATTCGGAAGTGGGGGAGCCATGTCTTCGGCAAAAACAGATCTGGAAAGAAAAAGGATAAAAAGGAAAGGAAATCGCTTCATTTTGCCTCCGACGTACTGTGCGTCAGCATAACTTTGAATTGTGGAGGAAATATGAAGCTCGAAATGGGCCTTAAAAAGGATGGTCGTGGTTAATCGAAAAAGCCTCTTCGTACAGAGCGGATGTAAGCCCTCCAAGACCATGCCTCGGCCGAATAAAACCTCGAGCCAGCAAGGCCCCTGCGCTTTCATCGACTTCAATTTTAAGAGTCGCCGGCCCCCTCACTCGCAAAGCAACGGTGATCCCTTTTTCAGGCTCGATTAGCCGGTATCCCGCAGCTGTCTCGAGATGAGTCAGCTTGAAAGTAGTGGCAACCCCGAAATAGTTGGAACTATTCAAAGGAGTAGGTGAGTCTTGCCCTTCACTTAATTCTCCTCCTTGCCCGGCATCAATGCTGAGCCGAGTCGTCTGGCTTATCTTTCCCACATTCAGAATCGCAATTTTAATGAAACCCGTATTTGAAATCGAAAAACTCACGTTCCGTTTCGCAAAAGATAGACTGGGAATCACCCCGAAAAGAATCGATAGATAAGCAAAGAGCGTTTTCATATTTCTTAAAATGGCCTTCCTCCGTTCATCTCAAACTGCCCATGTTCCCAAAAACCTTTCCGCAGCGGTCCACCCTGAGCAAACTCATGATAAGTTTGGATGACGACTTGTCCCGATACATGCCCTTGATCCTCTTGCACGCCGATTTTCAGGTAAAGGTAATAACTTTCCCCTGGATAACTGGCGCCCTTGGTATTCATGGCAAATTGGACATGAGTTTGGGCAAGAGGGTTTAAAATTTTAGTTTGTGAACATTTCTGCGCAGAGGAACAGGTCAGACTAATCCCATGCACACAGAGTTCGGAATCGGGAAATTGGACATCTTTATTGACACCCCCGCGAAGATCGGGAAAAGATTGGTTCCGATTGGCACAGAAACAATTCGAGTAATGGCTTCCATATCTTTGACAATCTCTTCCTGGTTGTGCTGCATTGGCTTCATGGGTGCTCATTTGAGCTAATTGACTATTGGAGTAACTATTGATCTGATAAAGGACGAGCCAAGCCTTGGGATCGATCTCAAATCGAGGGTGAGCGATCACATCGATGGTGACCGTCTGATCCACCTCTCCAATATTCTTTACCGATGCATAATAAATATCCTCTTTATAATGGATCGGAATAAGAGGCACATAAATTTCGCGTGAAGCTAACGCCGACATACAGAGGAATAAACTCCATCCGATCCAGGGTAATTGCTGCATCATAATATTATATCAACGCTCTTGATCTTTAAAAAGGATGATCGTGGTTAATCGAAAAAGACTCTTCAAATTGCGTTGTCGTCAGATTCCCCAAATTGAATCTTGGCAAGCAAAACCCTTGCGCAACCAATCCCCCTGCATCTTCATCCACCTCAACCTTGAGTGTCGCAGGACCATTCACTCTGACTGAAAAAGTGATCCCTTTCTCAGGCTCAATCAACTTATACCCACTGGCTGTTTCAAGATGAGTTAATGTAAATGGTTTCGAGACTCCAAAATAGTTTTCACTGTTGAGTGGAATTGCGAAATCTATCCCATCACTCAACTGCCCCCCCGCCCCTGAGTCGATGCTCACCTTGGCATTCTGATTAATCTTGCTGATATTGAGAATGATAATCTTAATCGGCCCTAAATCTGAAAGGGGAAAGGCAACGCTCCTTTTTCCTAAGCAAGGATTCGATGCCAAAAAAAACAGCCCAAAAAATAGAATGGCGGGATAAATGGTTTTCATATTCCTAAAAAGGTCTTCCCCCGTTCATATCAAATTGGCCATGCTCCCAAAAGCTTTGCAGGAGCGGCCCTCCCTGACTGTAAGAGTAATACGACTGCTGCAGCACCTTTCCCATTAACTGCCCTTGATCCTCTTGTACCCCGACTCTCAGATAGAGATAGTAACTTTGCCCCGAATTGTTTCCTATCGTCCTCATCGTAAATTGGACGTGGGTTTGTTCAAGTGATCTTAAAACCTTATTCTGAGAACACTTTTGCCCTGAAGTGCAGGTTAAACTGGCCGCGTGGGCACAGTGGCGATAAAAGGGAGACTGCGAACTTGTAATACCCCCACCCCTGAGTGCAGGAAGGGATTGATAGGGGTTAGGGCAATAGCACATCACGGAAGCAGCACCATACCGACTGCAATTCCCCCCAGGCTGATTCGAGCTATTCGCTAGATTGGTCACTGAGAAAAGTGCATTATTGTAACTATTTAGTCCATAGAGGACCTTCCAAGCTTGAGGATCGAGCTCGAATCGGGGGTGAGCGATCACCTCAATAGTGACTGTTTGATCGACCTCCCCAATATTTTTCACATCGGCATAATAGATGCGTTTACCGTCATCGATTGGAATCAAAGGAACATGAATTTGACGCGAAGCGAATAATGAAACCGATAAAAAAAAACACCAGCCTGCCCAGGGAAGATGCTGCATTCAAATATTATAGCATCATCCCTCTAAAAACCGCCGACAAAGAGCCCCCCTCGGAAGAAATTAGGAACGACAAAAAGCTCGGTCGTTGAATCATTACTGATGAATTTCAAATGGGGACCTCCCCCCACTCCCGGACCCGTGATAATCATCGGGACTCCGTAGGGTTTCGTAAACCCGACACTCACCCCCCCTCTAAATTGGGAGTCGTAAGCATAGAAACTCGCCAATTCCTTTGGATTGTTTCCATCCATTCCTTTCAACACCTTCACATGGGGAGCGCCATCGGTGCCAGCTCCTGCGATGATGTCGGCCTTCCCGTCTCCGTCGACATCACCGCCCGCCACTCGAACCCCAGCCCTAAGCTTGGAATCAAAAGCAAAAAAATCCATGAGTGTTTTAGGTTCAGCATTCTTTTTAAAAACCTCTTTTCCATCGAAGACCTTCACCCGCGGCCCTCCGCCCGGCCCAGTCCCAACAATTACATCAGGAGTGCCATCGCCGTTCACATCGCCGGAGCCTACTAACACTCCTCCACGAAACTCCTCTTCATAAGCCATGAAGTCTCTCAACACTTCACCATTTTCCCCGCTGTAAAGAGTCACTCGGGGCCCGCCTTTATCTCCAGCCCCAACGATGAGATCGGCATAGTTATCACCGTTAATATCAGCCGACGCCACATAGACACCACCGGTGAAATCCCCAAAAGGTTTAAAATGATAGAGAGTTTTCCCACTTCCCCCATCGAAAATAAGAATCTGTCCTTCAATTCCCTCGCCGCTTCCCACAACCACATCTAGAGTTCCGTCATTATTCACATCTCCAAGGGCGGCGCGCACCGAAGTGCCAGTTGTTGGAAAAAGTACTTTTTGGAAAACCATTTCACCATCGGTCGCATCATAAACAGCAACCACCGGAATTTCCTCTTTATTCACCTGCGAAGGACCTGTCCCTGCTACGACTGCAAAGGCAATGCCTTCGAGATCGGCAATTTCCAAGATCTTTGTCCGGGATCTTCCATAGGCATAATCGGATCCTCCGATATCGTTATAGGCATAGACCCGGTAGTAATAGATCGTATTTTGGATGACCTTTCCATCGGTAAAGGTGGTTTGATTGGTCCCCACATCCCCAATATAGCCCCAATTGACCCCATCTACCGACCGTTCTATTACAAAGCCGTTCTCAACTTTACTTCGGTCATTCCATTTTAGACTGATCGAATTGGGAGTGATGACAGGAAAACTCAATCCAGTGGGAGCATTCGGAAAGGTTTCAGGAACCGCAATCTGTACCGATTGAGAAGGGCGGGAATAGTCGGTCTCATTATAGGCGAGTACATAATATTCATAGGTATAACCCGCCTCAATGCTGTTATCGACATAGTCATCGGAATAGGTCCAATCGACAAAGAAGTGTTGGCTATCGCCCGCTTTTCGTCGATAGATTGCATAACCATCGGCAGGATTACTCCAATCTCCGCCATCGACCCAACTCAAGTAAACTCCATTTTGTTGCGTGATACTCGCCGTCAATGAAATAGGCGCCGAAGGAATGCCGGGGGGCATATCTACCGATTTGATATTCGATGGAAACGATTCGTAGTAACTGTAGTAGTCATAGGCCGTTACAAAAAAATTAAGACGGGTGTTGGACGGAAGCCCGGTGATACGGGTGGTGAGTGTATTGGTTCCAACCTCTTTAACATAGGTATATTCTTCGTATTCATCGCCGGGATATCCGTAATAGATATAAAATCCGCCCTCTTCATCTGGATAACTGGTGGAAGGGGCCGGGTCACTCCATGCGAGCTCGACTGTCGTCGGATTGATAACAGTAGCGACCGTTAAGGTGGGAGAAGGGGGATATTCTGCCAATAGCAGGGTCGAACCTAAAAAAAGAACCCCACACAAAACTCGCCACGCAATTGATCGCATTTCCTACCTCCACGCTTTGTGGAAGTCTTTTAATTCATTGCGTCATTTAATGTAAGAGGATGTTTGGGCTTTCTGTTCAGTCGTATTTATTCCTAGCCACCTTATTTAGTCCCCGTACTCCCAAACCCACCCGCTTCTCGACTCGACGAAGCCAGCTCATTTACTTCTATCCATTCTGCCCGCTCCACTCTCTGCAACACCAATTGGGCGACCCGTTCTTCATGCTCAATCAAAACCGTTTCTACACCCAAGTTAATCAGCAACACCTTCAATTCACCTCGATAATCGCTATCGATCGTGCCGGGGGCATTCACCACCGTCAGCCCTTTTTTAATCGCGAGGCCACTGCGTGGACGGACCTGGATCTCAAAGCCATCGGGAATTTCAAAATAGAGTCCAGTGGGCACCGCAACCCTCTGCCCGGGCTCAACCGAAATCGGATGCTCAAGATTGGCGCGCACATCACAACCACTCGCACCCGTTGTCATATAGGTCGGAATCTGGATCGAATCTTTTTCCCGTTTTATTTTTACTGTGATCATTTCCATCACTCCTCTTTTATCACACCTCAAAGAGCGACAGGCGTTGCTTTCTGGGCCGAGATCTCGCCATTGTGACCAGCCCCTCCCTCGCTCGTGTAAACATCTGACAGGCCAATTTCTGAATTCCCTCGGGCTGCACCTTCGCGATCTCCCCAATCACCTCTTCCACCGATATATACCGTCCAAAGACCACTTCATTTCGCCCTAGCGACTCCTGGCGAGTGTCCATGTGATCGGCACTGAGCAGAATAGTCCCTTTCAATTGCCCTTTGACGATTTCTAATTCCTCTTTCGTCAATGGCACTTCACAAACCTGTTTTACTTCACGTTGTAAAATCTCAAGGAAAGCACTCACCGAACGGGGTGAAAGAGTCGCATAAAACTGAAAAAGCCCGGTATCGGCAAAGGGGATGTAATCGCATTCCACATTATAGGCGAGAGCCGCTCGTTCTCGTATTTCCTGGAAGAGTCGACTGCTCATGCCACCGCCTAAAAAGAAACTCAAAATCAGCGCCTCAAATCTCCCCTCCTCACGAAATCCAACAGATTCAAATCCGATTAAAACATGGAATTGATCGGAATCGAGCTTGCTATGTTGGTGACGGGCATGGAATTTTGGGCGCGGAAGCTGAATGGGCAATTGCTTTTGCAACGATTGAAATTGAAAAAGTTGTTCGCAACTTTTCACGACCTCATCAAAATCAAAATTACCAGCCACCGAAAGCACCATATTATCGGGGCGGTAATAGGCCTCAAAATGCTGGAGCACCTTCTGTCGACTGAGGGCTTGGATGGAGGCTTTGGTTCCAATGACCGACTGACCAATCGGATGGCCACGCCACACGCTTCGGAAAAAGAGGTCATTGATATATTCTTCCGGGCTCTCTTCACTCATCGAAAGCTCGCGGAGCAAGACCTTTCGTTCTTTCTCCAAATGGGCTTTATCAAACAGGGGTGCCGTAACGAGATCACTTAAGACATCGAGCGCAAGCCCCAGATCTTCCTTTAAAACCGTAGCATGGAAACAGGTCGCCTCTTTATCGGTGAAGGCATTGAGATCGCCCCCTCTCGATTCGAGAACCGTCGCAATCTCTAAGGCAGTTCGTTTACGGGTTCCTTTAAAGACCAGGTGTTCAATGAAGTGACTCGCCCCATGGGCACTGGACGACTCCACCAAACTTCCTACTTTTACCCACAATCCAACTGAAACGGAACGGACATAGGAATGGGTCTCACCCACAATAGTGAGACCATTCGACAAGACTGCTTTTCGATAAATAGAATTTTGACTCTCGTTTTGAAGCGCCTTCGCTAACAAGGGCTAAAACCCGTCATCATCATCCGGGAAATACCGAAGGGCTCGATCCTCCCGAGGCTCGTCATTGTCCTGACGATCATAGCGATCATAATCGTAACGAGGGTGTCGATCTGGTCGGTCTGCACGCTGCTGTTGACCTCCACGATCATATCCTCCGCGATCCCGATCGCCTCCCCGATCAGAAGGTCCTCGATGGTGTCCACCGCGGCCACCTCCACTACTGGCCCTCCCACTGGAATGACGGCTTCCACCTCGTCCCCCTCCCATACTGCTGCGTTCGGGTGGACGATCGGACATCGGACGGCGGTTTCCGCGGTCTTCATCATTTCCACGGTAATTACCACGATCTCGATTCTGGTCTCTATCCTGATCCCGATTATGATCCCGATCTCTATCGGCGCTGTGGTGACGAGGACTGCTTTCACTTCGCGAATGGGAACTCCGACCGCCTGATCTCGAAGGTGAGGAACCATAACGGTCCCCTCCACCGGTACGCCTAGGCCCTCTAGGACCTCTGCCGCCACTGTCGCGATCCCCATAACCACCGCGGCCACCTCCACTACTGGGACGGCGATCTCTTCCTCCGCGATCTCGATCCCCTCCTCTATCTCCACGGTCGTCGCGATCCCCTCTAGCCCCTAAAATAGGTTGGGGGCGACGACTACTTCCTTCTGCCTCCCTATTTTCAATTTCTCTTCCCTCACTCCGCATCAATTCAATGCGCTCTTGAGGATCCATTGAATCTAAATCTTGCTGTTCCCCTTCCGCAGAAGCGGCTGCTTGACCTGGATTTCCTTCATTTCCGGGCTCGGGTTGATCGTCTGAACCTGTCGATTCAGATGATTCCCTTTTCTTGGGCGTCTCTCCCCCATCAATTGGATCACCATCTTTATTCAGAAGCGCTTTTCGGGAAAGACGGATCTTACCGGAAGGATCCACCTCAAGGCATTTCACCTTGATGATCTCTCCCTCTTTCACGATATCGTCCACCCGTCGCACACGGTAGTGGGCGAGTTCAGAGATATGGCACAGCCCTTCAGTTCCCGGGATAATCTCCACGAAGGCACCGAACTCCGCGATTCGGGTAATCTTTCCTTCGTAAATACGTCCGGGTTCCGGCTCCTCGATAATCTGCTCAATGATGGTGATCGCCTTTTGTGCAGCAGCAGCATCGGCCGAAGCGATATTGATCGTACCATCATCTTGGATGTCGATCTTCACGCCCGTTCGCTCAACGATAGAACGGATCACCTTTCCGCCCGATCCAATCACTTCGCGAATCTTATCTTGCTTGATCTTCATCACATACAGACGTGGAGCGTAGGGAGACATCTCTACCTTGGGCTCCGAAATGGCTGCATTCATCTTATCCAGAATATGCAATCTTCCCTGTTTCGCCTGTTCAAGAGCCTGCTCCATGATCTCACGGCTCACGCCACCAATTTTGAGATCCATTTGGAAAGCGGTAATTCCCGCATCGGTTCCGCAGACCTTAAAATCCATGTCCCCTAAATGATCTTCATCCCCTAAAATATCGGAGAGGACGGCAATATCATCCCCCTCTTTAATGAGCCCCATTGCCACTCCAGCAACCGGCTTGGGAATGGGCACCCCGGCATCCATTAATGCCATCGAACCGCTACAGACGGTGGCCATAGAGGAAGAGCCGTTGCTTTCCAACACTTCCGATACCAACCGAACGGTGTAAGGGAATTTATCTTTAGTCGGAATCACATAACTCAATGCTCGTTCCGCTAAGAAACCATGTCCAATCTCCCGACGGCCGGGCGGGCGCAATGGACGCGCTTCACCGACAGAAAACGGAGGGAAGTTATAGTGGAGCATGAAGGTCTTCTGATAGGTGCCAGCGATCGAATCGATCTTCTGTTCATCATCAGAGGTTCCGAGAGTAATCGCCGATAAAACCTGAGTTTCTCCGCGAGTAAAAAGGGCCGAACCATGCACCCGGGGCAATACAGCCACATCACAGGTGATGTTACGGATATCGCTATAGCTTCTGCCATCAATACGGGACTTCTTCTTAAGGGTCGATTCCCGGGCATAGGTGGCTTTCAACTCTTCATAATAAAGAGGAATCAGACTATTACGGGCCTTGTCAGCATCGGTCTTAGGTTCCGTGACCTCAAACTTCTTTTTCGCAGCCTTTTTCACCACATCTAGCGCTTCATATCGAGAAAGCTTTTCCCGAATCGAAAAGGCCTTTTCGAAAGCAGACCAGGTTTCCTTCTTAATTTCGGCTTTTAAAGCCTCATCCCGAACCGGTTTCTCATAGGCCCGTTTGGGGACATTCCCGGTCTTTTCGCGAAACTCTTGAATCAGGGCAAAAATCGGCTTCATGCTCTCATGAGCGAAGTCGAGAGCATCCATCATCTCCTTTTCGGAGATCTCTTTTGCCGATCCTTCCACCATAACCACGCCGGTGGGGACACCCGAAACTAAAAGCTCGAGAGAGCTATTCAACAGCTCGGTGGGAGAGGGGTTAATCACAAACTTGTCATCGATTTTCCCTACACGACAGGTCGCTACTGGACCGGCCCAAGGAATATCGGAAATAAAAAGCGCCGCACTGGCTGCGATACCTGCCACGACATCGGGCTCATTATCTGGATCCATCGAAAGGATGGTCGCAACCACGTTGGTTTCACACATGAAGTCCTCTGGAAAGAGAGGACGGATCGGACGGTCGATGATCCGAGCTGAGAGGGTTGCTTTATCGGAAGGCTTCGCTTCTCGCTTAAAGAACCCGCCCGGAATCTTTCCGGCCGAATAATATTTTTCCTGAAAATCGACGGTAAGGGGGAAGAACTCCTGCCCCGCTTTGAGAGTTTTGGCCGCCACTGCGGTGACCAACACCATCGTATCTCCGTATCGAGCCATCACCGAGGCATCGGTTTGCTTGGCAAACTTCCCGGTTTGGAGCGTCAGTTGGCGCCCCCCAAACTCTACACTGACTTCTATGACCGACATTGCGATCCCTTTCTTTTTTGGTGGATAGTAGAGTCTCTTTCACAGAGACTAGAACGCAGCACCTTTACTTACGTATGTTGAGTCGTTCAAGGACCACCTTGTAACGACTGGCGTCTACCTTCTTTAAATAATCGAGTAATCGACGCCGTTGTCCAACCATCATTAATAGCCCACGTCTGGAATGATGATCCTTCATATGGGATTTAAAATGGGGGGTTAGACTGTTAATTCGCTCGGTTAAGAGCGCAATTTGGACTTCGGGTGAGCCTGTATCCTTATCATGGACACGATATCCCGAAATCACTTCACTTTTCTTATGTTTACTCAAGCTCAATGCAAGTCCCTCATGTGAACATTAGATTCAAATTGCTTCATGCTCATAACACCATCAGATGGAGTTGGCAAATGGGTCTGAACCGTAACCCTAAAATTCTTTTGGAGTTTTTGGTAATGTGGAAACCCTTTTCCTAAAGCCTCACTGGGATTGGCTTCCAGAGCCGGTGCGGTTACCGCATCATTAAGAGTAAAATGGCCGCACTGTGTCCTTCTTAATTCCACTAAATGAGCCACTGTTCCTAAACGCTCACCAATTTCCAAAGCCAGGCTCCGAACATAGGTCCCCTTGGAACAGGCCAAAGTAAAGGAAATAAAGGGCGACTCAAAAGCCTTTAATTCCAACCGGTAAATCTGAACGGGTCGCGGCTCCAGTTTAAGATGAATATTTTCACGGGCCAGTTCATACAACCGGACCCCTTTCACCTTCTTCGCACTGAAAGCCGGAGGCACCTGGTTCCAGGTTCCTATAAAAGAAGAAAAAACCTTTAGAACATCGGCTTCAGAAATTTCGGGAACTGGTTTAGTCTCTACCAGTGTTCCCGTAATATCGAGCGAATCGGTCCTTTCTCCCAGTTTTAGCTTTCCCTCATAAACCTTGTCTGCATTGAGGAGTCCCTGCGAAAGCTTCGTCGCTTTCCCGAAGAGTAGAACCAAAACGCCACTGGCAAAAGGATCCAGACTTCCACCATGCCCGATCTTCTCATTGGGAAAAAGCCGCTGCGCCAAGCGAACCATATCAAAACTGGTGGGGCCGGGATGCTTATCTACGATCACTACCGATTCAGCCATGGGTGGGTCTAATCTCCTCAAATAGATGCATCAAACGATTGATAGACTCCGGTTGGTCATCAAAACGGAAACGAAGCTCCGGAACAAACCTCAACTCCATCGCCTCTGAGAGCTTTCGACGGAAAAAAGAGGTCGATTTCTGTAACGCCTTCTCTACCTCTTTCAATGGCTTGCCGGTTGCAGGTGTGGAGAATCGAATGGTCGCGATCTTGAGATCGCGGGTCAGCTCCACTTCCGTGAGAGTAATTGACGTCAAAAGAGGGTTTTGTGTGTCCTCTAAAAAAATCCGTGAAAGCTCTTCACGGAGCTGCCCCGCCATCCGCAGGACGCGTCGAGAGTCGGTTGCCGCACTCATACCAGGGTCCCTTGAGACTCTTCTTTGATGAAGGCCTCAAAATGATCCCCCGTTTTCACATCATTGAAGTTCTCGAGGCCAATTCCGCATTCATAACCGGAGGCAACCTCTTTCACATCCTCTTTAAAACGCTTCAGGCTGGCGAGCTTGCCTTCGTAGACCACTCGATTGTCTCTCAAGAGCCGCAAGAAACAACCACGCGATACTTTCCCATCCAACACCGCACTTCCCGCAATCGTACCGATCTTGGGGATATTGAAAACATCGCGAACCTCTGCCCGACCAATCACCTTCTCCTTCACCACTTTATCCAAGAGGCCTTCGAGGAGGTTTTTCACATCATCTAAAAGATCGTAGATAATGTTATAGGTACGAACATCAACGTGACTCGCTTCCGCCAATTTTAAAGCTTTCAAATCCGGACGAATATTAAACCCTAAGATCACCGCTTGGCTCGCTTCCGCAAGCATCACATCCCCTTCGGTCACTCCCCCCGTTGCGGTATGGAGCACCTTGAGTTTTGCTTTTGTAGACGGGAGTTTCAAAACCGCTTCACGAATCGCTTCGGCAGATCCTTGCACATCGGCCTTTAAGATCGCCCGCAATTCCTTTTGCCCGTCCGCTTGACCTTCGGCCATTAAAGAATCAAGGGTTAGTTTGGGACGACTGTCATTTTGCTTCGCTTTTACAATCTCAGCCCGTTTTTTAGTCAGTTCTTGAGCATCGGAATCGTTCTCCACGACGACCGACTCATCTCCAACGGTAGGAACGTCCGAAAGCCCTAATACTTCAACCGGTTCTCCGGGCCCCGCTTCGGTCAAACGACGACCATAGGAGTCGTTCATCGCCTTCACTTTTCCGGAGGTCACTCCGCAAACCAAAATATCGCCTGTTTGGAGCGTGCCATGCTGAATGAGCACGGTCGCTAATGGACCTCGACTTTTATCCAAACGCGATTCCACAACTGTTCCACGAGCGGCCACTGAGAAATTGGCCTTTAACTCCAACATTTCTGATTGAAGCAAAATGTTTTCTAAAAGCTCTGGAATTCCCTTACCGGTCTTAGCCGAAACATTCACATAGATAGTCTGTCCGCCCCACTCTTCCGGAGCCAACTCATGCCCCGCTAAGGTCTGTTTGATCCGATCGGGATTGGCATCAGGGAGATCTGTTTTATTAACCGCCACAATAATGGGAACTCCGGCTGCTTTTGCATGGGCGATCGATTCCAAAGTTTGTGGCATCACCCCATCAATTGCCGATACGACCAAGATCACAATATCAGTCACCTTCGCCCCACGCGCCCGCATCGCTGTGAAAGCTTCGTGGCCAGGAGTATCGATAAAAGTAACTTTCCCTTTCCCTGGAACCTCTACTCGATAAGCACCAATGTGTTGCGTGATTCCACCTGCTTCTCCGGCGGCAACGTTGGTTTTACGGATTGCATCCAGCAAAGAAGTCTTACCATGATCGACGTGCCCCATGATGGTCACAACAGGGAACCGTGGAGAAACCGCTTCCGGTGAAAGATCCACTGGAGTCAGGAAATCCTCTTCACGGAAAATCTTTTGCTTCACTTCAAAACTAAACTCATGGGCAACCAAGCTTGCCGTATCAAAATCGATTTTTTGATTCAGGGTTGCAGTCACCCCCATTCCCATCAACTTGCCCACCAATTGACTCGACTTGATCCCCATTTCTTTCGCGAGCTCAGAGACGGTAATATCATGTTGCATCTCCACCACCCGTTTGTGCTCAGCAGGGGTGGTGATCAAAGTTTTCATGATAGGACGGCTCATCACCGCCTTTTTCTTTTTCGTGGCATGGACCAATTCACGCTTCAAATAATCGGCCCGTTTAAAGGTAACGGTCTGCCCTTCGGTCAGCTTTCTTTTCGCCGCTTCCTTAGCCGCTTCGGTGGCAAGCTCTACCTCTTTAATTCGCTTCGGTCCGCCTAAAGCAGTTGCACTCGCATCGGTTGCCACACCGGTAGCAGGGCGAGCGGTTTTATCAGCAGGTGGTTTCTCTTTTTTCTCCACCTTAGGTCCTACGACAGCCCCTAAATGGGCCTCGGTAGTGATCTTCTTAATGATCGAAGGGTAAAATCTTCTGGGTTTTGGAGGGTCCACCATCACCACAGGCGTGGGAGGTTTCGGCTCCACAGGGGCCGGGGGCTGCTTTGCCTCGACTATTACCTGAGGCGGAACTTCTGAGGGAGCAACACTTTCTATGGGCTCCTCGATCGTCTCAGTGACAGGTTCCGAGGCTTCAACCACAGGGATCTCTTCCGATTCCGGAGCTGGAGAGGTGACCACCTGCTCTTGAACCTCTACCTCGGGCTCAGGTTCAGGCTCAGCCTCTGTTTTTGCCCGACGCCGAATGACATTCGATCCCACCCGTTTTTCAGTTACTGGTTTTGTCGTAGGAGGAGCTGCGACTGTCGTCTTAGCTTGAGGGCCTTTGTTTTTTCGGTAGTGATCCCGAACGGTGCGAACCTCTTCAGAACCCAGTAGACTCATCGAGTTTTTTACCTCGATCCCAAGTCGGGACAGCGTTTCCAAGAGAGATTGCGGATCCACCGAAAACTCTTTGGCCAATTCATAAACTTTCAGCTTTTCACGGATCGTCATAAATCTAGTTCGAATCCCCCGAAGTAGTAGCGGCGTTCGCTTCTTCTTGCTTCTTCTTCTCTTCCTGAGCCCGAATCTCTGCCTTCAAACGCTCAAAGACGTTATCGGTTTGAGATTTAGGCGCGCCCCCTGAAGTCGAGGAGGGGGGAGGCTTCACCGCATTAGCCTCAGCAAACTTTCGTTTCATTTCAGTATATTTGCCCGATTCCTTAAAGGTTTTAGCATTGGTGATAATCTCGGCAGCCTTGTCCGGGTTAAAACCTGGAACAGCGGCTAATACAGCCGCATCGGCACGCACCAATTGCTCCACATCATAACCATGCTGATAAAGGCTTTGAGCCAGCGTATCGTTCATTCCTTCGATCGCCATCAGCAGCTGCTTCGCCTCTTCTTGACGTTTGCTCATGCGGCTTTCAGAAAGGATATCCAACTTCCACCCACTGAGCATCGAGGCCAATTTTACGTTCTGCCCTTTTTTTCCAATCGCCAGGGAGAGCTGGTTATCGGCAACCACGATCTCCATCGACCGATTATCCTCGTCGATTAAAACCTTTAAAACTTCTGCTGGTGCCAAGGCATTGCAGACAAAACGGGTCTCATTTTCATCCCAGGGTACAATATCGATCTTCTCGCCGCGCAATTCCTGCACGACATTCTGAACCCGAGCTCCCTTGACGCCCACACAGGCTCCCACTGGATCCACATCGGGGTCACTGGAGACGACCGCAATTTTTGCACGGATCCCCGGCTCTCTTGCCGCATTCTTAATCTGCACAATCCCTTCATTCACTTCAGGGACCTCTTGTTTAAAAAGCTCGATCAAGAGATCATTGCAGGTTCGGGAGAGAACAATCTTGGGGCCCCGCGGAGTTTGTTGAACATCAATCAAAAATCCTAAAACGCGATCACCCGGTCGGAAATTCTCTCCAGGGATCTGTTCGCGAGTGGGTAGAATGGCATCGGTTCTTCCGAGATCCACCACTAAGCAACCTTTTTCAATCCGACGGCAAGTGCCACTGACCACTTCTCCTTTACGGACATTAAATTCGTTATAGATAATATCCCGTTCGGCATCACGAACCTTCTGGATAATCACCTGTTTGGCAGTTTGAGCGGCGATCCGACCGAACTCTGAAGAGTCCAGCTTCACTCCGATACTATCCCCTAAAGAAACATCGGGATCGAGTGCCTTCGCTTTTTCCGATTCGATTTCAACCGAAGGATTGGTGACACTTTCGACGACCGTTTTAAATTGGAAGAGTTCGATCTCTCCGAGATCTTCGTTGAAATGGGCTTCAATCTCCATCTCCATTCCAAACCGCTTTTTTGCCGCCATTAAAAGGGCCTGCTCAAGGGCATCGACTAAAATCGCTTTTCCAATGCCTTTATCTTTTTCGACCTGATCAATTACCTTGGCTAACTCTGAAGCCATCTTTCATCCTCACATTTTCCAAATTCGATGAGCCTTTCGGATCCTCGAAAATTCCACTCGATGGGTTTTGCTATCTATCTGGATAGCAATCCCGGAGTCGGTTACCTCTAAAAGCTTTCCTTTCCCCTGCCCGCCTATACCTTCCTGCTTCTCAACTAGTTTAATCAGAATCTCTTCCCCTAAGACCGCAGAAAAGTCATCTTTTAAGCGCAATCGCCTATCGAGACCAGCCGAAGAGACCTCCAACTCATAAGAGCCTGGGACCGCCTCCCATTGATCCAATAAAGGGGACAACTCCCTGGAGAGGTGAGCACAATCCTCAAGCCCCGCTGGCAACCTCTTTGATCCTTCGGCCCCCTGCTCCAATTTATCTATATAAAGCCGGATCAGGGAACGACCCCCAAGGTTGCAATCTACATCAACTATTTGAAATCCTAGGGATTTCACGGCAGCATCACAAAAACCCATCAACGCTTTTTCCGCTTCACTCTTCTGGATCGACTCTGCCATTTTAGTTCGCAGTCTACTTAAAAAAACCTGGCCAAAAAACAAAAGCGGGGACGTGCCCGCTTTCATAGATCGAATACGCAATGGGTACATTTAACAGGGTTTTTGAATGAAAACAACCACTAAACCGATGGAATAGCCTGAAGGTCGGTCGTGCAATTCTTTGGGATAATCCGATACCAATTATCAGAAGTGACCCACTGTCCCGTTTTCAGATCCCTTAAGTGATAATTGAGATCTGAAAAGAACGTGAGGTAGTTGCCAAAGGAAATCTGGTGTTCTTCGAGAAGGTATTGGCCCACCTCGAAGATTACGACCGGACTGAATCGAGCTAGGGTTTGCATGGCACCACAAAGGACTGCGTATTCGGTCCCATCCACGTCGATCTTGATGAGATCCACCCGGTCAAGTTGCTTTCGATTCACATACTCATCTAAAGTCCAGGTCTCTACCTGGGTTGCAACCGTTTTCATGCCCCAATGGATCGGGTGTTTTTCTTGGGGGCGGGGATAAAGTGGCCAACGGGAATAGATCTGAAAATCTTGTTTGCTTCTATTCTGATTAGAAATGCGCAATCGATTCAGGTGGATACGAGGAGCAAGATCAGGATTTAATTTTACGTTAATCTGAAGTCGCCGAAAAAGTTCATCGGTCGGCTCGAAGCTATGGACTTTACCATGGATGGCAGCCTTCGCGAATGGGAGGGTCATCGACCCAATATTTGCGCCTACATCTAAAATGACGGAATGGGGTGCAATAGGAAGCGCCGTGAGAACATGTTTTTGGAATCCGATTTGGAGGTAGACGCTAAAATCCAACCCTTGATCCAATTCTAATTCATAGAAGATCCCATTTCGTTTAACGATTTTTTCTTGTGGGAGGAAAGGAGAGAGTAGGCTACGAAGAAAACGGGCTCCTTCTATTTTCCAAGCGGTCCAGGGAATCGAATCGATTCTATCTTTCGCGAAGGAGATCATATTTACGGAGCCGTCGATAAAGCGTTGCTTTTGAAGTCTTCAACTCGTTCGCCATCGCCTCCAAAGAACGGGGATACCGTGCCACACAGCTTTTTAAGATATCGGCTTCAAACTGTTCTAAATAACGTTCCAACCCCACCGAATAAACATCCCCAGAGTCGTCTGAAGCAATGGCAGTGCGGTAACGGGAATCGACATGGGTTAACTCCAGTCGCTCCGATTCCCTCCCCAACTGACAAAGATATTCTACCGCATTCCTGAATTCCCGCACATTCCCCTCCTCCCATTGGTGCCGCTCCAATAACTGCAGGACTTCGGGAGAATAGGGTTTACGATACCCCGCGAAACACTCAATAAAATGCTCAAAGAGAATGGGAATATCGCTGGCTCTTTCACGCAAGGGAGGAATCACCACTTCCACTTGCGATAACCGGGAATAGAGATCTTTTCGAAAAAGACCTTCTGCCACCCTTTCTTTCAGATTGCGGTTGGTGGCGCAAAGGATACGCACCTTGGCAATGCGCTTTATATCCTCTCCCAGACGATAATATTCCATCGTATCTAAAAAAGTGAGGAGGTGGGTTTGAACGACAAGTGGCATTTCGCCGATCTCATCCAAAAAGAGATCGCCATTCTCCGCCAATTGAACCAATCCTTTTTTATCACTGATGGCCCCGGTAAAGGCTCCTTTGCAATGGCCAAACATCTGATCTTGGAAATATTCCACGCTTAAACAGGAACAGTTGATCTGCTCGAAGGGACGAGGTCTTTTCTCAATCTCTGCCACCACTTCATTTGAATATCTGGCGAAGGGAGTTTTCCCAACCCCAGTCTCCCCGCTCAACAAGATGCGCAGCCCACCCGCATTTTTAACCGCCTGCTTGGCTTGCAATAATAAGGGGTGCTTTCCGATAATCTCATCACGCTCGCGATTCTTTTGAAAAGTGCGACGGTAAACCCGCGTTCGCTCTTCATCATTCAAGATTTTATCTAGTTTTAGATTGAAGACATCCGATCCAAAAGGCTTTTCGATGTAGTCGGAAGCCCCTCTTTTAATGCATTCGATCACCGTCGGAATTTCCTTAATTCCACTTGCCATCAATACGGGACGATCGGGATAGCGCTTTTTAAAAGCGGTTAAAACCTGAAGTCCGGAGGTTTTGTCTGTCCCTAACTGGATATCGACCA
>CAZRZK010000041.1:0-4499 GCA_964604555.1 uncultured Pseudobdellovibrionaceae bacterium | reverse complement strand
TATCGACCACGGCAAAATCGGGATCCGATTTTTCAATCGCCAAGAGCGCCTCGGAAAGGTCCGTGCTGAGGATGGGGGCAATTTGACGCCGCTCCAGTAAGAATCGAATCGTCTGCAACATCAGCGGATCATCTTCAACCACTAAACCGTTCATTCGTTTGGGGGTAACATACTGTATTGTCACAGGCAAAAACTAATGGAAGGAATTGGCGTATAATTAATCTTCCGTATCCAAGAACACGATTCCATGTTCTTGGATATGTGTTTTGAGGTCAGTTGCAACGGGCTCCCCTACTATATCGAAACGAAATGGGAGAGAAACCTCTTCATTCAAATGGCCCGAAAGCCGCGTTATGGTTTGAGCAGTTAAGAGAGAACCTACAATCATCAGATCGATATCGGAAGACGGCTTGTAATTCCCCATCGCACGAGAACCAAATAAAATCACTTTTTCAATTTCTGGAAACTTTTTAATAGCAGCAAAAATGAGATTCAGCTGATGCGTAGTCAGTCCGTATTTCATTCTAGATTCAATCGAGTAAGGAGTTTTTCAATGCAGGGAGTAGCAATATTTCGGATCGTTTGAGTAGAACGAGCGGCTTGGGTTTCATTGTAAATGTGAACAAGTTCATTTCGATGGTCCAATAAATCGATCCAGGCTTGTCCATCTTCCAAGTAATCCGCCTTAAACGCCTCTTTCAACGTGTCGCGGGGAGTGGCAACGGAAATCCCCTTGTATTCCAATAAATCTTTCAAAGATTTCCAGCATAGCTCAAAGGTCATTTCAAACACTTTGACGATAGCAATATTTTTCACTCGTTCCTCAGCTTTGCTCTGTAGAGTCTCTTTTAAAAAGAGGAAAGATTGGTTTAAGTTGGTCCGGCGTTGATGAAATCGGGTCAGTTTTTGTTGGCTATTAGGGGAATCGGTCACACCATCGAACTCCTGAATAAGGATGTGCTATTAGTACCAACAACTGAACCCAGCGACAATCCTATTGTATTGTGTCATCGAGCTGGCTATCTAATAAGGGGTGTTAATTTATGAGTGAAGAAGAGGAAATTTACCGTAGCAAGGAAGCTGAAGCGGAAATAGGCGTGGAAGTCCCCTATACGATGCTGCCCGTAGAAACGCTGGAAGAGATGATAAAAGAGTTCGTCCTGCGCGAGGGGACCGATTACGGCGCGAGTGAGGCGAGTTTGGAGTCTAAAATCCTGCAAATAAAAAGTCAGTTGGAAAGAAAAATGCTGAAAATCGTTTTCGATATAGCAACGGAAACAAGTTCTATTGTACCCGCTACTCGGTGACGCTTTTGAGACGCTTCGCCACTTCAAAAAAAGCATTCGGACTGAATAGCATTCCCACGTGGCCCAGGTTTGGAATATGAACCACATCTTCTGAGTCGGCTGCAAACACTCGGGGAATGACGATATTATCAGCTCCCCCAACAATCGAAGTGAATTTAACTCGAGCCGCTTTTGCCCGTGACGCCTGAAGTTTAACCATCAGGGAAGAATCGGGTTTCAATTCTTTTCCAATCCGTGTCGGTGCCCAGTAGGAATTATAAGTTCCCCGGTGTGGGGTTCCGAGTGTAATACACCGATCGACTCGGCGGGATCCACCGAGCTCCTGGAGATAGACTCTTGCAATGACACCCCCCAGACTATGGCAAACCAGATCGATTCGGCCTCCTCGCACCTTTTCTTTCAAAAAATCACGGAGCTGGATCGCGGCCTGCTCAACCCCTATTTTCGAGCTGTAGTTGAATGACAGAGCCTGTCCCACTCCGACCGCCTTTAGAAAGGTAGAGAGGGGAAAAAACGAGGCACGATTGGAAACATACCCGTGAATAAAAACCACCGTTCGTTGTTTGGATTCACGCGCGGTACGTTTTTTACTCGATTGAATCCCTAATGGAAGCAAGGCTCCCCAAGCAATGTGAGCTAAAATCTCTTTCAAGACAATCGCTGCGCGGGGTGTCGATGAATCTGTATCAAAGTCCTTAATCATATTTAAATAAAAGCTTCACGGCCTTTGGCAGCCAATCTCCTACAAACCCATAGGCTCACTGAAGCTTTTGATAACATCAAACATAGCAATTTTCTACACGCCTTACTTCTGATATCCCTGAGCCCCCCCATCCCACCGTCCCGATTCTTCAGGTATAATGATAAATCTACATGCCGGTAAAAAGCCTCAAGCAACAACGCCATGACCTCATGGCCCGACGAGTAATCCTGGAATGGGGACGTTGTCTCACCTATGTGTATGTGACCATGGGGATGCTCCTCTTCTGCATTCTGATCCCTTACTTACAGCTGCCCGGATTTACAAAGCTGAGAATGGTTGGGCTCCTCTTGGCAGCCATCTTCACGGGGGGGTGGAGCCTTTTTATGAGTATTTTTTATTACAAAACACAATACACACCCGCTAAACGGGCACTGGGTGTGAGTTTATTGAAGCCCTCAAAAATGAAATGCCGCTTTCGCATCGAAAAGGAGATCGAGTTCTTTACCTCCGATCCGAGCGAAAAGAAAATCAAGCCAGAGCCGGATAAGCATATCCTGGAACTCTCTCGCCAGGGGATGCAATACAAAATCGAATATTTCCCCGCACGGGATCGCGATTGGCGGCGGGCTAAAAAATTTGATGGGCAATCGATCGATGTCTATACTGGGAAAAGTGGAGAACTCTTATTAGTCCTCCCTGATCAAACGCTGCTTTGGCCCCGCGGTACACCAAAGAAATGGGGTCGACTCCTTTCGGTGGAATAACTCCTTTTGAGGGAATCCATTATGACTCGCCAAATTCTTTATCGATATTAGGGGAGTCTGCGGCATTGGCCCATAGGGACCGTCGCGAGAGGGTAGTAATCATGGGGCGGTGAACTGGATTTGTCTAAAACACATACATGTGGAATGGAAACCCCGTTCTCCAGTATTGATTTATGCCCGATACAGGCATCCAACCCAAATTCTTCACAGCCACTCTCTATCCTTCCACCAGCTGTTTGACACCTTTGACATGGATTTCCCTGAGCATTTAGTTGAATTGAAGCGGCGCAATCACTTTGAAATTTAGTCTGCATATCGGCGTAAGAGAGATCGGAGTATGCGGAAAGGTATAAAGAATCGAAGCGACTTCCACAATTGCATTGGGGCATTTGATTATTGGGAGGATCTGTATATGTGAATAAAGTCTTATCATCAGGAAAGGCGTTGCATATCCTCTTAAAACCAGAAACATAATCCTGTGATCGTCCTACGGTTCTTAGATTAACGGGCCTACCTACCGCTAGATATGCGGGTCTGAAACGCTCCCAAAATCCCGGATACACATGATAGACCGTAGTGTCATAACCTTGGACCTTTGTTTCTAAAGTTGCAGATGATAAACCTTTGGATAATACCTTCATCAAATGTTTATCATCTGTATCCAAATTTTTACCGATGCAGCACGCGACAAGAAAAAGATTTCGCATTTTTCCCTTAAACATATCTGCGAAAGTTTTTGATCCGGAGCTGGTTCCAGTCATGGTCTGATTGGCATTAACGAAAAGACCACCGGGCACTCCGTGACTATGTATCAGAACTGACATAGGTGGGGTGACAGCCGATATCAAATTCAGCAATGTTTCTGGCGAATTGAATCGAACTGAATTGGAATAAAGCTGGTACATTGGTCCATCCGAATCGCTAAATTGGCGCAGAATATTGTTATACCCTTGGGGTGTTGGAACCTCTGCAGGGCGCGAGTCGGGAGGACAGTCTGAATCGCCCACTTCGTTGGATGCAGCTCCAACGAGGACAACACGGGTGGTATTGCCAATCGTCGATAAGATCTGAACAAAATAGACTCCGGGATTCATGAATTGGATCTCTGTTGAATAGAGAGGATCACAGTTTTGATAGGTTCCTTTATAATCGACTCCCAATTGATATGGAATGAGCGTAGAGGTAACTGGCGGAGCAACCAAAACCTTCAAGATGGGAGTGTTGCTTCGATATTGAAATGTCCAATATTGTGAATCAAAACCTAGGTCGATCCTTTCATAGGAACCGGGAGGAAGTTCGGTGATGGAAGGATCCCAAGCAGAGATATTTTCTTGAGAGCAAGAACTCGGGGTTGGAGTCAAAGTAGGCGTCGGTGTCAATGGCGGAGGAAAGACCGGTGGACTGATAATTGGCAACACAGGAGGCACAAACGTTGACATCGGCAACGGAGGCAATGGCGGCGATGGCAGCGGAGACAATATTTCGGCCAGCGACTGGGCCGATCCAAATGCGATGGAAAGAATAAAAAGCGAAAGTGCTAGGCGTTGGAAACGATGGCAACTCATCAGCCCCTCAGTTCGAAAAAAGGCATGGCATAGCCCTTATCTTCAACACCTTACTCCCAGATTATGTGAACACGATGACGGAATCATCGCGTACTCGACATAATATGTAATTACCACGCGATTCTGACGGGTATTAAATACCAAGGGAAACTGTCGGCAC
>CAZRZK010000040.1:0-34819 GCA_964604555.1 uncultured Pseudobdellovibrionaceae bacterium | reverse complement strand
TGATTCACTCCCTACCACCCACCTCCATGGTGCTGCCTTTCAATGAGGAAAGCCGGAGCTTGCAGGCAGGTGCGTACTCAAAAAATGTCGATGGGGCTTGGCTTCATCCCATCTTTCTTGGTTCTCAAGGAGTCTAAGCAATTCCATTCTAGGCAGGATAAGAGTGGGGCGTTTCGATAGGAGATCCATTAGATGGAGTTCTGCCTCTTCCGGTTGTCCGACTTGAATCAACAGTTGAGCGATGTGGGTGGTCGCTTCATAAAAATCGGGGTAGTAGATGAGTGCCCGCCCAAACGCATCCAGCGCTTTTTCAGTTTCTCCTAGTTTCCAATAGACCATGCCAAGCCCATCATGGGGATAAGGGAAGTTAGGATAAAGGGAGATGCACTTCTCAAGTACTGTTTTTGCTTCCTCTAGATGGCCTGTGAGTTGGAGCGCATCCCCGAGATTGTTGAGTGCATCTCGATGATTGGGAACATTTTTTACCGTCCATTTCCATAGAACAACTGAGTCGACCCATCGTTTTGATTGTTGAAAGGAAAGGCAGGAAAAGATGAGGACACATAAAAAAAGCAGGGCACGCATTTTTTGAGTGGGTCTGATGAAAGAGGCCCCAGCAATAAAGAGCGGGAGGGTGGCAAAATAACTATACCGATCGGCCGTCATTGCATTGGCCGCCTTAATCAGGCCGGAGTTGGGCAGGAGCATGGCTAAGTAGATCAGAATTGAATGGAATAGCAGCGGCATCCGTTGTCGATATAAATAGGCCATGAAAATGAATAAATAGGACAGAAAAACGTAGGCTAACAATGGGGTGTCGACCCATCCCTTCCCTTCGGGGAGGGGGTAGAACGGATAAAGATGGATGGGAATAAATGATTTGATAACCAAATAGATGGAGGAGTATCCGAATTGAGCGATTCTGGGCCAGACGCCGCTGTCTCGGGTCGATTCAAGGATATCGGTGTGGCTTTTGGAAAAGAGGGCGATCACGCAGAACAGCATCATGAGGATAAGATAGGGCCACTTTTTTAGCAGACCTTTTTTAAGTGCAATCCGATTTAGATGGAGTTCGATGAAAAGCATCAAAAAAGGAAGTGTGATAGCGATCGACTTAAATAGCAGAGCAATTAGAAAGCATGTCAATGCAAGGATCTTCCATCTCTTCTGAGGAAGTTCGAGCGAGAAAAGATGGCAATGTAAACTGAGGATCGAGAAGAAGATGGAAGGGAGGTAGGGTTGACAGGACAACCAAGCAACCACTTCTGTTCTCAGCGGGTGGATAGCAAAGAGTAGTGTTATTAGCAATGCGATCGAGTCCACCACCTTCAGCCTTAAAAACAATAAATAGAGCAGAACAGAATTCAGTCCGTGCCATGCGAGGCTGACAAGATGATAACCCATTGGATTGAGGTCGAAGAGGGCGTATTCGAGGCTAAACTGCAACCAGGAGAGGGGTTGATAAACTCCCAGTAGGTGTGCCTTCCATGCCCAAACGAAAGTGTGAACGTTGATTCCCCGAAAATAATAATTCTCCAAGAAGTTGTGGGTGTCGTCATAGTTCAGCCAATCGGAGTGGAGGGTGGGCAGGAAGGGAAGTAGAGAAGCCAGAAAAATGAAAATGCTTACGTAACTTTTTTTCACGTTATTGATAGGCAACGGTTACGGTAAAACTTCCTGTATAACTTCCTATTGTTTGAGTAGCACGGATGGCCGCTCTCGTGGCGCCGACATATAGGGTGCGGTTTCCGGAGCCATCCAAAGTGCTGGAGCTAGAAGGGCTTGAGGCAAAAGCGGTAACATCGATCTCATTATCGGCCGATCCACCTCCACTCGTCGTCATCGTTACGGTTGAGCTAGGTATTGTAATGGAGAATGCATGGCTGGGTTCGCCGGTAATGGTATAGGTGGCGCGTCCTGAGCCGGATGCGGGATCGATTGTTTTTGCGATGTCGCTAGCGGATGCCACTCCAAAAGTGAGATCTGAACTGCGCGAGATTCCGATGGAACTGATGATGAGGATGGAGTGATTGGCTGAGGTGCTGACAGCATTGCCAGGAGGGTCCCCCGTGTAATTGACCGTCACCGTATGGCTGCCGGAATAGCTTCCGGCGACCTGATTTCCCGCAATCGCTGCTCGGGTGGCCCCAATGTCAATCGTTGCATTGCCCGACCCATCTAAGTTGGTCGTGGCGCTCTGATTCGAAACCCAGGTATTGGTGCCAATCGTATTTCCTCCATTAGACATATTGATGGTGCCGGATGGGAAAGTAATATCAAAGCTTGCGCCTGGATCCCCTGTAACAGTGAACCGGGAGGAGGTGCTAGCGCTATGGTTCAGTGAATAGGCAATGTCGCCAGGGGCAGCATCTGCGAATGTCATGTGCCTTGAACGTGAAATGGCGATGGCTACCGCGAAGAGGGGAGCAGAGGCGATCCAAAAGAATAACAAAACTGCAATGCTGATAGAAAACCAATTTTTGGGGGACATAAAATTATTTTAATCGCGTTCTAAAATAAAGTCTTGTTCCGATTCGAATCCCCCCTCTTCTGGGATTGTCACTTTGCGTTCTTCTGGGTGGGGGAAGAAGCCCAATTCCTGCAGCTGCTTCGAAGAGAGGTTAATGGTGAAGGTTCCCACGGGAACGCGATCGACTTGATAGATTCCCATGCGATCGGTTTTTGTAGTGGCAACAACTTTCCCCTGCAGATCCCTTACCTCAACAATCAGACCTCTCTTGGGTGAGTAGCCACTCTTGGATTTGACGGTGACTGTTCCGTCCACTTGACCGAAGGTAACGAATGGAAAGGCAATCGAGCTGATGTGCCCCGCTCTTGGGATGATTCGAATCCCTTTTTTGGCTGGGAAGAGGAAGGGATCCTCAATACTGTTGGAGCCCACGCTAATATGGGCTGGGATATAGGGTTGAAGGCCGGTCAGCAGTGACACTCCATTTTCATCGGTTGAAATTTCCGATTCGCTTAAATTGACGGCCAGTCGAATATTAGGAACTGGCTGCTCGCCTGCGTCGAAAATTCCATTTCGGTTGGCATCTTTGAAGGCTTGCACAGCGATGGAACCCAAATTCGTGCCCAGTAAACCATAAAATCGGGCAGAAGGAGTGATGGGTTCTGGTACGACCGTAAAGGACAGCAATAGGGACATTGAATAGTTACTGGCGCTGGAGGCGGTGGTGTTGAAGCCCGCGGTGAATTTTTTGAAGTTTCGGTTGATGTTAACGCTGAAGTTATATGAATCTGAATCCAGGTTGTAGCGAAGTCCAAGGCCAGCGGCGTAATCATCCACCGTTTTGGAGAGCTCCCCTTCAAATGACTTGATTGCTGTAGCGGTATATTCGGAGCTGAAGCGGAAACCAAAAACAGATGGGCGGTAATCGATCGACCATTTACCGGATGTGGATCCTGGGGTTGCAAGCTGATAATTGAGTTCATTATTGATGACAGCCTGCCCAGCGCTGACACCGATGTTGTTTTTCAATAAAGTAACGCTATCTGCGGAGTCATATCCGTTTTTAATCAGTCCGAACCCAATGGTCGCAGCGGGGATTAAAGGGATTCGGTAAAGCAGGTTACCCGAGAGTTGGCTATTCTGATCATCGGTGATTTTGGGGTTGAACACTTCACTATGAAAATCCATGAGCCTTGTGTATTTCAGTCCCAATGTGAATGCGCTGCCGATCCCCATCAACTCTGACCACTCACAGGCCTTTCCCTTTCCGCTATGCGAAATGGCGCAAAGGGTGTTGACTAGAAAAAGGGGGTTCACTCCGGTGAGTCCGACCCAGCTATAGGTATCCGACAGGTGATCTCTCACCATTCCGAAGTTGGTGGTGAAGTACTTCGAGAAGTTTTCAGCGTATTGAAACTGGAGTCGTTGGGGCCCATTATTATCCAACTCCGCTATGCCGAACTTGAAGTTGCGAGTGCCAGGGGCGATCAGATCTTGTGAAATATTGAAGGTTTGATACTCATCCCTTCTTTGCCCCTGGGGTCCGAAGAAACTTAAACGGAAGATGTTGTTTCCGTATATGAGCGGCACATCCCGGAAAAAATACCTTCCTGTGCCGTTTGCCAGGAAGCGATCGATCAGGACGTCATTGCGATAGAGAATCACTTCCCATCCCGGGGGTAAATCCCCTTCAAAGTTATTGTTTTGAAAAGTGGTGGGAGCACGGATTGGGTAGTTCGATAGCAAAAACCCCTTTCCAGTCCCACCTCTGGTGATAAGAGGTGCAAAGGGAAGCGCTAAGTTCATGAGGTTGATCTCCCTTACGTGGAGGGGGCCGAGCAGATCCCCATTTGCTGAACGTTTTGCGAATCCAATCCGCAAGTTTTGAATGTCCCTGTTTATTCCCGTCATGAAACCGGTTCCTTCCAGACCCAAAAACTCGGCTCCGAATTGGGTGTTGTGTTGGAATGCAAAAGCACTTTTATCGGTGGTGGTTTGACGGGTTAAACTCCATTGCTCAGAGATGGTTGGAAAGGAAAGGAGCGAATAAGGATCCTTCTCTTCAGGAAAACCGGGATCGAATGCCTCGCTCACTCCTTTTGTCGACTCAGCCAGCCGTTCCCGCTCCTTCCTAGCTTCAATTGGAAGTCTCTCTTTCGTTTTTAGGAGGATTTTGGAAGATAAGGAATCGATTAAGATAGTGACCGGAAACCATCGCTCCAAGAGGAGTCGATGGACATAGATCTCCTCACCATGAACGATCGCTTCCTTGCAATTGAAGGTTTCAATTTTTCCCGCGATTTCGACCCTGCATTTGCGCACATCCAACTGAAATTTCCGGTCCTCGGAAACGATGAATCCCTGGGCGAGCCCCATGTACGCAGAGAGCTCGATGGAGATGCCTAAGGATTCTGAAAATTCACCCAGTGGGAGAACCCAATCATTCCCCGCAGGATAGATGAGAATGCCTTGTGCGAGTTGAAAGCTTTCAATGATGCTCACATCCATGAGGCGTTCGCTCTCATCACTGATGACTGCTTTATTGCTGCTCATCTGCTCAACTTCATAGGCAAAGAGAGTACGCCCATAGAAGAATGTTCCACCCATGAGGGATAGAAAGACAAAGGTATGCCTGAGATATTGCACTGTGTATCAACGAATGGAGGAAAGGGGAGTGTTTAGATGAGCCATTTAATTATATCATGGGGTATACTATAAACTGACCTCCAAATTGAATTAACCTATGCTTAAAAACACACTCCGTTCTATAGCGCTGGGAGTTATTGTGGGTTCAATTGTCATGTTGTTTTATACCCACATTCGCGATCGATGGCTTTATTACCAGGACAGAAAACAGACTTTAAGTTGTGGGGTGAATGACCCAATGCGGCTCGATTCTGAGTTGGGCACTTTACCAGCAGGAAAAGTGGAGACGATTACTGGAAAGGGAATGAAAATCATGATCCTGGGGGATCCCTTTCTTTGGGGGGGGAATTGTCCTCATCAGGAGTCGCTCCCTTATCTGACCGCAAAAAAATTGGACGCGACCTTAACAGGAAGCTCTCTTTCCGCCTATAACCTGGCACAGTTCATGTTAAGAGCGAAACAGGCTATTGAACGGGATAAGCCCGATTTCGTCGTCATTCAATATTCTTCTTGGTTGATCGATAGATCGATGAAACCCCGATTGGGATACTTGGTACAAGACTATCAGGTTCCTTATTTCTACCAGACCCCAGAGCGAGGGATCGCGATTGCCGAAGCGGGGAATACACACCAGATTTCGCATCTGCTAACCCATCGTGTGGATGTGATACGCCATGCTTATGGGTCGCTTGCCAAATTGGGTTATGAGAATGGGGCCAAGGTTTTTTTCCTGTTAGTGGGCCTATTGGATGCAAATGACATATCGGAACTCAGCAATATTATGCCCTCTAGTTTGGTCACAACCGATGAAATCCTGGCTGAGAGGATCAAGCACACAAAAAACCAGGATTCCTTCTTGAAAGAATATGAACAGTGGAAGCTCTATCCAAAAATTTTGCCTGAGCCTATCTTTCCCAAACAGGTTCATTCTCTCGTCTATTATGAAGTGGTGGATTCGATTTTAAAGGTGAAGGAAGGAATCCAATCAGCGCAATTCTAAAGGCCGTTAGAAATAGTAGCAAATTCCGCCGATAATCGAATTCTGTTGTTCATTGGAGGTCCGAAGGCCGTCGCTGGTAATGTAATCGTTGCTTACGCTCTGCCAGAGAAACTTCAGTGAAAAATCGACTTCAGGATGGAACAACCACTTTGCCTGCAACCCCAATTGCAAAAAAGAGGTGGAACTGGGGGTGCGTCCTTCGATCACGGGGTTTTCATTCGTTGAACCAAGCAAAAAAGTGTGAAAGGTGCCGAGCACCGTCAGCTTATCCAAAAGCGGGTAGCTGACTTGGCTTCCCAACAGGAGGCCGCTGTGTTCATGGCCAGAAAACTCAGAACGTGCAGGGGCCTCCAGACGGTAGTTGAAAGCGGCATAGCCGATTCGAAAATCGATATTCGGTTTGACATAGCTCTCTCCAAATCGGTAGCCCAAAAGAAAGTTCCACTGAAAAATAGAGCTGGCTAGAGTGGTGCCGGTTGAAGTGGAGCCAGAGCGGTTGGTTGGATCTTCGATATTGCTGCTCGCGAAAAGAGTTTGGAAAATAAAGGGAACTCGAGAAGTGATGAGAATTTCTGATTGGAGCTGTCCTCCTGAATAGGCGTTTGTCCCTGTCGTGGTAATGATCCCATCCACTGTTTGGTTAAAGGACGTGAAACTGGGGCCCAGGAGCAACTCCAGATTTCCGATGTTTCCTCTTGGAGGAATCGGGGCAACCGGTTCCAGCGTGATGGTGGATGCAATGTTGCGTTCCGATTCGGTCCGATCCACTTGTCTGCTCACGACAAATTTAGAAGTGGTATCAATCACGCCGCTTGCAACCTCGGTGAGGATTTTACCGATAGAGACCTTACTGAATACCTGGGTAAACTGAACTTTTCCAATTTCCTTAATTTTAAGCTTGGGTGCGTTCCCTTCGATCTTGAAAACGGAAGCGGTGGTGCCTTGAGAGAAAAAAGGGAAGCCCCGGTCGATCGTGACATGGGACCTGTCACGATCGGCAATAGAGGCCTGGTAGGGAAGGGCATATTCCAGCTTTCGGAATCCCTCGACAGCGGTGCGAGCATAATCATTCAACTTCGCTTTGTCAGGAAGCACGCTTGAGGTGGTTCCAAAAAGATGGCGATTGGGATTATTAATCACCGCCATTTTGAGTGTGGCTCCCCCCTTCTCTTCGCGAATCAGGTGAACAATGAAAGTATAGTTTGCCTGATCCGTTTGAATAACGTTCTTGAGAGTTTCGATGCTGTTTGCAGTGAAGTCCGTCAAAGGAATTTTGGTTTTGATGAGGTTTCCCAATTCGTAATGGAGCGTGGATTCCACCTCCTCTTTCAAGATTGAAAGCATTGCATCGTAATTAATCGCCTCCATGTCATGCTGAATGAAAAGAAAATCGATCCTCAACGGCTTGTGCGAAGTTTCGGCCAAAAGAGAGAAGTTAACAAGGAGCAGTAGAATAAATGACATAAATTCATTTTAGCAGCCAGTAAAAGAGAGGGAAAATGTTAAAATATATATATGAAAGCACTTCGAGATTGCTTAGTGGCTGCGTTTATATCCTTTGGCCTCGCAATGGCAGTGACTGGGTGCGCTGCACTGGAGTCTCCTCGAGAATTGGGAGTCCATATTGATTCGAGCGGGCTTCTCCAACCCGATTCGATTAAGAAGAAAATTTTGATCCTCGATTTTTTGAACTATTCCCCGTATCAAAGCACAAGGTTAACAGAACTCCTTAAACAAAAATCGATAGATCTGATATCAAGCCACCCTGATTGGGTAATTGTAGATCCCAAAGATCTCTTAGGCTTTCCTAAAAATCCACCCGTAGGGGAGTCTTATGATCTCAATCCCATTTATGCTTCTGCCCAAGCAATGGGAGTTTCGGTGCTCTTAGTGGGCTCGATCGAAGAGCTCCTCATAAATAAACGAGGCGACAATAGTGGTCTTTTTCGAGGGTATGAATATGAAACCTATGGCAGGATTCGATTGCAGCTGTTTGATGTGGTTTCTCGAGTGCCGCTCTTTGAACACTCACATAAAGAGGAACTGAACTTCACCGAAACGCAATGGATCGCGACGGAAGATCCGGAAGAGAGTGGTGTAAAAGGAATTTCAACTCTCGAACGGGCCTTCGAGCCTTTATTGAAGCAACTTTCATTTGATATTCGACAGATCCACTGGCGAGGTTTTATCGCTCAGATGGTCGGTCATTTTTATTATCTAAATGGTGGAGTGGAAACGGGGTTGCGTCGCGGGCAATTATTAAAAGTCTATTCCGCTCCAATCCCTATTCGAGATCCCATCAGTGGGAAAGGGATCGGCGTCGCTCAGGGGAGTTTTAAAGGGCTGCTGCGAATCGTCGATTTCGTCGGCAATAATGTGTCGGTAGCCACACTCCATTCCGGAGGCGGAGTTCACGAGAAGGATCGGGTGGAAGTTTATACACCTTAATCTCAGGTACCCACTTCCTTTACAGAAAAAGCGAAGCTTTTTCTGTAAAGGAAGTGGGTACCTGAGATTCCCCGACCGTCGCTTTACTTTTTTCTAGGGGAGGGAGCGGGGAGCTTCACTTCCGCATCCTCTTTTTCCTCGGCACTGGGCGGAGCGACTAAAGCCACGCCACCATCTTTCACTGCCTTGGCTTCTACTTTCTTTTTAATCTTTTCCGTGATTTCCGGGTGTTCCTTCAAGAAGAGGCGGGTGTTGTCCCGTCCCTGTCCGAGTTTTTCTCCCTCAAAGGCAAACCAAGATCCGCTTTTCTCGACGACATTATATTGTTGGGCGAGATCGATGATATCTCCCTCTTTGGAGATCCCTTCGCCAAACAGGATGTCAAACTCCACCTGCTTGAAGGGAGGCGCTAATTTGTTTTTCACTACCTTCACACGGGTGCGGCTGCCGATGATGTCTTCGCCGTTCTTGAGTGAGGTCACCCGTCGGATGTCGAGCCGAAGTGAGGAGTAGAATTTCAGGGCATTTCCACCGGTGGTGGTTTCGGGGTTACCGAACATGACGCCGATTTTCATTCTCAATTGGTTGATGAAGATCACACAGGTTTTCGATTTGCTGATGCAACCGGTGAGTTTCCGCAGGGCTTGCGACATGAGCCGCGCTTGCAATCCCATGTGGGAATCACCCATCTCCCCTTCGAGTTCAGCGCGAGGAACGAGGGCCGCGACCGAATCGATGACAACGACATCGATTCCACCGCTTCTCACCAAGATTTCGGCGATTTCCAAGGCCTGCTCTCCCGTATCCGGTTGCGAGATCAAAAGCTCATCGGTGTTGACCCCTAATTTTCTGGCGTACACCACATCTAGCGCATGTTCAGCGTCAATAAAGGCGGCGACGCCACCTTCTCTTTGCGCCTGAGCCACGGTGTAGAGGGCGATGGTGGTTTTACCCGAGGATTCCGGTCCGTAGATCTCGGTGATCCTGCCGCGGGGAAGTCCTCCAATGCCGGTGGCGATGTCGAGAGAAAGGGAGCCGGTCGAGATGGCTGATAATTCCATTCCGCCTAATTTCCCGCCCTCTCCCAATTTCATGATGGAGCCCTTGCCGAATTGCTTTTCAATTGAAAGCAGGGCCATGTTCACCGCTTTTGCCCGGTTCTCTACCGATTCCGCCCGCTGAATATCGTTATTGTGTTTTTCCATAAATTCGCTCCTTAAAGTTGTGCCTTCACCATAAAATGGAGAACGATGTTGGCATAAATCCCTGCGGTGACATCGTCTAACATCACCCCATATCCATTTTTCAATTTCGAATCAAAATAGCTTCCTGGAAATAGTTTCCAGATGTCCATCAACCGAAACCATACAAATCCCCACAGCAGCCATTGGAAGGTGATCGGATTCCCTATCATGGTGATAAACATGCCGGCGATCTCATCGATGACGATCCATTGGCGATCCGCTTCACCTGTCATGACATTAACGTGATGACTGGCCCATATTCCAACTCCAACAATTCCAACTGTCACTAAAATTAATAAGGAAAGGGGAGCATTTCTCATTCCCCATAAGAGGGCGCACGCAAGAACGCTACCCGCTGTTCCAGGTGCGACAGGAAAGAAGCCGGAGCCGGCTCCACTTGCTACAAGGGTGATGACAGTGCGCTTCCATGGGGCTTTTGCCTTTTTTAGCATCGGCCCCATGGTTGCTGAAAAAGTAAAAGGGGTCAATCGACTTTTGGTACCAAAAAGTACCATAGCCGATAAATCTAATTTGGCTATGGTACTTTTTGGTACCAAAAGTCGATTGACCCCTTTTAAAGCTTAGGGCTGTGCCTTGAGCTCTTTTCTCATGCCGTCAATGTATTTGTTATAAAACTCCTTCAACTTCTTCTTGACGATATTGCCCTGGCTTGAAGCTTTTTGAAGGACCACATGGACAGTGTCCTCCACCAAAATTCCTCCTTCATAAGGGATGAGGCGAGTGGTTTGATCGGCTCGTTTGAGGTATTCGGTATAGTTGGTCACCTTCATCACCACTTTTCCTTCGCTGATCGCATCTTGCGGGAGTTGGAGAAGGTGTTTGCCTTCGGGATAAACATCATAGGCAAAGGGGCCTACTGACACTTCCATATGGAGTTTAAAATCAAACTCCGTTTTTTCGGCGTTGGAGTTCAAAAGTTGGCCTTCCTTGATCTCCTCAAACATTTTCGGGTAGAGCGGATAATTCACCGCCAATTGAGAGTAAACAACTGGGCTGGTCTGTTTGAAAAAGGCCTTTCCGACCGAAACAAATTCGGTTGAGGTCGATACCTTATCTTCGATGACGATCTTTCCTTGCATTACCTTCGCGAGCAAGGCGGGATCTTCGAATCCAGCGGGGGCATCGGCCAGCAAGATTCGGGTTGCGAATAAAACTAGGAACAACAATTGGGCTTTCATAGTCTCCTCCAGTTAGGGTAAGAGCCTAAAGTCAGGTTCTCATGTAAAGTTGTCACGACTTGGCGTGTTGTTTCTGGCTATGGACTTTGAATTGGCCAACGCTTTTCCTTTATTGAAGTGGCTTTACGACGATATTTTCGAACTTTTCAATTATAAACCCGAGGTATGCGCTGGCCAGTGTCCGTTTGCATCGCTCTATTTTGCTTTCTTCCACTCTCATGGGATGGGGCAGGGACTAGTTATGGCTCGGATTCAATGGGGTGTTCGAGGCTCTTGATCCAAGTGGGAGGGGATGAAGAGGTGGCCCTCTTAAAGGGCATTGTGGCAAATCCTGGGGATGATGCCCCACGGCTGGTCTATGCCGATTGGTTAGACGAGCATGACCATTCTGCACGTGCAGAGTTTATCCGGACTCAGGTCAGTATCGCCCAACTTGAAAAACTTTGGACCGCATTCGAGAGCCTGGAACTGATGCAACTCTATCACTACCAACATGCATTCTATATGAATTTTGGGGAAGCGTGGATGTCGCAATTGCCTGCGCTGCCAAGAGGGAACGCAAATTGGTATAAGAAGAGTGGGGGCAAGGACGGGTTTCCATTCTATCGAGGGTTTCCTCACGGTCTGATTGTTTGGGTAGGTCGGCAGGCGCCGGAGTTGCTCCTCGAACATCCCTTCGTAACCTTTCTTTGGCTTGAGGGCGTAATGAATCAAGCGGTCATAAACCGGTGGGTCGCGGATCCTCTATTTTTGCAGATCCGGCATGTGCGGTTCAATCAAGTGGAGCAAGAGTGGCTTAGCCAAATGTTTTCGATTTTCCGAAACTCTCCCTACAGTAAAAATGTGGAACATTTTACCCTTTATCCCTCTGGATTGCCCACCTACGCTGAGGAGGAGCAATTCTACTACCCTCTGACCCGCACCCAATTCGTTATCACAGTCAATGAAAGCCTAGTCCAAATGGCGCAATCCAGTTCGATGACTCATTTACGGGTACTTGAAGTGTTTTCCCTGGAGCTGAGCGATGCTACGGCCCGAGCCATGATGCGAAGTCAGAATTTCTTAAAGCTGGAAAAGGTCCCTTTTGGAATGGAAACGTTGAGTGCTCCGGTTCGCAATGCTTTTGAGGATTTTTTAAAAAATAATGCCATCCGCAACCGGCAATATTAGTAATTTTCGACTAGAGTCTAAAAAAACTTGAGTTTTTTTAGACTCTAGTCGAAAATTACTATGATGGTAAACAGGTATTTATTAAAGGCGGTAAAGACGGATCTGCTTAAAAAGATGGTCTTTTTAGGGGGAGCTCGTCAGGTTGGAAAGACCACTTTAGCTCTTTCCCTCTTACCCAATAAAAATGAATCGGATCCCGCCTACTTAAACTGGGATACCCCCGGGGTTCAGAGTCGGTTGTTGAGAGGGGAATTGCCTGGGAATCAATCTCTCGTGATCTTGGACGAGATCCACAAATACCGAAAATGGCGCAATTTGGTGAAGGGGTTGTACGATCAATATCGCTCCAGCCGGGCTTTTTTAGTTACTGGTTCGGCGAGATTGGATTTTTACCGTCGTGGTGGGGATTCCCTTCAAGGGAGATACCACTACTACCGGTTGCATCCCTTCAGCCTTCCCGAGTTGTCGAAAATGTCTGGGAAGGGGGAACTTGCGGCGCTATTAAAATTTGGGGGGTTTCCCGAGCCATTATTTTCTCAAAATGAGGTGGAGTGGAAAAGGTGGCAGAGGGAGCGGCAAACTCGGGTGATTCGAGAAGACCTATTGAGTTTGGAGATGGTAAAAGAGGTGTCGCAGTTGGATCTCTTGGTTTCACTGCTTCCCACACGTGTCGGTTCTCCACTGAGTATCAACAATCTCCGTAACGATCTTGAGGTCGCTTTTGAAACGATCGAAAGATGGATTTCAATCTTGGAGAACCTTTATTATTGTTTCCGGATCTCCCCCTATGGTCCCCCCAAAATAAAAGCGGTTCGTAAGGAACAGAAGCTATATCTTTGGGATTGGTCGTTGATCGAAGATGAGGGGGCTCGATTCGAGAATTTTGTGGCGAGCCATTTAATCAAATATTGCCATTTTATAGAGGACACTCAAGGGGAAGAGATGGAACTTCGTTTTTTGAAAAACGATTCAAAAAAGGAGATCGATTTCGTCGTCTTGAAAAACAGAAAGCCTCAGTTTGCGGTGGAGTGCAAAAGCGGGAATCGAAAACTGAGTTCCAACATCGAATACTATGCGGCTAGAACATCCATTCCGGTGTTTTATCAGGCGCACCTTGGAGAATTGGATTCGGAGTTGCGGCAATCTCGCGCCCGTATCCTACCTTTTCACCGATTGTGTAAAGAGGTTGGGTTAGTTTAAAACAAATGCCGATTCTGTTCGAGGCGACGGTAAGCGGAATCGATCCGCCGGAATTTAAGGGCGGGATCGGTCAGCTCGGGGTGCAGATCCGGGTGGTATTGCTTCGCTAAACTGCGGTATCGTTTATGGATCACATCCCAATGACTATTTTCAGGAAGTCCCAATACTTTTAAAGATTCAATCACCTCTGCGGGAAGTGAGCGGATGGGTTCGTTGGGTACCGGCCTGATTGTCGATCTGAACGTTTGGCGAGGTGGTAAAGCTCTTTTTTTAGCACGCTTCGTTTTTGAGGTCCCAAAGGGATGAAAAATAGAATAAAGAGTGGAACCGATAAACCAATAGAAAACGCTTCCCATCAATGAAAAGAAGCTACTGACATTGGAGTTTCGGGCGTTAAAGGGATCAATCGTGACCGCTCTGAAATAGATAAAATAAAAGGTCCAAAAAAGAAGGAAACCTGCAGGGAAGATAATACCGGTAGGAGACCAGCTCCAATTGGCTTCAATGAGGTATTCTCCCGCCACAAAGGGCAGTACCGACACATAAACGTTGTTTAAAGAGTCTTGCGAAGGCAAGGAATGCCTTCGAGGCAGGTAAGGTCGTCGTTTTGTCGGTAGACGGGCCATACCAATAGATAATGCAAGGCTGGGCCAGGTTATTGGAAGGGGGAATGTGTCCAAGAGGTAGACAAGATTCCCAGTTGACAGCTTAACATATTGATTTCTGATGAGGAGAGCTGTCTAAAATATTGGCAGTCGATAAACAGGCTATTTGTCTGTTATGTTGATAAGATGTTCTACCTCGGCCTGTTGCTGTGGACGCTCTTTGTATGGACGTTCCCCTTCCGGATCAACCTTTCCCATCCGGTTGCCATCTATTCCTCTAATAGCGGCGAGGGGCTTTATAAGGCCTCCCTCACCGAGGCCAACTTTGGTTTGTTGGGAGTCGATTTTTTTGAGTCTGCCGATAACAAACGTCGTTGGAAGATCCATTCCAATTTTGTCGAATTGGATCGCAAAGAGAACAATGCCTTCATGAAAGGGGTCGATTCCCTTTTTTACGCTGAGAAAACGGGGAACCAGGTCCGCACCACGAGTGATTTTGGTCGGAGCGACATTGATGAGCGTCTCATTTTTTTGGAGGGTAATGTAGCCATTCAATCGATGAAGGGGTTCCGCTTTACCATGGAGAAACTGAACTACAGCGGGAAAAATCATGAGTTTACCAGTGAAGAACGGGTCGAAATGAAAGGACCTGACGTACTCCGTCCAGTGATGATATTAAGAGGAGTCGGCCTTTGGGCTAATATCGATTCGGAGCATTTCATAGTTCAGAGGAATGTGACGGCCCAAAAAAGGCTGAAAGGCGGCAAGTGGCTTGAGGTGCAGTCTAAAAAGGGGGAGTTTTTTACCCAAGATCAAAAGGCCCGTTTTATGGGATCGGTCCAGGCGGTGCTCCCTCAGGCGACCTTAAAAAGTATGGAATTGGAAGTAAATGCAGAAGAGGAAAAAGAATTTTTGGATGCGAAGGGGGATGTGCAGCTGCGCAGCCGCGACCGCATTGGATATGCCGAGACGGCCCATATCGAGGTGGGATCGGGGCAGATTATTTTAGAGGGAAAAGCGCGGGTGGAATCGAAAGGAAATGAAGTGATGGGGCGGCGGATCATCCTCCATGGTGATGAGGATCGCATTGAGGTAGAGCAGGCGAGGGGCAAAATCCAGTGAAGTTAGTGGCCGAAAATCTCTCCAAAAGTTTTAAAGGACGCAAGGTGGTGAATGGGATCTCCTTGTCGGTCGAGACCGGCACTGCTGTGGGGCTTCTCGGACCGAATGGCGCCGGCAAAACGACGACCTTCTATATGATGGTGGGGCTGGTGAAGCCCGATCAAGGAAGGGTTCAGTTGGGGGAACAGGAGCTGACGACTAAGCCCATCTATGAAAGGGCGAGGATGGGACTGGGGTATCTCCCACAGGACCCTACTGTGTTTAGGAAGCTGAGCGTCGAAGAAAACTTATTTGTTATTTTGGATAATTTGAAAATAAGCCGTAAAGAGAAGAGAGCCCGAGCAGAACGTGCGCTGATGGAGTTGGGAATCTCGCACCTTGCACGCCAGCAGGCATTGACGCTAAGCGGTGGGGAGCGACGTAGGCTGGAGATAGCCCGCGCCTTGATTTTAGAGCCTAAGTTTTTATTGTTGGATGAGCCCTATGCCGGGATCGATCCCTTGGCGGTGGCAGAAATTCAGCAGATTATACAGGGGCTTAAAAGTCAGGGGATTGGGGTGATTATCACCGACCACAATGTTCGGGAGACATTGAGCTCCTGCGATTTGGCCTTCCTGATCAAGGAGGGGCAGATCTGGGTGCGGGGAACCCCAAAAGAAATAGTTGAAAATGATGCTGCACGGCGTTTTTATTTAGGGGAAGGTTTTAAACTGTAACTATGGCTATTGGTCTTAAACAATCTTTGAATCTCTCGCAGAACCTGGTGATGACCCCCCAGCTTCAGCAAGCGATTAAATTGCTCCAGCTTTCGCGCATGGAGCTTGAAAATCTGATCAATACCGAATTGGTCGATAACCCGACTTTGGAAGAGACTTCCGATTCTGAGGCCACTACGCAAAGTTTGAATGAAGTGGATGTGGCCAACAGCACCCAGAAGACCGATGACAACCCCCAGTCTTCGGAAGATTTTAACTGGGAAAATTACCTCGAAAATTTCAAGACCACCCCCGACATGCCGGTTTACCGGGGCGGTGAAGAGGATCTTCCCACTTACGAAAACACCCTGACCGCGCCTCCCAATTTAACCGATCACCTTTTGTGGCAGCTCAACCTGAGTGATCTCGATGACAAACAAAAAAAGATTGGCGAAGCCATCGTTGGGAATATCAATGATGATGGCTATCTCCAGGCCTCGATCGAGGAACTTGCTTTAAAGGACAATTTTGATCCCCATGAAGTGGAAGCGGTTCTTTACCGCATTCAGGAATTTGATCCGATTGGCGTGGCTTCGCGAGATCTGAAAGAGTGCCTGCTGGTTCAGATTTACGACATCTATGGCGAAGATGAATCGTTGGAACGGATGATTGAGAATCACCTGACCGATCTGGAAAAGAAAAACTATCAGGTGATCTGTAAAACCCTCGGCATCTCGATGGAAGAGGTGATCCGCAAAGTAAAGATCATCGAAGAGCTTGAGCCCAAACCGGGCCGTGCTTTTGGTGGAAGCCCTTCCCATTACATCATTCCCGATATTTATGTGGTGAAACGCGGGGATGAATATGTGGTGATGCTCAATGAAGATGGGCTCCCCAAATTAAAAGTATCTTCGTTCTACAAGAATTTACTCGATGACAAAAGCAATGCCCAACAGACTAAGGAATATGTCCAGGGGAAATTGCGTTCTGCCGTGTGGCTCATTCGCAGCATCCATCAACGGCAACGGACCATTTTTAAGGTGACCGAAAGCATTGTGCGCCAGCAACGTGATTTTTTCGATAAGGGATTGGCTTTCCTTAAGCCGATGGTGTTGCGAGATGTGGCCAATGACATTGGGATGCATGAATCGACTGTGAGCCGTGTGACTACGAATAAATACGTCCACACCCCACGCGGTATTTTCGAGTTGAAGTTCTTCTTCAACAGCGGAATCAGCCGACTTTCTGGAGGCGATGTGGCTTCGGAGAGCGTGAAGGAAAAGGTCAAGACCATTGTGGCTGCGGAGAACCCAGCGCATCCCTTCAGCGATCAAAAGATTGTCGAATTGCTCTTGAAAGACAACATCAATATCGCCCGCCGAACGGTCGCGAAGTACCGCGAAATGCTCGGTATCCTGCCTTCCTCGAAGCGCAAAAAAGTTTTTTAGCCAGATGTAAGAGGTTCATTTTTACATCTTGAATGGACATCCCTTTTAGCATCGCACGGTGTGCTGCCTCGTGGTTTCTTGCTTTAGATGTCGCAATCCTACTGCGAGGAGCCTCTATGCCTCCCCACAAAATAAAAATCGATTCTTAAAACCGTTATTCAGTCAGATTCATGTATCTTTTTGGGGGGGTGATGACGATGTCCATTGCCTTCGAGTATCGTTGAACTGCAGTCCAATTTAAGTAAGGATTGGGATCTCCCATACGCAAAGAGGTGTCGTTCCGATTCAACTCATCTGCTATCAACTTCGCCCCCAGTATTATTTTTATTTTTATCTCTTCTGAGAAGCTTTGGAAACCTTGAGTTAATGCCATTGATGTAAAAACAGTTCGCGCCGCTGATTTTAAACCCATATTTAGATTCATACTATTTTTTTCATTGAGCATCACTATTAGATAAGCCTCCTGATAACGCTTTAGGAAAGTAGGCCAGTCAAACATATGAACTCTTGCCAACCCCAAGAGTTCCCTTCGAGTTCGTATGCTCACTGTCGGGTGGTGCAGCGCTACTGCGGCAGGCCAATTCACTCTGGGGTTTTGAGATTCAAGCGAGCGCTTTCGCTCTGGAATTTTCATGTTGAATCTTTCAGTCACATAGTAGAGTTCCGGCTTACTCTTTGTGCTTTCATTGATGCTTTCATGAAGTAGCCATGTAGCCAGGATTCGATCAAATGAATAAAAATCATTCTCTGGAGAAAGATTTCCATGGATCTGCTCTGGACTCATAAATCCTACGGTGCCACTAATAATGTTTTTAAGATGTTCGGGAAGATCCCATAAACTCTTAAATGAATTCGCATGGGAAGATGAAGCACTCGTGAATCCTGCCAATCCAAAGTCAATTAGGTAGAGTGATTCAATTTCCCCAGGTTTTTTATCAATCCCTGGTTTTCGAATTGCTAGTATGTTTTCTGGTTTGAGGTCGCGGTGGATAATCCCAGCCTCCCAAAGGGCCTCTAATTGATCTGCCAAAAGGTCTGCTACATCAAAAAAATTATCCAGCGTTTCTCTTTTAGTAGTATTTAAGTTTCTTATTTTTCCTTCGGTAACGATCTGCTTGAGATTGTGGGGGATGAACTCCATGGCAATTGCCTTGTGGCCCGTTGGAAGAGGCTCAGAATGCTCGCGGAGAATTTTCGGAATATTGATGCGTTTGATAGAAACCCCATATTTGGATTGGGGCAAAACATGCGTGTTAAACTCATCGATTTTTGAAAAAATATTTTTTTCATGCTGTATCGAGTGCAATGAATTTCTCGAAGTGTAGATCTTCACCACTACTTGAGTTCCATCTACCCGATTTCCAACGACAACGATCGCCTGGCCTCCTTTCGCAAGGATACGACAGTTTGTGAGTGAAAATGTAGCGGTCACCCCCTCAGTTAAGCTGTTTATGAACTGTGGAGAATAGGGAGATGTTCTACTTGGCTGTGATGGGTTCCACTGACTTGTTTGGGCCGCTCCTCCTAAATATTGAGGTGCTTGAAGACTTACTAATTTTAAGATTGAGCTACATTTAGGGTGGTGTTCTGCAGTAGTATCATGTGCAACAATCAGCTGAGAATATAAAATCACCTCTAGAAGAATAGTTTTTATGATTGTATGCATAACTCATTCAGGTCTACATCCCCATTTACAGGCCACTTCATTAAGATGGCCCCTCCCTTTTTCTGTTTTCTCATCATCATATAACGCACCACTTTTGGTTAGCTTGGTTACTTCTTGCCGCTCTTGAGCAAACTATGCATAGATGGTGCCAGATGGAGGGCTCTCTTTTTCAGGCGGGTGATTTCGGAATATGAATAAAAGGGGTTGCCCATCGCAACTGGTTCGTGAGGAGGGTACAACGTTATAAAATAGAATAGGCTGGCTCACTATTTGTGCGCCCCGGCCTCTTTCGAAATAACGCTCCAAGCTATCGGTGTTCAAGCAGTATAATTAATTCTTGTCGGGAAATTCAAAAAGGTAGGCCCGAAGGGCCTTCATTAATATGTTCCCGACAAGAACGTATCCTGAGGACGAAGTCCGAAGGATCTCGTCATATCAAGCATTTACGATGAGATCCCTCGCATTCGCTCGGGATACGCCGCTTTCGGGAAAACATCAATGTGAGCCCCTTCGGGGCTAATTTTTTAGATTTCCCGACAGCGACTAATTATTTTCTATTCGTTAAATACTTTCTACAGGAGAAAATATATGATAAAGGCGGCACTTCTTTGGGGCCTAGGATTTTTAAGTGTGGTGTTTTTCTTACATGCCTGCGGTAGCAGCACTACGACTTCTTCAGGTCCAACATCGCTGGAGAGCCTTCCGAAAGCTACCGGCTCGGTAAGTGCTTCATCGATTAGTAAAATTGCTAATGCGAGTAAAGCGTCCCCCACTCGCTTTGATCTCCAAACAGCCGCTTCCACGGGCGTTTTAATGACTGCTTGGGACGACCAAACCTGGAATTCTACTAAAAGCGCACCGGGGTGTAATATTGGACAAAGTATTATTCGACTCCTTTCCGAGGCAGCTCAACCCGACAAAATCATGTGTTATGTAGGGGCAATGGAAAAACTGGGAGCCTTTACCGGCTCTTATGATGGAACGAATAAGTTCTATACTCTTTCCGGAGCGGGTGGGGGCGGTCGTCCTGGCGGAGGAACCATGTTGATTAAGTTCAATATGACGAAAGACAGTTCTGGCGTGATTTCCGATTTCAAAATGTGGATGTGCCAGTCCTCAGGTCGGGTGACCACTCAATCAGAATATGTGGCGGAAAGCATTTCGGGTACTACCGCTACGGTTACCTCAGTAGGGGTGCATAGTGGCGATTTTGGAAGTGGTTCCCAACGCACTGCAGTTACTGGGGCTGTGACTTCGGCGGGGGTTTGGACATCTAAAACGATTACCCACACCGGAGCTTTTTCTGGTGGTAGTGGTGGCAGCGCCTTTTCGCACTCTCAGTACTTAACGCTTACCCAAGCCAGTGATAGCTTTACCCTGAATGGATATATGAGTGGGTATCACGGAGGCAGTTCGAACACCGATTCGGGTCGTTTTTATGCCGTAATGCAAGGGCTAAACCTAGGGACTTTGGCGACGGCAGCATTAGGAAGTGGGACTGGAAAGTTTGAGTTTACCCACACTGGGAGTCGTCCCACTCATACAGCTACCAAAAGCTGGAATGGGGATACGATGGCTCCGGAATCTTCAACGACCGCTTCTTATTATACCGAAGTCAATTCCGCGACTCTTCCAACGGCTGCTTCGATTACGGCTCCAACCTTTTCTGGTACTGAAATTTGGGATTGCAGTCCAGATGCGGGGATCACTTCCACGACCTTAAATTTAGAAGGTGTGTCTGGGATGCCGACTGAGACTGCGGCGTGTGATGCTAAATACGGATTCACCAATAACAACCACACTAATTGCTGGGCAGCTTCTTTTGACTGAGAATTAATTTAGTAGCTACAGCGTTTCAGGACAAAATAGAGTGGATATCTTAAGTCTTCTATATGTCTCAAGAGATATCCACTCTCCTACGAAAGTCTAGAAAGTTTTCCCCATCATAAAAAATTACCTTGTCTAATCAAGTCAGGCGTAGGATTTATAGCTGGCTATGATGAACCTTCATATTAGTTTTCAGCACTTAGAAGCGACCAAAGCGATTAAAGATCGGGTTAAAAAGCGGCTCGAAAAATGCGAGAAATACTTAGGTCGCCAGGAGGTGGAGATTTTTGTCCACCTCGCCCTGGAAAAGGACCTTCATGTGGCGGAAGTGACCTGCCATGCCGACCACCATGAGTTTGTGGCGGTGACCAAGACCCACGATCTCTATGAGGCGATCGATCTCAGTGTCCATAAGCTTGAGACCCAATTGAAGAAGATTCGGGAGAAGCGCAAAGAGCGTCGTAAAGGGAAAACCGACAAAGAAGTAAAACCGGCTCGACGTGCCATGACCAATGAAGACTGATTTTCTACTGTGGGCAGATGTTGCCTATTGGTAGACGTGAGTTTCTAGTCTATTTGGGGAGTCTATTTGCTTCTGGAAAGCAGCCCCCGCTTTCTTTTCCTACACCTAAAAGGCGTTTTACCGAATCTCCCATAATCCCGATTAGTGGCACCCAACAAACATTTTCAGGGGATGATCCCAGTTTTGCCCATTCCCATTTATGGAGGAAGTCCTCTTCTCTCCGTCGTGAGATTGCAGCCGCGACTGAATATGATGCCATTATTGTAGGCGGCGGAATTTCGGGGCTACTCAGCGCCTATTACACTAAAGGAAAAAAAATACTCCTCATCGAATTGGCCGATCGGATCGGGGGCAATTCAAGAGGAGAGAGCTGGGATGGGATCTCCTATTCCATGGGAGCTGCTTATATCGGTGCACCCGAAAAAGGCTCCCCGCTGCACAAGTTGATGGTGGAGCTTGGGCTCGATACGATCGCTCATGTGGAATCGGAGTCTGCCGGCTCAATCACCGACAAAAAATGGAATGCAAAGGGAGGGCCGACTGCCGCCTTTAAAAAATTTCTCGAGAAGGAGGTCCCTTCCGATCTTTTCTTTGAAAATCAAACTGCCGTTCAACAATTAGATCGGGAGAATCTGGAGCAATACCTCCAACGTCGATTGGGGAATGAATATTCCAAGCAGGATCAAGAATATGTCAGAAGCTATTGTTTCTCGGCCTTTGGAGGATTGCCGTCCGAGATGAGTGCCGCGAGCGGAATTTATTTCCTCGCCGGAGAGAAAGAGTTATGGGCGTTTCCTGGTGGTAATGCTGCGATTTCGGAACGGCTTTATCACGCATTAAAGGCAAGGGGGGTTACCTTCCTTTCCCGTTCACCGGTCACGCATGTCGAGGCGAAGGCGGGGATGGGTTATGTCACCTTTGCGGAACAGGGTGCCCAAACCCGGGTCGTTAAAAGTAAGAAAGTGGTGCTAGCCTGTCCGAAGTTTGTGGTGAAACGGATCTTGGATGGATGCGAAGAGCCGAGAATGCGGGCGATGGATCATTTGGAATACCGTTCCTATTTGGTGGCGAATTTACTCTTGAAACATCCGATGTCGAATGCTTTTTATGATGCCTATTGCCTGCCCGATCTGAAATTAAATTTTCCTGAAGGGACGGTAGCACAGGCCCATGTCAGTGATCTGGTGAATAACCGTAAAAAAATCTTAAAAAGAAACAGCTCCGTTTTAACCCTTTATACGCCGATACCCTATTCCGACGTCCGATCGGGATTGCTCAAACTGGCCTTGCCAGCAGCACAAAAAAATTACCGCGATCTGATTGTGCAGCAGATTTTGCCGGTGTGGAATATCGCGGAGTCTTCAATTCAGGAGATCCGCATTTCCCGCTGGGGACATGCTATCCCTCTTTCAAGGCACGGACTGTATCAACCCAACCAGATTGAAACGCTTTCAAAGCCATTTGAAAAATGTGTCCATTTTGTGAATCAGGACAATTGGGCTTTGCCCTGTTTCGAAACCGCTTTCCATGAGGCTTACCGGCAGTTTAGAGCTTAATTCTCTTCTAAATCACACTGAGTCCAGGCCTCGTTCGCAAACTTCTTTCCTAAGAGGCGGCGGAGCACCTGATTGGCGGCGCAGTGTCCCCGATACAGAGCCTCTTCAAAGGCGGGCGTCCCTAAATTGCTGTGGGCAAAATGGATCCGTTGAAACGGTTTCTTTAAAATCGGGACCATTTTCGAAAAATAGCCGGGCGCCACTACGTGGTTCGAAATCGGCCAGCGATTGGTCTCCACCTGCTCGATTTCGAGTTTATCGGACAACTTGGCCTTTACCAAAGGTTCGAAGAGGACCGGTAGCCGTTCCAGGGCATACTTCGCGATCTGAATGGCCTCCTTATCGGTGAAAGATTTGATGTTCCAGCTGGCTTGGGTGATAGGGTGATAGATGGTGAGGATGCCCTGCTCATCTTTCGGTTTTATTTTGTAGCCTTTGATATCGGGGCTCATCCACCTTCCGTTGATCACGTCGGTGAAATCTTTTTCGGTATAGTCTTCGCTTCTCACCCAAGTGTCATAGGTTTGCCGATAAGGGTGTCCTTTCGTCATCAACACATGTACCGAATAGTGGGTATAACGGATGTCAGGGATCAGTTTAGCCTGAGGAGCATTCTCAAAACCTTCAATCAGATAAGGAGCCACTTTCAATTGGGCGGCAAAAATCACGTAAGGGGCCCGGCTTGATTTCCATTTCTTATCCTCATAATAGATGACCTTGACCCCGTTTTTATTTTGAACGATTTTTCCAACCCCTGATCCAGGTTTTAGCGTCACCTCCGGACGGCCACTTAAAATTTTCACGAGCTTCTTGGTTGCAATGCCTGTTCCCAGGGAAGAGGTGTAGCGTTCTTCCACTTCAGAAATATAGAAGTTGGCGAAGGCGAGGGCAGAAAGGGATTCAGTCGTCGCTCCGAGTGCGGACCGGCTATAAACATCCAAAAGATCCAGCACCGGCTGCATGGGGACTTTCTTTTCTACGTCGGTCATCGCTGCTAGTTCTTTGAGATACCGTTTATAAAGAGTCTTCGATTCCTCATCTTCTCGTTTTGATAGCATCTCGGGCATCGACTCGACCCATTTCCTGGCCGATAACATATCCAGCTCAAGTTGTTCAGAGTCTTCGATGGGTTGGTTGGGGATCCATTTATCTTCGTCTGCTTTCTTTAGTTCATGTTCGAAGACGGTGAAAGAGGCCGGAAGCTTCTCCATCGTTTTTTTATTTTCCCAAAGTCCGGGATAGAATTTTCCCTTCCAGAGATAACTGTCTATCGGCTCATGGATTTTATATTCCTCTTCATAGTGTTCGAGCCCTATCTTTTTCAAAAGTTCTTGTTCTTCGGGATAGGCCCGGGTGAAATAGGCGGCACCGCGATCATAGGTAATTCCGTTTTGGGTGCTGCCTCCGAAGGCGAGCCCGCCAAATTGCGATTCCTTTTCTAGCAGAAGCACTTTCATCTTCTTGTCGGATAAATATAAAGTCGCGTTCAGGCCGGCGAGTCCACCGCCGACAATGATGGCATCATATTCGCCCTTTTCTTCCGTGATTACATCACCGGCTTTGAGCTCCGGAGTAAACGAGTTTTGGTCGGAACCCCGAATTACAATTGGGATGTCCTTAGACGTTGCCAAGGAAATGAGAAAAGAGAGAAAAATAATGCTTAATGTCATAATCTCTGGAGCTACCCTGGTTTTGATGGTCAGGCAAGTCTACTATTCTCCTTCACTTTCGTTAAAAGGGAGTGCTTAATTGTTTGACCGCATGCGTTATTGTCCGCGAAGGTGTTGGAATGATGAAGGCCTATTTTACGATTTTAGGCGCGTGCCTTATTTCCCAAACTCTATTTGCCAATTGTGGGGAGCTTTTGCAACAGTTGGCGACCGAAACTCCTTCCGCTCCACTGGTTTCCCCGTTAGCAGATGCTTTGGATAAGGATGCCCAAGCTCGTGGGCTCGATCGTTCCGAGTGGGCTCAGTGGATCCGTTATGAATTGAATCCCGATGGAAAGAGGGAACCCTCTTTTGCCCTTCGAGTAGAAGGAGCACGTGAGGCGCAATTATATTATAGCTCGATCGGGATGAACGCACTTTTTACGCCGGCTCACCTGGCCTCAGGGATCACTCAGGATATTTTTAACATGCAGGCTTATACTGCCCACTGGGACCCCAATCGGTTCGTGCAAGGATTTCCGCTCTTTCCAATTAAAATCTCCACTCGGCATCTGAAGTTAGAATCGGAGGCACGGCTCGTAAGGGGCGAAATACTTCGCTCACCTACGCCAATCAGTCTTAAGATTGAAGGAGTGGAAACTCCGGAAATGGCCAATCGTATTTTAAAAATCCTGGCGCATTCGAAAGGAATTGACCGGGTTTATGAAATTAAGCTTTCGGGCAAGCATTTTACTTCGGAATCGATTCAGATCCTTGCCGAATCGCCAAGCTTTTCTCAGCTCCGATCTTTGCAATTTGAGAAAATACCCGATTTAGATTTGGGAGCTGTCGCCCATTCTTCCAATTTCAATCGATTGAGTCGATTGGAGTTTCACAGCTGTGGAATTGCCACGAAAGGATTTAACTTCCTGGTGCATTCTCCCCACATGCGTTCTCTGAAGGTGTTAAGGTTTTGGGGCGAAGTGAACCCATCTATTTGGTCGATACTTGCAGAGGCAACCACCTTAACAAAGTTAAAGGAACTCCAGGCCTTTGGAATGACGGTGGAACAGCTTCAGACCATTTTTAAAGCAAAAGGCTTTTTATTGGATACGTTGCACTTAGGGTTCATTCTACGCGGCGTGAATGACGTTAGGGCTTTAGCGGCAGCTCCATCGATGAAGGGATTGCGGAGAATGACTTACCTCAACTCCGATAGATCCAGATTCAGTGTGAATGACATGGTTGATTTGGTTAAACTTCCGGAATTGGAAGAGGTCACCTTTCAAACTAGTTATGAAGGGGGTCTGAGTGAACCCGCGCGACTTCCTTCTGAGTTGGCCGATCACTGCAGTCGGAATGCGGCTCGTTTAAAGAAGTAGACAGTCGTCCAAAAGATCGCCGAATATCAATCGTCTTCCAGCTGAAAAGTGTTCTACTAGAATACACATAAAACACTGTATTTTCAATTATTTAACATAATTGATAGGGGTTGGTTTAGCCCTTGCATTTAAAATGAAAGATGCGGCACCTTGGACTCCTCTTATTGATATGCTCCTCAGTGATGGCGGGGTTTGATGGCTTCACCGAAGCCCAATGGATCCACGTGCACCGGATCGCCAAAGCCATCCATTACGTTCAACCCAAACTCGATGAATCTAAAGTGATCGAATATGCCGTTGGGATTTTCCGCGCCGCTACCCGCTTTCAAGTTGAGCCTTCGGTCATTATTTCAATCGCCCAACAAGAGACTAGTTTCCGAGAAGATCTCCCTGAAGGGGCGGCGGGGGAGCTGGGAATTTGTCAGGTTTTGAAAAGGTGGATCCATCATCCAGGATTTCGCCAGGTCTTTCCCAATGCAAAAGAGAAAGATTTCATGAGGCCGGAGAAGAGTTTTCATTTTGCGGCCTGGATCCTTTCTCAATTAAAACTCGAAGGCAGCGAAGACAAATTACCTTATTGGTCTTTCTATAATGCGCGGAAATACCACAATCGCTATCGTTACTTTCTGGCAGTCGGTCGATATTTAAAGGTGTTGAGATCGCATGAAAAAGATTTCACCGCGCCCGCTACCGAAAGAGCCATCGCTTCTATCCCCACTTCTGGTTCCAAGAAATGGCAGCCCCAACCTAAGAAGAAGCCGGTTGTAGTGGCGATGCGGAGCCCCGAAAATTCCGTGATTTCGGAGCTGGAACGGGCCTTCAACGGCACTCATCTCAAAAAAGGATTGTGAGCCTTTTCATGTCCAATCGAAGTGTTCAGACCATGACCCGGGTGGACTAGTGTCTCTTCATCCATGACGAAAAGGCGTTCTTTAATCGAGCGAATGAGGGTTTTAAAATCGGCTCCCCAGAGATCGGTTCGGCCGATGCTATCCCTAAAGAGAGAGTCTCCACTAAAAAGCTTCTTTTCGATTTTAAAGCAAACTCCGCCAGGGCTGTGTCCGGGAGTGTGAAGAATCTGAAGTTCCTGATCTCCAAATCTTAGGGTTTCATTGTCAGAAATGAATTGGTGAATGGGAGTGGGGGCGGAATATTCAAATCCAAAATACCGGCCTTGAGCGGGAAGGTTTTCATATAGAGGATTATCCAATTGATGGAGCGCAAGCGGGGCTTGGAGATCGGCATGCAGTTCGCTGCTAGCGCCGATATGATCTAAGTGGGCGTGGGTGTGCAGGATGTATCTCACTTTTAATTTTTTTTCGTGGATGAAAGCCAGGATTTTACTTCCTTCATCTCCGGGATCGATCACGATCGCTTCTTGGGTCCGTTCACAGGCGAGGATGGAGCAGTTACATTGAAAGGGACCGACGGCGATGATCTTATGCAACATTGGCTAAAGGTATCCGTTACATTCAGCCAAGGCAAATGCCTTGGCTGAATGTAACGGATACCTTTAGCCAGCCTACCCATGGCCACCCATTAAAAAGGGTTGAGTGTCGAGCGCTTTATCCACGTTGCCATGGGTGTGGAAAAAATCAAGGGCTAGGTTTTTTAATTCATCGATATTGGATGTTGAAAAGATCGCTTTCCGGAAGTTGGAAGCGCCCGGATATCCGACCGCATACCAGGCCAGGAATTTTTTGAGAGAGAGAAAGGCTCGGTTTTTCCCCCGCCATTCAGTGGCCAGTTCAAAGTGGCGACGGACGAGTTTAGTGTAATCTCTTTCAATAGGTGAGGTTGCTTTGAGTTCCTGGAAGATCCAGGGGTTTTTGAGCGCTCCCCGCCCGATCATGATGGCATGGGCATAACCTTCTTCCAGTTTTCTGCGCCCCTCAGCGGCCGTTAAAATGTCTCCATTTCCAATAATGGGAATCGGACTCGATTGCGCTACTTTTCGAATCAGTTCCCAATCGGCCTGACCACTATAGCCTTGGGCGCGGGTGCGGCCGTGGATGGCAACCCATTCGACCCCTTCTTGTGCCGCGATGTCGATGATCTCTTTGGCATTGATCGACTGATCGTCCCAGCCGGTCCGAATTTTAATGGAAAGGGGGATTTGGATGGCGCTTTTCATCTCGCGCAGGAGTTTGGCCAGCTCGAGTGGGTTTTTTAGCCAGGCCGCTCCGCCTCCATCACAGACCACTTTTTTTACTGGGCAGCCAAAGTTGATATCGACAAAATCGGCCCCCATCTGTTCCACAATTTTGGCTGCGGAAGCCATCGAAGCGATGTTATAGCCAAAAAGTTGGATGCCGACGGGCCGTTCACTTTCATGAAAACGGATCAATTCGAGGGTTCGTTGGCCACCCCTGACCAGTCCTTCTGAGGAAATCAGTTCTGAAACCACGATTTCCGCCCCTAATTCCCGGATGAGGCTTCTGAAAATGATGTCGGTAATGCCTGCCATGGGGGCCATGACAAACCGGCAAGGGCCAAAACGGGCCTGAAAAGTGGGGATGGGGGGTAACATTCGCCCGGATTTTTAACACATTTTTAGATTTTGATGCAGAGAGTTTCGTATGATAGGCTTAATTTATTATCTTCATAGAAGAGGAGCTTATGGCCGAAGAATCCGCATATTGTGTAAAATGTCGTCAAAAAGTTTCGATGAAAAACTGCCAAGAGGTCAAAATGAAAAATGGCCGCCCCGCAATGAAGGGGGCTTGCAGCGTCTGCGGCACAGGCGTTTATAAGATCCTGTCTCAAAAGAAATAATGACGTTGCCACGGCCCTTCGGGCCTCGCAATGACGGCTATTTCTTTGCCTTAGCCACCCGGGCTTCTGCCACTTCGTGGAGCGATTGTTTCGCTTCCGATGGAAGGTTCTGGAATAGGGAAAGTTGATTCCGGCCATTTCTCTTGGAGAAATAGAGAGCTGTGTCGGCCTCTGCGATCAGTTTCTTTGCCTTTGCCGATGCTTCTAAACCTGCATTAGCTGCGGGATCCAAAACCGAACTTCCTAAGCTTACGGTTACAGGTATCTTTTTATCTTCAAAGATAATTTCGGTGGCTTCGACTATTTTCCGGAAGCGCTCTCCCAAGCTGACAACTCCATTCATCTCAGTTTCAGGCAAAAGAGTCATAAACTCTTCTCCGCCGAATCGTCCGACCACATCACTCCCACGGCTTTCAGCCTGAAGCAGAGAGGAGACGATCCTGAGGACATGATCTCCTGCTTGGTGGCCGTAAGTGTCATTCACCTTTTTAAAGTGGTCTATATCGCACATCATCAGCGATAGGGGTTTCCCCGATCGTTCCGCCATCTTGATGAATCGCTCCAGCATCTGTTCGGTGTAGACCTTATTGTAAAGTTTGGTGAGTCCATCAGTAGCCGATTCCTCTTTGCGCTGATGGTATTTTTTCTGGAGTTCGCTTTCGGCGGAAACGTTGCGAATGGTGACAACGGCTCCCATCAACTCTCCCGCTGGATTTAGGATGGGAATTCCCGCAATAATGAGACTTAATTCTTCTTGGAGTTTGGAGGCCGCTTTGATTTCATCCAAACGCACCAATTTTTTAGCTTCCAAAACCTGCCTTCCCGGGCATTGATGGGGGCAATGTTCGGTCTTCAGGAGGGCGCAAAAATCCTTGATTTTCAGGATTTTTCGATAGGTCTCTCCGCACAATTCGGTAAAGGCGACATTGAAGTCGACCACCTGATTCTGTGTGTCCACCACCACGAATGAATCGAGCAGGAGATCCAAAAAGGTACGGTTGCTTTGGACCCATGCCCTCAATTCATCATGATTTGGTGAAGGCGAAGTATTGGTCGGGGTGTCCATCAAACTCCATCGCTCCTTCCTTGCAAGATTCACAGGTAAAGGTTTGATCAAATAAAGATCGTTCCGAGAATTTCGACTTCGGCAGCAATACCATCTTCTCCTCATCACACTCATCACAGACGTAGGTTATGTAAACCGAGGCCACCTCTGCCTTGCCGCTGAAACTGGGGACCATATTCATCTGGCGAACGATGATAGGAGGGCATTCTACATAACTGATCTGCCTGCCAGTCATCTCTTTCATGAAATTGACCCAGTTCCGGACTCCGCAGGAATTGATGGAGCTGACTCCTTTGAAGTTGATCTCCACCGCGCCTTTGGCTTTGGCGATTTCCGAGAAGGTGGTATCTTCGTCGATAATGCCATTCATGAGCACCGTCGTTTTTCCACCGTTCTCCTTGATTTCGATTCTAAATTTCTCGTTGTGGACCATAGAGTTCTCCTCCTATTCTGTTATTTTCGTGAAAAAGTTAAAGGTAAAATTGTCGATATCCTGACTCGGTTTTGTCCTGAAAAAACAACTGATCTCGGTCGTGCGCTTCGGATCGACACAAAATTTCAGATGCGAAGCATTCTCATAAATCATGTAAAACCCAAGGCCCGCACCCCCCTCTTTTTCTTCGATTTGAGGCTGGGTATTTCCATAGCAACGTTTAAACGCGGCCTGGATATGGTTGAATTCGAGTGTCCCACCGGTGTCGATCACCCGAACAAAGATCCCTTCCGGGCTTTCTTTACAGTCGATCTGGACCCCTTCCGATTCGGTGAGCTTGATATGATCCCGGCGGTGGTATTTTTCGGCCCCTTTGGTGGTGTGATAACTGTGATAGACGGCATTGGTGAGGAGCTCTTCCATGACGAGCTGTCCTCTTTCGCGCAGGGCGCGGCGTTGGATTTTAAGATCAGAAAGAATACGATCGATTAAGCAGGCGCGCTGGCTGCTCTCGGTCAGGCGGTATCGAAGGCATTCATTCGGTGTCGCTTCCCAGGCATAAGTTGGGATTCGATTCTGTTGAAGGGCTTTAAACGTCTCGCGGGCTAAAGGGTCTTGGTTCCCTAAATTGGAGGAATGAAGGTGAGATTTTCCAGAAATAATTTCGAAGACGGCATCCTTCTTTGAATAGAGCCCTGCGCTGAAAGTTTCAATTTGAGTGGGAGCTGTTTTTAAGGCTGCCGATTTCATGCTGCTTCATCCTGGATGAGGTCGGTCGGTTTACGGACCACGCTGTTTCTGACCCATTTTAATAGAACAAAGCTGATATCGTCTTCTTGCTTGGCGTCGCCAACATGCTCATGGAGTGAGGTGAGGATAGCCTCTTTAATTTCAGGCAGTGGCTTGCCTCCATTTTTCTGAAGGATTTTCTTGAGGCTTCTCTCCCCATATTCCTTCTTTTCCTTATCTCTGGCTTCGGTAACTCCGTCGGTATAAAGGAGTATCGTCTCACCCAATTGGATTTGGTAGCGAACCGACTCATAAACTTGATCGGGAGCGAACCCTAAGCGCTCTCCGCGACTAAAGAGAAGATTGGCTTTCACCTTCTCTTTTTCTCCCTCCACTTTTTTAGGTGTAGGAATCGACATTGGGGCTTCGTGGCCTGCATTGCAAAGGTAAAGCTCTCCTGTTTCTAGGTCTATTTGAATAATACACATGGTCATTAGGAGCTGGCCACGGCAGGATCGGTAGACAATATCATTCAAGAGTGTCATCAACTGTTCAGGGGGGAGAGAGGTTTCATGATAAATCGCTGACATGGTTGAGAAGCAACTCTTCGCCACTGCAGTCACAATGGCAGCAGGAGCTCCGTGACCGGTCGCATCTCCTATGAGAACTGTCAATTTATTGCCTTCAAGGCTTGCATCCCAAACGTCACCGCCGCATTCGGAAGCGGAAATATAATAGGAATCGAATTCAACCGCATTCGAGGCAATCTCAGGTTTTGTTAAAAGGGTATTTTGCACCACTTGGGCCGTTTTTAATTCCGATTCAAGTCGGGCTTTTTCGGCCGTTTCCTGGAGCAGTTGTTTCAGGCGATTGGCCATCCATTGGAAGCTTTCTCCGACCTGCTGGAGCTCGTCATTAGAACGGATGCGCAGCTTAAGTCGGAGTTGCCCAATACCGATTTGTTCGGCCGCCTTTTTCAGTCGCGCGATGTTTCGGGTCAATTGACCGGCGAATATGATACTGACCGCAGTTGCGGCAAAGAGAATGGCGAGGGCGATCCATAAGCTTTTTTGTAAGAGGGCGGTAACCGCTTGGAAGGCGATTTTCTTTTTAATCTGAGCTACGACAAAAATATCTTTGAAACCGGTTTCCCCAATGCTCACGAGATAGGGCTCATCATTCACTTCGAGTTCAACGCTTTCCTTCGGGAGTAGCGAGGTGGCGAGCCGAGGAACAATGGGGTGAGCGTAAGGCCGGGAAGCATGCTGGACGGTAACTCTCTGATTGGGATGGATCAAGATGGATCCATTTTTATAAATAAGGAAGAGTTCCGAAAGTTCCGATTTCGTGAGTTTACGTTTTAAGAAATTGGGAAGAAAATCTGCGATAATCAGGGTCTGTTTCGAGGAATCATTGACGAAAGTTCCTGAGAGCACAAAGGTGATCACCGGAAGTTCATTTCCTTCCTTGTTGGTATTGTAGGTGATAGAACGATTGAGGATCTCCGCTACTTTGGGATCGGTGATTTGAGAAAGAGCGGCCGGTTTCCGCTCTTGGAGCAAGGTAAGAAGATTGTCAGGGTACGCATTTTTAGCGATAAGGCGATGGTTTCGGTATTGTTTGACGATTTCGAGGACATTTTGCTGGTTTTGTCGATAGACTGTAATTCCTAAAAGCTCATCCGGGAGCCCATCGGCTAAACCGGTGAGAGGATCGATTAACTCCCCTTTTTCGTTCATGAGCGGATTGTAAACTCGGGGCACGACCACTTGCAGTGATTCGAGTCGGCTTTTCAGTTCGAGTCGGATATCACTCACGGCAGCCGTCATCTGCGCCATGTTAAGTTCCATCACGAAGAGTTTTTTATCGTCGAAAAAAGTTTGATAAGAGAGTTTCAGGAAAATAGCCATTGAAGACAGCAGGATAAACAGGATCACTGCCAGGAATTTCAGCTTAATTGGAATGTAACGTCGTAATTTCAAATAGTCCTCTAGCTATAGAGATCCACAATGTCTTATCGGAATTTGAGGCTAGAAGGCATAACGCGCCCCGCATTAATTGGTGCTGTGCAGTAGGTGGCCTCTGTCATTGCGAGACTCGTTTAGCGGATCGATGCATACTCAATTCTTTTCTAATTTATAAGAAAATGAAGAAAAAAACATTTTGTGAGACACGACTGGTTAACCGGGTTCCCACATTTACATCACGATCGATGACTACAATATGGAGTGAGTTAGTAAAAAATAGAGTGGGGGGCGGAATGAAGGGTAAAAAGCGCACAAGAAAATTCATTCAAATCGGAATGATCGCATCTTTTTCAATCCTCATTTCCAATGATCTCCAAGCAGAAAAAATAAATGCGAGTAGCGGTTTGTCAGGACAGCCATCGAGGGTGTCGGCTATCATCGCGCCTGTTCCTTTGGATGCTCAGTGTGGTCCTAATGAAACCCAAGTGGGTGAAGCCAACATATCCTGCACTTCGGAGCTGTATTTCACAACCGATACCAGTCAATCAAACTGTGAAGCCTATCCCATTCCTAGCGGCAATGAAGAGGATCCTATCAACAGCAACAATGAAGACGATTCAGCGCCCATCAAAAATTCGAAAAGTTTGATAAAATGCAAAGTCGTACCACAGGTGAAGATCCGTTGGGTCCCGACCAGTTCATGTGCAGTTGGCAGTTCACCACGCGGCTGTCCATCAGAAGAAAATTTTGAGGTTACCGATCCCTGGATGACACCCTTCGAAACCACTTTTGCATCATCCTATTCTTGTCAGGCTCTTATTCAGCCTCAAAAAATGGATTATATTTGTAGTAGAGAATACCGCTTACGACCGTATTGTGAGGTGAATGAGCAAGCCGTTTTAAGTAAAGCGAAGGCCAATTTTAAATCTGAAACCTTCCAAAAACGCGGGCTGTGCTGCAAAGAACAACCTGGCGCACCATCTCCTCTAGACCTCCGCGGAGACCCCAACTTTGTACCGGCTCCAGTCCTCAACATACCAATGCCAGGAGAACTTCTCGTTATACCGCGCTTTATACCGAGCGGTGGGGAGAGATAAGTTCACTTCATCTGGTTTCGTCGCGCGAGGAGTAATATTTCGTCATTAATGCCATTCATTTCCTAATACCGTCCTAAACTTCCCCTAACGCAACCAGGTTATCCTAGTAGCGTGAAGGAAAAAAGGCTCCAAGTCATTACCTTCAATACCTGGATGCTCCGACTGCCTTTTGGTCTCTCCATTGCTCAAGATATTGATGAACGGGCAAAGTTAATCCCGAAAGCGCTGGCAAATACGGGTGCCGATATTTTCCTCCTACAAGAGGTTTGGGATACGACGATTCGGGCGCGTTGGATCGAGGAGTTCAAAGAATTGGGATATGGCTACTCCGCATATTCTCCTGAGCCCAAAGCGTCTCATGGATCCAGTGCATTGGCATTGTTGGGAGCCACCGTTCTTTCTGGCTTTTGGCATTCAAGCAGCGATGTGACTTTAGCCGGTGGAGTTGGCGCGGCAACTTTATTAACGGCTCAGGTGGCTATGACCCAAGTGCGCAAGCGGATGGGAGATGGCCTGCTGATTGTTTCAAGATTACCTTTGGAGATCGGAGTAGAACCACTTCGATTTCACCACTACACTCGCCCAGACGAGGTTTTTGTCGCGAAAGGGGCGATGCATGCTAAAGCATATTGGGAAGGGTTTGGTTGGATCGATCTTTATAATTCTCATTTAGGTGCCGTGAGTTTTTCATCGGAAGAGGGAAATTTTAATTCTGAAGAGAGTTACCGGAGATATTTGCAAACGAAGGAACTCACTGAGTGGATCGACGGCACGCAGGGGGGGCGTGCTTCGATTATTGGACTGGATCTCAATGTTCACTATCTGAAGTTTAAAAATGGAGAATACAACAATACTCTCTCCGAGGAATACCGGCTGTTTCTAAATCGAAGGTTCACCGATGC
>CAZRZK010000039.1:0-36482 GCA_964604555.1 uncultured Pseudobdellovibrionaceae bacterium | reverse complement strand
TCGGACTGGCTTGAAGTCTTGGGCAGTTTCACAAAGGTACGGCCTACCTTTGTGAAGACGCAAGCGAGCTCTTCACAAAGGTAGGCCGTACCTTTGTGAAACTGCCCGCAAACAGACTTCATTTGAATTCTTCTGACACAGCAGTGACATCATTTCCATGCCTGGCCAGGCACGGCCTTCATAATTGGGGTCTCGGGGGGGTATATAATTAAATTGAAAGTTGCACGTTGGCTGAGTGATTCGTGACCTGGGATGAATCCTAACTCGATTGGGAGGCTACCATGGGACGAAAAATTTTATATTGCCTACTTCTGTCTGTTGGCTTGACTGTCTACGGAAAAGACAAGGTTGAACTTCCGAAGCCTCCGCCTATTCAACAGGTCATCCACAAAAAAAGCCCGGCCGATATCCAGATCTCCGAAGCCCCCATCTATGATTATGGTTCCGTATCTAAAGGTAATTCTCTGGACCATCTCTTTATCTTGAAAAACGTAGGTGAAAAGTCGGCACGCCATTTTTCCTTTTCCAGTTTAGCGAGTCCATTTTCGTATCTCCAGAACAACTGCAACCTGCGTCGCCTCAAATCAGGCGAGACCTGCTCAGTGACGATCCGATTTGCCCCCACGCAGTCTGGCAGCTACTCCGCTCTGATGGAGATGCAATACCGCACGCGGGGAGATTGGAAAACGACGCAACTTACCGTAAAAGGGCGACTCACTTCCTCTGCTCTTTTAGTTCTGTCCGATAGTCCTGCGTATGACTTTGGCATTCGCAAGATGGGGACTTCGAGCGAACACACCTTCATCCTCTCCAATCAAGGTCAGGAAACGGCCACGCAGATCCAATCCTCTCTGATGAACGATGCCTTTTCATTCACGGGTGGAAATTGTGGAAGTTCTTTAGCCGCGGGAGCTCAATGCCAGGCAAGAGTTTCATTTCAACCTACCGTTGCCGGAAGCTTGAGTGGCAATCTGAAGGTTGCTTACTTCAATGGCACTGCAGACAGTTCAGTTGCCCTCGCTCTTTCTGGAATGGGAAGGAATCCGGTACAGCTTTCCTTTACCGTCTCCTCTTATAGTTTCGATTCAGTTCTTGTTAATCATTCGGCCGAAATGACCTTCACCCTGGTTAATCACAACGAAAGTGAAGCGACGCAGTTGAGGGCGGTGGTCGGAGGTTTTTTTTCGATCCGTTCCAATTCCTGCGGCGATAATCTTGCAGGGCAGAACGCTTGCAGCTTAGTAGTAGCCTTTGAACCTCGCACCTCTTCCACGCAACAAAGCGCCCTAACGGTACACTATAACGATGGCGAAGAGACCCGAGAAACGGCGGTTCAATTGACCGGCGTGGGGAAAAATCCCGCCCAACTGGTCTTTGCCCAAGCGACCCCTTATTCTTTTGGCCACCAACTTCCCGGAAGCCAAATTTCACGCATAGTGACGGTGATTAATATCGGTGAATGGCCCGCGACGAGCATGGAATTAGGAATGTTGAACTCCCCCTTCTCTCGATCGAACCAAGATTGCACCGCTCAACTGAATGCCGGCAGCAGCTGCTCGGTGAACCTTCTTTTTGCTCCGACCTCAACCGGATCCTTCCAGGCCCCTTTCGTCGTTCCTTACTTTGATGGCAATGGAAATAGCTCAGCGACCCTTCAACTCCAAGGAAAGGGAGCCTACCCGGCGGTGATCGAATCGAACAACGGTTCCAGTTATGATTTTGGATCCTTGAAGATTGGCGATCGCAAGTCGATGGCCTTCACCTTCCTGAATTCAGGGGGCATGGCCGCTACCGATATTGGCTTATCTTCAATGAGTCACGGTTTTAGCTTTTCAGAAGAAAATTGTGTCCCATCTATCGGAGAAAACACCTACTGCAGTATCACCCTCTCCTTCAGCCCGGAGGTGGAGGGGAGCTCCTCTGCGATTTTTTATTTCAACTACTTCGATGGTTATCAAAACAAAGCTGTCTCCATTCAGTTGTCTGGTTCAGGAGTTTCCTCAGGCCAACTCGATCCCACCTATGATTCCGATGGACGGATGACCACCCTCTTTCCAGCATCGACAGTAAGCACTGCCATGGCCGTTCAAAATGATGGGAAGATCTTAATGGTAGGCTACCTCCTCAATGATGATGTTTATAGGGTGGTACTGGCGCGATTCCTGCCAGATGGGAGTCAAGATATGGGGTTTGGCGAACAGGGTTCGAAAGTTTCTGGTTTTGGGAATATCGATGATCGGGCCAATGCAATTGCGCTACAAAATGATGGTAAGATAGTCATTGCAGGACATAGTTATTCTGGCGCCAATAAAAACATTTTAGTGGCCCGCTACCTTAGCAATGGCCATATCGATAATAGTTTTCACGGGACTGGATCGTATCGACTGGATATCGCGGGAGGAGAAGATCAATTGCTAGGAGTGAGTGTCCAAAGCGATGGAAAGATTGTAGTGGCAGGTTCTTCGAAAGATGCCAATGGTGAAGATTTTCTGCTGGCAAGATTCAGTATCAATGGAGAGTTGGATACTACGTTTAACAGTTCTGGAATTGCCCTTTTTGATTTTGGTGGGAATGATCGAGCAAAAGCGTTGGCCATCGGAAATCAGCAAATATGGGCGGTGGGCTATTCAAACAACGAAGTAGCCATTCTCCAGGTAAATGGAATGGGTGATGATGCCAGAACTTTCGTTCTTCATGTGGGGGATGGAAATAGTTTTGCGAGTGCCGCTCTCCCCACTTCAGATGGAAGTGTAATGGTCGGTGGGACGGCAATGAGAGGCTCGCAAAAGCAATTTGCCGTGATGAAAATTTCACAAAACGGTGAACTGGATCCTGCATTTGGAGAGCAAGGCATCGGATGGAGTGATTTTAATTCGAATGCGACCCTGACCGCACTCCAAACCCAATCGGATGGAAAAATTGTGGCCGCTGGATTTTCCAGTTTGGGAAATAGCGGAAACCAATTTGCCCTTTTTCGGATGCTGCCCTCAGGAATGTATGACAACTCTTTCGGTGGACGCGGGAAGGTGTTGACCTCAATTCGCCCCAACAATGACGATCGCATTCAGGGAATGCAGATCCAGAGCGACGGGAAAATCGTGACTACTGGTTTTTCTTCTGACGGTTCATGGGCTCAGATGGCCTCCGCTCGCTACACGCACTAGTTTTCTATCACCGGCATTAATGACAGAAACCACTCGCTGGATCTGTTGCGATGTCAGTTCAGGATAGAGCGGGAGCGAAAGAATTTCACTGGCAGCGCGAATCGTTTCTGGGAGACGAAGATTCGGGGTAATTATTTTTTTAAAGACCGGCTGTTCATGGGCCGGAATCGGATAATGAATTCCCGCTTCAATCCCATTTTCCTTTAGTTCAGCAAGAAGCTTATCACGATTGAGAACTCGGATCACAAAAAGATGGTGGCAGGATCCGCTTTTAGCCTGCAAGGGCAGTTGAAGGCGTTCGCAATACTCTCGAACATGTTCTGCTCGCTTCGCGTTCCATTCATCCAAAAAAGGCAATTTCACCAAAAGGATTGCCGCTTGAATCCCATCGAGCCGATCGCCGTAACCCACTTCCAGGTGTTCAAATTTGGCCTCACGTCCATGATCTCGAAGGCGCAAAAGCTTTTGATGGATTTCGGGGTGGGAGGTAACGACGGCACCTCCGTCCCCATAGGCCCCCAGATTTTTGCCGGGATAAAAACTGAAACAACCAACATCGCCGATACTGCCACATTTTTTGCCGTGATAGGTGGCGCCATGGGCTTGGGCCGCATCCTCAATCACCCAGAGTTTTTTTGCCTTCGCAAATTTTTGAATCGCTTCCATCTCTGCCGGTCGACCATAGAGATGAACCGGAATAATCGCCTTTGTCCGATGGGTATAGGCCGATTCAAGGGAAGTGACATCCATCGTATAGGAAACGGGATCGATATCGATCAATTTTGGAATGGCCTTTAATTGAAGAATCGCCTCTACCGTTGCGAAGAAAGTATGGGAGACGGTAATGACCTCATCTCCTTCCCCCACTCCCACCGCTTCCAATGCAAGTCGAAGAGCGGCCGTCCCGGAAGAAACGCCAGCACAATATTGGACGCCGAGATAGCTTGCAAATTCCTGCTCAAACTGTGCGACATACTTCCCTTGAATGAAGGCCGACTCTTCACAGACCTTTTGCATCGCTCCCATCAGATCACCACGGAGCGATTCAAACTGTGCCTTCAGATCTACGAGAGGGATCAGCATTTAGAAAATATACCGTTTCCGCCCCAGATTCAGCAACAGTGCTGTACTAAACATAAAGGTCAGAAGCGACGATCCACCATAACTGAAAAAAGGAAGCCCCACTCCCACAATCGGAAGCAATCCGCTCACCATGCCGATGTTAATGAAAGCATGCCAAAGCACGATGGAGGTAAGCCCGAAGGCCAGGAGCATCTCAAAGCGATCCCGGGCACGGGTCACGCTCCTCAATGCAAAGCCGGCGTAGATCAAATAAAGCGAAAGCAGCACCGCCACTCCAGCCAACCCCCTTTCCTCCGCAAAGACCGAAAAGATAAAGTCGGTGTGTTGCTCCGGAATGAAGTTGAGTTGGGCCTGGGTCCCTTTCATGTACCCCTTTCCAAATAGCCTACCGGAACCGACGGCAATCCGGCACTGGAGGGCGTTGTAACCACTTCCACGAGCATCTCTTCCTGGATCCCAGAAGGTCTTTACCCGATCCCTTTGATAATCCCTTAAGACATATTTATAAGCGAGTGGCACGGCAGTCACGGCGATGACAAGTACGATAATCAAGGACCGCCAACTCACCCCCAAATAGAGAACCATCGATCCCGCGACAAGCGATAACACCCCTGCCGTTCCTAGATCCGGTTGCAGGAGGATTAAGATGAAAAAAGGAGTCACTAAAAGAATGGGCCAAAAGAGTTGGCGCAAACTAAACGGAGGGAGGAGTTTTGAATCACTAAAATATTTGGCGAGTGTGAAGACGATCGCTATCTTGGAAAATTCAGAAGGTTGGATATGGAATCCCGCAAAACCGATCCAACGTTGAGACCCGCCTCCAACTTTTCCGAAAACCAAAACGAGCCCCAACAACAATAAACAAACAGCATAACTTGGATATGCCAGCTTCTCAAAAACCTGGGAGTCCACCCACACAATGGCGATGCTGATCAGCAATCCGATCCCAAACCAAAGGAGCTGAGTGCGATAGAGAACCGCCATTCCGGGCCCCTTGGTGGCACTCATGAGTGTAATCAACCCAATGGCGAAGAGCCCCAACATCGTCACAATCAGCCCGATGTTGAAGGTTCGGATGAAGTTTTTGTCCTCCAGAACCGCCATTATTCCTGTATCTCCTCGTCCGGTTCTGCCTCGTCGATTGGTAACGCCGGCTCGGCGCTTGCTTTTTCGCGATTGGGTAAACTGTCGATGTGTGAACTCAAGCGATTGAGCTGTTCCTTTTTGGTGAAGTAGGCGTCAATTACCTCTTTCACCACCGGAACTGCGGCCGCACTATGGCAGGTGTGCTCGGTAATGGTCGCTACCACGATTTCAGGATTTTCTTTCGGTGCAAATCCCACGAACCAACCATGGTCCCGTTCATAGTAGGAAAGATTCTCACACTTCACACTTTTAATGTTGCTGAAGGTCCGGACTTGGGAGGTCCCGGTTTTTCCAGAAATGATCGTAAGCTGACTTCTACCCGAATAGGCGGTTCCACCCGGTTCATTCACCACTTTGGCCAACCCCTCTTTTACCGTATCCAACACGCCTGCGGGGAGCTCGATCTTTCGGACCAGCTCTGGTTCAAAGTCACGGATCACCTCTCCTGAAAGCCCCTCCACTCGCCTCACCAAATAGGGACGGAAAACCTCTCCTCCATTTCCAAGGGCCGCGTAAGCGGTCGCCAGTTGAAGCGGGGTCACATCGACAAAACCCTGTCCTATCGCCACGCTAAGAGTCTCGCCCGGGTGCCAAATATCTTTAAAGACCCGTTTCTTCCATTCACTATCTGGGATATTCCCCCCCTGTTCTCCGGCTAAACGAATCCCGGTGGGAGTTCCGAATCCGAACTCCCTCGCATAGTGGGCGATTTTATCGACGCCGAGTTGATTGCCAAGATTGTAATAGAAACTATCGCAAGACTCTTTAATGGATCGCATCAGATCCACGACCCCATGTTTTTTCCAACAGTGAAAATCGCGATTTCCGAAATGGAATTTACCGGTGCAATTAATGGAATGTTTAACGGCACTGGTCCCCTCTGCAAGCCCTGCGATTGCGAGAAACAGTTTAAAAGTGGAACCTGGAGGATAGTGATCTTGAATCGCCCGATTTCGAAGTGGCTTATCTCGGTCGGATCGCAGTGCGGCCCATACCTTCCCGCTCACTTCACGTCCCGAAATCTTTCCCGGGTGATAAGACGGAGTATTTACCATTGCCAACACTTCACCCGTGCGAACATCAAGCGCCACCACCGAACCATGATATTTGCGCTCTTTCATCCCTTTTGCCGCCGCCTGTTCGAGATCGCTGTCCAGGGTAAGGTAAAGATTGTTTCCGGCAATGGGTTCCGCTTGGGTGACAAAGCCCATCACCCTTTCCGAGCCCTCGGTTTTGCGACGCCTTCCCAGCGCATCCACTTCCACATACCCCACTCCATTGACACCCCTGAGGTAGGCATCATAGGTCCGTTCGATCCCCATCTTTCCAATGGTCTCACCGGGTTCGAAATTTTTCATCGCGATATCGGTAGGGTTCACCTCGCCGATATAACCAAAAAGCTGGGCGGAAACGTCTTCCAACGGATAACGACGTTGCACATTGGCTTCAATATCGATCCCCGGAAATCCCTGCGCATCCGTTTCAATATTGGCGATGATGTCCTTATCCACATCGGCCTTCAATAAAGTAGGATAGAAGCTGCGATACTTTTTATTCTTCTCCATTTTTCGCCGGAGCTCTTCGACCGGCATCTGGAGTGCCTTTGCGAGCCGCTCATCGGTCTTATGGTCAAAAGGATAATATTGAGAGAAGAGAACCACATCGAAGGAGGCCCGGTTGTCGACGAGCGTTTTTCCGTGGCGATCAAAGATAATTCCGCGTGAAGGCGGTCGGCGATCTTTTTTGAGGCGATTTTGCTCCGAGTAGCGCTTCAGCTCCTCCCCTTTAAAAACCTGTAAATAGAATACCCGGGCGAAGAGGGCTAGGAACATCATTCCCAATACCCATTGGACATAGAGGATACGATCCCGAAGCCCTTTAACATCATCCTCACGGCCGATCATAGGGTATCGCCTCCCATTTCGATCTCGGCCGCATTCTTTTTAAAGGTAAAGCGATCTAAAAACTCCAAGAAATAGAAAACCGAAAGCCCCAACACCGCGTTCATAAAAAGATAACTCCCCCAAGGCAAATTCCACCAGTCGGAGAGGTGAGGATGCCCAAAGAAAAAACTGACTCCTGCCAAAATAAAACGCAAGCAGATCGCAAAGACACCGACGAGAGCAAGGATGGTCGCCCAAGTTTCGGCGTAAAAAACCAAACTGATCAAACGAGCGCTCAGATAGATGATAAAATTGACACAGGCAAAAATTCCGATGGGAGCTCCACTGGATATCGAAACAAGGTGGCTACAAAAAAGGGTGAGAATAATACCCTCAGTGAGACCTCGACGTTGCCCCCAGTAGATCAAGAAAGGCAAAAGCATTTCCCAAAGCCGAAGGCTGTCAGTGAGAAAAGGGGCCGCTGAGCTTTTAACGACAAGAGCCAATCCCACCACGATCACCACGACCACGGGATTGAGGCTACTCAGCAGCTTTTTCTGCTGTGGCTGCAGGTAAAACAATAAACACCTCTTCCAGTTTATAGATATCGACGGCACTCTTGACTGTGATCGATTGCAAGAGCCCGCTGCTGCTCGGAGTCACCTGAGTGACATGCCCCATCAAAATCCCCTTTGGGAAAATTCCACTATAGCCAGTGGAAACCACGGCATCATTCACCACCACATCCTCGAGTCGGTCGAGGTATTTAAGATGGCAGGAGATCTGTTTCGCCTGGCCAGAAAGAATGCCCCTGGCACGACTGCGTTGGATGATCCCATCCAAATTGCTGGACGGATCGATAAGCGTCAGCACATCGGAATAGTGGGGAGCAGCCCTTTGAATCCGGCCCACCACCCCTTCGCTACTCACCACTCCTAACCCCACCTCTACACCATCTAATTTTCCCCGGTCGATCCTCACCATGACATAGTCAGGAGAGACATCGTGGGCGATCACATGGGCCGCCATCATCGGCTGAGGGTGCTGGGCTTTAAAATCAAGAGCAGTTTTTAGACGCTGATTTTCCCCTGTAATTTCATTAAGTTGAGTCAGTTGTGCTTTCAGTTGAGCAACCTCTTGAATCAACTCTTCATTCTTTTTACTGGTCCCTACCAACCAAAAATAGTGGTCATAAATCGCCCTTCCCCCACGACTCAGGTAAAAAACCTGCTTCTGCACTCCTCCGGAAAGAGTAATTAAAATGTTATCGATGAGCCCCGTTTGCCCCTGCCGATGGCGATAAATATAAAGCGCAAGGGTACAGATAGAGAGCGTGACAAATGCTAAAAGTACGAATTTGCGTTGTTGTCCCACAGGTCGGTTGCCTTTAAGGCCCTTTCCCTTTAGATTTACTTGTTTTTATAACACATTTTTGGGTAAACGTGATGCTTGATTCGATTCGTAAACGCTCTAACAGTCTAGTCTCAGTTTTCATTATTGTAGTCACCGCGGCAGTGATGGCCCTTTGGGGGGTCGATAAGATGAATAACCAGGGCTCCCAAGCCCCCGATGCCCCCGTAGCCTGGGTGAATGGCGAACGCATCACCCGCCGGGAATTGATGGTGGAATATGAATATAAAATTGCGCGATACCGTCAGATGTTAGGCGGGCAATTTGATGAAAAGCTCCTCGCCATGCTGAATGAACCGCAACGGACCTTAGAGGATATGATCTCCGCGAAACTGCTCCTTCAGCAGGCCACTCAAATGGGGGTAAGGGTCAGCGACAATGAATTGGCCGATTTTATCCGCTCCATCCCCTACTATCAGAAGAATGGAAAGTTTGATGCGAAACTTTATTCTCAACTCCCTAATCGCGGAACTGAAGAGAAGAAACAGCGGGAACGGTTGGTTTTAAATAAATTCCAAACCTATTTAAGCGATCGGATCCGATTGAGCCCGCCGCTTTTAAAAAAGGCGACTGAATTAAAGGAAACCAAGGTGGATCTCGATATCGCCCGGATCGATTTCAACACGATTGCACCGAATAGCAAACCCACTGCGGCAGCCATCGAAGCCGCTACCAAAGAGTTGAATAGCACCGAAATTGAAAAATATTATGAAGCCCATCGTGGGGAGTTCCATAAAAATGCATCGGTGAAACTCCACCAGATCCGTGCCGCCATTCCATTCCAGGCTTCTGAACAGAAAAAGAAAGAGGCCAAACAGAAGATTGAAGGAATCGCCAAGAACGTCAGCGTCGCCAACTTTGCGGAGGTGGCCAAGAAAGATTCAGATGATGAGCATGCTAAAAAGGGGGGAGAAGTCGGGTGGGTCACCCGTGGAACCCTCGAGCCAACGCTAGAATCTGCCCTCGACAAACTCGAAGTCGGCAAAGTTTCTCCTGTGGTCGCCTCTCCTATGGGCTATTTCATCCTAATGATTACCGAGAAAAAGGAAGCGGTTACGCAACCTTTGAATGAGGTGAAGCCAATCATCGTAGAAAAACTGATCCAGGAAAAAGAAAAAGCCAAATTCTCTGAGCAGCGGACCAAGGAATGGAACGCCATGCTCGCTTCCGGGAAATCACTCGATGGAGAATTGAAAAAGTGGAAAGTGGACGTCAAAAAGACCGGCCCCTTCTCGTTAGCCGGAAACTACATTCCCAATGTGGGCGAAGCAGAGCCGGTGATGGATGCCGTTTTTAACTTAAGTGAAAAGAGTCCCCTTCCTCCTAAGTTGATTGAACACCAAGATGCCGTCTATTATGTGAAACTCCGTCAGGTAGAGCGTCCTAAAACCGATGCCAAATCGACGGCGGAAAATACTGAAAGAGGCGTGGAGGCTGGCTTCCAGAATGAATTGGTCACCCAATGGATTGCGGGGCTCAAGAAAAAAGCGACGGTAAAAACCGAAGTCAACTTCGCGGCGGCAGCCAATACCGAGCAGGCGACGGAGTAAAGTTTACTCTGTCATCATAATGACAGGCGTGGCGAGGGTGCGCATGCCATTTAATCGCATGAGGAGTCGAAGCTCCGTATTCGGATCTTCATTCATGCGAAGGCGAGTCAAATAGATTGCCCCCGTTGAACCGCTCGGAAACTTAGAAGTAAACTCTTTACCTAACGTCCACATCTTAACGCCATCTTTGTGATCCAATGTTTGTTCACGCGCCTCACAATTAACAACCACCGTTTCGTTTTTATTTCCCATTCTCACATAGAGCAGCACAAATTCCTTACTGTTTTCAGGAGAAGCCATCTTCCACTGCAGTTTTATTTCACTATCGGCCATAAACGGAAGTCCATCCTCGAACTGTACTCCATTGACAGTAGCCTCAGTGATTTCCTGAGGGAGAAGGATGCCATTATGGTAGGCAGGAAATCCATTCGCGCCGGGCACGGTAATGTCATAGAGACCTGAAGCTAGGCCGGCATCCAGGGTTAAAGAATATTGGTTGTTGCTATCGGGAACAATTTTCTTTTTGATGTCCTGAAAAGCAAGTCCAAAATCCAACACTCCGACATCTAATAAAGTAAAAGTCGAAGCTGCCCTTGAGTTTGCCTGACTCTTAATTTCACAGGTAGGAGTCGTATCACGAGAAGGATCGATTTCACTCCCATAAACTTTGAATTTCCGGAAAGCCTCCACTCCAGGAGTTAATTTTCCAAAGACCGCTAAGAATTGGGCCTCCTCGATATAACCCTTCATTTCTTCCAAATAGACATTTCCGGCAAATTGAAACTCTCCCTTATTATTTTTAAGATTGGGATCCTCCTGTTTCAACAAACAGGAAGAGAGCAAGAAGAGAATGCAGGTAAAAAGTAGCTTTTTCATTGAGTCCCCCGTCGTTGCGAGGCCCCGAAGGGGCCGCGTCAAGCATTTTATCCTCTAGGATGGTACTTCAACTGCATGACCTTTAAATTTTCGGCATCTAAATGGGTATAAACTTCCGTCGTCAAAATGGATCGGTGGCCCAAAAACTCCTGCACGACTCTCAAATCGGCGCCACCCCTCAAAAGGTGAGTCGCAAATGTGTGGCGCATCATGTGGGGCCAGAGAGTCCGTTTAATACCCGCCTGTTTCGCTCGATCTTTAAATATTTTCCAAAGCGACTGTCGAGTCATCCGATTCCCTTTTGGGGTGAGGAAGAACTGTTTCGGCTCCTTTAAAATATTTTTCCGTACCCACTCATGCCGAATCTGTTGGTATTTCAAACACCGGCGGATACATTCTTCATGGATTGGAACCAATCGCTCTCGATTTCCTTTACCGATCACCTTCACCAATCGATCCTTCCAATCGAAGGATTCATTTTTCAGATCGGACAATTCACTCACTCGACATCCGGTTGCATACCACAACTCCACAATGGCGCGATCGCGAACCTCGAGTGGGTCATCACCATTCAGGTTCTGGAGCAGACTTAAAATCTCCTCGCGAGTGAGGTGCTTGGGAAGCTTTTGATTTTTGAGACGGATCTGGATCAATTCGGTGGGATCGGCATCCACAACCTCTTCCCGCAGAAGGAAAAGGAAAAGTTGCCGAAGACTCGAGGCCCTTCGGGCGATGGAGCGTTCGGTGAGCCCTTGTGCTCGCAAATAGGCAAGGAAGGAACGAACCTCTCGGAGTCCAACCTGTTGCACCGTCAATTGTTTCGATTTAAGGAAGAACTGGAATCGATTGATATCTCGCTCATAGGCGCTGAGAGTCGCAGAAGAGGCCCCTTTTTCACTGGCCATGAATTCGATAAAATCATTTATCCAATTTGGCCGGCTGGTCTGCAATTAAAAATCCCCTCCCAACTCCTCGAGTCGGTTTTTCAATTTACGGCGAAGCCAAAGGATGGCCTGGGTATGCAATTGAGACACTCGGCTTTCGGTCACCTCTAACACGTCACCAATCTCCTTCAGGTTCAGGTCTTCATAATAATACAAACTTAAGACCAAGCGCTGTTTTTCTGGCAGCGATTCAATCGCCTTGGTCACCACATCCTTCACCAGCTTTAAGTTGAGCTGGGTGATGGGGCTGGGGATCTTACAGCTCTCCAGCAGATTTAGGATACTCCTTCTATCGCTACTATTAAAGCTACCCGCTTCATCGAGGCTTAAAATAGAGACCGATTTCACTTGATTCAACAGACTGAAGTATTCGTCCTTGCTCATCTTCAGTTCACTAATGATCTCTTCCTCTGTCGGGATGCGCCCTAATTTCTGTTCGAGACGAACATGCGCTCGTTCCAGGTGCTTTGCCTTTTCCCGGACGCTTCGGGGCACCCAATCCTGGGCTCTCAATTCATCGAGAATAGCGCCGCGGATCCGAAACTCGGCATAGGTCTTGAATTTATTATCGCGGGAGGGATCATACTTATCGATCGCATCCATGAGCCCAATCACCCCGGAGCTCACCAAATCATCGAATTCGATGTTGGAAGGAAGGCGAACCGCAATTTTCTGTGCAATAAATTTGATGAGAGGAGCATATTCCAGAATCAACTTCTCTTTGGTTTTCTTATCGACCCGCTTGGAACCTTCCTTGTACTTCTTCACGACGTTACCCATATTGCTCCCTCATCGTCTTCGTTGAAAAAGTGTCATCTGCTTCGTCATCGGATGAAGCCTCGCTGCAACGTACTTGTTAAAGTACGCTTTCGCTCGGCTTCATCCTGCTTCCTTGCATCTGGCACTTTTTGAACAAAGCCGTTTTTAGCGCACATCTTGAACAAAACTCGTCTCATTATGGAAAAATCGCAAACCCGAATGCGGTTTAACTTCCGCCCCCATCAATCGACTCAACAACTGCTCCACTCGAAGTGAAAAATCGGAATTGGGAAACTTCATATTCATTGGGGTCTGCGATCGGATCGATTCCGACACCCTTGCATCCCAGGTAAAGATCTCCTCCATCTTAATCCGGATGGAGAGGGTCTCCGTCGTCACGCCAATGAACTTCGATAAAATATTGTCGCAGAGCGTCCTGTCAGTTGCCTGCGTTGCAATTAATGAAAAATCCCGAATCCGATAATTTTTCGAGAGTAGTTTCATTATAGCATAGGCATCGGTGTAACTGGTGGGTTCACAAGTGGTCACCACCACCTGTTGATGGCACGCTGCAGCAAAATGAAGAACGCTGGGTTGAATTCCTGAGGAATGATCGAAAAGGATCAGATCATATTGTTGCTTCAACTCTTCCAATTGAAAGAAGAGCTGAATGCGTTGTGATTCGGACAGCTCTTCAAATCCTATCTTTCCACTGGGAGACGCGAGGAGTGAAAGATTGGGTCGAATTTTATCGATGGCCTCGTCCAGGCTCGCGGCCTCGGTTAATACCGATTCAATTGTCCACTGAGGGCGTCGACCAAAGACGATGCTCAACTTTCCCAGATTCCAATCGCCATCGATCATGAGAGTCCGTAAACCGGCCCTTTCAGCTGCCACTCCTAGGTTGGCCACTAATGTTGTCTTTCCCACTCCACCTTTTCCACTCGAAAACGAAATCACTCGACTCACGCGTGAAACTCCTTCTTTTTCTGTTCAGTCACTGGCACACTTTGCAAAATAAAACGGGCTAGTTCAGGCGAATCCATCTGAAGAAATGAAGTCGTTAATCCCTGCCCATTAGATACCCCCAAAAGCGGCAAGTGCGTCGCCCGCAAGAAATCGAATAAAATGCCACGATCCTGAATCAAATCAAGACGGGTCATCGCAATAGCAGTAGGCTCATAGGGAGCGGCCGCTTCGAAGATCCGCAACATCTCCTTCATCCGTTGAGTGGCATCAAGTACCAACACAACTCGCCGGTTTTGGCAGGCCTTCTGGATAATGCCGTCGCTCTCTTCATTTCCACAAAGCATCGGAGGAGTATCGATCAACGGGATTGAAGTCCCCGTTCTCCCCGTTCGAAGTGCCTCTTCCCCTTTAAATCCCACCTGCATCAACTTGGCATAGGCGGCTAATTCGGATCGCCCCATCACCTTCCGATCATCGCAACTGATCAACTCAACCGGCTTTTCATCCGTCCGTAGTTTCAGCCCCATCTTCACTAGCAAGGAGGTTTTCCCAGCACCGGGAGCCCCAATCGCCACCCATCCGGGAAGATAGATCAACTCCTGCAATCCATAGGTATGCAAATAGGACATCACCAACTTGGCGCGGGCCTTTTCAAAAAAGGAGGGAATATTGAGATCGGTCTTGGAATAATCAAAGGAAAGCCGCTTCGAAAGTTCCGTCGAAGAGCCTGGACTAAAGCCAAGATCTAAAAACTGCTGCTCATACTTTAGAGGCTCCATTGAGACAACGGGGGACTTCACCGATTTTTTGGGAGACGATTTGCGAACTGGCTCCACAGGAGCCGATCGATGTCTTTCAACTTTTTTTTCCTGGACGGGAGCAGTGACAGGGGTGCGTGCCGCAAAACCGACTTCCTGTCTACGATGGGGAAAGATCTTATTGACAGTGTCCTCATCAAAGCTCTCTTCTGCCAATTCCCGCGTCCTTTTTTCGAGGGCTGCCGTCACTTCGACAATCGATTTTTGGAACCAGTTGCCCCGTTTATGTTTCGTCGATAAAACTAACGCCGACGGTCCCAATTCATTTTTAATCGCAGCCAACGCCTGTTCCAGGGAAGCAGCTTCATACTTTTTAATGAACATCGATTAGACCTCCACCACCCCTATGCTTTTGACCCGCGCATTCTGCGCAATCTCAAAAGCGGAGATGATATTGAGATTTGGAACGAAACGTTCCAATGCTTTTCTCAGTTGAGAACGAATAAGGGGATTGCATAACAACACTGCATGGCCCGAGTTGAAGACGGTCCCCTCCATCGTCTCTTGAATTTTCTGGACCAATTTTTCAAAGAAGCTGGGCTCAAGATTCAACACACCACCACTATCGAGCCGTTGATAACATTGGATCATCACCTGCTCGGTACGGGGATCCATAGTCAGCACCTCGAGTTCATTGGATCCATTGGAAAGACGATGGGTAATCGAACGGCCCATCGACGCCCGAACATGCTCGGTTAACGCATCGACATTCTTTTCACTCGATCCATAGTTGGCGAGAGTTTCAAAAATAGTCAGTATATCCCGGATGGGGACCTGTTCCCGCAGGAGATTCTGACAGACCTTCAACACCGTTCCGAGAGGGAGTGTGTTGGGAAGCAATTCCTGTACAACCTTAGGATGGGTCTTCTCCAGATTCTCCACCAGCGTTTGCAACTCCTGCCGGCCGATTAACTCTGCGGCGTGTTTGCGAATCAGTTCCGAAAGATGAGTCGCGATAATCGTCGCATGATCCACGACGGTATAACCTGCAATCTGGGCCGCCTCTTTCTGTTTCTCCGGAATCCACATTGCGGAAAGACCAAAGACCGGCTCCTTCGTTTCAATGCCAGAGATCGGATTGCGCACATTTCCGGGATCCATCGCCATCAAATACCCGGCAATCAACTCCCCTTCCCCAACCGCAATCCCTTTCACCAAGATTGCATAGCCTCCGGCTTGAAGCTCGAGATTATCTTTGATGCGAACTTTCGGAACGATAATCCCCATTTCGCGAGCATACTCCTTGCGCAACTGGTAGATCCGATCCACCAGTTCCCCTTTTTTATCCCCTTCAACCAAAGTGACTAAACCATAACCGACCTGCAGTTCCAGAATATCGAGCTCGGGAGGAACGTGGGTCTCTGCCCCTCCTGCTTCTTCAACTCGTTTCGCTTCCAATTTTTTACGGGAACTTTCATTGGCCTGGTACTGCTTCACCGAATAGGCAATGAAGAAAGTGATGGCCGACAGAAGAAAGAAAGGCATTCCGGGAATACCTGGGATCAACCCCAAGAGCAGCAGAATTCCGGAGGTCACGGTGATAGCGCGAGGTTGCAAGAAGACCTGACGGGCTACCTCTTTTGAGAGGTTTCCGCCACTCGCGGCACGGGTCACGATAATACCGGCTGCGGTAGAAACGACGAGAGAAGGGATCTGGGTGACAAGACCGTCACCAATAGTAAGCAGCGTATAAACCTCAGCCGCCTGGAACATCGCCATCCCTTTTTGGAAAACTCCGATGGCAAATCCACCGACGATGCTGATGATGGTGATGAGAATGCCGGCGATCGCATCTCCACGGACAAATTTGCTGGCACCATCCATGGCTCCGTAGAAGTCGGCCTCGGCCTCGATCTTTTTCCTACGTTCACGGGCCTGTTCTTCCGTTATCAGGCCGGCGTTCAAATCGGCGTCAATGCTCATTTGCTTTCCGGGCATCGAGTCCAACACAAAGCGGGCGGCCACTTCAGCGACACGGCCAGAACCTTTCGTGATCACCACGAAGTTGATCACAATTAATAGAATAAAAACGACGACTCCTACCACATAACTTCCACCGACCACAAAATTACCGAAGGTTTCGATAATGTGGCCTGCGGCCGCAGTTCCATCGCTTCCATTCAAAAGGACCAAACGGGTGCTAGCGACGTTGAGGGAAAGGCGAAAAAGGGTCCCAAATAAAAGAACGGTGGGGAAAACGGAGAAATCGAGGGGACGTTCGGCATAGACTGCAACCAACAGAATCGAAATACTAATGGCGATATTGGTAGCCAGGAAAATATCCATCGCCCATGCCGGAATGGGCAAAATCATCACCAATAAAACGGCCAGCACTGCACCCGCGGCAAAGAGATCGGTGTGCCGCGCTAACCTTGACCAGTCGAATCGTGTTTGAGTAGCTTCCATAATGTTTTACTAAGCTTGAGCTGACATATAACCACCGTCGCGTAACCGATAGACGTAGGCCAGCACTTCAGCGACCGCTTTATAAAGTTCACGGGGGATCGATTCCCCTACTTCCAAATCTCGATAAAGAGTCCTCGCGAGGGGTTTATTCTCAATAATAGGAATCCCATGCTTTTTCGCGATTTCTCGAATCTTTAAGGCAATGGGATCGGCCCCCTTGGCGACAACCTTCGGTGCTACCATCTCCTTGGCGTCATATTTAAGAGCGACCGCATAGTGAGTTGGGTTGGTAACGATGACATCGGCCTTGGGAACCGCCTCCATCATGCGCTTACTGGCCATCCGTCTCCGGATATTCCGAATCCGCTGGCGGATGAGCGGATCCCCTTCACGCAATTTAAATTCCTCTTTCGCTTCTCGACGGGTCATCTTCATCTGCTTTTCAAGTTGATACCGTTGATAGAGATAATCGAACCCAGCTAGCACCAACATCACCCCTAACGAGGTGAAAAAAAGTTTAAGTAAAGAGGTGAGAGCAATAGCAAGAGATTGCTTGAGGGGTAATTGCAACATGGAAGGAACATTCGATAGTTCCCGATCCAGAAAAGCATAGAAAACAACTCCGATCAGAATCACTTTTAATGCCACCTTCGGAGCCTCGATCAAAGCTTGGCCCGAGAGAAGACGCCCCAATCCACTGACGGGATTAATCCGTTCCCAGTTGGGCATCAAAGGCTCCCAAGTGATATAGGGCCCAACCTGAACCAGATTGATCAACATTCCCAATACGACAATCGTGAACAGGATTGGAAGTGCCATCAACCCCCAGGCCTTCATTAACGGAACCCGCAAGGTCAACAAGTCGGCACGAGTGAAATCCTGAAAAAGCTGCACCGAGAAAAGTTGCTTGATCAAATTCTGAAAGCCATCGACAAACCGATTCCCCATCAGCGCCAAGGCCGACACCCCAGCCATCATTCCCACGACCGAAAGGAGGTCTTTACTGACCGCGACCGTTCCTTGTCGACGGAACTCTTCGCGACGAAACTGACTCGGACTTTCGGTTTTGTCCTCTTGATTTTCATCAAATAGGGGCATTAGACGGACCTCACAAAGGTGAGCATCGTCTCACCCATCTCACCAAATCGCGATTCGATCCATTCGATCGCCTCCGGCGCAATCAAAAAAACCCCAATCAATCCAATTGCGAGGGTGATCGAAAAGCTGACCAGCATCAAATTGATCTGGGGAACCATTCTCCCGAGAACGCCGATCACTACTTGAGTGGCTAAAGTAATAAAAGTAATCGGGAGGGCCATTTGGATTGCCAACCAGAAAAGTTGACCAATGATGGAAAGAAAGCTGTTCAGAGTGGCGGCTGAAAAGCTACTGGATAAAACCAACTTATCGGTCACGGCAAAACTCTCAATAAACCCCAAAATGGCGATATGATGCGCATTGGTTACAAAAAAGAGGGTGATGGTGATGACACTGAAAAAGGAACTCATGAGAGAAATTTGATTCTGATTTTGGGGGTCCACTAAATTTACAGTACCTAATCCGATCTGAAGCCCCATAAAATGGGCCGCCAAGGAGACCGCCTCGAACGTCAGACTGCAACTAAATCCAATCATTCCACCGACAAAAAGCTCTTTAATCACCAGAACCACCACCTCTCCTAGACTGTTCGGAACAGAAGTGGACGCCGATAAAATTGGGTATAGAGCGAGGGCCAAAGAAAAGGAGAGAAAGATCTTTAATGTAGCCGGAATCACACTGTGGGAGAACCCTGGGAGGAAAATAAAAATGCCGGTTAAACGGAAAAGAATAGGGAGGAGTGCTAGATAATTTCTCCAATCGGTAGGGAATAGATTCGGCATTTCACATTTTACCTTTTCGCTAGGGTTAGGTACCCACTTCCTTTACAGAAAATTCTTCGAATTTTCTGTAAAGGAAGTGGGTACCTAACCCTAGCGGACTAACAGAGGAATGCTTTCAAACATTGACGATGTAAAATCGATAATTAAGTCCAGCATCCAGGGAGAAAAGAGAAAGAGGGCGATTACCATCGCCAATATTTTCGGCACAAACTGCAGAGTATTTTCGGTGATTTGGGTTACAGCCTGGAAGACATTGATCAGTAACCCCACCACTAAACCACACAGCAACATGGGAGCAGAGAGCATAATTGCCAGCTTCATCGCTTCACGTGTAACCTGCAGGACTGTTTCTGTTCCCATGTTGCAAACTTTAAATGAAAGGTTTTGTTCAACAAAACCCCTCCCCTTTAACCGAAACTCTTCACTAGAGAACCTATAATTAACTCCCAACCATCCACAAGGACGAAGAGGATCAGTTTAAAGGGGAGGGATATGACGACTGGTGGTAGCATCATCATCCCCATTCCCATTAATATTGTTGCTACCACCATATCTAGAACCAAAAACGGAATATAGATCAGAAACCCGATCTGGAACGCCGTTTTCAGCTCGGAAATCATAAAGGCCGGGATCAGGAGATAGGTCGGGACATCACCCTTTTTCTTCGGCATCTCCTGCTTCGCCAGCCGGACAAACAGCCCAATGTCTTTTTCCCGGGTCTGCTTGAACATAAACTGTCTTAAACTCGATTCGACATATCCCAGTGCGTCGGTCTGGTTCATCTTATTGTCGAAATAGGGAACTAAAGCTTCCGAATAGATCCCTTTCCAAACTGGTGCCATCACGAAAGCGGTCAGAAACAAGGCCATCCCGATGATAATCTGGTTCGGGGGCAACACCTGAGTTCCGATTGCCTGCCGGAGGAACGAAAGGGAGATCACGATCCGAACGAAAGAAGTAGTCATGATCAAAATCGATGGCGCAAGCGCTAAAACAGTCAACAGCGCGATGATCTTGAGCGTTACCGCCGTCTGTTCCGTTCCGTTAATCCCATTTCCCAGCGAAATCTGAAGCGCAGGCAGAGCCCCTTTATCGGCCGCCAACAACGCATTTTCCATCCCAAATTCTAAGCAAAATTTCAGGAGGGAAAGGGTCATGCGTTATAACGCCTTTCTGTTTGCCTCACTTCCGATCGCACGACCTCTTGAAAGGCTTCCCGTTCATATTGCCGTTCTTCTTCATACTGAGCCTTCAACCCATTCAGGTTCGTAATCAACGAAATCTGGTGAGGCGTAATTCCGATCAACATAAACTCGCCGCCTATTTTAACGAGACTCACTCCCGTTTTAGGGCCATAGGGGGTGTAAGAGAGTTGTTCGATTAAATATTTTCTCCCGCCTGAAACTTTTCTTTTTTTAGTGAGCCAACCGTAAAGGAGAATGCCTCCAGACAAGGCTAGGAAAAGAACCCCCCCCAATAAAAACCATATCTTGGAACCCGATGCAGCAACGCCACTCCCCTTTTTAAGACTTTCTCCGATGAATGGGCTCTGTTCGTCCTGTGCCATTTTTAAGAAGGATCTCGATTCATTGGAGGATTCGATCGAGATCCTTCCTTTGTCTAGCTTAAATCTCTTTCCTGCATTCCCACCGACTAAATTCAACTCCCCAACAATCCCTTTTTCGGCATTGCGCAACTCCAGACTTCGAATATTGGCGTGCGGAGCTCGTTGAAAATAGTTTCCATTGAAATGGCCCGCCAACTGCATCGAGGGGATAGTAATTTCCAAACGATTCTCATCCAACACCGTTAGAGTCGGAACTGCTGAGCCACCGCCGGCTAACAAAAAGTCTACCGTCGCCACCGATTCTCCACCCACCCGAACCTGGTTCAGCTCCGCTGCTTGGAGTAAAATCGTCGATAAAATGAATAGGATATTAAGCACCTAAGCTCCTAATCCGTTGAGCATGGCTCACCACATCGGTTAAACGAATTCCAAACTTGTCATTCACGACCACCACTTCACCTCGGGCGAGGACCCGATCATTCACCAATACCTCTAAAGAATCGCCGGCCATCTTCGTGAGTTCGATAACGCTTCCTTTATGGATCTTGAGGAGATCCTGCACCAACATCCGTGTCCTTCCTAATTCGACCGTGACCTTCAAGGGAATATCCATCACGAAATCGAGACTGCCTTCGTTTGTCCCAGCATTTGGATTCGGGTTCACATGCAACTTCAGATCGGGTGTAACCGGCGCGGCAGCTGCTGCTGGAGTTTCCGTTGGATTGGGAGTTTGGCCTGCTGTCGGATTTGCATTCTCTTCTTTATTAGTTGGTTCCATCTTCCCTATCCCCCTATCGTCTTTTCTTCATCTATCATTTGAGTGACGCGAACTGCATTATTGCCTCGACATACGCCCATCATTCCTTCCAATTTTGCCAGCCCCTCGACATAAAGAGTGAGGGGCTGGCTCGCGTCCTGATTCAACATCAACAGATCTCCTGCTTTCCACTGAGAAATCTCTCGGAGCTGCTTCGACGTCTCCCCTACATTCACGCGGATATCGACTGAAACCTGACTCATCTCCTCTTGCCAATGCTGTTGCCAGAGAGTTTCATCGGTCTTCATTTCACCGGTCACATTTAATGTGAGGAGGTGCTGAATGGGTTCCAAAGCTTTTAATTGGATAATCAAAATCAACGGGCCGGAAAGGTTCTCCAATTCAATCTCGAAGGTAACCACCGCTACTGACTCGGGTGCTTGAATGACCCCTACGAAATTAGGATTCGATTCCATCCGTGAATACTCAAGTTCCAATGGATAAATCAAACTCCAGGCATCCTTTAAATCCCCCAGAGCCAATTCACACATCTTCCGGACCATGTTGGTCTCAATCGTCGTAAACTGTTCCTTCCCGCCCATTTTCGAGAAAGGCCGCTCAATTCCACCGTAGTAGGTATCGACCATTGCGTAGGTCAGCTTGGAGCTGGCAATCAACAACATGTAACCTTTAAACTGTGGCAACGAAAAAATATTCAAAGAGGCCGGGAGCAAAATATTGGAAAGATAGTTCCCAAATTTGATGTACTCAATATTGGTCGCGTTGACGGTGACATTCTTCTTGAGCATCTTCGAGATGGTCATCCGAAAAGCCCGGGCAAAGCGATCATGAATCCCTTGCAATCCGGCGAGCCGTGCCCTTCCCACCTTCTCATCAGAAGTCAGATCATAAGCTACCCAATCCCCATTCCCACTGGAACGCTGGGGCCCCGTTGAGATGGGCTGAGAGGCTGAAGGATTGGCACCTGATGCTTCAGCGGCGCCGCCTTCGACCTTGCCATCAGAGACAGCATTTAACAGCGCATCGATCTCAGATTGTGAGAGAACTTCTGCCATAATGGATCAATTGAAATGAAATTGCGTGAAGTAAAGATCCTTAATCTTACCGGTCGTCAAAAGATTGTTAACAGAACGAACTAAATCGGCGCGGGCTTTTCGCATTCCTGCGGGTTCACGTAATTCTTTAAAGGAACGGGCCCCTAGTAACACAATCACCGCATCCCGAATCGCCGCCTTCCGACGGGTCAATTCGTCTTCTAAACTAGAATCGACAATCTCCAATTCAATCTGTGTCTGGAGATACTTAGGACCGGAATCACTATTAATATTGATCAGGAAAGTTTCCAGCGGGAATAGAGTTCCCAAGGAGGGATCCCCTAACTCTTTCCCTGTATCCCCATGATGACTCTCTTCGACCGCCACCGGCTGCGCTGCCGCCACCTGAACCTCTTGCACGCGTTGCGAGAGCACCTGCATCAAGTATCCCATCCCGGCTACCGCCGCCAAATTGACGACAGCGAGGACTAAAATCACTAAGGTCAGGATATCTTTCTTAGCTGCAGGAGCCGCAGCCCCTTCGGCACCCGCCTCCACTTTTTTTGCGGCTTCTTCTGCCATTGCGATTCCTCGTGTTCATCCCCATACACTGCAACCAAGATGCCAAGTCCGGTATCAAATTTCAGGCAGTACCGCAGTCAATTGCCGTCAGGCCTTCTTCATTAGCGTCATTATTTTGGCTTACTCGCCGCGCGACGAGTGCTGAAAAGTGTGGCACTTTCATTTACCACTCTCTCGCTTGTCAACGTTCAACGTTTCCAATTCATCACGAGCGCATCATGCTTATTCGCATAATATTTCTTGCGGACCCCCTGCTCGGCAAATCCCAACTTTTTGTAAAACAGAATTGCCGAATCGTTTCCTACCATCACCTCGAGGTGGATCTCTTGGATAAAGGGATCTTTCATGTACTCACCCATCAATTGGAGAGCGAATCCTTTCCGTCGAGAACCTTCATGAGTGGCAAGAGAAATAATATCGAGCGTGCCACCCGCTAAAAGCGCGAGACAATAGGAGATGAGGGTTTCCGATTCAAAGATTCCAAATGAACGTGCCGCCCGATGGTTCAGGAAATATTGGAACTCCTCCAGCTTCCAGACTTTGGGAAAGCTGTGGCGCGCGATCTCGATCATCGCGGACGCATGTTCAGGCTTAAGGGGCAACAGCGATGGCATCGATTTCGATCAGCACATCCTTATAGAGGCGCGCGATTTCAACGGTGGCCCGTGCCGGATAAGGGGGCTGGAAAAATTTCTGGTAGGTCTCGTTGAACTTAGGGAAATCTTCGATGTTCTTTAAAAAAACGGTCGTCTTTACAATCTGCGAAGGTTTGAGATCCACTGCCGCGAGGACGCCGAATAGGTTTTTTAGTACCCGTTCTGTCTGGGCTTCGATGCCACCGGTCACGACTTGATTGCTCGCTGGATCAATGGGGAGTTGCCCGCTCAAAAAGACCATATTCCCGGCTTTGGTCGCCTGTGAATAAGGACCTAATGCCTTCGGAGCCTGATCGGAGTGAATCGGTTCAAATGATTTCATGTAATAGAAGTCCCTTTCTTGTCATTCGGTTCAAAAGAGACCTTCCCTTCTATCTTGATGGAATGGTTCTCTAAAAATTTGGTTACTTCCGCCCCCACGTCGATCTTGGAAAAAACTTTCCCGATCTCCTTGGCCACAACCCCATAAAACTCATCCTTCTTTTTAACGAGCCCTTCGACGAGTGGAGCTATCAACTCTTTGGGAAGTTTCTTTTCCTTCAAGTAACTTAAAATCGAATCTTCTGAGAGGAAAGCACTGGCAAAACCGGTGGCGGTGAGATCCCGCACCATCTCGGCCCATCCCCCTTTTTTAGGATTACCCTTAGAATCATCATCAGAATCATTGTCATGCGATTTCATAAAGAGAGAGCCCTTTTCTCGAAGTTCTCCATCATTTTAGGGAGATTCACTTCGGTCAGTTTTTTCGAAACCCACGAGGGGACCATAAAACCAAAGGCCACATCCAATTCATAACGAGCGTTGGTTTCATTCCCGTCAGCCGTGAGCACCCAAGCCCCGTCATTTTTCTTGAAGAAATTACTCTCCACCAATTTCCAAGAAACCTTTGTGGGCTTTTCTAAACTGAATTCCAGGGTGTATTGGAACCGTTTCACCACCTCGAGTTCGAATTCCACTTTCGGTTTCGTAGAGCCTTCTTTGGAAAGCAATTTTACCCCGACCACCTCACTCACAAATTGGGGATAGGACTCAAAATCGGTAATCGCCTGATAGAGCTTCTCAATGGGAACGTGCATCCGGCGGTCGCGATACGTAGCTGCCATTTTTTTTACCACCCGTACCGGGGTTTTTTATCGAAATAATGGGTCGCGTGGATTTCGCGCAGCGTGCCCGTTTCCGATCGCATTACGATCGAATGGGTGTGGGCTCCCCCCCCAAAATAACGCACACCATGGAGGTAACTGCCATTGGTGATGCCGGTCGCGATGAACATCACATCTCCTTTAGCAAGATCCTCTATTCCATAGATCCGATTGAGATCTTTAATCCCCATTTGTCCTGCACGAACCTTTTCCTGTTCATTGCGGAATTTCAAAACACCTTGGATATCTCCACCCAGCACCCGTAAAGCAGCTGCAGCGATCACCCCTTCTGGAGCGCCGCCGATTCCGATCAACATATCGACTCCCGATTCGGGACGAGCCACGGCAATCGCGGCCGATACGTCTCCGTCACCAATTAATCGGATCCGAGCTCCCGTGCGCCTGACCTCAGCAATGAGATCGGCATGGCGAGGACGGTCGAGGATAATCACCATCATGTCCTCAACCTCTTTTTTCAGGGCTTTCGCCACCTCTTTTAAATTGTGGGTGGGGCTCTTGGTAATATCGATGGCTCCTTTGGCCGCAGGCCCGACGGCAATCTTGTCCATGTAGGTATCAGGAGCATGAAGTAGATTCCCTTCATCTCCAGCGGCAATCACCGATAAGGCTTCGCTTCTTCCCATCGCCGTAATCGTGGTTCCTTCTAAAGGATCGCAGGCGATCTCGATCTTGGCGCCGGCCCCTTTTCCACCACCGACCTTTTCTCCGATATAGAGCATGGGGGCTTCATCCCGTTCCCCCTCTCCGATGACGATGGTGCCATCGAAATAGATCGAATCAAACGCTTTGCGCATCGATTCCACCGCGGCATGATCGGCCGCCTTTTCATCCCCACGACCAATCCACCGTCCCACAGCCAATGCGGCAGACTCGGTCACCCTGACAAATTCCAATGCAAGATTTCTATCCATAGGTTGTTTTTTTTAGCATTGAAGTCGGGGGGTTGCAAATAATCTGAGCCGCTGGCTCAATTGAAAGGGAAAGAGGGAGCTTTTACACTCCCTCTATACCCTTCGTTGGGAGGAGGGAAAACGCAATTGTCATTTAATCAAACGGGAGTAAGGTCAAATCTGTGACAGAGGATGAAAAATACCTAAAAAAACTCCAGAAAGATCGCCAAAGGGACCGCAAACAAGCCCGCTGGGGACGGAAAATCCGTGAAGAGGGAGGCATTTCTTCCTTGAAGTCCTTGATGAAGGGTTTTTTCCAGAATGACCCAGAGCTTCAAAATCGATTTGAGGAGCAGAGCGCTATGGGGGCGTGGCCCGGCATTGTCGGGGGCGCCGCAGCAAAAATCTCCCACCCTTTGAGAATTCGAAATCAGATTTTGGTGGTGCAGGTAAGCGATGTACTCTGGCTCCAGCAACTGACTTTTTTAAAGACCTCCTTGCTGCGTCATTACCAAAAAGAATTTCCCTCACTCAAATTGAAGGACATCTATTTCACGCAGTACGCTTAAATATTTTACAATCACTGTGCGCTAGAGTAGCCCCTATAATTAACGCTGGAGGCCACAATGAACGTTCGATATTTTTGGTTATTATTCCTACTTCCCCTTCAAGGAAGTTTCTCGGCACGGGAGGTGGTTCACCACCCCGCCCCCAAGCAACCGATCTATATTCATGCCGATTGGTACGGGACCTTAAAAAACTCACTTCCCCTCCCACCGCAGCCCGGCTCAGACGCTCAAAAAAAAGATGAAACGGAACTGTTTGCTTATCAAAAAAATCGAAAGCCCGAGGATTGCATCGCCGCCAAATCGGAAGTGTTAGTGAGTTTAGACAGTTTCTTTGGGGGAAAGGAAAGCCCCTTCTCTCCCAATGAAATTCAGCGATGGACGCCGTTCTTTGAACAGGTGAGGAATGATGCCGACTATTTCGTGCAGAAACTGAAAGTCGATTTCCCGCGTCTTCGTCCTTTTCTTTACCTCAAAGGACTTGAGCCCTGCGTGGCTCGCGAAGTGACCAAGGCTTATCCCAGTGGCCATGCCGTGCTCTCTCGATTATTCGCTTTAATCCTCAGAGATCTTTCTCCTCAACACCGCGCTTTCTTGGATATGCGGGCCCAACAAATTGGCGATCACCGCGTGCTTGCGGGCATGCACCATCGTACCGACGTAGAGACGGGCAGAAAACTGGCGGAGTTGGTTTACGAACAACTTAAGAAATCGAGTTCGTTTCAAAAAGATTTCGAGCTCGCCACAAAAAAACAGGGAGAGTAGTTTTTTTCTATTGCTGCTTTAAGGAGTAGCAAAGAGATCGACACCCACAACAATGAGACACAACACCTTTAGCATGGTGGATAGATCCCCTAGCTTACACACCTCGTCAACGATAGAGAACTGAGGGGGGTATGATTAAATCATGAAAACTATTTTACTCATTCTCTTATTTACTTTTTCCTGCGGGGCAATTGAATCGGTCGAAGAAACCACTCGCCCCATCACCAATTGCCAAGTGATGAAATGGGGAACCCACCAGACAAGTGGAGGCCGCTGCCTTTTTTCCGATGAGGTCATGACGGGAATAATCAGCGTCGATCCTTTGATTGTTCAATGTTCCATGCTGAGGGTCACGTGTCGGGAAAATGATAAAGAGAGTGATTCGACTCACTAATAAACATTTGTAATCAATCGATTAATGACACTACTCCAATTCATTTCATTCATAATCCACTCCCGACCTCCGTCCCCAAAATTGGGGGACGGAGGTCGAAGTTCGAGTAAAACTTGGGCAAGCCCAGCCAAATCAGCCTGCTCATAAAGGTGAGTCGTGCGGAACCTGGCCAAGTAATCGGCACTCCCACTCTGCCGGGGCAAAACGACCTCCGTCCCCGCTAAAACAGCCTCAAATGGCACGCGGCCAAAGGCCTCATCAATGGCGGGGTAGATCACGGCTTGGGCTTTGGCCATTTCGATAAAGCTATTTTTTCCTACTTGAGGGGGGCTAAGTTTCACTTTTGATTGAAGACCTAATCTTTCGATCTCCTTTTGAAGTAGAAGATCGTACCCATATTCAACCGGCCCCATCAGTTCCAAAAAACACTCGCCTCCCCTATTTCGATATTCAGCAAAGGCCTGAAGCAAAAAGATCAGATTTTTTCTCGCCTCGATCCGACCAATATAAAGAAATTTGAGTTCTTTCGAAGTGGTTTCCACTTCAAATGGAATCAGACCGTTCGGAAGCACTTTGATTTTTTCGGCATCGATTCGATACCCCTCAAATTGTTGTATCTCAAAAGGGCTAAGAGCAACGACTCGAAAGGCATTTCGAATAAATCGATACCCTAGAATTCGATTGTATATTTTTTTAAACCCTACATGGCGGTATCGTTCTGGTAGCATCCCTCGGGGATGAACCAAATAAGGAATTTGGTAACGGCGACAGATCCAACTCGCCATCACATCCCACCACGCCCAATGGCCATTGAAATGAACTCGATCCTGTTCGCGAATGAGTTGGGTTAACCAGTGGGTCGGCATTAACCAAGCTAAGAGCACATCTATTCGACGAAAGGGACGCAGCGACTTCACCCCCCAGCGTTCCAAGAAGGCGGGGTCGTAATTATCCTGCGGGCAAATCACCGTTGTATCGACGTAATCGGGAAGGTGAGCGGCAAAGCCGGCCTCGGAAATGCCAGCCCCTCCACACCGATCGGAAAGTCCCCTGGCTACGAAGAGTATTTTCATTGTTTTTATCCATCCTATCACATACAACGCAGGCGAATGAGTTTCTTTAAAGTCCTGAGCCAGAGCGGCTCTGCCCGTCGAGGAGAGCTCCACACTCCGCACGGCACGATCCAAACGCCGGTCTTCATGCCGGTCGGTACCTATGGTGCCGTTAAAAGTGTCGCTCCCGAAGAACTAAAGGCGGCCGGCAGTCAGATCATTTTGGGCAACACATACCACCTCTACTTAAGACCCGGCCTAGATCTTCTCCAACAGTTTGGCGGGCTCCATCGCTGGATGGGTTGGGATCGCCCCATTCTCACCGATAGCGGAGGATTTCAAGTCTTTAGCCTCGCGAAAAGTGTGCAGTTACTCCAAAATGGGGTCCGATTCCGTTCCCACTTAAATGGAGATGAAATTTTCCTGACCCCCCAACTCGCTGCGCAAATCCAACGAACGATTGGGAGCGATATCGCGATGGTGCTTGATCACTGCCCCGCCCTGCCCTCGACTCCAGCCCTCTTAAATGAAGCGGTAGAACGAAGCGCCCGCTGGGCGGGCGTTTTCCTGCGCGAACCTAAGAAGGAAGGGCAGGCGATTTTTGGGATTTGCCAAGGGGGAACCAACCTCGAACTTCGCCGAAAAAGCCTTGAATTGACCTGTGCTTTACCGATTGATGGCATCGCTGTGGGCGGATTGAGTGTAGGCGAGCCCCATGAAGAGATGGTGGCAACCTTAGAAGGGATTCAACCTCACCTTCCTCCTTCTCTGCCCCATTATTTAATGGGCGTAGGGACTCCTTTAGATCTCCTCGAGGCCATTCATAACGGAATAGATATGTTCGATTGTGTCCTACCCACCCGAAACGGTCGAAATGGAGGGCTGTTTACTCATGATGGGCTGCTCAACATCAGGAACCAACAATACCGGCTCGCCGATGAACCGATTGATCCCGAGTGTCATTGCCCGGCCTGTACCCAGTTTTCAAGATCCTATTTAAGGCATCTTTTTATCACTAAAGAAATCTTGGGTTGCCGCCTTGCCACACTCCATAATCTCCATTACTATCACCGATTTATTGCCATGGCCCGCCACGCGATTGACCAAAAGAGTGCAAAGGGTGGATGGGCCGATTTTTACTCGCAGATGCGACCGCGATTAAAGGCAGGTTATGGAAAAGGAGTGCTTGCAGATGAACATAATGAACCGAATGAAACTCTTTAGTCTCCTTCTTGTTCCTACAGCCGCCTTTGCCGAAGGAGCTCCCACTGGACCCGCCGGCGGTTTTACCCCCATGATTCCTCTGGTTTTAATGTTTGGGGTTTTCTACTTTTTGGTCATCCGACCTCAACAAAAAAAGCAAAAAGAGCACCAACGGTTCCTAACCGAATTAAAAAAGGGGGACATGGTGGTCACTCAAGCGGGAATTATCGGCACGATTCGCACCTTGAGCGAACGCTTCGTCACACTTGAAGTCGACGGAGATGTTTGCTTGAAGATGCTCCGCGGACAGATTGCTGAAAGCGCAGCCAACCTACCCAAAGACACTCAGGAAGGAAAAAAATGAAGGGGCTCAAGACACGCATCATTGTTCTTTTTTTCACCATTCTTTTTTCATTTTACCTGCTGATTCCATCCCTCATTAAATTCAGCACCGGCAAATCGGTCCCGAAAGCCCCTAAAGCAGATGACCCTTGGTATTACAGTTACATTCCTTCCGAAACCCTCAAATTGGGATTAGATCTTAAAGGTGGGTTGCACCTCGTGATGGGAATCGACTTCAATGAAGTGAATCGCGATGCCGTCACCAAACTGAAGAATCAATTAAAGGAATTAGCGGAACGGGAAAAGATCGAAGGAGCCACTTACGAAACCACCGCCGATAATAAAGTGGTGGTGAAATACTCCAGCGACGAAACTTGGAAAAAAATTGAAAAAGTGATCGGCACCGAACTCTCTCAACTCTTAGATTTTGACAGCCAAACAAAAGAGAGCGCCTCGCTCCATATGACTCAGCTCTATGAAGCCGAAGTCAGGCGGCGTGCCATCGACCAATCGATGGAAACCCTGCGCAATCGTATCGATGAATTTGGAATCGCGGAACCGATCATCCAACGCCACGGCGAAGAGAAGATCCTCATCCAATTCCCGGGTATTCAAGAGCCTGGACGTTTAAAAGAGATCATTGCCCGCACCGCAAAACTCTCCTTTCAAATTGAACGATCCGGCCCCGATGTCCCCAATGAAACCCCCTCGGAACAACAGCTGAAGGATTGGGTGGCCGCCTTTGAAAAAGAAAAGCAGATGAAGCCTGAGGAAGGAAAACCTATTTCAATTTACCTCGCTGAGCTCAACAAATATTTAACCGGCAAGATCCCGGCCAATACCGAAATACTTTTCAGCAAGAAGACCAACATCAACACCCACGAAGTGGAATACATCCCTTATCTTTTAGATAGAGAGCCTCTCGTGACTGGAGAAGATCTAGCCGATGCCTACTACAGCTTTGATCCCCAAAACAACGAGCCCATCGTCCATTTCCGGATGACCCCTGCCGGTTCGCAACGCTTTGAAAAGGCGACGGGGGAAAATGTTTATAAACACATGGCCATTGTGCTCGATAACAATGTTCACTCCGCTCCCCGCATCAAGCAAAAAATATCGGGTGGCAATGCCATTATCGAAATGGGCGGAACCGGCCGAAGCCAACAAGATATTATGAACGACGCTAAGGACACCTCCTTAGTGCTCCGCTCAGGTGCCCTTCCTGCTCGACTTGAGTTCTTGGAGGAAAGGATCGTCGGACCTTCACTTGGAGCCGATGCGATTAAGGCGGGAACCTATTCACTGGCCGCCGGACTCGCCCTCGTCTTCCTTTTCATGACTGTCTATTACAAAGGATCGGGCACCTTCGCCAATATCGCGCTCCTACTCAACGGTCTCTATATCTTTGCCATGATGGCCGCTTTTGAAGGCACCCTCACCCTCCCCGGTCTCGCCGGCGTCACGTTGACGCTCGGTATGGCGGTGGACGCAAACGTGCTGATTTTTGAAAGGCTGCGAGAAGAATTGCGAATGGGAAAAGCTTTTGGAATGGCGCTCATTGAAGCCTATAAACGGGCCTTCTCGGCGATTATTGATTCTCACGTAACGACGATTATGTCGGGAGTAGTGCTGCTGAGCTTTGGCTATGGCCCCATCCGTGGATTTGCTGTCACTTTGCTGATCGGATTGATCGCATCCCTTTACACCTCGGTTTTTGTCACGCGCGTGTTATTCGATTCGCTCGTGGTCTCCCGAAACAAAACTATCGGAGTTTAAGATGAAATTCTTTGAACTGATTCCTCCTACAAATATCGATTTTATCGGAAAATTTAAATTTTTCATGGCGATCTCGGGATTGCTAGTCATCCTCTCCGCCGTGGGGGTTTTTACCAAAGGCTTAAACTTCGGAATCGACTTTACCGGCGGCTCAGTAATCCAGGTCCACTTTAAATCGGCCACCGACATTGAACAGATTCGCAAAATCATGGAAGAACTCGGGGAAGCGGAGGCAAGCGTAGTGGCCCTCGATGCCAATCAACAGGACTACATGATCACCGCTCGTTCCGCCGCCGACACCAAAGCCGAGCCTTTAAATAAGCGATTTTTGGGGAAAGTGGGCAGCGACAAAGTCACCATCCAATCTGCCGATATCGTCGGTCCCAAGGTGGGCGCAGAACTGAAAAGCTCCGCGGTGCAAGCGCTGATCTATTCTATTCTTTTGATCACCATCTACATTTGGATGCGTTTCGACTTTAAATTCGCTCCTGGAGCCACGATCGCGATGATTCACGATTTGATGATGGCCGTAGGGTTTTATTTATTAACCGGTCGTGAATTTACGATTACCGCCGTTGCCGCTCTGCTCACCATTGCCGGTTATAGCGTGAACGATACCATCGTGATCTATGACCGGGTCCGTGAAATGCTGAAGTCCGGAGCCGAAGGACTACCTCTTTCCGACACCATCAATAAAGCGGTGAACCTCACCCTTTCCCGTACCATCTTGACCGGAATGATCACTCTCGTATCGATTGTTCCTTTAATTTTCTTCGCTTCTGGAGAAATCCAGAGCTTCGCGATCGCGATGGTCTTCGGAATTTTCGTCGGAATGTATTCCACCGTCTATATCGCCTCCCCTTTCACCATCTATGTTGAAAAGTGGACCGAGAAGAAAAAAGGGGTCGGCCGGAAACCAGGCGCCCGCTCAGCAATCGCATAAGTGAATATGGTTACCACGATCAAAGAACTTTCCAAATTTGTCGGCCAATCGGTCACGCTTCGTGGCTGGGTCTATAGCAAACGGAGCTCCGGCAAGATTAAATTTTTGATGATGAGAGACGGCAGTGGTGTCGTCCAAGCCGTTTTCGCAAAAGGGCAAATCCCTGATAGCGACTTCGAGAAATTCGACACCCTCACGCAGGAAAGTTCGTTGATTTTGAAAGGTAAGGTCCGCGAAGAGAAAAGGGCTAAAGGAGGCTTCGAACTCGATGCCGAATCGCTCGAGATTATCCAGATCGCCCAGGAGTATCCGATTGGGCCGAAAGAACACGGTCCCGACTTCCTGCTTTCGAATCGTCATCTTTGGCTTCGCAGCACCCGAACCCATGCTATCTTGAAAATCCGCGATCGATTCGTCAAAGCGGTTCGTGATTTCTTCGACCAAGAAGGTTTTACCCTCATCGACACGCCGATTTTTACTCCAGCCGCTTGTGAGGGGACCACCACCCTTTTTGAGACCGAATATTTCGACGAAAAGGCCTATCTCTCCCAGAGCGGACAGCTTTATGCCGAAGCCGGCGCGATGGCCTTTGGCAAGGTCTATTGTTTCGGCCCCACCTTTCGGGCAGAAAAATCCAAAACCCGTCGACACCTCACCGAATTCTGGATGCTGGAGCCAGAGGTCGCTTTCAATAACCTCGACGACAACATGGTGCTCGCCGAAAAATTCCTGGAATATTGCGTCCAACGGGTGTTGAAAGAATGTAAAAATGAATTTGCGACACTCGAACGCAACACCAGCAAACTGGAAAATGTGAAAGCCCCCTTCCCTCGCGTGAGTTACGACGAAGCGATCGAAATTTTGAAGAAGAAAAACCTTCCCTGCGAATGGGGAAATGATTTTGGCGCTCCCGAAGAAAGCGCGGTGGCGGAAGATTTTGACCGACCCATTTTCATTCATCGTTTCCCGAGTCAAATCAAAGCTTTTTACATGAAACGAGATCCCAAACGTCCAGAAGTAGCCCTCGGAATGGACTGCATCGCCCCTGAAGGCTACGGCGAAATTATCGGAGGAGGAGAACGGGAAGACAGTTACGATCTCCTCATCGGCCGGATTCGTGAGCATGGATTGCCGGAAAGTGCCTTTGATTGGTACTTAGACCTTAGAAAATATGGTTCCGTTCCCCATGCCGGCTTTGGATTGGGACTCGAAAGAACCATCTCTTGGCTCTGCGGACTCGATCACCTCCGCGAAGCCGCCGCCTTCCCGCGGATGATGTATCGCCTAAAGCCTTAAAAGGTGCCCGTCGTATTTCAAGCTTAAAAGGTAGCGGTCACGATCGATATGGTTGTGACCGCTACCTTTTAAGCTTGAAATACGACGGGCACCTTTTAAGACGGGTGGCAAGCGGGAACAGCGTTAGAACGACGAGTCAACCATAACGAATGTTAAGAGCAAATTGTCCATTTTGTTCTTGGCCACAGCCGTTTGGTTGATAGAATAATTGCGATTTAATGGGCTCAATGGGTATAGGGGGAAATCAATGGCCATTCCAAGAATCATCGTCACCGCTCTGTTTTTTTCCAGTGCGATTTTCGCCGCGAGAGGAAATTATTTCAAAGAGGATCCGATTCGCTTAAAAGCACAGGCCAATAAACGGTTTGAATTTAAATTGCGTGAGCTGCTGATCAACAATACCTTCGGTCCGCTTACCTGGTCGATAAAAAATCAGCCCCTGTGGCTCCAACTCGACACCGAACGCGAGATGCTGATCGGTTTACCGACGACATCGGATGCCGGAACGATTGAATTTAAAGGGTTGTCGGTGCGATCCGGAGATGAAGGCGACATCGATCAACGGGTAATCCTAACAGTCGCTGTCCCACCCAAATGGACCAACGAAGAAAAAAAAATCGATCTTGGCCTGCAAAACGAAGGGACTCTTTTCAACTTTGATCTCGAAAAGGTGGTGAAAAACTCCGATGGCACGCCTCTCACTTTCGAAGCGCACAACCTTCCCACTTGGATGGTTTTACGAGGTTCCATTCTTTCTGGACTCCCAGAACATAATGATGTGGGTGCGTACAACAACATCGTATTGAAAGTAAAAGGAGAAGGCGGTGAAGATATCGGCCTTGGATATGGCCGTGTGATTGAAAAAACAACACCCCCTAAATGGATCTCAAGTGAAATTATCTTGGAAGAAGCTTATGAAGATAAACTTTATTCACGGGATCTCACCGATTTTGTCATCAAAACCAGCACCAACCCATCTGCTTATAAAATTGTTGAAACGACCGATCCCAATTGGCTGGAGATCAATCAAACCACCGGAACCCTTTTTGGTCGTCCCGGAAAAGCCAATCTAGGAAACAATAAGATTAAAGTGGTCATGCAAACGGTCATCAATGGTCAGACCCATAACGATACCGCCACCTTCCTCCTGAAAGTCAATCATGTAAACCATGCTCCTGAATGGAAAACGGTCATTTTGCCTGATGGTTCGAAAGTGGTGGATATGCCCGAGGCCAATACTCAGAGAGCCTATGAGCAGTTTTTGCGGAATTCTATTTCCGATCCCGATGATAACGAAACCTTCAACTTCAGGATACTCTCCTTCACTGGACCTGGAGCAAACTGGGCGAAACTCGACGGCCCCACAGGACGCCTTTATGGTCAACCCTTCTTAGAAGATATTGGGGAAACCTATATTAAGGTTGAGGTCTCTGATTCGGGCGGACTGAGTTCTAGTGCCACCCTCAGAATCAAAGTAAAAAAATCGAATGAAGGGCCGAAATGGAAATCCCATGCTTTTGCTCTGCGGGATGCGGTTGAAGAGCAAAATTACAATGTGGATCTCACTACCTTTGTCATCGATTCCGACAACGATCGCCTTTATTTCACGATGCTTGATGGCCCTTCTTGGCTTACTTTAGGAGAAGCCGGTGGACTGTCTGGATTTCCAAAAAAGAGTGATGTAGGCATTCATACCTTCCATGTCCAGGTAGAGGATCGCATTGCAGGTCACGACACTGCCGAAATCAAGGTAATCGTGGGGCATGTCAACCATCCCCCCGAATGGATTTTGGACCCAATCCTAACCACCGCAAGTCAAGGGAACCAGATGGTTTTTAATATCGCCGGTTACGTCAAGGATGTGGACGGCGATATGATCTCCTTCAGTTTAGTGAACGGGCCTTCTTGGGGGCAGGTCTCAACTAAAGGGATCTTTACGGGAACTCCACAAATGGCCAATGCGGGTTTGAATGAATTTAAAATCCGTGCCATGGATTCACAAAACGCCTATCAAGATGTGCTCCTAAAGGTAACGGTTTCCGGTTCGAATCAAAAACCGATCTGGACGATGAACCCGATTAACCTCAATAAAATTAGTCATGGGGAATCGCTCAGCGTCAACCTTTCTGTCTTTGCAAAGGATCCCGATGGGGATGCCCCGCTTACTTTCATGAAGGCTTCTGGCCCTGCATGGGCTGAGGTTTCGGCAAGTGGTATTTTAAGTGGAACGCCACAAAAAACCGATGTAGGTATTCAAACGATCGAGGTTCGGGTATTGGATCCGCTTAAGGCCACTGCCACTGCATCGGTAAAAATTGAAATTCTGAAAACCAACCACCCACCCCGTTGGCGTCAAACTCCCGTCGTGTTGGGAGATATCAACGAAACCGAAAATGTAAATATAGACCTCTCGGTCTATGCAGTTGATGAGGATGATGACCCCCTCACTTTCCAACTCCGCGGTTTCTCAGGTCCTGGTTCCAACTGGTTCTTTGTTGGAACCAATGGAAAGGTGACTGGCCTGCCGATGAAAGAAAATATTGGCTCTTTCCATGCATTATTTTCAGTCAACGACGGGAAATCGGCG
>CAZRZK010000038.1:0-37512 GCA_964604555.1 uncultured Pseudobdellovibrionaceae bacterium | reverse complement strand
CCATCCTTCCCACCGCACAAGTTTTTTTCAGGCGCTCGAGCCGGTCCAGCAGAATCTGTTTTTGATTCGACTCAGTGCGGAGGGGATTTAAACATTCGACAAAGCGGGAAAACTCAGAAAGGGTGGTTTTAAAATGGTCACGAGCCCCTTTAGCCTTGCGGTAACCCAGGAGGCGGATCGCCGTATTTTGAACCGCTTTTTCCAATGAAATCATGATCCTGTAGAAATAGATAGGGCGGTAAGGGTTGTCAACTTGCGGCCCCCTTCCTGCCGGACTGCTCTGTTTTGGGAATTGACTACCCCATATGCAAGGGATCGACATCAATAAACCACTGAACCGGAGATTTTTTGGCCTGGAGGAACCCCTTCGTCGAATGGAGGAGATCCTGCATCTGCTTCACGGTTCCCGCTTTCAATAGGAACTGCCAGCGATAGAGCCCCTTTACCCGAGCGACCGGGGCCTCGGTAGGGCCAAGAATTTCAATTCCAACCGTCTTTCCTTGGGAATGGATATATTGGATCATCTCTCTCGCCAAACCTTCTGCCCTTAACGATTGGCGGTGCTGGAATCGCAGCATCGCAATGCGACCATACGGGGGAAAGTGGTGGAGTTCTCGAAGGGCCAATTCCTTTCCATAAAATTCATTGGGATCGGGATTCAATGACGAAAGGATGATGGGATTGTCGGGGTGAATGGTCTGCAGGACCACCCGTCCCGGTTTCTGAGCCCTTCCTGCCCGACCCGAAACCTGGGTCAAGATCTGGTAGGTCCGTTCATTCGCGCGGAAATCGGGCACATGCAAACTGGCATCGGCCATGAGCACGCCAACTAAAGTGACCCCTGGAAAATCATGCCCCTTTGCGATCATCTGGGTTCCCACCAAAATATCGACTTCACCGGCATGCACCGCCGCTAAAAGCTCCTCTAAACTTTTCTTCCCCTGGATGACCGATCGATCCATCCTCTCTATTCGAGCGGTCGGAAAAATTTTTTCCATGACACGAGCGACCCGTTCCGTCCCCACCCCCATCGCTTCCAACTTAATACCCATGCACTGAGGGCATTTCGAAGGAGGACGCTGGTGCGATCCACAATAGTGGCATTTTAATAAAGGTGGTGAAGTATAATAGGTAAGAGAGATATCACACTGCCGACAGCTCCAGGTATGGCCACAATCATTGCAATAGAGGAAATGGGCGAACCCCAACCGGTTCAAATAAAGAAGCGTTTGCTCCCCCGCCGCCAGAGTTTCAGCCATCTGCTGATAAAGGACATGGCTCAGCCAAGGCACTCCCTGGAAACAACTTTCCTTGTCCCGTACATTCACAATTCGAACTTCAGGCAGTGGGCGTGATTGCACCCGTTCAGCGAGCCGCACATAACCATATTTTTTTCTTCTGGCATTGGCGTAACTCTCCACCGATGGCGTCGCCGATCCTAGGACGACTCGTGCATTCCAAAAATGGCCTCGCATTACCGCCAGATCGCGAGCGTGATAGCGGAGATTATCTTCCTGTTTAAACGAGGGTTCATGCTCCTCATCGACGATAATGAGCCCCAAATTAGGAACCGGCGCGAAAACGGCGGAACGGACCCCTAAGACCACCGGTCGCTCCCCCGAAACTATCTGCTGCCAGTGCCAGAAACGTTCTCTGGGTGTCAGGCCACTATGCAAGATCGAAACCTTGTGGTGAAACCGTTCGGCAAACCTTCCAGAGAGTTGCGGGGTCAATGCAATTTCGGGAACTAAAATCATCGCCCCTTTTCCCTCGGCCAATGTTTTTTCGATCAACCGGATATAAATTTCGGTCTTTCCGCTTCCCGTCACCCCATGCAATAAGATCGGCTGTGTAACGGGGGTATTTTCGATCTGTTCCAAAGCCTTCGTTTGCTCAGCAGTCAATGTTGGAGGAGTTCCTGCCACTATCTCTGGAAGGGAAGGCGGCTTGGGTAATTTTTGCTTGAGTTTCCCTTTCCAATAATCTCGCGGAATTGCCGTCGATAAAACCTCCCCATACGGATGGCAATAATAATCGGAGACCCACTTCAAAAAACGGAGCATCGTCGGATCAAAAAGAGGTTCCCGGATTAAAACATCCCTTACTTTTTTTAACTTTTCCGGGGCCCATTCACTTTTTTCGGCAAAGCCCAGGAAAAAACCGATCGTCTTTTTTGTCCCAAACTCCACCTCCACCAGACTCCCGGGAGTGAGATCGGTTTCCGAGCAGAGATAATGATAGGATTGGTAAACTCGATAAGGGATTGCAATCTCGGCGATGGGAGTTTCCATCAGCGATAGGCCAAAAAGCGACTTAAAATCTGTTCGGTTTGCTGAGAGAGATTCCCAGTATAGGTGCGCTTCCAAACTTCACGAAATTTAGAATGGGAAGTGTTGGCCTTAAAGGAAACAACATCGCTCTCTACCTTTCCAAATCCATTCCCTTCCGACTCGATCCGATGGGCCATCGGTCCCCATTGCGATTCGGACGCTACCCGTTCAAATTTCCAGCTGGCAGTCGCATCCCCATTGCTCCAAATTAATTTTCGAGTGACCCTGGTAGAAACATCGAGCCAAACGGCACAACCTTTTCTCCCTTCGAATTCATATGCAGGCCCCTGTTCGGTTCGTTGTAGGGAGGTACCCGGTTGAACAAGATAATTGTCCTTGATGTTCCAGGTGCGTGGATCTCCTTGGGGTTCAAATCCCTGCTTGTATTGGTTGAAAAGTTCGCGGCTCAAAAAACCACTCCTTAAAAGTTGGTTCTGATAGGAATCGCCATTAAAACTCAAAAGGGCGCGCAACGCAGCTTGGGTTCGGCTTGGAATGTTGCCGGCCCCTAAAATAAAACCGGTATCGGAAATCTTTCCTGAAACCGCTTCGATCCCCGATCCATTCCAAATCACTAAACACTCACTCCGATCACAGGAGATCAGTTCCTGAATTTCTCCATCCCACTTTCCAGATAAATGATGGCGCAATTTCAACTCAAAGGAGTTGGCTTTCCTTTGGCTGAACCCTTCTTTCAAAACCACCCCAATCGGCGGAATGAATCCATGGGCCGTCATTGCGAGCCCCCAGAGCGCAGCGAAGGGGACGAAGCAATCTCGTAATCTCATAGTCCTTTCACAGTCCTTTCAAATAATTTCGAAGTGGCTCGGCCAACTCCGGCCGTCTCAAAGCAGCATCGACCTGTGCCTTTAAATAAGAAAGATGATTTCCAATATCATACCGCTGTCCTTCCACCGGCACAGCATATAATTTCCCTTTTGCCGCCAGTCGATCCAGACCATCGGTGAGTTGAATTTCGCCGGAGCTTCCTGGCTTCACCTGTTCTAACTCTTCAAATAAAGAGGGTTCAAAAATATAACGCCCAATAATCGCGTAAGGACTGGGGGCATCGGCAGGTTTCGGTTTCTCCACCGTTCCCAACACCTTCACGGGTTGTTTTTCTAACCGTTTCCCACCCAGATCGATGATTCCATAGATGAGACTATCTTCGCGCGGAACCTCCACCGTCCCTACCACCGAGACGTTTAACTCTTCAGAATACTTTACCAACTGTTTTAGGGCCGGTTGAATCGAGGGAGGATTCCAAGGTGGAAAGATCTCATCCCCTAAGCAAACCGCAAATTTATCATTACCAATAATCGAGCGAGCACACAGCACCGCATGCCCCAAGCCGAGCGGCTCTTTCTGACGCACCGAAGTCACTTCACAGAGCTGACCAATTTGCGAAATCTTATCGGCCAACTCCTCCTTCCCCTTTTTGCGCAACCAGCTTTCAAGTTTAGGGGAGGGATCAAAATAGTCTTCGAGGATCGACTTCCCTTTACTGGTCACAAAAACGACCTGCTCGATTCCTGCGGCAATCACCTCATCCACAATAAAATGGATAGTGGGGGTATCGATAATCGGCAGCATCTCCTTCGGGACTTCCTTAGTGAATGGAAGACCGCGCGTCCCTAATCCCGCCACGGGAATCACTACTTTTTTCACTTTAGCCATGAGTGTTTCCCATACTTCCACTAAGCCTTCCCAGAGTCAAAAATCGCGTGTTTAATAAACATAAATGGCCCGTAGAATATTTCTCTGCCTTGCCCTGCTGTTACTCCTGAATGCCTGTGCCATTCCGGTGCGCATCCGCCCACAAGAGCGTCCCATGCCCTCCTCCGAAATGACGGGTCGGCGCATGAAAACAGCTTTAGGAGCCAGATTGGGAAGTCGTCCCACCATCGAACTCACCCCTGATCTCGCAACTCGAGCCCCTTCGATATCAAATCCTACGATCAGCACACCGGAAGATGTTTCGGTCTTCGGGGATCTCTCCATCCTCCCGCGCCTCGATGTCGGAATCGATTTTAACCTTCACGAAATTACCCTCCGGGGGAAATACCAACTGGTTGGCGAGCCGTTCTTAGATACCCATGCCGGGAATTTTAGTTTGGCCGGGGTGGGGGGCCTTGGAGGCATCGCCAGCTCCACCAATGAAAACAGTGCCAGCACCTCTTACAAATACAGCACCACCAGTGCCGATGCTGCGGTTGTTGCCGGCATTCGTCCCACCGACTGGATGCTTTTCTTCAGTGGCGTCAGCGCAAAATATATCGATTATGATGGCAGTTTTAAGAGCAGCAATGCCACCGTTGGGAATGGAAACTTTAATGGCCATGCACTGTGGTGGGGTCCCTATTCTGGAATTGAGTTCAGCGGGCACCGTTTTCGATATCGGATGGTGGCAGGCATTACCTACCTGGCAACGGGCGACGTTCGAAAAAGTTTTTTCTCATCGCAAGGGGAGTTGAGCGTAACTTTAGGTTCATTGGAGAATTGAGAGAAACATGAAAGCGCTTCTCATTTTATTATTTTCCGCCACACTTTTTGCAGTTCCAAAGACGCCAACCCCTTTGGTGGAATCGACCTCAGCGTCCACTCCCAGTGAATTTGCTTTTGAAATCGGAGGGAGCTTAGGTCTCCCTGCACTCGCTAACCTCCTCTTAGGTTTCCATTTTCCACTGGGGAGCATTTCCGGTTTTGTACGAGCCTCCGGCATGTACCATGGCCGGGATCGGACCAATGGCATCGATGTGGATCTCGGCTTGATGCTCGATAAAAACCCTCCTTTGTTCCAAGCAATTGCCCTGACCACCACCTACAACAACCTTCATTCAAATTACGCCTTGGAAATATCGGGGAAAGAATACCTTTCTTATATAGGAGCCGATTACAACCTTTCGATTCGAGGATTCTTTGCCAAAGCCGGCATTGCTTATGCCCTCCAGTCACGCGCCAATACTTCTTATTCCTCGAACAATAACCATCTCTACCACCTCCTTATCCAAGCTGGATATTCGGTCCTGTTAAACCTTTAAATACCCTGTGTCTAAATCCACACATCCGTCGATAAAACCACACAATCTAGGTTCGATCCATTCAGGCAAAGCCATGATATTCTTTAGCTATATTTTGCTATCGATCAGGAAATGATTGGTATAGTCTTTGCTCTTTTAGTACGCAGTCTATGGATGGCCAATACCTCATACAAAACACCCTCAATGATAAGCTGACCTTTACGGGAATCGGCCTTCATTCAGGTGTGGCTTCGCGCATCGAACTCCTCCCGGCACCCCCCAATCACGGAATCGCCTTTCAACGAACCGACGTCGCCGATTGCATTCCCATTCCGGCCCGCTATCCCTTTGTTGTAAAGTCGGAAAACGCCACTACCCTTGCCCTTCCCTCCCAACCTGAATTTACCGTTTCCACCGTTGAACACCTATTAGCTGCCCTCTATTCCTGTGGGATCCAAAATCTTTTGATCCAAGTCAACGGACCCGAACTCCCGATTTTAGACGGAAGTGCCAAGGCCTATATCGAAGGGTTCCAGGAAGTAGGCCTGTCTCCTCAACCTTTCACTAACTCAATTTTAAAGGTCACCAAACCGATTCGGATCCATCAAAAAGGATCGATCTGCGAGCTGCTTCCCCGCGATCGTTTTCGCCTCACCACCTCGGTCGATTTTCCTCACCCGAAAATTGGATTGCAAACATGCGCACTTGAACTTAGCCCTCAAAAGTTTTCTGAATCGATTGCCAGCGCCAGAACTTTTGGTTTTTTAAAGGATCTGGAATATTTAAAGTCCCATCATCTGGCCTTAGGAGCCAGCCTTGAGAATGTGCTCGCCTTTTCGGATGACGACATCTTAAATCCATCGGGCGCTCGCTTTGAAGATGAATGCGCTCGCCACAAACTATTGGATGCCATTGGCGATCTCAGTCTTTGTGGCAGTTGGTTGTTAGCGGAAATGGTCAGCTTCAGGGCAGGACATGCGATGCATTTAGCCCTCTTGAAAGAGCTCTTCCGACATCCCAATCACTTCGAATTCATTCCAGCTGAGTCTTTGTCAGCACCATTGCAGACCACTCCTGCAATGAACTCATTAGCTCTCGAATAAATCCCCGTTCCCTAAAAAAAGCCTCTAACGGTTTAATCTGAGGAGTCAAAAGCCCCGAAAGAATGATCTGCCCCCCTCTTGGGAGCAACCGGGAATAATGGGAAGCCAACTCGACATGGGTGTCATAGAGAATGTTGGAAACGATTGCGCTATAAGGCGGTTCCAACAATTCGAGTGAACCTGCTATCAGCGTCACACCAGAAGTCTGGTTCAGGATTAAATTATCTTTTGCCACTTCGACGGCAATCGGATCAATGTCAACCGCGGTTACATTTTCGATCCCAATTTTTCTGGCAACAATCGAAAGGATCCCGGTTCCGGTGCCCACATCTAAAAAGCGTTCCTGTTTTAATTTAGGATTGTATTGGATCAATCGTTCAATGAGCCGCACGCACAACTTCGTCGAAGGGTGAAGTCCAGTCCCAAAGGCCTGCCCGGGCTCCATAAAAATCGGAATCCGATAATGGGGAAAGGGGAGATCTTTTTCCCAGGCAGGAATCAAATAAAACTCACTCGAAAGTCGTTGAGCATGAAAATATTTCTTATATTCCTCTCCCCAATTTTCCTCTTTCACCTCTTTGAGCGTATGGACCCGTTCCCCTAAAAATTCCGAAACCTGTTGCTTCAACTGTTCTTGAGTGAGGTGATTGAAATAGGCCCGGATCGTCTTTGGCGGAAGAAAATCGCTCTCATCGACCCCGCAAGCGCCTAAATCAAAAAGAAAGGAGGTCACCCTTTCTCGATCGCCATCCTCTAATTTAATTTCAAGCTCAATCCAATTCATGATTCATCCCATACGCGCAAAATTTCCTCACCTTACACTCTCCACACAATGGATTCCTCGCCTTACAGATCCGACGACCATGCAAAATCAAAAGCCCGTTAACCAAACCCCAGTGTTCTTTCTTCAAAAGCTGGCAAAGATCGGCCTCGATCTTTTCGGGATCGGTATTGCGGGTCCAACCTAAACGGTGGCTAACCCTTTTCACATGGGTATCGACCGCGATGGCTGGCAAATCAAAGGCCTGATTCAACACTACACTCGCCGTCTTTCGCCCGACTCCACGAAGAGTAGTCAGCTCTTCCATGGTGTTGGGGACCTTACCGTGGAATTTTTCCGTTAAGTCCTTGGAGCAGCTGATGATCGAAATCGCCTTCTGCCGGTAAAACCCACAGGAGTGGATCAGTTTTTCCACATCCGATTGCTTCGCATTTCCCAACAATTCAGGAGTGGGATACCTCGAAAAAAGGGCGGGCGTTGTTAAGTTCACCCGGGCATCGGTGCATTGGGCCGACAAGATAACCGAGATGATCAGCTCAAAATCGTTATGGTAAACCAACTCCGTCTTGGGATCGGGGTAGTCTTTTAAGAGCTCTCGAAAGACCGGCTCAGTTTGGGGACCTCTTTTCGCATGCACTGGCACAGGCCCAGCACCATACCTCAGAGCGGGATCGATTGCTATTTTTTGTAGTCTAATGGATTGAGAGGCCGGTTTTTATCGTTTCTTTCGGGAGGGATGAGGGCCTGAAACACATTCCCATTTGGCTCAATAAAGAGGACTGGAATCATAATCCGAATCCCTTCATCCGGAATAAATCGAGTGATGCCCCCTCCAATGAAGGCAAACCCCTTATCGGTCGTGGGAAAGGGTTCGGAAACAAAAGCCTGCCCAGTAGCCAAAAGATGGCGATGATTTAACTCCTGTGCAAACTCTTTCCAAGCAAGGGCCTTCTGGGCTGGCGTAATTTTAGGAGGAAGTGCATTTAATATCTGAATTGCCTCTTTAATCTTCTCTGGCAGATCCACTCGGGGTCGGTGCGCAATCTTTTCCAGCTCTGCGTTTAGAGTCGGCAGATCTTTAAACTGAACCGATCGTTTTTCCGGTTTTAGCTGCACCAAAAGAAAATGGGCAATTCTCTTTACGAGTGGGGTGCACAACTGCAGGGGAGTGACCGCACTTCCTTCAATGGAAAAGAGAAGGAGAACGATGGAGAGAAAATGCATTTTTATATTATATAGTGGCTGGCGCGAAACTGCTTTCAGAGCGAAAATTTGAGGGTTTCGAGCGAGATGAGGCAAAATTGAAAAAAGCCCGGAGACGTGGCCCCAGAGCCACGTTGAGGCCTTTTTTTAATTTTGACGAAATCGCAGCCGAACCCTCAAATTTGCAGCTGAAATGAGTTTCGCGCCAGCCACTACAAAGGACAAACCTGAAATTCGAGCGGCGCAGGGAACAATGGTTCTCCCCAAGGATTCCCCCAAGGGTCTCCATAGACCGCTACCAGCCACACCCTGACTGGAAAGCGGGACCCTCGCCGCAAGAACAGGGCGGCCCTCTCCAGGCGCCTCAGTTTGCGGTATCCCAACATTTCGACCGACTGGTAGCCTTTAGAAATTCGTCCCCTGACCTCTACCAAATAGAGGATCTGTTCTCTTTTACAAAAGGCGAGGATGTCGACTTCGACTCCCCCTATTCGGCTATTCCTTTTTAAAATTTTAAAACGATACTCTCGTTGGAGGAAGGCTACCGCCGCTTGTTCAAACCGCTGTCCAACTGAAACTTTTGCGGTGAATTTGGCTTCGACCCAATTTTTGAAGCGCTTGACGGTGTTCCACGGTTCCATACCCCTTATGCTTTGCAAAGAGGTAGCCAGGGTATTCACTATCGAGACGTTCCATCCATTCATCACGATAAACTTTGGCAATTATCGACGCAGCTCCGATGGAAAGGGAAAGGGCATCCCCCTTGATGATGGTTGCCTGAGCGATGTTGATCGAGACCGGATTCCGGCCGTCTATGAGAACAAAATCCGGTTTTTGTTTTAACGATTCTAATGCCCGCTTCATGGCGAGCCGGGAGGCTTGGAGGATGTTAATGTCATCCACCTCCTCCACACTCGCAAAAGCAATGGCGTATGCAATAGCCACTCGGAAGATCTCTTCTGAAAGCTCTTTCCTTTTTTTGGCTGAAAGCTGTTTGGAATCGGTCACCCCCTCAATCTGACAGGAAGAGGGAAGGATAACGGCAGCGGCAACGACAGGTCCGGCTAGGCAGCCTACGCCCACTTCATCAACACCTGCAATGAACTGATAGCCTTTAAGTCTGTATTGGTGATCAAATAATGCTGCCGGCCCCAATGATGTCTCCCAACCCTGAAGATAAAATAAATTTTACTTATTTTGCAGGCGCAGGCGCTTCAGCAGGGGCTGCTTCTGCAACAGCAGGAGCCGTCTCCGTGCTTACGAGATCCGAGAATCTCTCTGCTTCCTTAAGACGGGCCTTTTTACCCTTTAAATCCCTTAAGAAGTACAGACGAGATCTACGGATTTCGCTTGAAGACTCCACATCGATCTTTTCAATAAATGGAGAATGGACTGGGAAGATACGCTCCACACCCACTCCTTCAGAGATCTTCCGGATGGTGAAGGTAGCGCCAATTCCTTTCCCGGACTTGGGGCTTTTGCAAATCACGACTCCACGGAAAACCTGGACCCGTTCCTTGTCACCTTCTTTTAAACGCACCGAGACGCTGACGCGGTCACCGACCGTAAAAGGGGGAAGTTTTTTAAACTGGGCTTTTTCAATCTTTTCAATAGTCTTGTTCTGCACAATGTTCTCCGACAGCGATTCTCAGAATAGGCGAAAATAATTTCAAATGCCCTATCTCGTCAAGCTTAAATCCTTGTGATACAAACGCTTTTTCACCAGGAGGGACCCCCTTTGGAAAAAGTCGTATTACGCTTACGAATGTCATCTCATGACGCCCATTACGGTGGCGGACTGGTTTCAGGCAGTAAAATGTTGGAATTGTTCGGAGATGTGGCCACCGAACTCTTGATTCGCCTGGATGGGGATGAAGGGCTTTTCCGAGCCTATGACAATGTTGAGTTCCTAGCCCCCGTCCATGCTGGGGATTACCTCGAAGTGGAAGGGGAGATTACAAAGGTCGGAAACACCTCCCGCGCCATGAAGTTTAGCGCCAAAAAGGTGATCGTACCCCGGACCGACATCTCCGAAAGTGCCGCTGATATATTGGCCACCCCCATCGAGGTGGCACGCGCCACCGGGACCTGCGTAGTCCCCAAGGAATTGCAAAGGAAGCAAGGAAAATGACCCTCACCTATTCCGATTCTGGTGTAGATACCAAAAAGGCGGCCGAAACCATCACCGATCTCCAAAAGTTCCTTTCGACCCGTCCTAAAAGCCCGGCGCTGTTAACTGGTATTGGCCCCTTTGCGGCCTGTGCTTCTCTGAAAACCCTCACCCAGCAGATGGAAGATCCCATCTTGGTCACCAGCTGCGATGGCGTGGGAACAAAAGTAAAACTGGCCATCGATTGGAATGGAGTCGATACCATCGGCGAAGATCTTGTCGGAATGAATGTGAATGATCTTCTTTGCGCTGGCGCTCTTCCTGCCTTTTTTCTCGATTACTATGCTTGCTCCCATCTCGAACCCTCCCATTTTTCAACGGTGTTGAGGAGCATTCAAAAAGGGTGTGAAGAGGCGGAATGTTTTTTGATTGGCGGAGAGACGGCCGAAATGCCCGGCATCTATCAAAAAAAGGATATTGATCTCGCCGGTTTTGTGATCGGATTTGGGGAGCGGAAAAACCTATTAGGTCCGGGAAAGGTGATGGCTGGAGATCTTTTGCTTGGAATCCATTCCAGTGGTATCCACTCCAATGGCTATTCCTTGGTCCGAAAGCTCGTCGATAAAGAGAAGATAGAACCGGGAGGCACCACACCTTACAGCAAAAAAACCTGGAAAGAAGCGCTTCTGGCTCCCACATTAATTTATGTGAGGGCACTCAAAAATCTTTTTCCCAAACTCCACGCCGCCGCTCACATCACCGGTGGTGGACTTTATGAAAACCTTCCGCGGGTTTTACCCAAATACCTCGCGGCAGAAATAGAAAGTAAACAGTGGGAGTTCCCAGGAGTCTTCCAATGGCTCCAAGAATCCTCCGGACTTTCCACCGAACAGATGCTTCACACCTTTAACTGTGGAATGGGAATGATCTTGGTGGTTGATCAGGCCCATCTTTCACAGGTCGAAGCGCAGGTGCAGATGAGTGGATTTCAAACCAGTCGTCTGGGCAAAGTTGTGGAGAGAAAGAGTCCGCAGTCCCCAATCCACTGGCTGACATGAAAATCGTCATCCTAGCATCGGGACGGGGATCCAACTTTGAGGCGATCGCAAAGGCCGAAATCCCCAATACCCAGATCTTAGCCCTGATCTCCAACAAACCGGAAGCCCCCGCCCTCCAAAAAGCAAAAGCGTTGCGAATCCCTACTCACGTGATTGCTAATCAAGGGCTCAATCGTGAAACCTATGAAGGAAAACTGTTAGCTCTTTTAGAAACCCTCCCCTTCGATTACCTCTGCCTCACCGGCTACATGCTCCTCTTAGGGAAAAAAATTATTTCTCGATATCCCAATCGTATCCTGAATATCCACCCCTCATTGCTACCCGCCTATCCCGGTCTCCATGCCCAGAAACAGGCCCTGGAAGATGGCGCAAAAGCAACGGGATGCACCGTCCATTTCGTGACGGAGGAGATGGATGCAGGACCGATCGTCATGCAGTCGCGCATCCCCATTCTTCCCAATGACACCGTCGAAAGTCTTTCCGAGCGGCTGCTTCCCCTGGAACACGCCACTTATATTTCCGCCCTTCAATTGCTTGCATCCAAATCGACCTCCTGATAAAGCACGGGCGTGCTAAAAAGGACGCGAGCCTATCTTTCTCTCGATATGATTGCCGCGGCAGTCGTTTCGGGAATCTATATCGCCTCTCTCCTGTTTACCTTTAACAATGGCGTCTTTATTGCTTGCTTAGAAACGGCCGCCTCCCTCTTTTTGGTGGGATTTATTCTTCTAGATCCGGAACGTAGAAAGTTGGGGCTCTATCAAATCCTGAGCACGCAATTTTTACTATTGGCGATTGGCGATCTCCTCTTTGGATATTTTTATTATTATCTCGAAATCCAAGTTCCAACCTCATTTACAGTCCTCATGCACGAAATTCCGCTCTCTCTTTCTTACTTCACCCTTCCCTTTGTCTACCTCCATGCAATGAACTATTCGTTGAAACGGATCCTTTCCCATCCGTTTGCAGCATTGCCTTTACTTATTACTCTCCCCTTGATGCTTCGATTTATTTTTCCCCTCTCCCAACCGGTCGCCACCACCGAAAACCCATACGTCAAAGCGGTCGAACTCTTTTCATTGGGATCCACTTTCGTCGGATTGGTGTTGAGCATTGCCGTCTTTGCCTTTGCCAAACAACTCTTCTGGTCCCTCTTTTCACTGGGCCTGATCAGTTCTCAAATCGCTGGCCTTGGATTGCGTTTAGAGCGACTGAGCGGAGGCGCCGTCCACTTCACCTACTTCGAATGCCTCTGGGCCTTCGGCAATCTCATTTCCATCTTGGCGGTTTGCATCTTTTCTCGGGACAGAGAAGAAATTCAATACGAAGAGAACAACAGCCTCATCCTTTCCGCAAAATTGATTGGCATCGCGGTGGCCTTTGCCACTTCGGTCGCCCTCTCGATTTTTCGCTGGCGCGATCTCTTTGCAATCGAATCGATCATCTACTCCTCTTTGTTTAGCATCCACCTTGCTGGGGCACTCGGCCATTATCTCAGAGACAAGATGACTCAGGTAAAGAAATCGACTCTGGTTTTAGAACAGCATGCAAAACAGGTCGCTCACGACATGAACTCCCCCCTCACCGCGCTGGAGATTTGCTTAGAAGAATCGTTGGATCGGTCGGGCGAATATGCCCCCATCATTCAATCGAGCCTGGAACGACTAAAAGAACTTTCCTCCAATCTTTCCAAAAACCGAATCGTCACTCAACCGATTCCTCTCAATCCCGTGATTGAACTGCTAGTGGCTGAAAAACAGATGGAACTTAGGGCTCGAAGTGAGATTGAAATCGATACTCTTTTGCAAGAAGGACTCACCGCTTGCGTGGATCCCGGTCAATTGAGACGTACCCTCTCTAACCTCATCAACAACGCTGCCGAGGCAATCGAATTTGAAGGAAAGATTAAGGTGCGGGGCTATGAATCGCAGGGAAAGATTCACATCCAGATCAGGGATAACGGAAAAGGAATTCCAGAGGCCATCTTGCCTAAACTGGGCCAAATGGGCGTTACCTATGGGAAAACTGGCGGGCAAGGATTAGGGCTCGCGCACGCCAAACGACAGGTGGAAAGCTGGGGAGGGGCCTTTATCCTCACCAGCCAAGAGGGGCTAGGCACAGAGGCCACCCTTTCTATTCCGATTATCTAGAGGCTGAGTTTTGCAGTCGGGGCAATAGGAATGGGGCTTTGAGACAGCCTCTAAATCTGGTAAAAGGCCGCATGTTTAAAAATAAGGTTGTGGTGGTAACCGGCGGCTCTTCAGGCATTGGCGAGGCTGCTGTCCGACGTTTTTTGAGCCTGAATGCAAAGGCGGTCTATAACCTCGATCTCCGGAGCCCCAAGGAAAACATCCCAAACAACCATTTTTTAGAATGCAATGTCGCAGACCCAATTCAAGTCCGTACCCAAATTCAAACCATTATTGAAAAGCAAAAAAAGATCGATGTCCTGTTCGCCAACGCCGGCATCCATGTCATTGGAAACATCGAAGAGACTAATGACCAAGACTTTGAGCGGGTTCTTTCCACCAACTTAAAGGGAGTTTGGTATGCCATTCAAGCTACCCTCCCCCAAATGCGTGCCCAAAAATGCGGAGCCATCATCATCACTGGTTCAGATCAGTCTCTCGTAGGCCGCCCCAAATCGGCCGTCTACGGACTGACTAAAGGGGCCTTAGGACAGCTCACCAAATCACTCGCGATCGATTATGCGAAAGAGGGAATTCGAATCAACTGCGTTTGCCCCGCTGCTGTGGACACCCCTCTCTGCCGCCAATCGCTGACTGAATGGGTGAAACGTTTTGGTGGAAATGTCGAACAGATGATCGAAGCGGAACACCAACTCCAGCCGATTGGCCGCATGGCGACTCCTGAAGATGTCGCAGCGTTAGTGACCTTCTTGGCGTCTGAGGATGCCCGGAATATTACCGGTTCTTTAATTTCTACCGACGGTGGTTTCGTCGCCCAATAAAAAGGTAACGGATACCTTTTTGCTATGACTTCAGTTCTGTCCAGAAACGGTTCATCTCTGGCAGCGTCTCACCTAAATCCTGGAAAAACTCCAACTTCTTCAGCACCTCTTGTGTCGGATAGATATTGGGATCGCCTGACTCTTCTGGAGTGAGCATCGCCTTAACCGTCTTATTTGGAGTGGCCAGTTGATTTTCTCGAATCAACCGAATGGCATTAGTGGGTTCCAGGAAGAAATTGATAAAGGCATGGGCCCCTTCCACTTGTTTCGCACTCTTGGGAATCGCAAAGTTGTCGGTCCAGATCGTCCCACCCTCTTTCGGAATGAAGTACCGTATGGCTGGATTTTCTTTGCTGGCCTGGTTGGCATCACAGCTGAAGATATGGGCAATTGAAACCTCTCCCTTTAAAAGGAGCGCTTTAGGTTCCGAGTTGAAGGTGAGGACCGAGTTTTTGATTTTTCCCAATCCCTGGACAGCCTCCGACATAGTCGCCTTGTCACTGCTGTTCAGTGATTTCCCTTGGGTCAGGAAATAGGCTCCAAAGAGTTCCCGCATGTCATCTAAAAGCGATGTGTGCTTAGGATCAGGCGATTGAAAGAGGAATTTCCAGGAAATTCCTTCCGCTGGCACTTTCACCTTCGCAGTGTTAACCGCAATCCCGGTCGTTCCCCACGTAAAGGGAACTGAATAGTGCAGGCCTGAATCATAGGCCGCATTTTTGTAATAATCGTCGATATGGGTAAGGTTTGGGAGCTGCCGATGATCCATGGGCTTCACCATCTCCAGCTTAATCAAGCGATGAACCATGTAATCAGAGGGTTGAATCAGATCAAAACCGGTCGCTCCCGCGCGCAACTTCGCGAAGAGCTCTTCATTGCTCGACATGTAACTCAATTCAACTTTGATGCCGGTCTTTGCCGTAAATTCTTTTAAAAGTGGTTCGGGATAATAGTTGCTCCAAGTGAGGATCCGCAGAGGTTCATTCGAGGAGGCTGTCGAAGCATTTTGGCTTTTCCCTTTTAAATAAAAAACGCCCCCTAAAACCGCTGCCAGTCCCACTACTAACCCGATTACTCTTGAATATCCCATTCTAAACTCCGCTCCTACATCGATTTAAAAAAGGTGAGAGATAGCAGGTTTAGAAGTGGCTGGCACTTCTTTTTTTACCCCTTTACCACCCATTTGCGGCTCTGCTCTTTAGATAACAGAACCAATACCAACGACGTGCTCAGAACAATCATCACAAATGAAAGACCGTTCAACTCCGGTGAGAGACCAATCCGCATCAAGGAATAGATCTTGAGCGGCAGAGTGGTCAGTCCCGCGCCACTTGTAAAGAAGGAGATCAGAAAATCATCGAAAGAAAGAGTAAAGGCCAACAGCCATCCCCCTAAAAGTCCTGGCAAAACATTGGGCAAAGTAACCTTCCAAAAAACTTGGGCAGGAGTCGCGCCTAAATCTTGGGCTGCCTCGGCCATCTGGGGATCCAACTTTCGAATCTGCTCCACCATGATGAAATAGACAAAGCTTCCACTAAAACTGGCATGGGCTAACACCACCGTCTGCACTCCTAACGGGATTCGGCAGACCAGAAAAAAAAGCAGCAATGAAAGGCCGGTGATGATCTCCGGCAATAAAATAGGAAGTAAAATCAAAGTTTGCAACCAAACGGGAAGCAAATGGGTGTTGCGCGTGAGCCCTACCGCGCCGGCCGTTCCAACGGTGACGGCTAAAGTTGCAGAAAGCGAGGCAATCCAAAAACTATTCCAAAGCGGCTCCCAAAGAGCTGTTGAAGAGAATAGTTTCACGAGCCATTCCAATGTAAAGCCTTCGGAGATCTGGTAGGGATCTTTCAGAAAGGCCTGAAAGACTAAAAAAGCGAGGGGAAGATAAAGAAAAATCAATACCACCCCAAAGATGATAGTCACCAAAAGATTGGGACGGGAGGTCTTCACACCCATCGACTCAGCCCTCCCCGACTCTGGAAATAGACTGCCACAAACAAGATTAAAGATAGCAACGCCGCTATCGATGAACCAAAGGGCCAGTCTTGCATGGTGAAAAACTGATTCACCATGATATTTCCCAAGAAAAGCTCACGAGCGCCGCCTAGCATATCGGGGATCACATATTCCCCCATCATCGGAATGAAGACGAAGAGGGAACCTACGATGACTCCTTCACGAATATTAGGAAGCACCACTTTCCAGAAGGTCTGTATCCGGTTAGCCCCCAGATCTTGGGCTGCCTCTCGAAAACTGGGATCCAGCTTCTCCAACGCACTGAAAATCGGCACCACCAAGAAGGGAAGGTAGTTATAGACCAGGCCGATGTAGATCCCTAAATGGCTATAAAGGATCTGGACCGGCTTATCGATCCATCCCAACCTCAAAAGAAGTTGGTTGATCAACCCATTATTCCCCGCCAGAGAAATGATTCCGTAGACCCTCAGAATAAAATTGGTCCAAAAAGGAATAAAGAGCAGCACCAACCCCGCCTGTTTCATCGCCCCTTGGGAACGGGCCAAAAAATAGGCCACCGGAAACCCCACCAGGAGACAGCTCAAGGTCGCGACGCCAGCCAGAGCGATTGTCTTTAATAGGACGCGGGCATAGACCCAGTGGAAACTACGGATGTAATTTTCAAAGGTAAAAACATATTCATATCCCCCATAGATCCCTTTGGTGAGAAAGCTCATCCCAAAGATCATGAGAAAAGGAATCAGAGTGAAGATGAGCAACCAACCGATAAAGATCCAAGCGCTGCGAGGGAGCCCTTTCAAGGCCGGTTCTCCGCGGGCAATACGATCACATCTTCGGCCCGCCAAGAAAGATAGACTTTATCTCCGGTATTAAGGGTCCGTTTTTTCTGACGTTCCAACTCCGGCTCAAAAACCTTAAAAGAGAGCTCTTTCGTTTTCACCAAGTATTCGGTACGAGAGCCCAAATAAGAAAGCTCCTTAATCTCCGCCTCAAGTTGATTCTCTTGAGAAGTGGAACGTTGGCGCAGGAGCCGCATCTTCTCCGGCCTCATCACGAGACAAACCTGTTTTGGGTAGTTCCCCTGCCCTTTGAGTTTAAATTGCCCCACATTCGATTGCACCTGCCAGAGATCTCCCGCTTCATTAGAGACCACCTCTCCCTGGATCTCATTGGTGGGGCCGACAAACCGAGCGACGAAACCATCGATAGGATCTTCATAGATCGTCTTGGGTGTTCCCACCTGAAGGCATTTTCCATCCCGCATCACCGCCAGGCGATCGGAAAGCTGCAAAGCCTCCTCTTGATCGTGGGTCACCATGATAAAGGTGGTGCCCACCTTGCGACACAAAAGCCGGAGCTCTTCCCGCATCTTGATCCGCAGTGCGGGATCCAGAGCGGAAAGCGGCTCATCTAAAAGCAAGATCTCTGGTTTTCCCACCAAAGCCCTTGCCACCGCCACTCGCTGAGACTGTCCTCCGCTGATCTGGTGAATCCGGCGTTGGGCCAACGGTTCGATCTCGACTAGCTTTAAGGCTTCGGTCACCCGGGAGGTCACCTCGGCATTGGGAAGTTTTTTCAGGCGTAAACTAAAAGCTACATTTTCAAACACCGTCAGGTGGGGAAACAGGGCATATTTTTGGAAGACGGTATGGATATTCCGTTCATGGGGAGGCAGGTGAGTAATCTCTTTCCCTCCCAAGAGGATTTTCCCGGAGGTAGTCGACTCAAACCCGCCAATCATTCGAAGAAGGGTCGTCTTTCCACAACCGCTGGGGCCCAACAGACAGAAAAATTCCCCGGCTTGGATCTCAAGGGATAAGGGTTCCACTCGAAACCCGCCGTAATCTTTGGAAACCTCTTCTAACTGCAGCTGCATCCGCTATGAATAAAGGATTGTGGGGATGCGCTCAAGGGAAAAATGGAGGGAATCTTGAAGCTTTTATACCCTCAATTTCGCCTCCATTTCTGACGATAAGCTCCCCTAGAAGGAGAAATCTACCCATGTGACAAACCTTTATTTGCGATGAACAGGTCCAAGCCACTCTACCATCAGCTTTTTGATCTGAGTTTGGTAAGGAATCCCTTCTAACTTGCACTGGGTTTTAAAAGTGCCCAGCAGGGAGGGAGGGATTTTGATACTAATCAACTGGCTCTTCTCGGGAGGAACGTGCAAAGTTCGAAAATCCTCCAAGAACTGGATGATCTGTGCGGGTGTCATCGATCGACAGAGTTCTAAGTACTCTTTGGAAAACTTCTGGACCGCTTTCATTTTTGCAACTCCTTTAATGCTTTTACATCTTCGAGATCCTGGGGCCGCCCACTCTTTATTTTCATTTGAATGAGATCCGTAAGTGCAACCACGGGAATTTTCTTATTTCCTGTTTGAATCGATTCAACCTTTAAGTTGCGTAAATCTTCCACGAGCAAAACATCCGCAATTTCCGTAGAATTATGAGGATTCACAAATCGCCACGCTAACATATTCCGGTTTTTGATGTACTCCTCTCTAAATTGGATCACATCACAGACCGTCACGGATCGAACTCCCCTCATGTTGCATTGCACTGAGTTGGCGTTTTAGATACAGAGTAATCAGTTATAAAAAAACAACTTGGGAGGATAAAAATGAAATCAATGTTATTCGCATGGATATTGTTTGCTGCTATGTTTGGTGGCGCAGAGAAAGTATCTGCAGGGGATTATAATTACATCGCATTGACGGTCGATCCCTACACCGGTAAATCGGCGCTGGGCTATGGAACCAGTACCAACGCAGCCTCTCGAGATGCCATCAAAAACATTGATTCGAATTACTGGGTCGATCCGGGCTACACATCGAGATGCATTGCTCTTGCATTGACCTATCGCAATCCGAATACCATCAAGCAGGGTTATGTAATTCAGGTGGGAGACACTGAAAGAGAGGCTCAGAATAAAGCTTACGGACAATGCCGCCAGTCTGGAAATGACTGCTATGGATCGAAGTCCGGTTGCGCGGTCCAGTTTCGCCCATAGGATCCAGCTGCTTTAAATTCATCCCTTTTCACCATTTGATTAAACCAGGTGAAAGGGGATGCCAATCAAAAATGACGGCCTTACGGTAACGGTTAGTTTTTTACGTCGCTCCCTTCAGAATTGGGAGCGATTCTTGAACACTCCCTTCACATTTCGTTTTTATGGCCCCTAAATCGGCGTAACCTTAAATCGAGGGCTTTCTACATGACTATCCCACGATCGTTTCTAGTGTTCATTGCCATTTTTTCATTTCCTCTACTGGCCAAACAACACATTGCCATTCCCGCAGAATCGAAAAAAATAGAAAATTGCCAAAAGGAACTTAAGGATTTTTTAAAGGGGGTTCAACAAACCCTAGGACTGAATTTCCATGGCATTTGCCTTCCCTATCCCGATTACAATGGAAACGGAACCTCACTTGCCTTCGTTCTTACCGCTGGAGAACAAGATGTTACCATAGACACTTCCCATTTTATTTCCACCCGGCTGATCACTCGTTTGAAATGGGCCACGGTTCCCATCCAAAAAGAGCTTATTTTATTAGAGGCCCCCTCTTCTGGAGAGATACACCCCTATCCCGTAACAAAAACCTTTGGGGAGATTGCCTCTTATGAAACCCCATTCACGCTGAAAGAATGCCAAACGAATGGGAGGGCTTTTTTTCAAAATAATTTGGATCGCTATGTATTGCCCATGTTGAATGGCGATCGACTATCCAACTACACTTTATGCCCAGCCCAGATTATTTCTGTTACCTGTGAACCTAGTCGCACCTCACCTGAAATGGCTACTCTCATTGGACATGCCTTATGGCGCTGTCCTCCTCATTTATAGATATCTAGGTGAGTCAAATTGAAAAAAAGTAAACGAGTTTTAAACTGGATACGAACCTGGTAGCTTCTTCTAGAAAGTAAAGGAAGCATAAAATGGGTCGTATATTTGAAGTCCGTAAATCAACGATGTTCGCCCGGTGGGATAGGATGGCGAAGGCATTTACACGTGTCGCCAAGGAAATCACCATTGCCGTCAAGGCCGGTGGTCCCGACCCCGATTCCAACCCCGCACTCCGACGATGCATTCAAAATGCCCGGGCCGTCAACATGCCTAAGGACAAGGTTGAGACCGCGATCAAACGGGCCAGCGGCCAAATGGAGATAAACTACCAGGTTCTCTTTTATGAGGGTTACGCCCCCCACGGAGTCCCGGTCATCGTGGAAACAGCAACCGATAACCCTACCCGAACCGCATCGAATGTGAGGCGCCATTTTAAGGAATATGGCGGCAACCTCGGAGCCACGGGAAGCGTCGCCTTTCTCTTTAAACACATGGGGGTTTTTCGACTTTCTCCCGAAGGGCTCAATTTGGAGGAGCTTGAACTCGATCTGATCGATCATGGCCTGGAAGAAATGGGGGAATCTACGGGAGAAAAAGGGGAACCCATTATCGTGGCGCGATGCCTGTTTAAAAACTTTGGCCAGCTCCAGGCCGCAATCGAAGCACGTAAAATAACACCGTTAGGTTTCGCTTCGGAGTATATCCCTGAAAATTTCACCGAACTTCCCAATGAACAGGCCACTGAAGTCCTTGAACTGGTCGACGTCCTTGAGCAGGATGAGGATGTTCAACACGTGTTCCACAGCCTTAAATAGAGATTACATCCCCAAACCACCGTCGACTTGGATCACTTGCCCGGTGATGTAATTGCTATCATCGGTTGCCAAGAAAACGACGGCATGGGCAATTTCATCGGCCGTTCCTTCACGCGCAAGCGGAATTACTTTGATCATCGCTTGGCGTTGCTCTTCGGTCAGTTTATCGGTCATCTCCGTCTGAATATATCCCGGAGCGACGGCATTCACGCGAATGTTGCGTGAGGAAAGTTCTTTCGCCATGCTCTTGGTGAGCCCGATGAGTCCCGCTTTGGCGGCACAGTAGGCAGCTTGGCCAGGATTTCCGACCACTCCGACCACTGAACTCATATTAATGATACTTCCTTTGCGCTCTTTCATCATTCCACGCAGAAGTGCTTGGGTCACATTGAAAGCCCCTTTGAGGTTAGTGGCTAAAACGGCATCCCAATCGGCTTCGGAATAACGGGCGAGCAAGCCATCTCGGGTAATGCCGGCATTGTTCACTACGATCGTAATGGCACCACCCGATTTCACCACCTGCTCTAATTTCTCTTGGGTCTCTTGGGTTTTGGCAACGTCAAAAGCCAACAGCTCTCCCGATCCACCCGCTGCTTTGATTTCGGCGAGCACCTTTTCGGCCGCCGCTTGGTTGCTTTGGTAATTGATGATGACGTGAGCCCCTTCTTGGGCCAACTTCAACGCGCAGGCTTTACCAATCCCGCGCGATCCTCCGGTCACCAAGGCTCTTCTTCCTTTAAGTTTCATTCAACACCTCAAGTTTTTTCAGTGCTTCAATAGAATCGACCGACACTATTTCCACTTGGCCGGTGATCCGTTTCACCAATCCCGATAAAACTTTTCCAGGCCCCACCTCTACCACTCGCTCCACTCCGCTCGCCACCAATTTCTCCACGCATTGGACCCACTTCACTGGGTGATCGATCTGTTGGGTCAACGTTGGAACCCACTCTCCCGACCCGGTTCGAGGAGAAGCATCGACGTTGCTGACAATCGGAAAGCGGCTGTTCTGCCACTTAATTTTTTCTAAATCGACTTTGAATTGCTCTGCCACCGGCTGCATCAGAGCACAATGGAAAGGGGCACTGACATTGAGAGGCAACGCACGCTTCGCCTTTAATTCCGGATGGGCCGAGTCTTTGCCAGAAGCCAGTTCAATCGCCCGATCGACCGCTTCTACATTTCCTGCGATCACCACCTGCTCCGGTGAGTTCCAATTGGCTGGGCTGACTAAACTATTGGATTGGCTCGCCAGTTGGCAGAGCAACTCCAATTTATCTGCGGAAAGCCCCATAATCGCCGCCATCTTCCCCTGCCCTTTAGGCACCGCCTTTTGCATCAATGTGCCCCGTTGATGAACCAATGGAATCGCCTCGGAAAAAGTCAGCGCACCGCCCGCGGTAAGCGCTGAATACTCCCCTAAACTATGACCCGCTCCCATTGCTGGATCAAAACCGGTGGTTTCTTTGAGCACCTGAAACCAGGCCACCGAGGTCATCAAGATCGCCGGTTGCGCATGGAAAGTGAGTTGCAGATCACTTTCAGGCCCCTCAAGACAAAGCTTCACCATATTGATCTTGAGCCGATCACTCGCCTCTTCAAAAAGCAATTTTGTCTGGGGAAAATTTTCCCGCAGCTCTTTAATCATGCCTACCGATTGGGATCCTTGCCCTGGAAAGAGGGCTGCTGTCTTTTTCATGCCTTTAAACTCTGAAGAGAGTACTCCCCCACGTGAGTCCACCCCCGAAGGTGGTCATTAAAACCAAATTCCCTTTTTTGATCTGCCCTGCCTCTATTGCTTCATGGAGCGCCACGGGAAGTGTCGCTGAGGAGGTGTTTCCATATTTATCGACATTGCACCAGGTTTTCTTGGGGTCGATTCCCAGATTTTTAATGCACATGTCGATGATGCGCATGTTGGCTTGGTGGAAAATAAAGTAATCGACCTCTTCCAATTTAAAATTATTTTCTTTCAAGACCGCATGGGCCGAATCGTTCATGCTTCGGACAGCCAGCTTAAAAATCTCACTGCCGGTCATCTTCACCTTATGCATGTCGCTGCGATAATTTGCAGTATAGGGAGGCACTTCGGAGAACCCATGGGGAATGCAGAGGAGAGGCCCACCCCGACCATCGGCATATAACTTTGACGAATAGATCCGGTGATTCGCATCACTTGTTGCGCTCAATATCGCCGCTCCAGCCCCATCTCCGAACAACACACAAGTAGCCCGATCCCGCCAATTCACTATCGTCGAAAGGGTTTCAGCCCCCAGAATCAAGGCATGTTTCACTTGTCCCTGACGAATAAACTGATCGGCAATTCCCCAAGCATAGATAAATCCCGAGCAAGCAGCGGAGAGATCAAATGAAAAAGCGTTGTGTGCCCCTAACAAGGCTTGGAGCTGATTCGCCGTACTCGGCATCAATGTGTTTGGAGTGACGGTACCAATGATAATCAGCCCGATATCGGCGGCCGATATTTGGGCCCGTTCTATCGCTTGTTTGGCGGCCAAATGGCACAAAGAAAGAGTGGTCTCCCCTTTTTTGGGGTCGGCTACCCGACGCTCTTTAATCCCTGTCCGGGTCTGGATCCATTCATCGGTGGTTTCGATGAAGCTCTCAAAATCGGAATTTTTCATGATTTTGGGAGGGAACCCGATGCCGGTACTGAGTAACTGCGAAAAAGTCATACGAATATTACAAAACAAATTAAAAGCACGCTGGTTTTGTTAAAAAAGTGCCAGATGCGAGGAAGCAGGGTGAGGCCGAGTGAAGGCGTACTTAAGATAGTACGCAGCAGCGAGGCCGAACCCGATGACGATGCAGATGGTGCTTTTTCAACAAAACCAGTCATGGCTTAGCTTTGCTATACCATTCCGATAGGGACTGTTGCATCTTTTCATTTAATTTTTCTACGACGCTCTTTTTCGCCTTTAAGATCCCATTGCAAATAGCAACTTCACTGGCACTGCCATGGGCAATGAAAACATTTCCATGAATCCCCAAAAGTGGCGCCGCTCCGTAAGGCTGATAATCAAATTTATTGCGAAACTTTTGCAGAATCCGCTTCATGAGAAGCACACCCACCAACCCTAAGAGATCCCGCTTCACCTCTTTTTTAAACCATTGAAAAACGGTGTCTCCTAAACCTTCGGCCGTTTTTAGGACCACATTCCCGACAAACCCATCGCAGGCAATCACATCCACCAGGCTTTTAAAGACATCAAACCCTTCGACATAGCCACGAAAGTTGAGATCGGTCCGTTCTTTCAAAAGAGCATGCGCTTCGCGGGTGACGCCATTCCCTTTGTGTTCTTCTGAACCGTTCGAGAGCAGAGCCACTCTAGGATTGGCAATCCCTTCCACTACCTTGGCGTAGACCTGCCCCATCTCCGCAAATTGCATCAGATGCTTAGCCTTGCAATCGACATTGGCTCCGCCATCGACCAAAATTACCGAACCATCTACCGTGGGGAGTTGGACTAAAATTCCAGGGCGCTCGACCTCATCCAGTCGACCTAAAAGCAGAGCTGCGCCGGCCATCACCGCGCCGCTATTCCCAGCCGAGATAAAGGCGCTCGCCTTTCCTTCTTTAATCAAATCGAGACCGACATGAATGGTGGAACCCTTTTTTTTACGGATTGAAACCGCTCCATGCTCTTCCATGGAAATGGTCTCATCAGCGGGAAAAATTTGGATGCGATCCCAATAAGGAAATTTGAGCTGTTCGAACCCCTCGCGAACCCCTTTTTCTGGGCCAACCACTAAAAGGTCCAATTCATCATCTTGTTGCAGGGCTTGTAAGGAGCCCTTCAGGTTTGGAGTGAGACCAAAGTCCCCTCCAAGCATGTCTATTACTACCTTAACCCGGGCTACTTTGACCCGATTGCCGTCCCCCTGCTGCATGTATCACAGAATGATAAGCTAAGATTAAGCTTCAGTAGGAATCAGTTCTTTTCCCTTATACCGGTTGCAATTGGCGCAAATCCGGTGCGGTGGGGTGGGTTCCCCGCAATGGCTGCAGTTGATTAACGTAGTCTTCTCCAACGCGTGGTGAGCCCGCCGCATGTGTCGCTTCATATAAGATCGTTTCTTCTTGGGAACTGCCACATTTCCTCCTTAAGGTCTAAAATTCTCCAAAACTGAAAAAGCGCTGGGCCTTAATGTCTTTGAACACCCGCACTCCGATTGGTTCAAGTTCTTACCACAAAACTGGCACATCCCCTTACAACTTTCTGCACAGATCGATTGATAGGGAAGGCTTAAGTAAAACTGCTCTTCGACCACCGGAGCGAGGTCGATTTCATTCCCCTCAAAAAAGTTAATATCGAGCTCTTCGCTGATATTTTCTGGCTCATCAGAGGGTTTTCCGCCTGCCACCTTATTATTAAGAAGATGTGTAAAGGCAACTTCAAAGGAATGTTGGACCGGTAAAGTAAAGTTTTCTGCACAACGGGCACAGGCTTGAGTAATCTTAAACTCGACCTTACCCCTCAAATAATAGTCCGGTTCCAATTTTGTGAGGCTAAATTGCAATTGTAGGGGGGTAAGGAGATTGTTACCGGCATCAACAATCTTCTGGACCAGGGAAGCGACCCAGGCATCCTTGGGGTTTTCGAATTGGAAACGATTTTCCCCTTCATTCAAATGTGTGATCAATACCTTCATGGCGATCCCGCCATTATCGAGGCCAAAGTTTATTTAATCAAGTCGAAAAACTCGGCCCGGGATTCCCCCTTCATAAAATCCCCAAGAAGCGTGCTGGTCTTGGCAAAGGAGTTTTGCTTCTCCACCCCTCGCATCATCATGCAAAGGTGATAAGACTCGATCACCACCCCCACACCATGGGGCTCCAAAGCCTTCATAAGGCACTCTGCAATCTGGGAGGTCAGCCGCTCCTGAACCTGAAGACGACGGGCAAAAAGGTCTACAATTCGGGGGATTTTGGAGAGCCCGATAATCTTCCCTTTAGGGAGATAGGCAACATGGGCTTTCCCAAAGAAGGGGAGCAGATGATGCTCGCAAGTGCTGTATAATTCTATATTTTTTACCACCACCATCTCGCCATAAGCCTCTTCAAAGAGAGCCCCATTAAGGATCTCCTCGACCGATTGGTGATAGCCCTGGGTGAGAAACCGCATCGACTTCATGAAACGGCTGGGGGTTTTAATCACCCCTTCCCGATCGGGGTTATCCCCGACCCAACGGATCAGATCCCGCACCGAATCCTCTAAATGACGGGGAATTTCATTCTCTTCAACATTCTCACGCATAGCGGCCACACCTTACCCCTGTTTTTCCCTATTGCACAGCCATTAAAAGGGAAAAACTGCGTTCTGCCATTCGAAGATTGCGAGTGGGCCGGTCTTTCGGGGGAACCTCTAAAGGAGGCAAAATCCCCATGTTGGCATTCATCGGTTGGAAATGTTCCCGGGTCGGATCGGTAATGTGATGGAGCAAGGCTCCCAACATCGTCTCGGGAGGGAGTTTTAGGGGATCCTTTCCCAAAAAGTGCCTGGCACAATTTTGTCCTGCGAGCCAGCCCGTAGCGGTCGATTCCAAATAGCCTTCGGTCCCTGTGAGTTGTCCCGCAACCCAAATCTGCGGTGTCTTCTTGAGTTGAAGACTGGGCAATAAGACTTTGGGAGAATTGAGATAAGTGTTTCGATGCATGCTTCCAAGCCGTAAGAATTCCGCATTTGCCAAACCGGGCAACTTCCTAAAAATGCGCAACTGTTCCGGGTATTTTAACTTGGTTTGAAATCCCACCATATTATAAGCCGTTCGATGGCGATTCTCCGCTCGTAATTGAATCACAGCATAGGGGCGCTTCCCTGTTTTGGGATCTTCCAAACCTACCGGACGCATCGGACCAAAGGCCAAGGTCCTAGGCCCTCTCGCCGCAATCGCCTCCACCGGCATGCACCCTTCAAAATATTTTTCCTCCTCGAAATCATGGGGAAGCATCACCTCGCCCGTGAGAAGATCTTCAACCAAAGCAAAATACTGTTCCTTGCTCAAAGGAATATTCAAAAAATCTGGAGTATCCCCTTTGCCATACCGATTGGCCAAATAGATCTGATTGAGATCCAAACTCTCTGTTGAAACAATGGGAGAAATCGCGTCGTAGAAAAAGAGGGAATCTCCACCTGCTAAGCGTGAAAGCTCCCGACTCAACTCTAAAGTAGTCAACGGGCCGGTTGCAATAATGACCGAGCCTTCTGGAATCTGAGTGACCTCTTCCTTCCGGATCTCAATATTTGGAAATTGGGCCAATCTTTCCTGAACCAAAGCAGAAAACTGCTTCCGATCTACTGCCAGCGACGCTCCCGCTGGAACACTTGCCTGAAACGCCAATTGAATCAGCTCCCCTCCCTGTCGGCGCAATTCCTCTTTTAAGATCCAGGAAGCATGATTTTCAACGGTCGAACCGAAACTATTGCTGCAGACGAGTTCCGCCAGATCCCCAGTCGTGTGTGCCTCCGTCATCCGCTTAGGGCGCATTTCGTAGAGAATGACGGGAACTTGCTGCTTCGCAATTTGGAGGGCCGCTTCGCAACCGGCTAAACCTCCACCAATGACCGTAATCGGTTTCATGGGAGGGTTATAGAGCATGCCTCCTTGAGTATCAACTGGGTTGCCCAAAACAGGGAAACAGGATGGTTTACTCTACAAAATATCTTCTAATGCTTTCTGAATCACTTCGTTCCACATGCTAGGAAAGTTTTGCACCATGAACTGAGATTCCATTTCAGAAAGCCGTGCCAATACCCGTTTCTTGAAAAGCTCTTCGTGATCTTCAGGGACCCTGATGGGATAAACTTGATCCCGAACTTCATGAAATCTTGCTCTCATTTGCTCAGACAAGTTCTCGTAAAGAAAGGAGGTTAAATCGACACCAAAGGTAGGGTCTGTAGAGTGCGATTCAATGCCATCTCCATCAACAGGTTTTGCAGATGGGGGAGTTACTTTAGCCGATCCGGGTTGATTTGAAGGAGGATTATTCAATGAAGAAGCAGAAGACGGGGCAGGATGATACATCTGTCCGCAACCCACTGTTAATGATAGGACGAATAATAATGCTAAATTCCACTTCATACTTTTTCCTTCTTTACTGAATATCGTCAAAAGCCTGTTGAATAACCTCGTTCCACAATTCTGGAGAATTCTGAGTTGCCAATTCCCCATAAAGATCCAAAATTCTCACGAGTAATCGCCTTTGAAAGACGGCTTCATAACTTTTCGACAGCACTGGAAAGTTGAGGCTCTTTTCAACTTCCAGAAAATGCGTCTTCAAATCGCCAGGTAGTTTTTCACATAAAAAATCAGGTGCATAGGTACCCGATAGTTCCTCAGAAGAATGCGATTCAATTCCATCGCCTCCTTGTGCCGGCTTTGCTGATTGCTTTGCCGAAGGTTTTGCAGAAGGCGCTGGAGATTGGGAAACGGGATTGCCAGGCTCTGCATGAGAAGAAGAAGAAGAAGAAGAAGAAGAAGAAGAAGGGGCTGGGTGGTACATCTGACCACAGCCCGCTGTTAATAACAGAATAGATACTATCACTAAATTCCACTTCATACTTCTTTCCTCTGTTCAGTTTCCGTCTTTTCAATTTGTGTTAACGGATAAAGAGCCACCGTCATCGCATAGACCGCATTTTTCTTGGTTGATTCCCCAGCCAAGCTATCCAACCGACGTCGAAACTTTTTTATGTATTCCTTGATTTTAGGAATATCTTCGTCATTGCAAGAGAAGCAGATGGTCGACTGATCCCGTTTTTCAATCGGAACCGGACCATTCGCCGCGATCGCTCGTTGCAAAAATTGAAACTGTCCCATTCTCAACACTTCATTCGTAAAAAGTTTGGCTCCTAAAGTAGTGAATGAAGTGGAAACAGCTGCCCAACTCCCATCGGCTTGATCTGTCAGCAAACCAACACGCCGCAGACGCTCCACCACCTCTTGGCTTTTCTCTGGCGTGATTCCTAGCCGTTGAGCAACCCAACTATGATCGGCTTTGAAATCGATGAGCTCAGTCAGGAGAAGCACCGCTGTATGGGTACAATCGACCACCGTTTGGATCATATCCAATGCGAGAGGTTGATATTCCTTCTCTTGTGTTCCCCTTCGGGCATCGAAGCGGGTGATGTCGATTAAGCTCTGGAGCTGTTCCCCATTGAGCTTTAAACGATCGGCAAGCTTCTTCCGTAGGTTTCCCCCCACTCTTCGTTTGCCATTAAAGATCTTGCAGACTGAAGAGGCGTCTTGCCCCAAGGTCCGCGCAAAGGCTCTCAAAGAGTATTGCGGGTTTCTTTCATGTCGTTTTCGGAACTCTTCTTTGAGGAAATCTTCAAAAGTAACATCCCCTACAATCACATCCACTTTCTGCACTTCCATATTCCCCTCGCCTGCACCTGATTAAGTGGGGCCCTTAATAACAAAAATTGCAGACAAAGTACAGAAATGTGGACGAATCCCAGGGTCAAAAGAAAATGTCTACATAGTTTAAATATATGAATTTATTATAAATTATAGTTTGCCAACGTTTTTGTGTGGTCAAAAACGATGTTCAGTAAAATGAGCGAATTTTGAGTGAAAGTAGAGGGTTAAATGAGAAAGGGGGGAATCCCCAGAGTTGCCGTTTGCAGGAGCATTGAATAGACTATCTGCAGCACTTTTATGAATACCCTACAACTCATCACTCATTCCGGGCCGGTCGTTTTCTGCGTCCTTCTTTTATTGCTGGGTTTCTCTTTTCTGACCTGGTCCATTCTCTTTTTTAAATGGCGGGCCCTTTCACAGGCGATTTCAAGTAACGAAAATTTTCTCGATGTTTTCTGGAGTGGTAAGACGGTTGACGCCCTATACCAGGAATCGAAGCGGCATCAGAAATCCCCGATCGCCAAGATCTTTCAAGCCGGTTATGTTGAACTGCAACGGCTTTTCGAAAAGGATAAAAATAAAAAATCGGAAGAGGATATTACCGATGCTGGTATCCCCTTCGTACTTCCACCCGATCTCGCTGGCGCCAATGTGGAGCGAGCATTGGAACGTGCTCTGCGAACCGAACAACTGCGACTTGAAAAAAAGCTCACCTTCTTAGCCACCACTGGCAGCACCGCCCCCTTTATCGGACTATTTGGAACGGTCTGGGGCATCATGAACTCTTTCCAAAATATCGGCCTCCAGGGAGGAGCGAGCCTTGCCGTGGTGGCACCCGGGATTGCCGAAGCTTTGATTGCGACGGCCGTGGGGCTTTTGGCGGCGATTCCGGCGGTGATGGGTTACAACTACTTTTCTCAAAAGGTGCATGCACTACGGGTCCAGATGGAGAATTTCTCGGGAGATTTCTTAAATATCGTAAAGCGTAATTTTTTAACGAAATAAAATGGCCTTTAAAACCTCCTCATCGAATGAAAACCGCCCCGTCGCGGAAATCAATATCACTCCCTTGGTGGATGTGATGTTGGTGTTGTTGGTGATTTTTATGGTCACGGCTCCGTTGATGGACAACGGGATTCCCATTCAACTTCCTAAAACCTCTGCAAAGGCCCTTCCCAAAGACGAAGCCCCCGTTGTGCTCTCGTTATCGAAAGACAGCCGGGTGAGCTTCAATCAACAGGAAATCCCCTATAGCGAAATCCGAAAAAGAGTCGAGAGCTATTTTAAAACCCATTCGAAGAAGGAAATCTTCATCAAGGCCGATGCCGAACTCCCCTATGGAGTGGTGGCCCATGCCATGGCAGAGGTCAAAAATGGCGGCGTGGATAAGATTGGGCTCCTCACTCAGCCGAAAGAAAAAGAGAAATGAGCGTCAAGCTTGCTTCTTATCGAAATGAACTCGAATCTGTAAAAATTCCCCGCTCTGCCCTTTTTTTTTCTTTTCTTCTCCACCTCACCCTCTTCCTGGCGATCTTAACGATTGGAAAAGAGGCCCCCAACTTATTAAAGAAGGACCCTAAAAAATCCAAAAAAGCGAGTGAGGTTTTTGAGAGCCTGATTCAGGTTGATGTCGTGGCATTGCCCGATCAAATGCTGAGCCAATTAAACAATGTGGATGTGACCCGCCCTATCGAACAACCGGTGCCATCGCAAGATGAGACAGCGAAACTGGCCAAAGAGGCAGCGGCGAAGGAGCAGGCCGAGATGGAATTGGCCAAAGTCGAAAAGGAAAAAAAGATCGCAGAAAAAAAGAAGAAAAAGGCTCAGGAAGAAGCGCTTAAGAAATTAAAAAAAGAGGCGCAACGGGAAAAGGCCCTGAAAAAACTCTCCCAGCAACAAGAGGCGCTCGATAATGCAAGAAAAGCGCTAAAGGGAAATCGGATGGCTCAGGGAAACAGTGCGAGCGGTAAAGTTGGAACACCCTCAGAACGATGGGCGGGGGTGTTGCAAAACCAGATCAAACAGAATTTTTATATTTTCCCATGGCAGAACTCAAAAACTCTGCTGGCGGTGGTTTTTATCAGGGTCTATCCCAACGGACAGGTCCGCGAAAAAAAAATCGTGCAATCTTCGAACGATCCGACCTATGATCGGTCGGTATTGCAGGCAATCGATGCGTCACAGCCCCTTGCCATGCCCGATGAACCATCTTTAATAGAGGAGGGGATCAATGTTACGATTCGTCCTTAGTTTAGCTCTGTTGTCATTGCCACTACTGGGTGAAGTGAACATCACCGTCACCGGCGCCAATCTAAAAAAGGCCAAGATGGCCCTGGGAATGCCCCTCTTTATCGGTACCGAAATGGAAACCCCTGATCCCCCAATGGCCAAGCGTTTGCGCGAGCAATTGGCGAGCGATCTGGAACTGCTGAACCTTTTTGAAATGTTGCCCGAATCAATGGTGCAAAAATCGGAAGGGAATTCCCGGGATCACCTGCTGCCCCGTTATGAAGAGTGGAATGCCATCTCCGCGACCTTCTTTTTAAGGGTCGGATATCGCTATGAAGGGGCGAAGCTGGTGGTGGAAGCTCTTCTCCATGATGTGGCCTCAAAGAAAAAGTTGTTCGGAACCCGATATCAATACCCCGCCAATAATTACACACGCCTGGCTCACGCCATTTCCGAAGATGTCTCCAAAACACTGACGGGTGAAAGAGGCCTATTCTTAAGCCGAATTGCGATGGTCTGTTGGAATCCTTGGGGTAAGTCTCCCGATAAAGAAATCTATGTTGTCGACACCGACGGGAGAAATCCGGTAAAACTCACCTCCGATCGCACGCTCACGCTCAGTCCTTCTTGGTCTTCCGATGGAAAAAGCCTCACCTATTCCCAATTTGAATTCCATCGCATTGGACGCACTCGTTTTAAGCGAATGGCGCTCAAAAGCCATGATTTAACGACCGGGACTCGGAAGGTGCTTTCGGCGCGGGAAGGGATGAATAGCGGTGCCTCTTGGATGCCCAAGACTCGTCGAATCGCGGCAACCATGAGCTATACGGGACGCCCTGAAATCTATCTTCTAGATCCTGCAAATCCAGAAGTGCTCGAACCTTTAAGTCGAAATGTTCAGTGGCGAAAAGTGGTGGGAGATGGCTATCAACCCAGCACCGTGAATCTGATTTTCGATGTGGAGCCAAGCTTTTCTCCCGATGGGAAGAAGGTAGTGCTTTCCAGTGCCCGTTCGGGTCATCCCATGATCTATACCGTTGATCTCGCGACAAAAATAGCAACCCAACTTACCTTTGCCGGAACTTATAATGCCTCTCCATCATGGTCTCCGAAGGGTGACAAGATCTTATTTGCAGCGCAGAGGACGGGCGAAGGGAACTTTGATCTCTATGCCATTGACCCAGATGGCAATAATTTAGCTCGAGTCACCAATGGAGAAGCGACCGGCCGAAGGATCAACAGTGAAAACCCATCCTGGGCCCCTACGGGCCGCCATTTCGCTTTTGGGAATAATGAAGGAGGACGTTACGCTATTTATGTGATGTCGATAGACGGGCGAGTGAAACGCAAAGTCTCTCCCGCCGACATGGAGTGCAAAACCCCAAGTTGGGGTCCCCCAGAAGGCTAAATCTTAAAAGGGGTCACTCTCCATTTGGTAACAAAAGGTGCCGGGTCTTAAGACCCGGCACCTTTTGTTACCAAATGGAGAGTGACCCCTTTTAAGAACCTTTTAAGTCAGAGCGAGGCTGGCGCGGATATGATCGGCTAAAAATTTCACGACTTGGGGAATTCCCATCGAAGAGGTATCGACGATCACGGCCCCTTCCGGCACCTTTAAGGGAGCCACTCGACGGTTCTGATCCCGCGCGTCTCGTTCCTCATTCTTAGCCAAGATCGATTTCAGAGTAGTTTTAGCCCCCCGATTTTTGAGCTGTAAATAACGTCGCCGGGCCCGAACTTTAGGATCGGCAGTCACAAAAAATTTAAATGGGACATTGGGGAATACAACCGTTCCGATGTCTCTGCCTTCCACGACAATGGGAATGCGTCGACTCCACTCCTTTGCGATCGATCGCTGCCGACTGGTGAGAATTTTACGGACCTCCCGAAGAGTGCTGATTTCAGAAGCCATTTGGCCGATCAGTTCAGTTCGGATCCGATTTCCCAGGTCCTCTCCATTCACCAAAAGGATTTCATTTTTTGCATCAATTTCAAAATTCAATGAGCGGGCTACCTGAGGAAGCTTTTTCTTATCCTTAATTCCCTGCTTATGGGCAAAGTAGGCGACGCTGCGGTACATCGCTCCCGTATCCAGGAGCTTCCCTTGAAGCTCCTCTGCTAACAGCTTACTGACAGTCGATTTTCCGGCACCCGATGGACCATCAATCGTGACTATGTATCCCTTTTTTAACATGCTCCAATTCCCAAAGCTTGGTCCATTTCAAAAACACCGCATAGGCTGCAGAAACGGCTATGATAAACCCAGGATAGCCGTCTTTGAAACCCCGCTTTAGAAAAAAAGTTTCCAAGAATTTAATAGGGGGCTTGAATAAGATCTTGACCCAGGAGGAATGAACCCCCTTCGCTTGAAGCCCAGTGGCAGCCAGCGTGGAATACCGATTGTTTCTCTCTACTTGATCCCCTATTCCTTCAAAAGAATAATGGATCAGATCGGAGGTCAGTGCCCCTAGTTTTCCAGTAGTCTCCCAACGTTCGTGAACACTTTCTCCTACCCATTTCCCTTCCGACCTTTTAAAAAGACGCACAATCCGATTGGGATACCATCCCCCATAGCGGATCCAACGGCCTGAATAAAGGGTCCGGCGGGGCATCGAATAGGCAGCGAAATTGAAATCGACAACCTTTAAGATTTCAGTGCGTAGTTCTGTGGAAACCACCTCATCGGCATCTACGGAAAGGACCCATTCCCCATTCGCAAGTTGAAGCGCTTCGTTACGGGTTTGGATAAACCCTTTCCATTCTACATTCTGGATTTTAGCCCCGTACTTTTGAGCTATCTCGAGAGTGCGATCGGTGCTGCCCGAATCGATCACCCAAACTTCATCACAAAAGGCAAGGCTCTCCAGGCACCTTCCTAGAGAACCCTCCTCATTAAGAGTCAAAACGATAGCACTAGGCTTCACGGCACTAATGAACCATGAGAGAGATCTATTTTCCAGTGATTAGTAGTACTCGACAGTGCTACCGCAAAACTGATCCAAAATCGATGTTAGAAAAGCCGTCAAAGCCAACAAAAATAACTGCCCTATTTTCTTGCGGAAACCGTATATTGACGCCACGCGTGACACCCCATTAAAGACCAGCTCGACACTTCAGTCATAAGGGTGACTGAACACTATTGGAAAGCAACAAAGGGCATCTTAAAAGGTTATAATTTAAAGATGAATAAACCCATTTTTTGGTTAGGAATTCTGATCCAAATTTTCCTCGGTTTTGAAGCCTTTGGAGATAGGGATATATACGTTAATTTTTACCCCTACGATGATCTTTACATCGTCCTTTCCAATCCTTCCGATGTTGATCAGGAGGTTACCATTTCTTTTCATGCTAAATATGACATTAAACTTTCTGACGGCACAAATTCGATGGGAAAAGGGGTTGCTACGTGCTCCACAGTGAATAGTTCTACAACGACCTGCACAACAAACCCGATTACGATTGTAAAAGGGGAGGGACTCATCGTTAGTGTCAACTCAACCCAAGGCACTCAGAACATGAATAAATTTAGTACCGCCTACGGCAAGATTCACATTAAGGGAGACACCGGATTTTTAATTGGAAAGGCCGCTTCCGTCGTACACTCCAATTCAGCCTTTGTATTTGAACACATTCGCGGTGGACTCCCATTTTAATAGGGTCAATCGTGATCTTTTTGGTCGGGTTGAATATTAGGATATTTGGGTTTAACGACGTGCTTTTGCAGTGAAATATTGTTCGTTTTAATCACTCTAAAAAGTTGAATCGTTTTTCCAAATAATTGCCGCACTCACTGCCTTTGTATCCAAGTTATGGTCAATCGCAAAGCTTTCTCGATCAGTTTTCGACGCAGCTCTTCTTGCTCCTCAAATTCCTCTCATTTACCGTTATGACATGAAAGCACCTCTTGCTCTTCTCTCAATTCTCCTCCCCATTTCACTCCTTCAAGCAGGCCCTAAGATTCAACAATCGGATGGGAAAATCATTATGGGAGTCCGGCTCTGCAAGCAAGTGCCTACACTCCGTCGAATCGATAAAAACGGGCAATGGGATCCCACCTTTGGTGTAAACGGAGTTCTCACCCTCACTCAAGAAAAGGAGGACTACGCAGTTGGGTCAGGATTTCACCAATCGCAAAGCTTCGTCATTGCTCCAGATGACAGCATCTACATCCTAATGGATAAGAGAACGCCTGATAATAAATCGAACTACCAAGTGCTGCATGTCACGAAGGACGGCGCAATCGATACCTCTTATGGAGAAAATGGACGCATCACTCTTGGCACCTCTCTCTATTACAATCAAATCGCGATTGCATCAGATGGTACGGTCTATGTCTCAGGCATGGGCAAAGACACTGCCCTTCTGACACGTGTGAACCCACACAAAGAATCAAAACTTGAAACGATTAGCTATGCACTTCCGGAAGACTCCATGACCTTTGGACCCATTGGGGGAGGAAGTGATTCGATTGGCAACGTTTACCACTTTGGAATTGGGATCCTCAAACTCGGAATCGATGGAAAAGCAGACTCTAGCTTTGGATCGGAAGGCTACACCCCTCCTCCTTTTTCTCTTTCTCCCAATATTCCCTACCTCACCACCTTTAGCGATGCTGCATTCATGAAAGATGGAAAGGTATTAGCAGTGGGCTATTTTGTAGCCTCACAATCCCCTGGAACACATCCATCCGGTGTTATTATCCGATATGAAAAAAATGGAAAGCTGGATCGCACCTTTGGGCAGGGTGGGATTTTGATCATCAAGAATTATGAAAACACTCATGATATCACTCAAATTCTGACCATAGATGACCTTGGAAATATTTACGCTGGAAGCTACCATCCCAAGCGAACGGCCAAAGTGAGCATCCACAAATATGACATCAACGGCGAGATCTCAACCCACTTTGGAAATGACGGCTGGTTCCTGGATTCGATTGAGGGGAACTCCACCACTCTCAATCGGCTTCAGATCGACAAAGAAGGAAATTTATTAATCTCAACCTCCCTCTCAAATGGAGGAATGCTATTTGCTCGACTGCTATCTGAAACCGGAAAGCTGGATCCCACTTTTAATGAGGGAAAACCGGTTACTTTTACCTGTCGTTGAACTGAGAATCGGAGTCTAAATCAACGTATTCCAGGTTACTTCCCATTTCTTCTGGGGACAAACCTCGAGTTTGAACATCTCCCAGCCCTAAACCACCATAGGTGTTTATTCCCCAGCAGCGGAGCCCTTGATTATTCAAAACAACACACTGGTGATTTGAAAAACCCTGACTGATTACTGCCTTTACAGGAATGCCAAGGTTTACGGTAGGAAGATTATCACCCATTTCATCTGGAGAATCCCCTCTCACATTTCCATCCCCTATCCCCAACTGACCGGATTGATTCGCTCCCCAACATTTCATATTTCCTGATCTCAGCAACGCACAGGTATGGTTCATTCCCCCGCCCAAAGCGATGGCTTTTGAACCAGTTCCAAGCCTGACTCTTTCAAGTCCCTCTCCCATCTGTCCTTTCTCGGTCCCTCTGCTTAGCTTGTCACCCAATCCTAAATACCCGACTCGATTCTCTCCCCAACATTTCACCGTCTCATCCGATAGCAACGCACAGGTGTGAAGATACCCTGCTTTTAATTGGATCACCTTAACTCCCACACCCAAATCGACATAG
>CAZRZK010000037.1:11305-38659 GCA_964604555.1 uncultured Pseudobdellovibrionaceae bacterium | reverse complement strand
CTTTGTGAAACTGCCCAAGACTTCAAGCCATCCCGATACCCGCCAAAATCAAATAAATGACAATACGCCAGTATCTTGAACAGAGCGATTACTTATCGACACAGCGGCAATCGGCGGTGTTCCCAGTCGAATCAACTTGAACACAAACCCCACTTTTCCCATTGAGGTAGCAAAGAGCTCCAACCTTCGAATTTTCGCAAGCATTGTCGCTATGGGCGTAATTGCAACTGAGTCCACCCGATGGAGGAGTTGGCGGCGTAGGGGGTGTCGGCGGAGTATTATCAGGAACACATCGACAATCGGCGGTATTTCCCGTCGAGTCCACTTGAACACAAACCCCTTTACTTCCATTCGCATAACATAAAGCACCCACCGAAGAGTTTTCACAGGCATTGTCACTGTGAGCATAATTACAAGTTGAGCTCGTGGGCGGAGGGGGCGGAGTCGGCCCCTCATCGGGGACGCATCTGCAATCGGCGGTGTCACCCGTACTGTCGACTTGCACGCAAACTCCTTTACTGCCACTCGCGTAACATAAAGCACCCACCGAAGAATTTTCACAGGCATTGTCACTGTGAGCATAATTGCATGTCTTGCGAGAAAGGTTATCCAAAAAATTTTCATAGGGATGCGGCCTCTCCTGCCCGATAGCGGTGTAAGCGAGAACAATCCATCCCAAAAACAGATAATAATATTGATTCGTTTTCATAGGACCTCCATGGCGGCGAGTTCTGCAATTTAAAGGCCAGTTGAAATATGCTTAAGATTGAATCTGTCTGGTACAGAATTGACCGAGATGGGGTCTAATCGACACCATTCAAAAGTCGATTGACCCCCAGCCCTCTATCAGACAGAGTGTCACCCGTTATCGCATGGACAGTGAATCAACCGCATTATTGGCAAGAGAGGTGTTGCGTCGACGGACCTTTGCCATCATCTCCCATCCCGATGCCGGCAAAACCACCTTAACGGAAAAGCTCCTATTGTTTGGCGGAGCCATTCACCTTGCGGGTGCGGTGAAAGCGAAAGGGCAGCAACGCAATACCACCTCCGATTGGATGGAAATTGAACGGCAGCGGGGGATCTCAATCAGCACCAGTGTGCTGCGCTTTGAATATGGCAAAATACAGGTAAACCTACTGGATACTCCTGGCCACAAAGACTTCTCTGAAGATACTTACCGCACATTGGTCGCGGTTGATGCTGCGGTCATGTTAATCGACGCCGCGAAAGGTGTGGAAACCCAAACCCGTAAACTCTTCGAGGTCTGTCGGCTGCGGGGCCTTCCTATTTTCACCTTTATTAATAAGTTGGATCGTCCTGGCCGGGACCCTTTCGAGCTCATCGATGAATTGGAAAAGGTATTGGGGATCCGCTCCTGTCCCATCAATTGGCCGATTGGAATGGGCCCTTCCTTTAAAGGAGTCTATGATCGCCAGGAGGATAGCCTTTTGCTTTTTCAAGGAAGTGGAAAAGCGAACAAGCTGACCCAACTCACCCCCATTCATTTTCAAGGAATCGACGATCCCAAATTAGCGGAACACCTTTCGCCCAGCGAAGGAAAGCAACTCCAAAAGGACCTGAAAGGCGAGTTGGAGCTCATCGGCATTGCCGGAGATCCCTTTGATCAGGAGCGAGTATTAGCAGGTCAGCTGACCCCCGTCTTTTTCGGTAGCGCGATGAATAACTTTGGCGTGGAGCACTTTCTGAAGAAGTTTCTAGGCATGGCCCCCTCGCCCACCCCTCGGATGAGCAAACAGGGCTTAATAGAACCCACTCATCCCGCTTTCTCCGGAGTCTTCTTCAAGATCCAGGCGAATATGGATCCGAACCACAGAGATCGAGTCGCATTTTTGAGAGTCTGCTCGGGTCGTTTTAAGCGGGGCATGTCGGCCACCCATGCTCGCCTGCAAAAAGATTTCATTCTCTCCCGCCCTCTGCATTTTTTCGCCCAGGAAAGGGAGCTGATTGAAGAGGCCTGGCCGGGGGATATCGTCGGATTGGTGGACACTACCGGCTCTTTTCGAATCGGGGACACTCTCCATGAAGGTTCGACGATAGAATATGAAGGGGTGCCCCGCTTTTCCCCAGAATATTTCGCCAGCGTGGTTTTAAACGACCCCTTAAAACGGAAACAGCTCAAAAAAGGATTAGAACAACTCACCGAAGAAGGGGTGGTGCAGCTTTTTTATCCCCCACATTCCGGCGAGGTAAACCCGATCCTGGGCACGGTAGGAGCTCTGCAATTCGAAGTGCTGCGTCATCGCATCAAAGCGGAATATAATGTCGACTTGACCCTGGAACGCATGGCCTACACGCGGGCACGATGGATTACCTCTGAATTGCCTCCAGCAGATCTTCAAAACGAACTGACCAAGGCGAGTCAAAGCTTTGATAACCGTTATGTCGTTGATCGCATCGGACTTCCCGTGATGCTCTTCTCAAATGAGTGGAACATGAACTGGGCCATTCAGAACCATAAAAATCTGAACTTCCTTTTGTGTGCTCCGTTCTAGAAACAATTCTTATTCGTTTCATCCATTCCAAATAGGCAATGCGAAGGGATTGGCTTTCGGATCAATCTTTCCCACTTGTCCAATTACGCATCCTATGAATTCTTTCCCAGACAGATCTGTCACCTGCGGCGAAAAAGAGAGTTTCACTTCCCGTTTCACCTGCCGCTCGGCAAAAGTTTTTTCCTCTTTCCATTTTGCAGGATCTTCCCCGACCAATTGTAAGCCAAAGGAAACCCAGTCCGGTGGAAGTTCTGCTAACCTTCCCCAAGTCATCATAAAATCGAAGGGGCTGAGCTGTTCTATTGGCAGCGGCATTGGCTTCTGCCCCCTCTCTTGTCGCGGGAGACGGTTGGTCCCGATGCAATCGACATCCAAAAAAACGGTAACCGGAACTTTGTTTTCCATTGGATAACCGGTTAACCAGTTTTGAAGCCCCTTCCTCGGATACTTAAAGCAGATTGAGGCAAATCCCCTTACTTTTTTATCGGCAACTCTTTCGACCAACTCTAAAAGCGGGATTACCTTGTAATATTTTTTAACGGCGGAAATTTGATCTTCTACGGTGGAAAGTTCATCGAGTTGAAGTTTATCGAAACAAAGAATGACGCTGTGGTCAGGGCGCATTCCCATTCCTATATTGAAAATGCTCCGCATGCTTACACCGTTTTGGAATAGGATCCGGCGCCAGGTTTCAGGTAAGCGTCAAACTCCATCGCCACATTGCGGATAAAGAGACGCCCCAGATCAGTGACATGGTAAGAATCCCCATTCTTTTCGATAATTCCATCCTCTAAAAAGGGGGGCAATCGTTTCAACTCAGAGGGAAAGTGATTGTCCAAGGATTCTCCCCAGGTCGATTCAAATTCAGAAGGGTCCAACACAAATCGGCACATAATGCTCTGGATGACCCACTTTCGGATCTCATCTTCACGCGTTCTTTTGACACCCCTAAAAACAGCAAACTCCCCCCGTTCAACCTGATCCTGGTAGGGTTTTACTTCACGGACATTTTGAAAGTAGTGGGAACCCACTTCTCCAATCGCCGAGGCTCCTAATCCCAAGAGTTGTTGAGAGCTTTGAACGGTATATCCCTGAAAATTACGGTAAAGAGTCCGTTTTTCCATCGACTGAAAAAGCTCATCCTCTTTAAGAGCAAAATGATCCATTCCTACCGTTCCGTATCCCGCCGATAAAAGTCGATGGTAGGCAGAGGCAAAGATAGCGACGCGTTCTTCCGGGGTCGGCATTCGATGATTTTCCAGAATCTTTTGGTGAGGACGGAGCGAGGGAAGATGGGCATAGTTAAAAAGAGCGATCCGATCGGGACGCATCTCAATCACCTGATCAAGCGTCTTCTCGAAACTGGCCAGTGTTTGCAGAGGCAGTCCATAAATAAGGTCAAAATTGATCCCACGAAACCCCAGTCTTCTGCATTCGATCAACATCTCATTTGTGGCCGATGCAGGTTGCATCCGATTCACCACTTTCTGAACCTCAGGATCAAAATCCTGCACACCCAGACTCACCCGATTAAAGCCCAGCTTTCGTAAACAGGCCAATTGTTCGAAGGAAGTGACACGAGGATCGATTTCAATCCCGATCTCAGCATCCGCAGTCGGCGAAAAATATTCAGTTAACCCGAGATAAAGCTCAGTCATCTCCTCCGATGGAAGATAGGTAGGCGTTCCCCCGCCCCACGCCATTTGGGAAAAGGAGACGGCATGTCCAATAGTCTCTTTGACTAACTTCGCCTCTTTCAAAACCGCCCGTACATAAGGAGCACTTCGACTGTGATCGGAAGTGACTAGAATATTGCATCCGCAATAGTAGCAAAGGGCTTCGCAAAACGGCAGGTGAGTGTAAATTGAGACCGGTTCCTTTTCATCGAGTCCTTTTAGAACGGTCCGGTAGGCATCGGCACCGATCGACTCCTGAAACTGGGGAGCGGTCGGATAGGAGGTGTAGCGGGGACCCGCTACCGAATATTTTTCAATTAAACTCTTTAAATCCATTTGGTTCGAGCTTCCTGGATAAAGGCGGCCGCATTTTCAAAAGGGGTTTCGGGGTAGATCCCATGGGCCAGGTTCAGGATCGGCGGTTTAATCAAATTATTCGCTTCACTCACCAACTCCCGCGTGGCTTTTCTCACTAAAACCTCTTTCCCCAATAAAATACTAGGGTCGAGATTCCCTTGCAGGTGAAATCCATTTCCCAGCTGCGTTTGCCATTCGGTCAAGGAATAGAGCTCGTCCACACTTAAAATATCGGCATGAAGTTCTCTCAATTGGGGAATCAGATGGGCGGCCCTCTTGCAGAAATAGATCACCGGTACCCGCTCCTTTTTGACTTCATCAAAGATTCGATTGAGCAGAGTTCGGTAATGGTTCTTAAAGAAAGCATGGGGCATTTCCGAAACCCAGGTATCAAACAGCTGAACTAAGTGGACTCCCGATTTCACCTGGTATTTCAGGTAAGCAATAGTTGCATCAGCCAGTTTTTCTAAGCACTGGGCGAGCTCCAAGGGCTCTCGATAGAGCCACTGTTTCGTTTTCTGAAAATGGGTCTTGCCACTTCCTTCAATGAGATAGGTGGCGACGGTCCAAGGGGCCCCGGCAAATCCAATCAACGCCATCTGTTCCGGAAGCTGCTTTTTAATCTGGCTGAGGGCTTCACCGACAAAGGCGGTGTGTTTCTCCGGAGAAAATGCAGCTAACGCCTCAAAATCGGAATATTTTTGGAAGGGCCTCACGACTACCGGCCCAATCGCCTCCTGCATCTCAATTTGAAGACCAAATCCATAGGGAAGGGTCAGAATATCGGAAAAAAAGATCACCGCATCGACCGGTAACTTTTCAATGGGAAGAAGGCTCACCTTGGACGCTAACTCTGGAGTCGTCACCATCTCCCAAAAGGAATGCTCTTTTCGAAGGGCACGATAACTCTCCAAATAGCGCCCTGCTTGGCGCATCATCCAAACCGGAAAATGGCCAATGCTCTCCCCTTCAAGGTGACGGATCAATTGTGGTTTCATAATTAGGCAACTCCTTTTGAAGAAAAACGGTACCCAGCCCCCCGCACCGATTGGAAATAACGGGAATCAAAAATCTTGCGAAAACGCAGGATGAAATTATCGACCGTTCGTGGCGTAGGAAAAGTTTGATAACCCCAAACTTTGTCTAAAATTTCATCGCGACTCACGACTCTTCCCTCATTTTCAATCAACAACTTCAAAATCATGCATTCCTTTTGTGACAACTCAGTCACTCCCTCTCCGCTGTGCGCTTCAAACCTTAAGAAATCGACCCCATATTCATCCCACTCATAAGTAGGCTGATGGCGCGGAAGATCATCATACCAAACTCGACGTTTCAACATCCCATTCACCCGCAGGAGAAGCTCCTCCATCTCAAAGGGTTTGGTAATGTAATCATCGGCCCCCGATCGCAGCCCATCAATCCGCTGGTTGGGTTCGGCAAGGGCAGAAAGAATCAGAATGGGAATCTGGGGAATGCGCTCTCGCATCTGTTCGCAAAATTCCAATCCATTCATCTCCCCTTTCAACATCACATCGACGATATAAAGATCGGCCCGTTTTCCCGCAATCGCCTCTTCAGCTGAAGGGTATTCCAACACCTCATAATCCTGGGCCCGTAGCTTTCTAGATAAAAGTTCTCTAATGGAAGAGTCGTCTTCTATCACCGCTAAGGTCGCTAAGCTCATGTGCTCACCACCTTTGGCAAAAGGATTTCAAAAGTAGCGCCTTTGGCAGCTCGAAGGAGTCTAATGCTTCCACCATGAGCCTCGACTACTAACTTCGAGAGGTAAAGTCCAAGACCGGTACCCGCAGTGCCACGGCTAGTGGCCCCTCGAAAAAACTTTTCAAAAATGGCGCCCGATTCCTTTTCCGAAATCCCGGCCCCATTATCTTGAATCTGCAGCTTCACCTGATCCCCCTCTTCCACGAGTTGAATGGAGAGTTCTTTTTGGGGATTGGGATTATAAAGCACTGCGTTTTCAAGCAGGTTTTGGATTGAGTTGGTGAGGGAATAGCTATCGGCTTTGACCCATCCCTTCGCTTTACCCTCCCAATGGACAACCGCATTCTTAACCTGAAAAAAAGGTTCCAGTCGTTGTAAAAGCCGCTGGATTAAATCAGAGAGGGCGATCTCCTCAAAATCAAAAACCCCTCTTTCGAGACGATTCAAACTCATCGTCTTGTCAAAAGTGGAGGTGAGTCTCCGCACCTCTTCCAAAGCTAAGTTAATATCGACGCTGGGATGTTCGTCTCGGAGCGCTTCCAATCTCAACTTCAATGCTGTGAGGGGCGTTTTGGTTTCATGACTGACAATATTGATAAAATTTTTCTGGATCTCCTGCGCCTTTTCCTCACGAGATATAGCGCGATAAAGCCCCCAGATTCCCAGACAGGTTAAAAGAGCGAAAAAGGCCGATTCCGATAGGAACATCCATTTCCGGCGTTGACTGAGATGTTCAATCTTTTCGGCGGTGACCGTCGAATGGAGACCCGGAGCATGACCTTGAAGCCTTAAATTTTCCATCGAAAGGCCAGCCATTTCATCCACCGTATGGACAAAAAGAACTCCCCACCACGCCACCTGCAGCAGCAGTAAGATGGTAATCGCAAGAAAAATTCTTTTGCGACGGCCTATCCGCATAAAGCTCTTAATGCTTGATCCACTACCTCTTCACTGTGAGCCAGAGAAAGGAAGCAGACTTCATAGGGCGACGGGGGTAAATAGATCCCATGTTCTAAAGCCATCTTGAAAAATTCCTGATATCGCGACTTACCCTCCGCGAACTCGATCCAAAAGATAGATGCCAGCGTGTGCACTTTGGCATCGACTCCTTGTCGACGGAATCCTTGCCGCACTCCCTCCACCAAGCGCTGAGTTCGTTTTTCGAGCACGGCATAAGGGGGATTGGAAGTAACTTCATTAAGGGCCGCCAATCCCGCGGCAATTGAAAGAGGATTTCCCGAAAAGGTTCCTGCTTGGTAGACTGGCCCGACCGGTGCCAGTTGTGAAATCAATTCGGCCCGTCCCAACACTGCTGCCAGTGGGAGACCGCCGCCTATGATCTTTCCCATCGTCACGAGATCCGGCTTTACATCGAAATAACCGCTCGCTCCATTTAATCCTAAACGAAAACCGGTAATCACTTCATCGGCAATGAAAAGAGCCCCCACCTTTCGGGTCTCCGAAACAATTTTGTGAATCAATTCTTTCGACGGAATCACAAGTCCATTATTTGCAGGGACCAACTCCATGCAAACCGCGGCGATTTCAGAGCCATGCCGATGGAGTTTCTCTAAAAACTCTTTTTCATTGAGTGCACAAACGATCGTCTCGGACACAACCGATGCCGGAACCCCTCTTGAAGAGCTCTCGGAGAGATCGGCAACGCCACTTCCCGCACGGGCCAAAAGCCCATCACTATGTCCATGGTAACAACCATCAAAGACTAAAACCTTATTGCGATTCGTGAATCCTCTCGCGATCCGGATCGCCGTCATCACCGCTTCGGTTCCCGAATTTAAAAGACGGGCCTGATCTAAAAAAGGATATCCCTCTAATAATTTTTTTGCCATCTCCACTTCAGCCGGATGGCAGGCTCCGTAGGCCATTCCTAAACGACTTTGAGTCCGGATGGCATCCACTACACTCTCAGGACAATGACCCAGGAGGTGTGGACCGAAGGCCATGCAAAAATCGATATAGGAATTTCCTTCCACGTCATACAAATGTGCACCCTGAGCCCGCTCAAAATAGACCGGAGTCATTCCCACATGACGAAAAGCCCGCACGGGTGAGTTCACCCCGCCTGGCATCAGTTGCACCGCTTTTTCAAAATAGGATTTGGAGTCCATTACAACCACCTTTTTTCTGCCACATCCAATGCATGGTAAGTAAAAATCAAAGAAGCCCCAGCCCTAGCAATCGACGTCAGATTTTCAATCACCATTTTCGATTCTTCGACCATTCCCGATTTTGCCAGCTGCTTCACCATTTCATATTCGGCACTCACCGAATAGGCCGCCACAGGCACCGAACTCTGTTCCTTAAACTTCGAAATAATATCCAGGTAAGCCAATGCCGGTTTCACCATCACGATATCGGCCCCTTCATTAAGATCCAGCTCCAATTCTCGAAGCGCTTCACGAGAGTTACGAAAATCCATCTGATAGCCGCTCCGATCCCCTCCCCCTTGAGGAGAGGACTGCAACGCCTCTCGAAAGGGGCCATAGTAACTCGAGGCATATTTAGCGGTATAGCTGAGAATCCCTACCTCACCCATTCCCTGCCGATCTAAATGGTGGCGAATCGCTCCCACCCTTCCATCCATCATATCGGAAGGGGCCACAAAATCGACCCCAGCTTGCGCATGGGAAAGAGCCATCTCTGCCAAATGGGGAAGAGAGGCATCGTTTGAAACTTTTCCCGATTCAAAAACCCCGCAGTGACCGGCATCGGTAAAAGGACACAGACAGACATCGGAAAACAGCACCACCTCCGACCCGAATTGCTTCCGAATTTTCTCAATAGCGGTTGCTAATAAGTTTCCGGCGCGGAACCCCGATGTGCCGACCGCATCTTTTTCCTGAGTATAGGCAAAAAGGAGGAAACTCTTTACTCCCGATTCGATCCCCCGCTCAATCTGTTTGGACGCGCCTTCAATTCCCCAACGGTAGATATGAGTAAAACCTGGAATGGGCTGCTGGGCCTTTGCATCCTCGACTAAAAAAAGAGGGTAGACGAGAGAATCTAAAGAAAGGCGCGTTTCCGCCACCATCTTCCGAATTTGGGAATTGTTGCGTAATCGGCGGGGCCTAACCATAACACCATTTCCGTCATTGCGAGGAGCGAGCGGAGCGAGTGACGCGGCAATCTCGTCTTTGTTACTCATAAGACCTCTAAAAGGTTGGCCAACTCCCCCGCTGGTAACTTGGATGCCGAAAAACCCTTTTTCGCTAAATGCTCCGCCGTAAAGCTCCCTTGTGCGATTAACTTTCGGTTCTTAAGATCACAAACCGACTGCAGAGCATCGAAGGAACTGGGAGAGGTGAGTACAATCGCATCGACATTCCCTAAAACAGCCGTATCCACTTTCGACTTAGGAGTGGTTCGGTAAAGCGGAATCACATCCACCGCACACCCCAACTCCCGCAATCCTTGCGCTAAAAACAGACGTCCCTGCTCCGCCATCGGCATGAGAATTCGGGGGCGATCGGCATTGTTGGAAAGAAGATCTTTGAACTCCTCCAAAAAGACCTCTGAACCGGGTTCGGTGGGGTAAAAATCAGGGTTAAACCCATCATTCGTAGCCACATTGGCCGTGCTCTCACCAATACAGGCGACTTGGGTTTTGATGGGAAAATCAATTTCATGCTCTAAAAGGGTTTCACTCCAGAAATGGACTGCCCGTTGACTGGTAAAGATGACCCAGTCATACGGCCTCTCCACTGCCATTTCCATGAACTCTTTGGCCACCGGCAGACGCTCAAAATTCAACACCGGCAGATTCACCCATTCCAATGGTGTACCATCGGTCCATTCCAATTCTGGGAGCTCCCGCTCCTCTCCGGTTACGGCAATACGCATCTCTATTTACCCTTAAAGTGTTCAATCGTCTTGGCGACGAGAGTCTGTTCCGAATTGGTCGAAAAGTCAAAACGACTTGCCCCTTGATCCGTGCCCAGAAAGGCATGGAGGCGATACCCCTTTTCAAGTTTCCAACACCTCACTCCTAAGGGGAGCGAGCAGCCTCCCTCCAATGCCCTTAAGATCTGCCGTTCGATTTTAGTCTCGATCGCCGCTTTTTCATCGTGAATCTGGGCTAAAGCCTGCTTTAATTCGGATGGGATCTCCTTATGGGTCTCAATCCCAAGCGCTCCTTGCCCCGGAGCAGGTACAAAAATCTCCTCGGGCAAGGGGACTATTTTGACCCCATCCCATTGTTTGGCTAGACGATTCAGCCCTGCCTGGGCCAATACCACCGCCGTGCACTTTCCACTCTGAGCCGCCGCAATGCGGGTCTCCACATTCCCACGCAAACTGATCACTTCGAGTTCCGGCCTTTCGGCACGTAATTGCAATTGCCTCCTTAAAGAACTGCTCCCTACCCTCGCCTTTAAAGGAAGATTCCATTTTTCATCACAATATTGAGCGGCATTTATAATAAGCACATCATTACTGGCCTCCCGCTGAGGAACCACTTGCAAAACCAATTCGGGGGGTTGAAGGGTTGGCAGGTCTTTTAAAGAGTGAACCGCGAGGTCAATCTGACGATCCAAGAGGGCCTGCTCCAACTCCTTAGTAAAGACCCCCATCTGACCTTGCGGCTGCATTTCATAAAGGGGCTGACCTCCAGCTTGGGATCGATCGCCATGGCTGGTGATCTCGAGAAGCTCCACCGATAATCCACGTGCGGCCAATTGAGCTTGTACCCACTTCGCTTGAGTAAGCGCTAGAGTACTCCGTCTCGTTCCCAGAATAAATCGTTTCACCCCCTCAATCTAACAGCCTTCCCCCCGGGATTGTCATCCGAGTGTCACGGTTAAGGTAGTATGTGCCTGCTCGAATAAAATCGCACCGTTTTGCCAGTTTTGTGCTAGCGTGCGGGCCCGTGAAGTGGACGGTGATTTCTTTTATAATTTTACACTTCGAATGCGGGAACTCCGCTCAGGGTTCCGGTAAAAGGCTTCTGTGCCAGGCAATGCTTCCGCGCTGGGTTGATTATGTTACCGAAAAAACCGATAGGCGATCGCCAAAATTGCGTCGACACGAGGTATCCGCCATTTTTCAGGAACTCCTTAAGGCCGGTGTCTCTCTTAACCGTTCCGCGTTGATGAAGGAGGATTCTGCTAAAATAAAAAAAATCACGCACTCTATTTTGGGAATGGCTATAACGGGAACCGAATTTGTTGAGCTTGTTGCCGCTTCAGGTTTCGACTACCAAGAGGCTTACCTTAAAAGCTTTCATCTACCCAAGCTGATTGGTCAGGCAATGGAATTGCTTGCCGCAGAGTTAAGTTTAGAGGAACTGCGTATCAATAAACTTCGCGAGAACCGGACGGAGTCTGTTAAGGAAATCTTACGGAGCGTTTTTGGGCGAGATTGGGTGGGAGGAGGCACCTTCATTCGATTTATTCAAGATCAGGGCTACACTTGGACTCAGGCTTTGCAGTGGGGAAAAATTCGAGATACCGATTTTCACCACATCGCCTCTGCCGATATCCCTGTTTTGCTGAAGGCGATTCAAGAATTAGACCAGGAAGGATTCGAGCTCAATTGGAAAGCCATCCAAAAAGAACGCTCTCCTAAGTTTCAAGAAGTGATGCGACGAGTGCTGGGGCGACCGATCATTGGAACCAGTTTTTTGGGTCTCATTTTTTACCGAGGAATTGCCTGGGATGATGCTTTGCGAAAGGCAGGATTCGATCCGAAGGAGATTCGACTTCGTTTTTGGAGGAGAGCTAACCTATCGCGCCCCCACCAACTCGAGATCCTCGATCGAGCGAGTGGGAGACAAATTCGAATTTTGGGCAAACCTACACCAACTCCCGACTCTATCGTTGAGAATCGGGAATTTTATGACGTCTTATTTGAAGAAATAGAATTTCACTTTCCGGAAGATAGACGTGAAACCATTTTGGCTGCGATCGATCATATTATTGGAAATAAAGATACCCTTACTTTACAGGAGTTAGCTGGCCTTCTTCAAGAACAGGGATTCACCGGTGTAATTCCCGAACAACTATTGGAATGCTTTTCCCTTCTTTCCCATTCGACTCGATTAAGAAGTTTTCAGGAAGGCAACCCATGACACCCATAAAATCTTTCTTCTCCTCATTAGAAAAAAAAGAGTGATCGTACATCGATCCAGATGGGTGCTCTGTTGCCACCTCAAGAATCTGGCAAAAACCTTTGTTAAACCCACCTGTATTTCGCTTAACAAAGTTATCGTGGCAACGTAAACAGCTCTCAGGAGCTCTCACAATAGTCGAGCTATCTGGCTGCGACCAACTAGCCGGAGGACTCCCCCCCCATTTTGGTCCCCCATTTGCTGCGCATACTTTCGAAAGAGCTTGAGTCGTATCTTTGAGATCCTCATAGAGCGGTTTAGAAAGGAGAATGGGACCCGTAGCATGACACTTTGAGCAATCTCCACTAGCAAAATTTCCTAAGTGGTTCGGTTGCGCCAATTCTTGGATATGGGTTTGTTTTTTTAAGGTGGTCTTACTACTAAAAGCACACACCGAACAGTTAGAAGTATTGAAGCAATGGACCTGAAACACATTTGAACTCTGAGTCCGCAAGACACTTAGGCAAAGAGTATTCCCCTTCTCCCAGACAAAGATTGGGTCTGTTCCTCCCGCCAAAAGCTCTTCATACCTTCCGATGTACTTCCAGCCAGCGCAGGAAATGTCACCGGTTTTTTGGCACGCAAAGGGATTTGGTATGTTTCTGTAGCTGCCCTCCACCTTCACATCTGGAGGAAGCGAGATTTCGATTTCTTCCTGACAGCTGTTTCGTACTTGTCGGAACGAATCTACCAAACTGATTCTATTGGCAAGAGCCTGCGTTGGTTGGCCAGACAAAATAGTTACCATCAGAGATGTCATAAAGACCTTCATTATCCCCCCCAAAAAAGATTGCTCGATAGTACTCATGAATTTACAGCTTTTCCGTTTGGATTCCTAGTGCGGTTTCTGACCACACACGATTGCAATCGACGGCCGTTTCAGCCAATAACTCTCAACCCATGCTATCGGCAAAAAAGCCAATAGCAAAACCCCACCCAAGATCCGAAGTAAAATGGGGTGTATCTTTCGATTTCCATAAATATAGAAATTCGCCGCCCTTTCCACATATGAGATTGCATAGGTCGCGGCAGAAAAGAGAATCGTATCCGATTGAAAGGAAGTGTTTTTAAATCCACTCTGTTTAAAAATCCATTCAATCCCATGCCTGCTTGGAATTGAAAGATGTCGCGGAGCTTCGGTAACGCCCGACCACTTCTCTTTTAATTTTTCAGCCATCCATCCATCCGATAAAGGAATGGCGGCGGCCATCCACCCGCCCGGTTTCAAAATTTCAAATGAAGAGATCAACAGTTCTCTCACATCGGAAAGATGCTCTAAGACATGAAAAGCGGTTACCAACTCAAAAGTGTTTGCAGAATAGCTTTTTCCGATTTGAGAAATATCCCCCTTTATGATCGAGGTTACCCCGTAATTTTGAATGTCCATGCCCAGGGCTTCCCAACCTTGTTTTTTAAACTCCTTCAGATGACGCCCTGAACCACAACCGAGATCCAACATTCGGCGCGAGTCTGCCGAACAATCAATTTTTCGCAGTACCTTGCGAACTTGAAAATGAGTCAATGGACGGAAAAAAAATAGCTCTTCCAGAAAACCTAAAAGGTATTTCCAAGAATATCGACTGCATAAAGTAAGTGTAAAAAGATAGTGGGGCGGGTAAAATGAAGCTATTTCCTGGGCATCGGGTTTGGGATCTAAAAGGGCCGACTGGCATTGCTGGCACCTCAAAAATCGATAGGTACCAGCGACAAATCCCAATCGATCCCGGATTCCACTGTATAAAAAGGTAAAATCCTGTCCGTGACAATAGAGGCAGGTGGGCGGCTCCATGTATTGGCTGAGTGTGATTCTACCAACTTATAATGGTGCCCGATTCCTGGCAACCGCTCTGCAAAGCATCGCTGATCAAGCGGATCCCCACATCGAAGTAATTCTGGTGGATGATGGATCAATCGATGATACATTCCAGTGTATCTCCTCTTTTCATTCCGCTCTCGCCCTGAAAACATATCACCTTTCCCATCAGGGAAACTGGGTCGCGAACACTAACTTTGGAATACAAAAAGCTCTCGGAAAATATGTTTGCGTCCTTCATCAAGATGATGCTTGGGTCAAAGGGCGCATTGATTCGGTTAAGAAGACTATCGAGAACCATCCTGATACAGAAGTGATCCTTCACCCCACCATTTATATAGGTGAAAATGGGAAACCCATCGGAAAACTAAAAACTCCATTCCGATCCTCTGGGCTCCTTTCTAACTCGACTCTTGTACGCACTCTCCTAATTCAAGATTTTTTTTCCATTGCGGCCCCCATTTGGAAACGGAAGCTTTTGCTCGACGAAGGCCCTTTCAATGCCGAGCTTCGCTATTCGGCCGATTGGGATTTATGGCTTCGTCTCGCAAAAAAATCAAAAGTTTATTACCTTCATGAGCCTTTGGTCTATTTTCGGCTGCACCCCCAATCGCAAACGCTCAGTTATACATCCGATGCAATTGACTACTATTCCCAACAGTTGAGAGTTCTGGAGACTCATTGTGCGCCTGGATCTGCACCCTGGAAAATCGCTCAATTCTCTATTCTGGTGAACACTTCATTAGCCCAACTTTTTCACGGAAAAAAATGGAAATGGAAGGAAATTGGCCATTCCTTTTTAAAGCTTAGTTTTTTGGAAAAACTCGATTACCTGACTCACTCACGACTTTGGGATCGAATCCACGGAAGGCTCAGAGCCTATTTCTTTTCGAGAATTCCTTCCAAAATATATCCAAACGCGGTCATCGGAAAAATATATTGGAGCGGGGTCAGGCATCCATAGTCGAGGGCATAGATCAATGGAAGCAACAAAGGATGTACGCGGTTTCTGAACTGATCTGAATGGTAGTAGTAAGGTGTCAGCTTCACCTCTTTCATCTCGAGGCGTTTCGCTAGCGTAGTTAAGGTCTTATAGGAATAAACCTGAAGGTGATCGGGATGCATGTTCTCCCGGTTGAAGAAAGCGAGGCAAAGGTTGATAATAGAAGTGGCATTCGGAGTCGTAAGGATAAAATCCAAAGGTCCTCTATTTTGATTCAAACTCGAAATCCATTGCAGAGGGTTGGGGGTATGCTCAATCAATTCCCCTGCCAACACCAGATCCGGCTTAAACCTCTCCAGGATCTCCGTCAGTTGCTCCACCTGCCCAAATTCAATCCACGACCGCGGGCCCGTTTGAATTCTTGCCTCCTTTCTCAAATGGAGGGAACAGTCGATTCCCATTACCTCGGCGGCCACTTCTGCGACTTCTGCGTGGAGCCACCTCCAAGAAGAATGTTTTTTCTGCAAGCTAACCGTTTCATCCAATGCCCCCAAATCCAAAACCCTTTTCCCCCGGCATCTTTTCTTGAGGTAAAGGTGCCGATCTACCGGTCGAGTCACAGGAAGAGCTTCCAGGGGATGATAGGTGAGTGAAAAAGGTGAAAAATGGAGACTCTTTTCCATTCCCATTACTTTAACAAATGGAATTCCCCTCGCCATCCTTTCTTTGGGAGCCTTATTGCGGCTCAATCCCCTTCGCCTTCAACGCTCCTTTTGGCTGGATGAGCTTTTCTCGGCATTTGCGATCATCGATGAAAAATTTTGGTCTAATCTTGCTCATCAAAATTTTAATTCCTCTCTTCCCCCCGCTCTGGCTGTCGCACTCCGATTAGTCTGCAAAATTAACGATTCCGATCTTGCCCTGCGCCTCATCCCAATCCTCTCGGGCCTCTTTTCACTCCCGTTATTCCATCTCCTCACCCATCGATGCAGTTCGAATAAGAAATCTGGAATCCTCGCGCTGCTTCTGTTTTCCTTCTGTCCCGCTGCCATTTATTTCACCAGCGAATTGAAACAATACTCTACCGATATCCTCATTACTGTTTCCTTACTCCTGATTGCAACCTCAAAGCGAAGTATCCACTTAGGCTGGGTAGGCGCGATTGCGATCTGGTTTTCCCATCCGAGTATTTTTGTTTTGGGAGCTCTTTACGTCACTCGCCTAATCAAAAACAAAGAGAATAGGATTCTATTCCCAATCTTCTGGGGGACGAGTTTCATTATTCTCTACTTTTTTTCCATCAAAGCCTTAAGCACTCATCCTCAATTGATTCTTTATTGGAAAGTCGGAAATGGATTCCCAACCGCCTCACCTGGCGCCTTTCTTAATTGGATGAGGTTGCTGGGATCCTGTTTATACAACCTTTTGATGATTAGCCCATGGGCCACATTTTTGTTATCGAGTCTTGGGATGATCGCCTATTGGAAAAAAAAGATGAAGTGGCTTCCCCTTCTGTTCATCACTATTCTGATCGAAATTACCCTTGCCTCGGCACTTGAAAAATACCCCATTACCGATCGGCTGCTGCTTTTTTTGATCCCCTTACTTTGCCTCTATGTTGCCGAAGGAATCGGCTTTGTATGGGAATCCAAACCCACCCTAGCTCCCTTCATCTCAATTCTTTTGGGGCCAATTTTGTTTTGGCCGCTCCTCAAAGAAACCCTTCACCCGGACCGATTCCCCCTGCAGAAAGAGGAAATGAAAGAGGTCATGCGATTTGTGCAGAACCATCGCAAAGAAGGGGAAGAGGTCTATCTTTATCGAATCGCGCACTTTGCTTTCGGCTATTACAAATCGAAAATCCCATTTTTGGGATCATTCAAAATGATGAATGAAGAGATCAAGCCTAAAGAGAAACATTTCTGGATCCTTTTTTCCCACCCTAATTGGAATGAAGATGTGAAATTGCTCTACAAGCTCAGATCCACAACAAAAATTCTGAATCAACTCAAGGCGGGAGAGTCTAGCGCCTACCTTTTTGAATCACTCTAAACTCCCCTCGCTCACCTTCTCTAAAATCCCTTTGAGGTGCTCACGGGAAAGGTGGAGATTCCGTTTTACCAGTTTTTCACCCCATTTTTTAACTTTCGGAACCAATTCCACTGGGAGATATTCAGCGATATCCTCTACTGCCACCTCAAAATCGACGAAAAGGTGGGGTTCAACTTGACTGAAATCTTTCATCAGAGGAGCTTGTTTTTGTTCCAGGAAAAATTCCTTCAAGGCCGATTCAATCTTGGTCTCGGCTTTGGCAATTTCTTCCTTACGACCTTCGGCATTCTTTGCTGCCTCTCCTTGGAAGCTCTCAATCAACAACAATTCCAAGTGAGGATAGGATCCAGAAAAATGGAAATCGGGAGGTTCTGCTAAATCGATCAATCGCGCCGGTGTTGAGAGTCGGCTCGCAAAACGATCGTCGAAAATGGGTTCACGACTCGCCGTAGAGGTGATCAGATGAGTGAAAGTTTCCGGCTGTTCGATAAAATCACCCAATGCGCGATAATTCACCCCTTCCATTCTATCCAGTTTCTCAATAGAACGATTAACCCAGGTTAATTTTCCTGCGGGGAAATTCCGTTGCCACCATTTCACTGCCAATTGAGACATCGGCCCACGTCCCACCACCACTAAATGCTCTTTCGCCAACGGACTGGTCTCAATCGCTCTGAAGGCGAGGTTCGCCACCGAACAACTTCCTTCACCTAAAGCGGTGAGGGTTCGGATCTCTTTTGCCACGGCAAAGGCAAATTGAAAGGCCCGACGCAATGAGGGACGGCATTCGCCTCTTTCTTCCGATAACTGAAAAGCCTCTTTTAGTTGTCCTAAAACCTGGCTTTCACCCACCACCATCGACTCCAAGGAACTGGCCACCCGACACAGGTGACGAACGGCCGATTTTCCTTCCATGTGGTAACCGGAATAGTAGGCCTGGCTATCCAAACCAAACAAATCCAACAGACGTGCCCAATGGTGGCGGTGATCCTCAAAAAGATGATTTGCGGTGGTATAGAACTCCACCCGATTGCAGGTAGCGAAATAGATAAGATCTTGAAATCCTAAAGCTTTTACTTTTTCCAAAAGAGCAGGCCGCTCCTCTTTTGGAAGGTAAAGCTTAGCCCTTAAATCGTGAGCCCCTCTGCGAAAGTCGATACCCCAAAGCTGTAATAACATTGCCCTCAGTCTAACCGCACGTCCCAAAAGAATTGTCATTGGAATGTCATGAGCCGGACATCCTCTTTACCGCTGCTAACTAAATTCTGTCGCGTTTCGAAGAAATGAGACAGAATTTATCCTGAACGAAGTGAAGGATCTCGTCTCGCAGGCACAAAACTTTGCGCCAAGATCCTTCGACTTGCGTCTCAGGATAGATTTTGTCGGGAAAATCAAAACAGATCAAGCCTTATAGAACTCCTACAATTTCATACTCACGTACACTCGCCTGAACCTTCACATCGATCGAATCACCCACTTTCCTTCCCAAAATTCCGCCTCCCAATGGAGATTGCGGCGTCACCACCAGGATCGTCTCCCCCTCAAATTGCAGTCCCATCCCACCCCCCTTTGGCATCATCAGGCATCGACTCACCTTTCCAGTCTCGTCACAATGAAGTTCCACCAGCGCCGTGGCCGCGATAGGAGTCTCTTTTTCAAACTTCTTGATGTCGATCGTTTGATAAATCGTCAGCAACTCCTCCAATTCTGCCACCCTTTTCGATTGGGCTCCCGCCAAATAAGAGGCTTCAAGTCCCCGGGTATCATATTGGTCTTCTGCCTTGCTCTCGGTGTGGATAGCCGCTTCATGAGCGGCGCGGGCCGCTTTTTTTGCCGTCTCTAATTCGCCTAAAATCTGTTGTTGAAAGGCCTGTATCAGTTTTTGCTTATCCATTCTTACCTGTCCATTGGCACTTGAGGAACACGCTTGGCCCGGTTCCAAAGTTTTTCCACCCCGGCATTGGCGTCATCCAAAATGGCAAGTGCCGGAGGAAGCACGAAGAGGGCCAAGGCCGATCCCACCGTCACTCCCCATCCCATCGCCAACGCGATCGGGACCACAAACTTATCCATTCCACCAATCCCATACGCAGTCGGAAGGATGCCGATCGAAGTGGTAATCGTCGTCAAGAAGATCGGCTTTGCCCGGCGCCGCGCCGCTTCACGCAAACTCATCCAACGATCCATTCCATCCCGCCTCGCTTCATTCACAAACTCTACAAAGACGATGGCATTATTCACGATGATACCTGAAAGCCCCACCATTCCTACCATCCCCAAAAAACTCAGAGGCAGCCCATGAAAAAAGAAGGTGAGGATCACCGAAATTAATCCCAATGGAATTGTTATCAACACCACCAGAGGTTGAAAGAAGGTACGGAAAGTCAGAACGAGGATCAGAAAGATCCCGATAATCGCCATGATAAAGGCGCGTCCCAATGAAGCAAGGCTTTCTTGAGTATCGTGATCCTCGCCTCCAAAATGCCAGGTGACCTTCGGAAATTTTTTCTTGAGCTCTGGCAACTGCTGGCGGATCTGATTCGTGGCCTCTAAGGCAGACACCTGGTGGGTATCAACCTCGGCCCCGACACGAATCTCCCTTTGATTATCCTCATGGGCCCGTATCGCGAGATCTTGGGAATAGGTCAGATTCGAAATCGCCGACAGAGGAATCAAATAACCTTGCTGATTCGGAATCTGCAGCGAAGCCAGGGCTCGTTCACTGGTCCGTTCTTGGGGTTGCAAAGTCACTCTCACGTCGATTTCTTCATCCAAAGTCCGAACGGTGGTTGCCACCAGCCCTTCATAGGCCGCCCGCACCGTACTTCCCACTCTTCCTACGTCTAAACCGGCCGCGGCCGCCTCGGCATAATCGAGATCGACATAGATCTCCTTTTTTCCCAGCAAATAGGAATCTTGCACGTCGCTGGCCCCCTTAATCCTCTGTACGATCGCTTTTAATTCCTTGATGGCCGGCTCTATATCGGAATATTCCTCTCCCCTGACCCCTACGCTGATCGGCTTACCAACGGGTGGACCCGTATTAATCCTTTCAAAAGAAAGGTGAGCGACTCCAGGAGGCGTCCCAATCTTTTCCCGCATCGCATCGATGATCTGCTGAGCCGTGCGAGTGCGTTCATTCTCCGGCGTTAAATAGACAACCACCTGGCCAAATTCGGTCCCCCGACGGGTCATCGGATCATTTGGCTCCTGCGCCTGTATCCCCACCAGAGTTAAAGTGTTTTTCAATTCATTCTTAGGCAACGCATGAATCTCACGTTCCACCGGCTTCAACAGCTCCTGGGTCCCTGCAAGTCCCGTCCCCACCGGCGCATCTACGCGTACCATAAAAATCTCAACGCCATCGGGAGGGAAGAGGACCACCTTCATCACCTTAAAAGCGAGAAATCCCGAAAGCGCCACGGCCAGCGGCAGAAAAATAAAAACGATCAGATAACGACGATTGAGAATCCATCCACTGACCGATAAATAGAATGGCATCACCCGCCCCTCCCACCAATTATCCACCCCTCGCTGAATCGCGCCGAAAACCCCGCGCTTCTGATTCATGTCAAAATCACTGGGTCGCAACCAGGTTCCAATGTGATGTGGCATGATGAAAAAATTTTCAAAAAGGGAAATAAAGATAGGAACGATCACTCCCAAAGGAATAAACCGGACAAATTTTCCGAAGATTCCAGTCATCGTAGCCATGGGAATAAAGGCCATCACCGTCACCATTGCCGACGCCACCACCGGCACCCACACCTGCTGAGCCCCTAATATAGCCGCCTCTTTGGGCTTCAACCCCTTCTCCTTCATCAAACGCGCCACATTCTCGACAACCACGATCCCGTCATCAACCAAAATTCCCGAGACCAAGATCAAGCCAATTACCGATATCAGATTCAACCCTTGATCCATTGCCTGAAAAGCAAGCACCGTTCCTAAAAAAGCAAACGGCTCCCCAATCGCCACCAAAACCGAAAAGCGAAACGGGAGAAAGATCGGCAGAAAGAGCAAAACCAACCCCAACCCAATGGTAAAGTTACCGAAGAGCACTCCCAACCTTCGGCGAACATATTCCGAGGCATCATTCACCATCGTGAGCTTCACTCCGGGAGGAATGGTCGGCTGCAACTCCTTCACCCGCGCCTCCAGGGCATCCACCAGATCGATCACATCGGCCTTTTCCTTCTGACGGACCGTCAAGCGGATCGAGGGAACTCCATCGGTACGGGAAATCACCTTCGTTTTCGCCAGGCTCTCCACCACCGTCGCTACATCCCTAATCCGAATCGGCCTCCCCATTTCATTGGCCCGTACCACCGTATTCGCCACATCTTCTACCGTCTTAAATTGTCCGGAAGTACGGACCGCCACTTGATTCGGTTTATCGGGAGTCCCTTCGATCGTCCCACCCGGCACCGATAGGTTTTGTCGCTTCAAAGCCTGAGTGAGCTCTTCGAGAGTTAAACGGTATCGAGAAAGCTGGCTTGGAATTGCATGGACCTGGATTTCGCGGTCTTCAGTTCCAAATAAGTCTACGCCTCCTATCCCTTTTATCCGCTCAAATTCCCGTTCCAGACGCTTGGCTACCTCCCTGAGTTCAATGGGAGGTAGATCCCCTGAAACCGAAACCTCAATAATCGGATTCTCCTTCGATTCCAGACTTTTGACAGTCGGACGCTCTGCCCCCTCGGGTTTTTCAGAAGTAAATTTATCGACGATATCCCGAACATCGCTTTTCGCCTTCTCCAGATCGGTCGAGTTGATATCCAACTCCAGATAGATCCCGCTCCGATTTTCCACCGATGTAGAGGTCATCTTCTTAACCCCATCCACCTCTTTCAGCTTCTGCTCCAGTGGACTGGTCAAGAGCTGTTCGACCTCTTTAGCTGAAGCCCCGGGAAAAAGCGTTTCCACTTCGATGACGTCGAACTCCACGTTGGGAAAAACCTCTCGTCGAAGTGTCGTCAAAGAAAAAAGCCCCAATCCAATGATGGCAATGGTGAGCATGTCCCCAAAAAGTTTCTGCTCGGCGAAAATCTCGATGAGTCGCTTCATAAGCTGCTATCCCATTTTTTGAACCGGTCCTCTAAAGTGCCGTTGAGACCCTCCAGTTTCCAAGCGGTCAAGCGCAATTGGATTTCGGTCGCCCACAACGACTGCTCCGAAGCCGACCGATCATCCCCCGCTTGGATCACTTGAAGAGTATTGGCCCTTCCCAGTTGAAACCGCTCCTCTTCTAATTTTTCCCGTTGGTTTTGTTTGTTCAGGGCCTCTTTCAAAATTTCTTGCGCTTCCACGAGACGAAGCAGATCCCGGCACCCATTTTGCCAAGCCAACAACCAGCTATCCTGCTCAATCGATTGTGAGGCCTCCGCTCGAATCATATCCACCGCTGCCGAGCGTCGCTCGGCCTGCGTACTATCCATTCCTAAGGGAAGTGTGAGCTCTACACCCACACCGTAGATAGGATATTTGCCCGAGGAAAACTCCGAAACCGTATCGGAAGAGTTGGGAGCAATATTATTGGCCCCGACCTTCATTACCAGATCGAGATCGGGCCTGTCTTCTGACTCTGCTTTCTCTAAAAGCGACTTCGCTCCTTTTAAAGCAAGCATCGCCCTCTCAACCGCAGGCGATTTTCGCTGCGGAAGCGCCTTACTTTTACAGGTGGCAATTAAAGAGTCCTGTGGGGAATCGAGCACCAAGGGAACCAACCTCGGATCGACCGACGCAATTTCGGGTGGGAGTTTTAAACTCACCACCAACACCTGCCAGCGTTCTTGCAGCCGCTGCTCCGCTCGCGCTAATTCCACTTTTGTATTGGCCAATGCCGCCTCTACTTGGAGAAGGTCGGGTCGCTCTGCCGTTCCCCTTCCGCTGCGCTTCTGCATGATCGAAACAAGCCGGTTTCGACGATTGCGACTCTGCTCACTTGCCATCACCTGCTGCTGAGCAAGCCAAGAATCGTAATAAAGCTGCGCCAACTCAAAATACCAAGACTGACGCCCCTCTTCGAATTTGGCTCGACTCAGATCACTGCCTAAAGCCGAAGCCTCGAGCGCAGCCCGACTGGAAACTCCAAAACTATCTTTCCAGAGATTCTGCCGAACACTTAACAGCCCCCTCGTTTCTGCAAACTGGGAACTAGGGGCTGCCGAGAAACCAATAAAGTTAGTGCTATGTTCAAGTTCAAAGAGAGCTTCGGTTCCGGTAGAAAAGAGCTTCCCAACTCCGAGACTATAGCGGGTAGCCCGAATCTCATTGGGAGAAAAAATGATCTGAGGCTTTCTGCGATCTTCCTGCCACCCTACCCCGGCCTTCAAAACAGGGTTAAAGAGACCTTCTATCCTCTGCTCTCCCACGGTAATCGTATCTAACTGAGATTTAAGGGCCCGATAGCTATCAGAACGACGAATCGCATACTCCACCACAAAAGGAAGTGGCATCTTCCCTTCGGGCAAAGCGCGCATCAACCCTACCGCTTGGGGAGGGAGAGGGGCTGAAGAGAGGGAAAAGAATAGAAGATTGAAAAAACCCAACATTGGGCCATTTTCTTCAATCTGGTACGTATTGGCAAATTTTTAAGCGCAGTATCCAGCAACACCTGATAGAAGAATTTTAACAGATCCCACCCCATTCAACAGGGTTCTTGTTAATCATTATGCAAACTTCCAGCTTCATGCAGGAAATCACACGATGATTGAAATTTATCATCATAAAGCAACAGTAGGCTTCCCCTATGTACAAATCTTTACTTTTAATCATAGCTTTAGTCACTGGATGCGCACTTAAACCGGAAGTCCCCATACAAAATGGATGCTCCAACTCTGCTTGTTATCAAGTCATCGATGGCAAGAGGGTAATCCAAGGGGATATCTATATCGACAAGGAAGAGGATGGTATTCGAGAGGCGATCACCTCAACTTCGACGCTATTCAAAAGTGGTTACTGGGCGAATGGGGAGATCCCTTTTGCCTTTACATCCGATTTTCCAAATCCAGAGCGAGTGTATGCGGCTATTCAACATGTTGAGCAAATGACCTCGATCCGTTTCATTCCCCGGACTACACAGCGTGATTTTGTCACCTTTCGCCCTAAACCAGGCGGCGCCTGTTATGCAAATATAGGAAGGATTGGGGGACAGCAGTTTATCGATTTAGGAGAGGGTTGCTTGAAGGGGCAAGTGATCCATGAAATTGGCCATGTGCTTGGCCTTTGGCACGAACAAGGACGAGCCGATCGAGACAGCTATGTCACCGTTCATTTCGAAAATGTAATACCAGAATTTAAATCGGCTTTTGATCAAAATTTATCCCAAACCAATGATTGGGGAGCCTATGATTACTACTCCATTATGCACTATCCGCCCTATGGTTTTTCAAAAAATGGCCATCCAACCCTGACCCGTAAAAATGGATCTATCGACATCGGGCAGCGTGCCTCGCTCAGCAGTCAAGATATCGCAGCCATCGAAACCCTTTATCGCGGAATCGCCCCCATGAAAACCATTCCTCTTAATTTAGTGGGCGTTCAACATGTGATCGTTGGCGCTCCGGCAAAGGGCGTGGGAGGGGTCTACGTTTGGAATTCAGAAAGCCTCCAATTAATGGGGGCTATGAATCCATTTCCGGGACTTAACGGGGGAATCATATCAGCGGTCGGTGACCTCAATCGAGATGGAGTGCTCGATGTTGCCGTGGGCGTAGCTGGCGGAGGAGGGCCTCGAGTGATCGTTTACAGTGGAAATGGTGGGAGTGTGCTTCGAGATTACTTTGCCTATGCTCCGAACTTTCTCGGCGGGCTCTCTGTCGCCCTTGGAGACCTCAATGGGGATGGTTATAGCGAGGTAATTACAGGGGCCGGCGGTGGAGGCGCTCCCCATGTGCTTGTTTTTGATGGACTGACTGGACAGGTGGTTTCCAGTTTTTTTGCCTATGAAGAAAGTTTCCGTGGTGGCGTGCAGGTGGCTGCATTAGATACTAATCAGGACGGTAAGGCGGAACTTTTGATCGGAACCGGCGCGGGTGGCGGGCCACGGGTGCGGCTCTTCTCTTGGGGCGCATCCGGACTTTCCATCTTAAATGATTTTTTCGCTTTCGAAGAAAGTTTCCGAGGAGGCGTGAAGGTTTCAGGGGTTGATTGGAATCGCGATGGAAAAGAGGACCTCTTAATTGGAACAGGAATCGGAGGTTCACCACGGACCATTATCTTAAATGGGCATGACATAGGAGATCGCCTCGCTAGCTTTTTCGTTGGCAATCCCAATTCCCGATATGGCATATCGATCTCTGGAACCTACAGAAATGGGGAGCCCATTCTTATCAGTGGTGAAGGGGGGGGCGGCTCCTCCATGATTCGGCTCTTTGATCGGAATCAAAATGAAATTTCCAGATTTGTGTTACCCGGAGAGGCGGCAGGAGTATTTGTTTCAGGCAAATAGGCTTAATGGGTGAACCCATTCACTCCAAACTTAAACCCCTTCATCCAGGATATCCCGGCTATGGACAGCGATTCCTCGTCTGCCCAGAAGAACCTTCCCAGGATCGAAAGAAAGATATTCCCACTCTGGTCAGCAGTGACGTTTCCCACTCTAAAGCTAACGGGATTGTTAGCTATCGTCCAATAGATTCCATTCTTTAATCTCCCGTCAAATGGAATAGAAATCACAAATGCCCTTGAGGTAACCCCATCCATTGCATTTGAATTCACCAAAACTATTCTCTGATTTTTCCGATCTAAAAACATTGAGGTGCACCGATTGATAGGTGCCGTGTTTATCAGGGCGAATCCCTCCTCTGCGAACCCCATGTCCAATCCGCTGTTGGGCTTAATATGGGAGACAAAGCAGTCGCTGACACCATTCAAATGGGTCACCTCCCCCAAAACAAAAACCTCCTCACCCGCTATGGAAATATCCTCGATGTTTAAGGACTGGAATCGTTTGTCATGAAGGGTGATGACCCTTTCAATGTGACCATTACCATCATAGATGAACACTGCCCCCGTGTGCTGCGTGCTCCCAAAGGGAATCACTTCGGTTGCAACCGCAACCTTTCCTTGATCTAAAAATCGAACCCTTTTAATATTCAAGATTTTGTAGGAAGGAAAACTGACGCTTCCGTATCCATTGTTGGCATAAGCGCCATCGACTTCCCCGTTCACCAGCCACCGTTGGCTGACAAGAGTCGCAGGCTCAACTGGATCTAATCCTATTAAGTAAGGCTTCCCTTCAGGAGAGAGAGTCAGCAAACTCGTATGAAGCTCCTTTGAGTCGGTGTGCTTCCATGTCCCTCGCTCCCCAAACCCACTTGAAAAGTTCTTTCCCGAAGGATCGATTCTTTTAATTACCCAGACATTTTTTCTTTCATTTGTATAACGCCCCAATACCGAAATAAAGGAAGAGTGCACATGAAGTTTGGGCTCCAAAATTGGGTAACGTTGGGCTGCCTCTTGATGGGCATAGATACCGGCACCGTTCCCAAAGTCGGTATCTACATCTCCTCGAACAGTAATTTTTTTAACGACCAGGTTCCCGGTCTTAAAACCCGACCGCTGTTCCTCCTCCATAGTATAGATGTTACCTAGGTCGTCCATCACATGTTGAAACGAGAGTGGTTCATCGCTGAACGTTGCAGAACAATAATAAATAGAAATCGCAATTAAGATTCTCATCTTCATCAAAAATAAATACTTCAGCTTCAGGAAATTGAAGATTTCTAATTCCGAAAAAAACAAAAACCGTTGCCCGGGAAAGCAACACCACTGTTGCTGCCGACCGCAATACCAACAGAGGACGAGCCGATTATCCTTTGCAGGATAAAAATCGCCATGTTACTAGAACCTTCAGAATGCAGACCCATTCTATCTTCTACAGACTGTATTTAATCGAAGAATTTCAGCGCCGTCGATTGAGAAACACCAACTATTCCCTTCGTTCCTTTGCCCGCTCCCTTCAAATTGATGCCAGTATCCTTTCCCGTGTGTTGGCGGGTAAACGCACCCTTTCATCCGATCTTGCAAACAAAGTGGCGAACCAGCTCCTCCTTCCGACCGAATTAAAGAAGCTGTTTATTGCCTCCGCAATTGAGGAATTAAAAATATCGACATGTTTCATATTTTTATTTTAAACAAAGCTA
>CAZRZK010000037.1:0-11295 GCA_964604555.1 uncultured Pseudobdellovibrionaceae bacterium | reverse complement strand
AAAAATATCGATTTCAAAGCGTGCAGCCAAGCATCAAGTCTCACTGCCCGCAACCACCGAAATTTCTCAAGACCAATTTAACGTTATTAAAGATTGGTACCACTATGGCATTCGCCAACTCTCCCTGACCAAAAATTTTCGTTCCACCCCTAAATGGATTGCGCAGCAACTGGGAATTACTACAAGTGAAGCCTCGATTGCGATTAATCGTCTTTTACGACTAGGACTGCTTAAAAAAGTAGGGGCAAAGCTGGTTAAAAGTGATGAAAATGTGACCACCAAGGACAAATCGATAACGGGTCAAGCCTTGCAACTGCATCAAATACAGATGCTAAATAAGGCAATCCATTCCATTACCCACGATCCGATTGAAGATAGAAACATGATGACCATGACCATGGCAATCGACCCCGATAACATCCCCCTGGCCCGAAAAATTATTCAGGATTTTATGGAGAATCTCGATATCATTCTAGGTTCCCCAGAGAAAAAGATTGTCTATCAACTTTGTGTGGCGCTTTACCCGCTGCAAAAAATAGTAAAGGAACCCCTCTTATGAAACGATTCATTTCCGCTCTCTTGCTCCTTTTGAATTGTAATGATGCAATCTATGCCGGTGACTCGGCCCATGGTGGAGATACCAAAGGGCTTGCAGATGGCGCCGCATGGTTTGTGGGGCAAGAGCGCATTATTCGTTACTGCTATCAAGTGGACCCTTCATTTGGGGTCTCTTCTGAAGAAATTTTTTCAACAATCAAAACCAGTTTTAAGACTTGGCGCGAATATCTTGAAAAGAAACTCCCCAGTTCCGATTCGGTAAAGATCACCACGGAATCTGCGCCTCTTGATAAATGCACTGGAAGCGAAGATCTCAAATTCTATTTTGGAGTAACCGATCCAAATGTGACTGCAGCCCTCAAAAGATATCGTGACCCAGTGGGAATTGCACATCTCATTTCGTATGATGGTCATCGAGGTTGGGGAAAGGGATTGATTTGGATCTCCTCCCCTCGAAATATTACTTTAGACTTGGCTGTTAGCGACTCTGCAAAGCGGGTGACCCATCCCCTTAATTGGAAGGAACCAAATGCCTTATCAGGTATTTTACTCCATGAACTGGGCCATGTTTTCGGGAGCGGACATATCCCCAACACCATCATGGACGAGGCGATTGTTTACCGGATCCTAAAACCTAAATTAGCACCGGATCAGTGCCCTGAGGGGGACCCCTTTCTCACTCAAATCGACAACCAACATGAATTGATTCCCTGTATCCGTTGCGAAAAAGAGGGGCGTACTGAGGAATGGACAGGTCGCCTCGGTGACACAGAAGATCGGACTCGAGACAACTTTAATAGACTCACCGGAGAAGAGGCCTCCGGCCCAATTCAAGCGAGCTGGAGGATAAACCGGAACAATCAGATTCGCAAAATGGAAACGAACACCTGGAAGAGGGCACAGGTGCCTGAGTTGATGCGGAAGCTGGAGTTGAAAGTTGCCGATGCCTCCCGCACCTATACCTTCCCCATCACTACCGTAGATGATCTGATGTGGGGCCTCTTCAACTGGAAAGCCCACAATACCCCTGTCTTTTCTATTTTTTTACAAGGAGGATTTTCGTCGATCAACTATGATCATATAAGCGCCTCCCAGCTCTTGAAGTTTGAGATCCCGACCCACAAGAAGAACCTTTATAGGAGAAATCTTTATATTGAGGCCTCCTATAATCCGAATGAAGGCATTTTTTCGGAAGAGCAGATCCGGGTTCGATTTGCCGATTCTCGAGCCCCTCTCTTCCTTTCAGGCGAGGGCAAAAAAGTGGATTGCCTCTATAAATCGCACCATTCTTCACCCAATTCGTCCATAATCTCCATCCCACTTTTGGGTTCATCCCTCCAAAAGTAACAATACAGTTGGGGGCCGAGCCTCTTTCTTAAAAGAGGGCTAATCTTCAAGAGATGGGTCTTGTCTTACCACTTCGCATTCTAAAGTGGTCTTCGCAAGCTCACAAGATTCTTGAATTCTCTCCCCCAACATTCGCTTGGGGGTGTTGATCTTTTTGAGGAGCCGTTCCTTGGCGATGGCCTCCGTTTCACCATATTCCCGAAAAGTGGATATCTGGGTGGCTAAAGTAATGGCCCCCTCTTCTTTTCCCTTCCAGAGTTCCTTTTTTGTGCACTGCTGTTGGCCTGAACAAGCGACCCATTTTGGGCCTTTTGCCATGCAGAAGGAAGCATAATGGGCTACATCGAGGTTTTTCTCCGGTGCGGTGTTGATGTATTGTTGTGTGACGCTCAGTCGATAATCATGCCGCTTGAATCGCTTGAGGATATTGACCTGGGCTTTGGTGCCGCCTGGCTCCTCTTTTACAGCGGAATTCCAGATCACCGCATATTCATGTTCACTCTCTTCACCGGGATAGCGCACTTGCCATGGCAGCTGTTCAAAGATTTGGGCAGTTCGCAATCGTTTCCATTCTTCTGGAGTCAGATAATTCAGATCAAAAAGGTCGAGGTTCCTGTTTTTACAATCCCTTTCGGCTTCATTGAAATTGTTGAGGCGATGTAACAAAACATAAAGGTTGTGAGGGTTGGCGGAGAGGTCTTTCCATACCATGGGTTTCGGAGCGAAGTAATTATCTCGGTCTACCTTCGCATATTCTCTCCGAGCAGAATCTGCCAGGAGTGGAAAACAAAATAATATAATTAGATGTTTCATCGGAGTCTCCTCACTACCTCGAATAGATGACTTGAAGCTGTTTGGCCCTGGCCTCCAGCATGCGTGCCTCAATCTTTTTGATCTGTTCTTCGACCGCACTGTCGATGAGGCTTACGAAGGTTCGTACCGTCATATAGGCAGGTTTGTATGGACGTAAAGAAAGGTGGTTCTCGGACAAGAATTCCAAAAGTTCGGGAAAATTGCCTTTCTGGAAATCAAGTACTTTTGAAGTTCGACCATCGAATTCATTCACCGAAACGAAGTTATCAGCATAAAATGGGCCGACCGGCTTTTCGATGAACTTGAGAATCACTTCCGCATCGGGGAGTTCGGCTTGGATCTCGGTTAAATTTTCAAGGGTTCGTCGATTGGCGTGTCCAATTTTAAGGCGCCGGATACAATCCTGGTGCCTTTCCAATTGAATGATTCGTTCGATCATTCGATCTTCAAATTTGATAAGCCGCTCGTGCTCTTTGAGCAGGATCTCTCGCCGCGCGAGTATCCAAGCGGCGTCGGCTCTATTCAGTTGAGCGATTGCAGTGTTCATTTCGGCCTGCGATCGAGCAACAATAGCTTCAACGAAGCGCAGTCTATCGGCGGCAACCTGGGCCATCGCGAGCGATGCATGGGCTCCGAGTAGAGCAGCCTCTGCTTGAAGCCTTGCCGGTTCACGGTTTTGTGCCTCTCCTATCCCCAATGAAGGCAAAAGAAAAAATGCCACAAATATAATGTAACGCATCATACTCCGTCGATATCGATTGATAGTGAGGTCGTCAAACGTTGAGTGGAACAAATTGTCGGTTTTTGGAGAAAGCGTAGAAGAAAAATTCTACAGTGGATGGAACCAGTCGGTGCCACTCGCTTCGCTCATTACTCGCAATCGCATCAAGGTCTATGTTGGTGGTCTATACGAAACCCATTCTCCCCCTAAGATCAAAACCCAAGATCGACAAACTCTAAATTATTTCCCATGTCGCCTGGTAAAGCACCTCGAGGCAATGTGTCACCCAACCCCAAAGCTCCGTAAAAATTTGCGCCCCAACATTTAATCGCATTGTTGATCAAAACGGCACAGGTATGCACACCGCTGGTCCCGGTGAACAGAGATTGAATAGCAATCCCTAAATCGATATAAGGCAGACCCTCACCCATCTCATTCGGTTCATCCCCGCGGTTCTCTTTATCTCCTAACCCCAATTGTCCTAAGGAATTCGCGCCCCAACACTTCACTTGGTCACTTTCAAATAAGACGCAATTACGAAACGACCCTGCCATTAAGGAAGCAACCTTCCCTTTTCCAACATCCACGTTGGGGAGTTTTTCACCCATCTCATTTGGCTGGTCGCCTCGGTGATTTTTATCACCCAACCCTAGCGTCCCCCCCAGATTCCCCCCCCAGCATTTCACCCGCCCACTTTCCAACAACGCACAGGTGTGATCATAACCGGGTGCTAATAATGTTACTTTCTCTTTTCCTAGGTCGACATAAGGAAGCTTCTCACCCATCTCATCCGGTTCATCCCCACGTATTTCCACATCACCCAATCCCAGTTGCCCTCGATCATTATTCCCCCAACACTTTACTTTTCGATTCTCTAAAATCGCGCAGGTGTGATGGCCTCCGGCGACAAGAAAAATAGCTTTCTCCTTTCCCAGATCGACATAAGGTAGATTATCGCCCATTTCATTCGGCTCATCGCCACGCGGGGCCGTCCCCCCAAGCCCCAACACTCCATATTGGTTGTGTCCCCAACATTTCACCCTTCCACTTTTTAGCAAAGCGCAGAAATAAGCCGATCCCGCCACCAGAGAAAGCACCTTCTCATTGCCTAAATCGACATAGGGAAGATTCCCCCCCATCTCATCCGGTTCATCCCCACGGTGATATTTGTCACCCTGTCCTAGTTGCCCATAAAAATTATTTCCCCAACATTTTATTTTTCTATTTTCCAGTAACGCACAGGCATGGAAGTTTCCCACAGCTAATGAAATGGCTTTCTCACCCAGATCTACAGCAGGGAGGTTTTCACCCATCTCATTCGGTTGGTCGCCTCGGTCTTCTGTATTTCCCGCCCCCAACTGTCCATAGTGGTTTCTTCCCCAACACTTTATCTCACCCCTTTCTGACAACACACAACTTTGATCGCCCTTTAAAACGATTTGTGGGATTGAAAAAACCTCTCCGCCCTTAAGAAAAAGTATAGCCCACAACAAAGAATATTTTCTGAAATCCATCGCCCCCCCACAACCCTGATTTGCAACCTATTAATTGAGCCCTTATCCGATACTAAGTGCAATGAATGCCAGCGAAGAAATCATGAATTTTACGGCGAAATGCCTGCCACACTTTCTTTATCGATATAAGGAAAAAGGAGCCTTAGGAACCGGAAAATATGTTGCAGGGTATCTCGCCCCGTTTACCTTTCCTATAGATCATGACGTGGCAGCGATGTATTCGAAATTCACAATCTGAAACCCGCTTTCTGAAGTAACGCTGATCTCATAATGATCACCTTGCAAAAAATAGAAAGCACGTGAGGGTTGCTCGACACTGACCGAATAACGACCGGGAGGCAGAGCTATACTAAACTCACCGTTTACCGTAGCTTGCTGGGTTAAAACCACTCCGGTTTGGGAGTCCTTCACAGTAACCAAAGTGTTATATCGACCGATACTGCAACGCTGGTTGTATTGCTCTTGCGTGTCTCCCAGAAAATACGCTCCCGGGCAAATTTTTTGGGTAACGACCCCTTTAACACCGGAACTTGAATGATTGGATATAATTGGGATGCAGAGGCCTTCTTTATTTAAGATCGCATCAGGCCCACAACTATCTGCCCTAGTAACATTCACAGTCGTGTTTTCAGATGGATTTTTTTGGTAAATCTCTTCTTTGCCACAGGCTACTAATAATAAAAATGTGATTACTTGAGTTGCTATCAAAGCTGTTTGTTTCGACATGGTGTCCTCCTTCATACATCATGCAGAAACGTGAAAAAAAAAGGGACTCAGGATTTTTGCCTGGTCCCCCGCGTATGAATAAATGAGTTAATACTATTATTTAGTCGAAACCCCGCGAGGCTTCTGGAGGGCGTTGGATCGATGGTGCCAGTTCTGCCAGGCCACCAGATCGGTCAGTGGATAATCTTTTCCCGAAATTTTTCTTAGAATAAGATGCGCCAATTCCTTATGATCCGGCTGATAGCTGGCCAAGAGCTTTAACAATTGAGGCACCGCCTGCTGCAGCACAATGGTCCGCGCCTCTTGAGATTTTTCCACCAAAGACGCTAGAATCGCTGTCGCCTTCGATCGGTCACTCACCCGAGGGTAATTCAAAACCTCTAACACCGGTTTAATCGGGAAAACCACCTCAGAATGAAACTCCGCGATCTCTCCCAACACCCGCAGCACATTATTTCGCACCTCAAAATCGGGGTCTTTGATATGATCTAACAAAATGGAAACCAACTTTTTCCCATCCTTCAGATAAGCCAGCACATAGACCGCTTGGCCTCTCAGCAAGGGGTTGGTCTCTTCCTTTAATACTTTAACGAGAGCATCGGCATTTTTCTTCGCCCCCTCGACTAACAGGGCTTCATATTTCTTCAGACGATCATGCTTGTGCCCAAAAGGGCAGTGGAAGGCGACACAATCTTCACCTCCTAAAGCAATCTCGTCTTTATCGATCAACTCCAGTCCAACCGTTTCATACTCTCCCCAAGTTTTGAGAATTCCCCCCGGATCTGGAACCTGTCCGTGAGGTCTTTCATAGAAGGGCATTCGCTCCGCCATATCCCCCTTCTCGACGACATCTAAAGTGATATGGATCGCAATGCCTTCCGGCCCTCGATATTCAATGGGACTCCATTCGGAGAGTACAAATCCATATTTATCCGCGACCTTCTTTGCCAACTTTAATTCCAAAGCCATCGCAGAGGGATCTTTGGCCAAACCTTTTTTCAGCCAGGTATCCAGCTCTTTTCCCAAAAGCCGTTTCAACAACACTTCATTGATCTTTTCACTGCCAAAGGTTTCGATCGAGGCCACAAAAGGTTTGGGGGGGCCGCTTTGACCCGGGGCAGGGGCCTCGGGAACGGTGGGATCCACCTCGGTGGTTTTACTGCTTTTTGGAAGATTTGCAGGCTTGCTCCCACTACCAATTAACGCATCGTCACTTACAGGACCTTTCCCTCCCTTATTAAGAGGAATCGTATCGGTTTCAGCCATAGAAAGGGGTTGGATCAAACCCCAGATTAAAAGTACCCACATAGAATTATTATATCAGGCTGGGTTTAAATGTGGGGGTATACAAAAAGAAACGGCGGTGAAGCCAAAGACTTCACCGCCGTTATAAGCTTTTACTTGATTCGTAAAGAGCTCGATTACAGCGTAGCTCTTACGAACAACTGGGTGGAGGCTTCCCGGAAGGAATCACCAATTCGGACTGTTTCAAAGTTAGCACCGGTTAACTTGTGCGCTTCGAAGGCCATACCGATATCCCAGTGAGGGGCGACGGCGTAGTTGAGCTCTGGGTAGAACCAAAGGTCATGTCCAGTGGATCCCGCTTTTCCAGCGTGTTCTTTTGTGGTGAACACGTCATAAAGGAAAGGAACATCCAAGCTTAACTTATCTGTGAAATTGACCGAAGCCATCGCAATCACGCGGTTTTGGAACACGCGATTCGCTCCGTCTGGCCCGCCCGATTTAGTCGTCACATAAAACATCGGAACTTCGGCGACAGTCAGGGTTAAGGTCTTATTCAGATCGTTCTTCAACTTAAAATAGTTTCTGACGAGTGTAATAAACCCGGCATCCCTATCTCCTTTGGCTGTTGGAGAATATACACGACCTTCGTAGTTGAAGGCGGTCACTCCGCTTTGCCAAATGTTATTCACCTTCACTTGAGCAAAACCACCACCTGAAGTCAGGTTAAGACCGGTAGTGCTATCTGCAGGATTGTAGATGTTGGTGTTGATATAATGACGATAGACGGCGTTTACGTTCTTGTTGAACTGATAGCCTAACATGGCTTCGTTTTCAGTGTGAGTTTCGCCGACTTTCGACTTGTAATAAGGACGGAGTTCTAAAGAGCCAAGAATCTTGGACTCAGAAGGAACAACCACCGTCTCAGTGCTAGCTGCTGGAGCAGCGGCGACTGGAGCTGGAGCAGTAACAGGGGCAGGAGCTGGAGCTTCCACCTTCTTTACCGTTTCCGTTTTAGTCGTAGTTTTGGTTACTTTTTTAGCTGCTTTTGGTTTAGAAGCAGCGGTCGCGACCTTTTGCGCAGTCTCTGCATGGCCAACAAACGCGAAAATCGCGATTGTGGTAACGAGTAATTGTTTCATTGCGTGAACTCCCTGGTTTTAAATTAGGATTTGTCACCTGATGGCCTAAGGTTTCAGCGACCCATCCCTTTATTATTTAATGGGTTTATATAACACAGAGCGAGATCCAAACACAAGGCCCCTCTATATGCAAAAAAATCAAGTAATATTAATGACTTAAATTTTAAAAAAAAGAAGCTAAAAACGGCACTTTCACTACAGGGAATACTCCATAATGCCGATGTACATTAAGAGGCGAAAACAATATTAAGAAATGGGGGAGATATGTTTGGTAAAAAACTCGCACTTTGTGTGGGGTTGATTGTGGTCTTAGGTGCCTGTGGAAAGAAAGACAGCAACACAGGCAACAGTGGTAACCAATTTGATGAAAACAATGTGGTGGTTCGCTCAAGGGCAACTTTTGAACTGACTACCGATTCTGAAAGTGGCTCCATGAAGTTTAGAGCCGCCGCTTCAGGAAGTGTTCCAGTCACCGTCACTAATGCTGCCTTAACCGATATGTCGATTGATGCTTCGGCTTTTGTTGTGCCAACGATTTCAAATGCGGTTCTTGATTTTGGAACCATTGCGCTGGCTACCCTGACCGATAACGATTTAAAGGTGTGTGGTGCTGGAGGCAATCAAAAGTGCAATACCGCGCTTCTGAGAATGTATACCACCGGAACGGCAAAGGCTGGATTATATAATGCGGCCGACGATTACGGTTTGCCTATTACCGCTACCTTAACTACTCCTTTAACCGTTGGGTTAGGAGTCGCTAATGCAGCGATTATGCAAACCTTAAGCTTACCCGCCAATAAACGGGTCGTACGCAAGGCCGATTTCAGTCCAGCTCCAACCTATAATATGAAAATCGATTTCACCGATGCAGGGGTTGGAAGTTTCTCGACGACAATCGTACTTGAGTACGCGTTGTCCCTCTAAAACTTTGTATAAGGCTGGGAGCTCGCCATTAGAAGCGGCGAGCTCCTCCTTATACACACTTTCCCCTACCCAAAATCGAATTCAGTATTAGGGCCGGAAGCCGCCGCCCATAGGCATAGACTGCCCCATCGGCTGCCCCATCATCGGCTGGTATCCCATCGGGCTATACCCACCGCTCATTCCATAGCCAGAGCTATAGGAACTATAGGAGGCATATCGATAGCTGAAGCCGCTTTGATAGCGCATCATTCCACCTTGTTGGAAGTACTGGCCGCCACGGGCTTGGTACCCACATCGGCAACGCCGTTGCCGGCATCCACCGCCACCACGGCATCCACGCGACCGACATCCGCCGCCGCCGCAACCACTCTTAATATTCACGTTGATACGGATTTTAACTCCGCCACCACCGCACGAGTGCTTGCCGAAACAAGCTGAAGCATCTGGTCCAAAAGCGAGCGCAGCCACAAAAGCCACGACCACCCACGATCTATTCAACATCAACATAAATCATCCGTCTCCAATTTGAGCCCATCATTGAGCTCGGCGAGTGTATAAGGCAAAGGCCGTACCACTTTGGCCGCAGCTTAAACTAAGCACAAATGGAGGAAGTGGAAGAATGAGTGGGATGTAAAGTTGTCTGACAGGTGTCTAAGGATTGGGCGTTAATATTAAAGAGACCGAAAAACACCTCTCACCTGGAATGATTTCCGGCCTTTCTCCTTACCAAGCTAGCTACGTTTGATTGGCTTTAAATTGCATTAGGAGGCGATGACTTTTGCAGCTACTGCGCTTTCTTCCCCAATCCTGTCATTCTCATACACTCGTCATGAACCCCATAAGCCCCTCCTCTGCCAAACTATCCAGAAAAACTTTGAAACCTTTTTGCAACTCAACACCTCAGATGGCGTTGGATTAAAATCCCTCCCCGATTATGTTCATGAAGAGATCCATTCTTATTTCCGATGATGAACGAAGTAGCTGCACATCTTATTGACTCAGTCTTGCCTCATGTCCCGATTCGGCATATGGGGGTGCAGTCATGTTTAAAATACTGCACACAGAGTTACGCTTCAGGTTATTGCGCAGGTCTCTGCTCTTAGGTTCAATATTGATTGACTCACAACCGGTATCGTCCAAAATATCGGCTGTGAAAACCATTAACAGATGGGCGCTCCTTTCTATCCTTCTCTCTTTTTGGGGAATCAACTTCTCTCAAGGAGCTATCCTAGTCAAAAAAAGATCTCACTTGAAGATTTGCACAATTCTTGCTCATTCAGTGGCAGACAGGACCGAAACAAGCTGGGCAAAACTGAGGGATCAAATTCCCATTAAAGTCCCTCCCCATGAAGTTTTGGAGAAAATTCAGAAACAGTTATTAGACCTGTTGGTGGTCCAAGATTCGGAGCTTGCTGATTTTAAAGCCATTCGAGAAAGAGTCTCTCAATGGCCATATAACTCCGATTTACTGGTGAATTATATCAATTCAACCTTGGAATTGATCTCTTATCTGCATCAACCCGCATCTACCAAAACCCTGTATTGGGCTGCTAATTCACTTTTTGGCGTGGCTAGTGCATTTCCTAAGCACCCAAACTGGGAGATACTTCGCCTTGCTCTTGAAGAACATTTCATTGGGAGTGCAAAGAAAAATCCCTTTCCCGAAAATTGGACCGAAGGTGGGCTGGATAACCATTCTTGGAAAAACTTCGCTGAAAACGATCGTAACCTCGGGGTATTCAATATAAAAAATAGTGCGCGAAAGATTGAGGTTGGAAAGAACGCCAGCTTCGCACGAAATCTCGTAATGGTATTCGAATTAAATGTAATCTCGGCGGTAGCAAGAGATAAAGAAGCCCCTTCCCATCCAGAGGCCGCACGCCTCTTAATTGATTACGGTCTTTCACTTTATGCCCACAAACTTGAGGCGAATCCAGGGGATATCGCACAGCAGCTAGAGTGCCCGCGACAAGTGGCAGAGTATGTTCTCTGGGTTGAGGCGAACAAACAAGAGGATCGGCTTCCCAGTGTCCTCAAACCAAAATATGAGCGCTTAATCAAAGCCTGGAAGATAGACACTCGCATTCATAAGCTCTAATTCAGTAAAACCGTCCTTATTTTAGTGGAGTTCTGCTATCCATTTGGTACACGACACAAACAGGAGAAGGTGGTTGCGAAGGTATATCCCTTTTCGTAAAGAGAAGGAAATAGGCCATCTAAGACAAGAAACCCTATTACAACTCGTCGTATAACCCCGATTCTGTAGACACCTACACCCCGAGGCACTGGCTAGACCCGCTTTATATCT
>CAZRZK010000036.1:23999-39368 GCA_964604555.1 uncultured Pseudobdellovibrionaceae bacterium | reverse complement strand
CAAACCCCGCATCTACCGCAACGGGGGAGCCGGTAAAGGTTCGATAGGATTCCCCCTCGTAATATTCTCGGTCGAAGGTGTAATTGCCGGCGAAATCGACGGTAATATCTTCTCCAATGGGGAATCGAACGCCCAGGCCGGTCGATTTTTGGACATGAAAGAAGCGATTCTCCTTAGTTGTTCTTTCCGCAATGAGGTAGGTCTGGGTGTTCCAAGAAAAGACGGCATAGCATTGCGTCTGACCTGAAAGAGTGTATGCCAGCTGGGCGAAAGCAGAAAAAGGGGAAATAAAGGTCGTTAAGTTTAAGGTGGAAGTGAACTGCCAATAGAGGAAAGTGAACGGCAAACCGAATAGTGCGCGAAGCTCCCGAGAAGGATTATGGGAATAGGCCACTCCCGGAATTGGAATGTGATTTAAAAAGGGACGAAGATTGGAATAGTTGATCAAGAGGAGCCAAGAATCCTTTTCTCCTTGGGGAAGGGCATAGGTTACGGTTGCATTCAGCGCAATTTCATTGAAGCTGTAAAAGGGTCGGTCGCTGGCCGATCCGACTCCTAAGTCGACTCCAAACACTCTCCGGTCTTCTAAAGCGTAGCGATAGTTTACTCCTGTTCCCAAGATCCAAAGGCGCTCCGGAAGGGAATTCCCATTTAATTTGGCACCGGTATTAATTTGGGTTTGTTGTAAATTTCCCCGCAAAGTCCATGTCTCTTTTTCAGTTTGAGAAACAGGCACCTTAACGACAAGATCCTGGGTGAATTGTTGAACCGATTCCCCTTGGGCGGGAATATTCCGTCGAGGGTAGAAAGAAAATTTATGTTCGATCGTGGGAAAGACCGGCCCCATCGAACCCAGCATGCCGAGATCGCCGCTCCCCATTTCTGCGAGCAGCAAAGAGGGAAGCATCCCAATGAAGATGCTTCCCAAAGTCATTTTCCATTTCGGTGTCAATCCGCTTTATTATACAGCAGATCACCAGATCGACGGGGGCGGACCCGACACAAACAGGAAAAGGCCGGTACGAACCCACAGTTCCGACGAGATTTCCGCGACACTGGCTATGCTTGTTCCCTGCAATGACTTCCCTTTTTGTTCTCTCCCGTCGAGTGCGGAGTGGTTTTGGTGCGATGCATTAAATGGATTAAATAACTCCTTCACGATTCTGACATTTTTTACCGATACGAACTTTGGAGGAGTCTGGCTATGCTATTGGCCTTCTTAGGAATAGGGATCATGGGAGCCACCGGCTTTTATGCCGGTTGGCAGCTTTTTTCGGGCGAGCTCGAAGACGCCGTTTCCAAGCGGCTCGAGCAGGCGAAGCGAAAGCCCAAGAATGGGTTGGTCCGTCTTTCCGCGTTTGGTTTCCGTCCGCTGATTCTGCCGTATGTCGTGCAGTGGAAAATGGAGGACTGGCGGAAAAAAACACGGCGTCGGATCATCTCGGCGGGTCTTGAAGAAGAGATCGATCCCGATGAATTGATGTCGATGAAGATCTTCCTGGGGTTTGTGGTCCCGATCTTTTTATCGGTCTATCTCTATGTGATGGGGATGGGAATGCCCTGGTGGATGATCGGCCTCATGATCACGATGGGTTATGCCTATCCTTCGATCTGGGTCGGGGGCGCCCGCAAAGCTCGGCACGAGGCGATTAAGCTCCAGCTTCCTTTCGTGATCGATCTGCTCACGCTTTCTACCGAAGCCGGTTTGGATTTTATCGGCGCGCTTCAAAAAGTGGTGGAGAAGACAAAACCAGGTCCTCTTGTCGACGAGATTGCGCGCATGCTCCAGCAGATTCAGTTAGGAACGAGTCGGGCGGAATCATTGCGTGATTTAGGATGGAGAATCGACCTGCAGGAAATCAGTTCCTTGGTGGCGGTGTTGGTGACGGCCGATCAAATGGGAAGCCCTTTGGGGAACGTGTTGCGGGTGCAGTCTGAATTGATCCGGACACAGCGATTCAGTTCGGCGGAAAAAAAAGGAGCGGCCGCTTCGCAAAAGCTTCTTTTTCCGCTGATTTTTTTCATCATGCCGGCCGTGTTCATCATGATCTTTGGACCAATTATTCTCGCATTTTTTGGGGTGAAATAGATGGTACGTGGCGTATTAAAGAAAGAGGGTAGAGTGCTAATAGACGGCTGTTATCAAGCCTCGCACTTTTTCGATCGTTTCATGGGACTCATGGGACGTCGTTCTTTGCCTTCCACCGAAGGGGTCTATTTTCCGAAATGCAATTCGATCCACACCTGCTTCATGTGGATTCCTATCGACGTGCTCTTTGTTTCGAAAGACGGCTCTGTGATAGAGGTCTGCAATCAGGTAAAGCCGTGGCGCTTTCTTTTGCCCCGAACCAAAGCCGATGCCGTGATAGAAATGGCAGCAGGTATGGCTAATGGATTGGGTATCGATGCGGGAGACAAACTGGAGTGGGAAAGGAGTAGTCAGAAGTGAAGATTACTCTTCTAAAAAACGGAGAAATCTTCCACACCCAGGATTTCCAGGATGGTTCCTGGAAAATTGGAAGAGAAGCAGGCTGTGATCTGGTCCTCGAATCTTCCAAAGTTTCAAAGCAACATGCGCTTCTCGTGATCAAAGATGGCAAAGCGGCCATCATGGACAATGGTTCGAGTAACGGAGTTTACGTGAACGGCATTTTAGTGAAGCGGCAACGGATCCATTGGGGAGATGAAGTGCAAATTGGGGAATTTGTCCTGAAACTTTCCCAGCAAGGGAGAGTGCCAGCCAGTCGTCAGGCAATTGCCGATAGTGATGGCAATGCAGCGTTGAAGATGGATTACGAACCGATTCCCGAGGCGTCTCCTGTCGGATCGCCCCAAGAGAAGCTCCTAGGGATGGTCGATAAAAATATTCTCAGCCCTTTTTACGAAGTGATCCGATCGGTCGATTGGAGGTATGTCCTCGCCAGTATTTTAGGGGTGGCCTTGGTGGGTAGCGTGATCTTGAGTGCGATTCCCATTATTCGCTGGGGAAAAAACACCACTTTGAAAGAGACCCTCCGTCGAGCTCACACCGCCGTCAGTCAGACGGTCCGGGAAAATTATCGAATTCTGTCCAAGACCAATGAGACCTCCCGTTTAACGGTTGAGGCCTGTGAAGCGGAACAAGGGATTATAGAGTGCTTTGTGATAGACCCGCAAAGTGTGACGGTATTGGCCCCAACCAAGCAATTTAACCTTTCGGTCACCGATCCCTTCGCCCTTCTTGCTATTAAATCGATTAAAGACAAACAGGAAAATGTTTCAATTCCCAAGAACGATACCGAATATGTCATTGCACAGCCTATATACCTCTTCTCTCCCGATACCAATGATAAAGGATTGACAGCGATTGTCCTCGCTACATTCCGAATTCCTGACAGCATTACCAGTACTTTTGAACCGGTGGTTGAAGCCTTGCTCTTTGCGGTCCTGCTTTCACTCGTCGCCTATTTCTTTATCTTTAAAATGATCCAGTACCCCATCGTGCAGATGGAAAAGCAGTTGGATTTGGCATTGAAAGGGGAAGGGCAAGCGATCCGAGCGGAGGTGAAGCTTGCCGAAATGGAAAACCTCGCCCAGGTGATGAATTTTTCCCTTGCTCGCATCCAACAAGGAGGGGGCGGAAATTTAGCCCTCGGAAGTGGTGGGCCCGAGGATGCGGAAGATGCTGCCTATCTGAAGGCCATAGAAGAGTTTGATTACAACAGCTCCGATGCCCTGCTGGTTTTGGACGCAGAGAAAAAAGTCGAACTCGTGGGGAAGGTTTTAGAAGAGCTTTTAAGTCTCCGCAACCAATATGCACGGGGACAAAATATTAGTGATGCTTGCAAGGATGCGGCCTTTGCAGGAACAGCAATCGATTTAGCGGAGCAAGTGATCAACTCATTAGGCGAGGCTCAGAGCGCACAATTGGACATCAATGGCACCAACCGTCAAGTAGGAGCGGTGGCGCATAAAAATTCGAAAGGAGAGATTCGTTACATTCTGGTGACGATAAAGATGGCATAGTATGGGAACCGACCTTCAAGAATTTGATCGCCCTTACCTGGAATTCAAGAACTCCGAGGGTGATACCCAGTTTTTCGAACTGAGAGGGCTTCGTCTGTCGATTGGAAGAACAGACGAGAACGATATCCTATTGCCCAGTGAATCGGTCTCTCGTCAGCACGCCTTCCTGGAACGAGATCGCCAAGGGAACTGGAAAATTCGTGACAATGAAAGCAAGAACGGCGTGATCGTAAATGGTAAAAAAGGACTCTTATTCCGATTGAAATCGGAGGATCGAATTCAGATTGGGGAATATTCACTTGTTTTTAAACTCCCTTCGGATCAATTTGGGGAGCTAGTCGCAAGTCCAGCTGCGAAAACAGCTAGAGGAGGAGGGGCTCCCAATCGTCGTCCCTTGATTTATGGGGTTGTTATTCTTGCGCTGGCTGGTTTGGCCATGATGATGATGGGCGAGGAGCCGGCTCCAGAAGCTCCTTCCTCTTCTGAAACCGCGAACAGTACCGACCCCGGCAAAAAAATGGCGTCGCAATTCGATACCGAAAAACAACCGGAGATGATCGGCGGCCCAAGAGATAAATCTTCATTGCCTGGAATTGAAGATCCATTGCTCAAAGATGCCGAGGTGGAACTCAATCGTTTGGATTGGAATGACGGCGGCTTGAAAGAAGCAGAACAATTTTTTCGTCGCGGGCAGCGGGAATACATGAACCATAATTATTCCCGTGCCATCGAAGCATTTCGAACGGCACTGACACTTCAAAAAAACTACACTCTGGCATCGAAATACCTCCAGCTCGTTGTCTATGAATCGGAGAGAGAAGCAAAGAAACAATTGGAGATCGGTCTCCGTTATTTCGATGGATTGCAATATCAAAGGGCGATTTACCATTTAAAACAGGTGGAAAGCCTGATGAGCCATCGGCCCAATGAGCCGATTATCGGAGAAGCGGAACGGTATATCCAGATTGCGACCAAAAAACTTCAATCGGCGGAGCTCTTCCCATGAAGATTACCTTGAAAATCATTCAAGGGGGGAATGAGATCTCCCAAAAGATATATGGCGAGGGGGTGATCCGCCTCGGTCGATCGGAAATTTCGGATATCGTTTTGTCTCATGAATCTATTAGCCGGAGCCAAATCGAAATTCGGGTGAATGAGTCGAACGTTTACATGACCAACATGGGCGTGGCCGGAAGAGTCACCATGCTGGGGCGTCCCGTTGAGACGGCAGAGATGAATGACGGGGATGAACTGGCCGTCGGGCCTTATCGGATTGTGGTTCAATTTGGGGAACGTCTAGAGGAAGGGGCAATGGCCGATGCGCCAATCGGTGAAGCTCCTCCTGCAGTGGAAGAGGATGGGGGTGGGGGAATCGATCTTCCGGATGAGCCTCTCTCCGAAGAGCCACAAATCGAACCCAATCTGGATCTTCAAGAGGTGAGTGTTGCCGCTCCCAAGCTCCAGACCGAAGTGGAATTCAAACCGGTCGTCGCGAAGATGCTTTTCTTAGAAGGGCCGCGAAAAGGATCGGAAGTAAAGCTGGACAGTTATGAAGTGGTGTTGGGACGCAGCAAGAATGCCGACATCTACCTCGATGATAAAAAACTTTCGCGACAACATGCCAAGATTGTCCGGGTTGGTCAGGGCTATCGTCTCATTGATCTGAACAGTCGCAATGGAACGGAAGTCAATGGCGTCCGTGTATTGGAACACCCGCTCAGCAGCTTTGACGAGATTGTGCTGGGCAAGACCAAGATCAAGTTCTTGATCCACGACGCCCTCTTCGGAAAATTAGAGGGGCGCGAGGGCGGGAAGTTGATCCCGATGCAGATCGAGCAGACCCGATCGGTTCAATTCCCATCTGGTATGGGGGTGAGCGAAGGGACCCAAGTCGCGGCCGCTCAGAGGGCGGAAGCTCCCGAATCGATGTTGAAGCGGCCGGTTGCCTATTATCAGGAGCTCCCCAAAGCAAAACGGAACCGAATCATTGTCGGGGTCCTTATCATGTTAGCAATCGCGCTTGTTTTCATACCCACTGAAGAGACCAAAAAACCGGAACCCAAACCGACGACAACAGCCCTTCCTTCCAATATGCCGAAGGAATATGGCGAGTTTTCTCCGGAAACCCAGCGCGCCGTTGAGGGTTTTTACAACTCGGCAAAAGAATTAGGAGACCGCGGCAATTATGAAGAGGCGGTCAGTAACCTCCGTCGCATTCATGAGGTCTTGCCTTTCTATAAACAGTCGAAAGAACTCCTCACGCTCTATAATAAAAAACTAAAGGAGAAGCAGATTGCCGAGGCTCAAGATAAAGCGAAGAAGGCGGAGAAACAGGATCTTGGGTTGGCCCTGGAAGAGGGGATTGAATATTTAAAAGAGGGGGATTTTGAAAGAGCGGCGGAGAGTTTCAATCTGGCCATCACGCTCGATCCCAAGAACCAAACGGCGATCCAAGGAATGCGCGCCGCGGAACTGAAGGTGCGTCGGATAGAAGATCTTCCCCCCGAAAGAGATCCCGAAGCGGAGAAACGGCAACTGGTGGCGGAGCTTCTCACCAAAGGATTGGAATCGCTGAAAAACAAATCCTATCAAGAGGCGATCGAAACGGCGGAGAAGATCCGTCAGATCGAGATCAAGGGGAGCACCGAATATTTAAATGACGCCAAACAGATTATCGATCGCGCCAAAGTTTTACAGAAGGAAGAATTCGAGCCCTTCATGATCCAAGCGAAGGAAAAATTTGCCGAAGGGGATTACAACGCCAGTCGGGATCTCTGTGACGAGATGTTGAAACGGGACAGCGCCTATGAAGATGCCCGTGAATGCAGCCTCAAGGCGAAAAAACAACTCAATCGCCTTGCGAAAGAGGCCTATACCTACGGCTATATTTTAGAGAGTATGAACCGCATCGAAGAGGCGAAGCAGTTCTGGAACCGCGCCAAGAACTACGTCCGCCCCGGCGACGACTACTACGAGAAGGTCTACAAAAAACTCGAACATTATCAATAATTCCCCGAAAGGTGCCCGTCGTATTTCAAGCTTAAAAGGGAACGGTCACAATAGGTCTATATTATATTGTTGTGACAAGGTGCGAAGTTTTTTTTGCTCTTTATTATCGGAAGTGAATTTAAATTCGAACCTCCTCAAAGCTTTGCCCACTAATGCCTCGGCTTCTTTTGCAGTAGGCTGGTTTAGCCATTTTAAGCGTTCATCCCGTGATTTGGGAATGAGGATTGAAAGCTCATCTGTCCTTTCACATATGGGAACGCGACATTCATTCTGCATGAGTTTCGTTAAAGTACTAAAACTGTAATTCTCGACATTTGAGCATACTTCTGCACGAACCGGATTGCGGTAAACATACTTATAGACGTAAGCAAAATCCCTTGCACTATGGAGGACTGTCCACTTATAGCGTGCACCATAAATCCTGTTGATTCGATCCGATGCACGCGCAATTTTCCGGCTCGATTCGGTTAATAGATATCTCATGCATTCTCCCAGATTCGCTTTTGGCGTGCCAATAATGAGATGAAAGTGATTACTCATTAAAACAAACGCATAAAATTCACAGAAAAAGAGGAGTTGTGTATTCAGTAAACATTCGCAAAATATATTCCAAACTACATGCATAGGGAGACCGAACCACTCTTTGTTATTTGATCTGGCACATACATGATAAGGTTTTAGATCGCTGACGATTAATGACTTTCTGCCCATAGAAACAGGGGATGCAGATAAAATGCCAATGTATTTAGCTTGGATTCTTAAGGCTGGAGTCCGGAAATCGAACTGTGACCGCTACCTTTTAAGCTTGAAATACGACGGGCACCTTTAAGAAAAGTTGGGCTTGTTTTTAATGCAGTGCATGGCAATATGCCTAGCATGCGCGAATTACTTATTTTATCGGTTTTGGCTTCGACCCTAATGGCTGTGGAAAGCCAGGTGACTGTAGGAAACGAAAAACTGGTTCTGAATGGCAAAGGCCTTCGGACCGCTATTTTTGGAATTAAAGTCTATGAAGGAGCGCTTTATACCAAGGCAAAAAGCTCCGATGTCCAGACGGTTTTGAAAAGCTTTCCGCGTAAAGTAGAGCTGACATTTTTGAGAGATGTGGACAAAGAGGATGTCCAAAAGGCATTGGCAAAATCTTTTCCCAAAAATTGTGAAGTGAATTGCGAAACCCAAACCAACGCGTTGAACAAATTAAAAGAAGCGATGGTCGAGGTGAAGGAGAAGGATAAATTGGAGTACCTGCTTTTTGCCGATAAGGTACAACTCTTTCATAATGGGAAAAAGTTAGTGGAAGTGGCTCAGAAAGATTTTTCCAATAACCTCACTCTTACTTGGATTGGGAAGGAACCCCCCACTGAGGATCTCAAGCAGGGGCTCCTCGGACTTCAATAAGACTTACCAGCGACAGAAGGTACGACAAGTATAGCCGTTGCGTTGTACGCAGGCAGCGGTGGCCATGTTGTATGCATAGTTACAATTGGCGCTGTACCAATAGTACCAAAGCCCGGTCGCCCAGGACCGTGATTCACAATAACAGACCCGATGGAATCGATTGTTGTTGTGATGATTGCCACCCAATGCATCAAAGGCTTCTTCAGATGGTGCTGCTTCTGCTTTAAATCCGAATTCGGTACCATTCATTTCCTGTGGAGCATCGGCTTTTGCCGTCTGGAACGTTCCCAGTGCTAAGAATAATGCGCCTAATACAATGATCTGTTTCATGTTTATACCCTCCAATAGATTAATACCAACCCCTCCCCTTTAACGCTGTTTAACAGGTTGCGAAATATGCAATGCGTCATCCCGTGACAGCTGTTAAGGGCAGTCATCAGCCGGTGTTGTTGCGTCAAATCAAAACAACTAGGATAATGAAGAGAGGAGCCCTCCATGAACTATCTCATTTCGGTTTTTACCCTTTTCTTCTTATTGAGTTGTGGTCAACAGACGGTCACCCAAAAAAGTGATCCGACCGATGGCAGTAAACAGCTTTCGCTCGTCATGTTTGGAGCGCCTTGGTGTGAGTACTGCAAAACAAAATTCCCTACGATTAATGAAGGTCTGAATGCGGAACTCACAGCGAAGGATGCTCGGGTAAAGGCGATCCTTTATGTCGAAACGGGGCAAAGTAAATTGAAGCCGGCGACCCAGGAAGAGGCCGATGGCTATCGCGATCTCTTGAAGCTTACCGCGACTGCCGTTGCCGAGCAGCATCTATCCGGGAGAAAATGGAAAAAATATCAGGAGGTTTTTCCCGGGCAGGATCAACTCCTCCCCGCCGCTGTGCTCTATGATGAAAAAGGAACGGTGTTGAAACTCTTTCCCGCCACTCCCGCGATCGAACCTCAGGAAATCATTAGCGCGGTTAAAGAAAGGCTGAAATGAAACGAATCCTCATTCTGGCATTATTGAGCGCAGGTGCTTTTGCCAAAATGGCTCCTCCTTTCCAGGTGAATCTCCTCGATGGGAAACGCCTTTCCTTGAAAGAAAGCTTAAAGGAAGATCGGTGGTTGTTGCTCAGTTTCTGGGCGACCTGGTGCAGCCCCTGTTTAGATGAATTGACCACCATCACCAAGCGGCTCAAGTCAGATGCGACGCTGCCCTTAGATGTTTTAGCGGTGAATGTGGATACGGCCGATACCAGCAGCGAAGTGAAATCGACGGTAAAATTTTATCAATTCAGCATTCCCGTCGCCTTGGATCCCAAGCATGAGATCTTTTCGAAATACCATTTCGAAAAAAGCCTCCCTTATAGTGTATTGATCAATTCAAAGGGGGAAATTGTTTCCAGTTTTAACGGGTACAACGAGGAGATGTTCAAACTGATCGAACAAAAAACCAAGGTAACCATTCAATGATAATAGCCCTGTTTCTGGGTTTACTTTCCGCTCACGCGGCGATTGAAGATCTTTCTTTAAGAGCCAATTCCCACCTGCTTTATCGAGAGGAGAATAGTGCACTCGACTCCGATAACTACCGAAAGCAGGGGTTCCTTCACGAAGCCGATATGGGTTTAGAAATGGGAGAATATCGAGGGGGAATTCTCTTCTCGAATCGGGTTACGTTGAATCGAAACACCGATAATTCCGACTATTTCCAACTGGAAAAAAAACGGGTTGGATTTGAAGATAGCCACTGGCAGATTTTTCTCGGTGACACCTATCAGGAGTTGGGCCGCGGAATCGCCCTTTCTCTAAATCGTAATCCGGCTTTTGGGTTTGATAACACCCTCGAAGGGGCGTCGGTCAATTACACGAGTGATTGGATCAATAGCTCCCTCTTTGGGGGGCGGGTCAATGCACTCACCAATCCCGTGAATGTGAACCCACTTCGCACCTCGATCGATAACCGCGAATTATGGTTAGTGGGAGCTCAGACAGCCGTGCCAGTTACTTCAGAAACAAAATTAGGTGGACACTACCTCTTCGGAACTTCCCGCCCGAAGCCGTTACCCCAAGATTTTTCCCTGCAAACCCACACAGCCGGACTCACATGGGACACCTCTGGCCCTTTTGATGGGAGCACCTTTTATCTCGAATCCAATGTGTTGAATACGCGCTATCTGGATACAGAAAATCGTTACACCGGATATGGAAGTTACGCCGCCTTCGGTTGGACACCGGGTGCCATCAAAACGAAATTCGAAGTCAAAGATTACCGCAATTATCAATTCGAGTTCAGCCGACCTCCCACCTTAGAAGAGGATTTCGTGGAAAATGCCAATGTGAATGATGTCACGGCGATGCGATTGGGAGCCGATTGGAACCTTCCTGAAATAGGCACGGTTTTAAAAATGACCCACTTGATCGGTTACGATCGGATTGAAGACGCACAGATTCAACATCCGGTGATGGCCGCCACCCACCGACTTTTAGATGGCTGGGAAGTCGAGTTAAAAGGCGGATACCGATCTTTAATGGAGCGGAGCAAGATTTCTCATGCGCGGGTGAAATCGAAAATTAGGATGGGAAAGGCCCAGTATATCGAGGCGGCGATTTCAAAACAGGACACCCGATCCGATTTGCTGAATGAAGATCGCAATCGTTTCGAACTCTCCTATCAATTTTACCAAGGGTTCGTGGTTGGAACCGGTTTGGAATATATGCCCAAAAACGATGAGGAGATTGGGAAATTATTCTTAAATGGCAATGTCAGTTATCAGATGGAGCCGATCGTGGCCCGTGCCTTTGTTGGCAAGACCAGCGGCGGGACCCTGTGCTCCGGCGGCATTTGCCGGCAGGTCCCCCCGTTCACTGGCGGATACGTCGATCTTTCCTATCAATTCTGAGTGACGCACTTCCCTTTGCAATCATACATACAAGCGGCAATCGCTCCCCCAATCACCGCTTGAACCAAGCCGGCTACGATCCAGATCGCGATAATTTTGCAGGGAATCGGCATCACGGCGTAAGTGATCAGGCTTGGTCCGGCGCTGTAAAGTCCTATCAGCTTTCCGTAGCGTAGCCCTTCTTTATAACCGGTTCCTTTGTAGCCTTTGAGAAAGATCAAGGTAAAGAAGAACGCCATGATCAGATGGCCACCCATCATATAGATGCATTTGGCCTTCATATCGATTTCAGGTCGCCAAAGATGGGCCGTCGCTTTGTATGTATCCCCAAGAATAAGTCCATGGATCACGAAATCGGTTGCGTAGGTGTAAATAAAAACCACGCAAGTGGTGATTAAAAATTTTTTCTTGCTGATTCCTTCCCAACATTGAGTGAACATAGATGTCCCTTTCGTCATCAAAACAGCTGTTTAACTAGATTTTGTCGCGATTCGCGACAAAATCTATCCTGAGGCGCAAGCCGAAGGATCTCGTAAATTCAAGTATTTATGACGAGATCCCTCGCATGCGCTCGGGATACGCCGCTTTCGGGAAAACATTAAAGTGAGCCCCTTCGGGGCTGTTTTTTTGCATTTCCCGACAACGACTATCTATAAGATTAACCGATTTTTATTCAGTCTGCTCTGCTGCTTTCCGTGATGATGGTTCTATCGTCATGGGTGGGAAAGGATCTGTGGGTGGAAATAAATATAATGCTCGAGTTGGGACTGTTCCCATCAATGATTCATGGTGTCAATTGCTATTGTCCGCACTGTGCTAAAATAAACGTATCTCCCATCCCGCTTAATTCCCACACCTCTTAAATCCCGTGTCAAAAAAAAACTTGCTGAATCTGTTTGCGCCTGCGCTCTACCTTTGCGTTTTGGCGTATAGTCTTGTCATTTGGTCCGATTATCAGAAAACCTGGATCCACCCCGAAGTGGCTGCACTTTATATTCCACGAGTTCTCGATCGGGGTGCTTCCTTTTCCAAAGAGGATTGGAAACGCGGATTCGAGCCGGGTATTTTTGAATCCCATTCCGATTCCTCGCGGGCACGCTATGTTTCAAGCTATTTAATGATACTGAGTATTCGGTTCAGGATTTGGCTTGCGCAATACTTCCCTCCGCACCCCAGTTTGAATTTCACGAGTATCCTGACTTTTCTTCTTTCCCCTTTATTGCTTTTTGCTTTGGTTTTCAAATTGTCGAAAGATCGCATTACCGCGTGGTGCGCGCTTTGCTTTTACACAGTATCAACTGGCTTTCTTTCCGGGCTGACATTCTTTTATCTGCCGGCAAAGCCGATCACCAATCTCTTTGCGATCGGTTGCCTTTACATTGCTGCTCTACTGAGGGAGGGAAAGCAAATATGGAGTTTAAGGATTTTACTTTTCATTTCCATTTCGATCAGCCTTTTTTGTGACGAAGCGGCCTTTTTTATTCCAATTGCGATTGCCATTTTATTCCCGGATCTTTTCAAGTCTCAAAAGGGATTTTCTTTCCTGCATCTGCTGACCCTTGCGCTGCCGATTGTCCTCTATCTGCTGTTTGTCACCTTTCTTTTAAATAAATGGCTTGTTTTCCTGGGTTACCCGGGTCAGTTCTCATTTTGGTACACGGCGATTCAAACCAATCCAAATCTCAAAAAAATGGATTTCCATATTCTTGAAAACGCCTATTACATGTTCAGGAATCACCTCTTCTGGAGCCGTGCCTTTTTGGACAGTTTCGCGGGAAAGCGGATGGTTCTGTGCCTGTTGATGGTGGGAGGGCTGGGATACCTTTATTACCAGCTTCCCAAAGAGAAACGCCTCTGGGTTCATCGAACCTTCATAGCCGTGATCGCCTGCTGCCTCTTTCATATTCTTCTTTTCACCCGCTGGGTGACGGTCACCACCTCCTGTTATTATTATGCCGCCCTTGTCTCGGTGTTTTTCGCGATTCTATTGGCATTTATCGTCGGGCAAGCGGTGTCTATCAAGCCTCGTTTAAGTTTCCTGCTCGCGATCTTGCTCTGCTTCGTGAATTTGGGAAGTTTTGAGACTTTTAATGACACCTGGAGGCATGATCATTTCGACGTGGCGGCCGCAGTTTGGCCGGCGATGATCAAACCTATGACCAGCTCCGAGCCTTTTTCTAAAAAGGTGATCGTTGAGGCCTGGAAAAAGAAGGAGATCAATCCTTCGGAGCTTCCCCGTGAAGCCTACTGGCTTCCAAGAGAGTTATCCGCTCTTCATTCCTTAAAAAGCTCTTTCTAATGTTGAGGGTGAAAAGGATTCAGATCTTGTGACGTATTTTTACAGAGAGAGCGTTGAACTGATCTGGTATTTGGGTATCAGTTCCAGCCAAACTGTCCCCAAATAGTGCGTTGACATCCTAATTTGTCACTTCCTGCCGGTGTCAGTACGACACTGAACATCCATTTTCCTGCGTAAAAATTCGGCATCAATCTTGCTCTCCCATCGGGCAAACACCGCAGGGGAAGTTCGCCTGCATGGGAAGGGGTATTTATGAAAAAACGTCCGCGTCAGCGGTTCACACAGCTGATGCTATGTCTCTATTTATTCACATCAATCATCTCTCCGCTCGATGCGTCGGGGGAGACTTTCTGGTCCGGTCTTACTAATCTTATCACTCCTCGTGAAGATTTTCGCGATGCGTTATCGTCGGAGATTTTGATAAATCCCGAAGAGCTTAATGTGACCTATCAGGTCTATGACGAGAATGAGATCTCGTTGAGTGGTGACGTCACCGAGAAGGTGGAGTGGGAGGTTTCTGAAAATAAACTCCCCCCCGGTTTAGATCTTCAAGAGACCAATGAGCCCCATGTGCTTCTTTATGGAACACCGGCTTTTACCGGCCAGTGGTGTTTCGTGTTGTCGGCGAAGTTGGAGAGTGGGAGTCAGCTCTTCAAAAACATTTGCTATAACGCGCTTGATAATGATCAGGTCCCTTATGTCCGGGTGAAGACGGAGCGTTTTCTTCCCGTGTCTACAATCAATCGTTTTTACCAGAAACCGATTACGATAGACCGGCCCACCGAAGGAATTGCGGTTGGAGAATTTGATTATGGTTTGCTGCCTCAAGGAATTGAGCTGATCAATAAATTGGATGAAGGGCGATTTTTATTAGAAGGCCGTCCCACTCAGGAAGGGTACTTTATCTTCTCGGTGAAGTTCACCCATCCTTCAGGACAGATAAACTACCGACAATATCTATTGCCGGTGGAGGCAGAGCCGCCAGTGATCGGGCCTATTCAGCCTTCGTGCCCTGATGGTTATTACTTTGATACGCAATTGCAATATTGCGTCGCCAATATTCCCACTTCTTGCCCGCCTGGAAGTTATTATGAACCCAGCGCGCAGGCCTGCGTGGAATATCCGAAACCGCCGCCGACCGTTTCATGTCCGGTTGGAAGCCATTTCGATTATTACTTGGCCGAATGTGTGGCGAACAGCGCCCCTCGTTGCCCGGTCAATTATCGATGGGATGATTATTATCAACGGTGCGTTCGCATTCCTTACACCTGTCCTGCAGGAACCAAATATTCCTACGCGACACAAGAATGTGAATTTGTTTATCCGACGCAATGTCCTCCGGGCACACACTACAATGCCTATTTAAATCAGTGTGTGAACAATCCGACGAGCTGTCCTCCGGGAAGTTGTTGGAATTCCCATTCAGGAAAATGCGTTCCAGTCGTGCACCATTGCCCGCCGGGACAACATTATAATCCGCACTATGGATGTGTGAATAACCACGTCTCTTGTCCGCCTGGATATAAATACAATCCGCAAACGGGACAGTGTGTGCCGCATGTGCAACCGAAACCTTGCCCACCCGGCTACCACTATTCACATGTGCACAAACAATGTGTTCCGAATGTGACACCACCGGTGCCACCGCCAATGCCGCCGATGCCACCCATGCCGCCCGTTCCACCGATGCCTCCAATGCCACCGATGCCGCCGGTACCACCACCAATGCCACCGGTACCACCACCAATGCCACCGGTACCACCAC
>CAZRZK010000036.1:0-23899 GCA_964604555.1 uncultured Pseudobdellovibrionaceae bacterium | reverse complement strand
CCGGTACCACCACCGATGCCGCCGGTACCACCACCGATGCCGCCGGTACCACCACCGATGCCGCCAATGCCTCCCCCAATGCCAATGCCATTTGGGATTGATGCAGGAGATGTGGGAAGTGCGGGGAATACCGTGGCCCCCATCTTTGACGGTGACGTTGAATAAAGTTATCGATAGAAAGGCCTTTTCAGATTAATTCTGAGAAGGCTTTTCCTTTCATGAGGGGTTGAACGTGGGCCAGGAACTTATTCTATTATTACTCTTCTTTATTTCCGGAGCACTCGGTCTCATCTATGAGACACTCTGGATCCGCACCCTTTCACTTGGTGTCGGCTCTACCTCTGCTTCAATGAGTCTAGTCCTTTCGATCTTTTTCCTGGGACTCTCATTCGGAAGTTATTTCGCGGGTCGATTCGCAAATCGACTGCGCAATCCCCTGCGGACCTATGCCCTTATCGAATGCCTGGTAGGGCTTTACGCTCTTTTGATTTTCCCTTTTCTATTTGATCTCCACCGTTGGATCACCTTTCTTTCTCCTCAAGATTCCATTTCCGCCGTCGCTCTTCTCATCAAACTGGTTCTGGTCTCTTTATTGCTCTTACCTCCTACTCTTGCCATGGGGGCTACACTTCCATTATTGGTTCGGTTTTTTGTCGACGATAATAAGAGTGCCGATCGGAGGACCAGCCTTCTCTATGGCATCAATACTCTGGGGGCCGCCGCTGGGGCCCTCTTTGCCGGCTTCCACTTTATCCCACAATTTGGAATGGCCACTACCAACACCATTACTGTTCTTTCGAATGTCGGACTGGCTGCGGTTGCCCTTTTCCTATCTTTCAAAACGAGACAAGCGAGTTCAGAACAGGCCTTTCAATTCGATCACTCCATTCCTTCGATCAACCGAAAACAGATCTTGGTGATCTGCACCGTCAGCGGGTTTGCTTCCATTTCATCGGAAGTGATCTGGAATAAATATCTGGGGATCTTTTTTGGAACCAATATTTATGGACTGGGACTCATTCTTTCTCTCTATCTTTTAGGAATGGGAGTGGGCTCATTGCTCCTCACATTGCTTTCCCCTTCCTTTGAAAGACGAAAACAACTTTTCATTCCCACTTTCTTGTTCGCGATGGCGACCCTGCTGCTCGCCAGTTACCTCATTCAATTTGGCCCCGCACTTTCTAGCCAAATCGTTTCCGTAACATCCGGAAAGGTGGGACTTTTACTTGCGAAAAGTCTCTATGTCGGAATTTTATTATTTCCTTCCACATGTGCCTTTGGGGCGCTCTTGCCCCTTGGCATTTCACTCCTCTCCCGTAACTACCAAGATTCCGCAAAAAGTGTCGGCACTACCTATGCGCTCAATACCGTTGGTGCCATTGTCGGCGCTTATGTCACCGGCATTCTTTCGATTCCCTATTTAGGTTCTTCGATTTCCTTAAAGGCAGTTATTGTGATTGCCGCCGCGACTCTCCTTCTTTTTAAAGTGGGAACAATTCAACGAACTATCGCTGCCAGCCTCGCTCTTCTTGCAATTCTGCTTCCTGCCCTTAACTTTCAATCGGTGCTTCGTTCCGCTTATCACATTCCAGAATCGAAAAGGGAATCTGGCCACCGTGCCGAGGAATTTAAGAAGATTATCGAAGGGGAAACGGCAATCATTAGCTTGAGCCAAGATCCCAGAGATGGTGCCTATTATAAAAACTATTTGCGTCTTAAGACCAATGGCCTCAATGAGTCGGTATACGACACGATTCGCCCCGGCATCCTGCCACGCTACGAAGCTCTGATTGCTTTATTGCCTTACCTTTATAGCGATAAAACTGAGAAGGCCTTCATCGTTGGTTATGGAGGCGGCTATACTGCCGACCTCTTAACCTCGCTCGATATTCCAAAAGTTCATATCGTCGAACTGGAAAAAGGGATCTTAACTGCCGCCGACTATGTCCATAAAGGAAAGAACCCGATCCTCCAGCGCAAAAATGCGACCTTCTTGATTGAAGACGCTCGGTATGTGTTAGCTACCGAGAAATTTGGAAAACAGGATCTCATCATCTCTCAGCCTTCCCATTCCTGGTTAGCGGGAGCGGCCAATCTCTTCACCCAAGAGTTTTTTGAAATCGTGAAAGGACAGCTCACCGAAAATGGGATCTTTTCGCAGTGGTTGAACCTCTACAACATGGATAGTGTTGCGTTGAACAGCATCCTCCGTACCTTCTTTCAGACCTTTCCCGAAGGAGCAGTCTTTACCAATGGAGGGGATCAGGAGCTGGTGCTCATTGGATCTCGTAAGCCTCTAAAGCTGAGAGAAGCGAAGTTGGATGCAATGTTAAAAAATCCACTTCTGGTGACTAAACTCAGTGGCGTTCCCATTCGAAACCAATATGATTTTTTAACCCACTATAGCTTTTCCCGTGAAAAGGCGGTGGAGATTTCAAAAGAGGCTCCCCTGAATACCGATCGCAATGCCTTTGCCGAAACCCGGCAGAGCCGCATCTTTTACGAAGGTTCCAAAGAGCCGATGACTCCGCAACAATACCTGAGTCAATTTTATGAACCGCAAAGAAGTGAGGAACTCGATACCTACTATTTTCTGCTTCAGGCGATGGATTCGGAAACCCAATATGACAAATTTGATAAGTTGCTCCGGGTTTACGAGGCCATCGCCGGTGGAAGTGCTCAATCGCAATGGAAGCTGGGATATCTTTGCCAAAAGAACCAGCGGCTCGCGAGCGCGCTCCGCTATTTAAAGAGGGCAAGTCAAAACATCTCCAACCCCGATCTTCTGAACTCACTTCTCTTTACCCAGATTCAGTTGCACCAATATGGTGATGCCCTTCTCACGGCAAAAAAGATCCAGAAACCGAATCAAGTGACTCAATGCTATCTAGCAGATCTCCAGTTACGACTCAAAAAACCAGAGATCAACCAAAGCTTTGTGCCCTTGCTGGCTAATAGCGCAGGTTATTATGCTGCCTGTGGGGACTACTATAACAAACTGGTGGGGAACTATTATTTATTCATGGGAAATATCTCTTCCGCCATTGCCTATTTAGAGGCTTACACCCAAAGCTACCCCCATGACGCTGAAGTATTACAATCCTTGGCCAAAGCGACCCAGTCTCCGTCTTGGAGTGAATATGCCGAGAGTGAATCAAGGCGGCAGCAGAAGCAATTTGCCGATTTTGCCAGTTACTTCCGACGGAGTGGCCTTGAAGCCGACGCCCTCGCTCTAGAAAAAATGAGCACTCCCCTCGCTGAGTAGTCCTTATGGCATGAGGATGTTTTTTGACCCGGTTTTAATTGATGTTTATTAACTGGATTGAGGCAAAGTATCCGACAATTGAATTACTTTTTTTTTCGGCAAAAATAGAACGACTCGTTAAAAAACATTTCCCTCTCCAGAGCCGCGTCGAGTTAAATTAAAAAACTCTCCCAACTGGGCGCTTCCTTGGCTCGAATTTTGGGAAAAAGAAGATTCTCAAGTACAGCCTAATAATCAAGCCAAGCGGCTAGCATCCTACTAGAAGCGGGGACTTCTTCCGCGCGGCTTCGGAGGTGAGGTTAGTCCCCTTGTGGGTCAGCCGAAGGCCGGGTGGAATTGCGAGGAGCGAAGCGACGAAGCAATCTCCTAGAGTGAGCCCTTTCTTATTCCTTCAACGTTTGTCTCAGTGAGGCAAACAATGAACTCAGCGAACAGCCATTTTATTCAAGTTATTAACACCGAGTTTCTACGTCGGAAAAAGGTCAATCATCGCTATTCGTTACGGGGATATGCCCATTCTATCGGGATTGACCCCAGCCTACTGTCTAAAATATTGGCAGGAAAGCACATTCCTTCATTAAAGACAGGCGACATCCTCTCCCATCGCCTTAAACTACAAGGGCAAGATAGAGATGGGTTTCTAAAATCCATCATTTCTGAGCGGTACCGGACGCGCATCTCGCGCCTGCATCAGGAGCCAGGAATCACGCACCTCATTCCTGTTGATATTGATAATCTTCCATTAACAGAACAGATGATTTCAGATTTAATAAAGGAACTTTCTAAAAGGCTGGAATCGGCCGAAAAAAAAGAGGCCTATCAATTATTGATAAGCCTCATCCCTTTAAACAGCAAACACTGAACTATTGCCCCAGATTAAGGGTTACACTGTAATAATCGTCTCCAGCATTGTGATGGGTACAGCTGGCAGTTCCCTCACCAGTGGTGAGGTTCTTACGCTTTAGGAGAAAGTTGCATTCGGTAGGATTGACCTCCCCCCCTTCAAACCTGCAGCCAGAACTGTGGCCTCTAATGACCGTTGGTGTGAGTGCGATCCGAAATTTGCATCTAAGGGTTTTTCCATCAGCGATCCCCTCGGTTTGATAGAGTGCTTGCTCCTTACCGTCTTCGATGCGCTTTAAACTAAAAGCATAAACAATCTTCGTTTTAGGAAGGGAAGTGAGAACCATACTTCCTTTTTTTGGCATGAAGCCATCCATTGGCCCATGATCTGCGTATGCTGTTAATGCCGCTGTTAATAATACTAAATTAATTAATTTCATCGATTCCTCCTAACTTCGATAATTACAGTAAATAGAATTGGAGAACGATCGATTTTGTCTTTTTCAATCCGATTTTATGGAATATAAATTTCCACAATTCGAAACTCAGATCATTGAATGATGGGCGGAGCACAGGTCACTTTTTGAGGGATAAGGCGGTGCCATCTCGCCTGTTCGAAAGGAATGTCCCCCTTGCAAAAGATGTCTCCTGTAATGTCATAGGTTGCTTCATCCAGCAGGAAAAAATTATCATCGTGCTCGACCTTCCAAGTCCCAGAATTGGTAGTTGGTCTGCGAAGCCCAATAGAGACGCTACGCATACCTATTGGGTCATCGGCATGTATTGAGATACCACCTCTATTGTCGATTCCTTCCGGGCAGTTATAGAATCCATTCGCGAGTAAGTAATAGCCGACAATCGTGTTATTGGGGCCATACTCAGGAAGGCAGCGAGGAAATCCCCCATTGGGATTTGTGGCATCCGGAATAGCATATGAAAGAGTGGTCTGGGAAATAGTATAACCCGGTGACAGAATCGACCACAGAGCACTTTGGTCCCCTTCACCGTAAAATTTATAGATCACCAAATTCCCATCATTTTGCATGTTAAGTACGCAAGCGTTTCCCCATGTATTGGTGCCAGAACTCCAAATGGGTGCCTGTGGGGTGCCGGCATAGACTACTAGATTGCAATCATTTTGTATGAGTACCTTCCCGGTGGCTAGCATGGCCGCTGCACCTACTCCCATGGTCACGAGACTCCAGGTGGATGCACTGGTGCGTGTGTCATAGACGACTAAATTTCCATCATTTGTTTGATAAACGGCGACCCAATTTCCATCGGGAGAACACAATGCTTTGTTTGCCGTCATTGGGACATTCGTTGCCAGAGAATTGCCCATGCAGACTGCACCCGGTTGATTGGTGTTCAACCAATTTTGGGCATTATTATTGGGGGGATTCGTTCCATCAGGAAGCGGAGGTGGACAGCTTCCTCCCGCCCCCCCACCTGGAATCGGCGGAGGACATTCACCGAGTCCAATCACCGCATAAAGACAAAATGAAATCAAAATTATTTTATTCACTGAATATCTCCTCTTTAAAAAGAGCATACAAAAGCACCAGGGATACACACGTCAACCGGTCAGCTGCGCACTTGAGAGCGATTTGCTCGCCGCATCAATGGGAGCGAAATCGAACAATGGGGATGCCACTACCCGAAATGACCTATATACAGGTTGCGAATATGAATTATCAGATATTGGTTTTAATATGGTTGTCGATCATCGCCTCGTTGCCTGCAGAAAACAATGAGAACCCGAGTCCTGAAAAGGCTTTTGGGGAGTATTTCGATCTCTATATCGGCGCGCCGGGAAAAGAAAAAGTTGTATTGGCAGATATCAGGGAACAACCCATCCGCCTCAATAATTATCTCACCATAGCGCGAGAAATGGGAGTTCCAGAGGCTCCGGAGATTACAAGAAAAGCCTTTGTTCAATTTAAAATGATGCAACCAAAGGATCGCAAGGAGCCGATTCAATACCAAGCGCCCCTAAAAACGATCGAGTGGAATGGATCGGTTCCGCGAATACTAGGAAATAAAATAGTGACTCAATCCATTCGTTACCATCGTGAGACAATTAACTATGTCTCAGTGCCGGAATGGTTCGTTCAATTGGATATCGATCATGGTCCTTGCGGCCAAATTGAATTCTGGAAGTTTCGGAAAGAGTATCAAAAGCGCAATGAAAGGTATGAAACAATACAAGGACTCTTTCAGGAATTAGATACCAATGGAGATTGGATATTGACCCAGTCAGAGATCAAGAAATATCTGGAGCAGAAAGATGCCGATATAACTCGGTTCAATCCTTACCCACAACCGAAATCAAAATAAGGGTCCCATAAATCAGGGGCATTTATTTTTTTACAATTTCAAAGAGCACATCCGGGTTGCTTTTCCGGCTAACCGCTTCAAAAGAATCGCCCTGTTTTAATCCCAGTCGATCGAAATCGGCTTGAGTCATCTTGACTGCAAATTCCCCTTTATCGGATGGGCTCGTACAATTCAGTTCCACCGTATAATTATCGGGCATAATCGAGGCAGAGGGGATCTGCGCGGGTGGCTGAATCGCCTTAATTGTTTTCACTTTAAAAAGCTGTTTGGCGATATCGCTGGCATTCTCGGTTTTAAAAGCTTCGTTATAGCGCATGGTTTTCGATCTCGCATTGAGAAGTATTGAACCTAACATCATTCCTCCTGCTAATATGGCAACAAAAATTCTATATTTCATTTAAGGCCTCTCCACTTGAAATTGGAACTGGCGGCCAGCTTGGGTGAAGCCCACATAACCACTCGAACAACGGAAGTTGGCGCCATAGCGGAACTTCAGATCATGATACAGGTGATCGGGAGTATCTAATCCACTAATCCCTGACTTCAATACACCCGCTGCCCGAAAAGCATCGGCGGCATGAGTCGAGCAGTTGTTGCCCAATAGCGAGAAGGTATTCCCCTTATTGTTATTTTTCAAATTGCGCCAATAATCATCGAACTTTTTCGCTACATCATCCTCTACCTTAATCGTACAAATCGTGGAGATGACATTGAGCTGACGTGCAAGATCGAGATCCACATAATAGGGACGTTGCTGTTTCAAGGAATTGTAATCGTAAATCACGCCATCCATAAACATTCCGGAGCGGGCGAAAGCACCACCTCCTTCACCAAAATAGCCAATGGGAGCGCCATCGCTCAGCACCACATCGGCGTGTTGTTCCAAGAGATCGGGGTTATGGGTTTCTGAATGTTTTCCGCGAATGATGAGACCAATGATTTTCATGTCTCCCTCCTCTCCATCCAGACATAGCAAACGCTGTGCCTGTCTGTTTTATGCCTGGAATGGAGGGGGATTCTCTTATTTGAAACGATCCCATTATCAAGAATGAGAAAATTACTACCCGTCGTTGCAAGTCCGGCGCATCCGGGCGAAGCAATCTTTTACATTAACTGATAGATGAGCAGTTGCCGGTCATAGACATAGGAACGCTGTCCATTAATAGGACTATAACTCACCAGATAGACGGTATATTCCCCTGCGGGATAACCGGTGAAATAACCCCAACCCGAGGCAAAAAATTGAGCACAATTTCCCGCTGAGACAGTACAGCCCGATTGACCGTGCTGATCTCCTCCTAAGTGGTAATGCTGAACCTCAGTCGAATTATCAAAACCTTCACTCCCTCTCTTAACCTGAAGGCCAACTTGTTCATAGCCCCCGTCTTGCGCGTACCGGCCGGTTCCCATGAGTAGATAGACCTCTTGCGGATTTTTAACGGTTAATTTGAGTTTCATGACCGTGGCATTATCGGTGTAGGGAAAAGGGCGCCATCCCCAGGGAGATGAAATGGTGATTGCATTGGAAGAGTTATTGGCCTGAAGCATCCCGACTAATTTTCCCATGCTGGTGACGGGGGGGGTAGGAGTAAAAGTCCCCGGATCGAGCGTAGCGGTCAGCGGATCGGTTTCAGAAGAGGTGTCGCCCGGCTGAACAACCAAACCTGTCTGCGTTGGGCGGGTTGAGCACCCCACCAGAAAATAAAAAAGAATCAGAATAGGAATAAGTAAAGAGTCGAGTCTAAGGGTGAAAAGCTTATGCAGTCGCATGTTGCCTCCATTTCTACTTTTATTATGCGGAAACCGAGGAACAGAACCCACTCAGGATTTTTGCCAGTGAGGGCCGTTATCGGTAAAATTTAATTTGGTATGTATAAGAAAAAGCTCTTCTTGGCGTTGGCATTGTCATTCCAGTGGTGGGTTACCCTTGGCTATGGCAATGATTGGATAACAGGGGGGATCTATCTCCAAAAAGAAGACACGCAAGCCCATTTTTTTAACTATCAAAATGGCGAACAAACTATCGCGAAATTGCCTTTGTCGCGATACTTTAGAGACGGTTTCCCTCCCCATTTTTTTCAAATTCCCAGCTGTTACCTCAGTTTTAACCGGCAATTTGCCTATTGTCGGAATTCAAATTCCCACATTAAGGAAATAGATTTAACTACCGGGGTTTCCCGGGAGAGTGATTTAAAAACGGTTGGAGAAAGCGGTTATCATTCCGCCAGGTCTCCTAATGGCCGTTATATCATCTGCAAACCGAGCTTTGGCCCATTCAGCCCCGCCAGTGCAAAGCAACTAGCGTTATGGGAGTTTCAATCCCGAACTTCATTGGAGCCTGCCGATTTCCTTTCCAACTGTCCAATTGAAGACAAAAGGAAAGGTAATCTCGCGTTCACGCAGACCATCTCAAATTATGTTGATGTTACTTCCATCTATTTTCGAGTCGAAAGCATCTCTTGGCTGTCTGATAGCTCAGGAGCCTACTTCGTAGAAGCGCATAGTACTCAACAGGGACAACAAATCGAATCTCGGAAACAACTCAAATTCTACTCAGTCGCAAACAGATCTATCGCTTCCGTTGGAGAAGTTTCAACTGAAGAATGGTTTGCTGGGATTCAAATGCCGGCGATCATCGCCGTCAGCCCAACACAAGTCATTATGAACCATGGCAAGCACCGGGGATTTTGGCTCCCCTACCTTAATTATTTTTGGAGCTTGGAATGGTCCATGAAGAAATTTGAAACCAGCAGGAATGAGTCGAATGAACTCAAAGGAGCAAACCGCATCCTTTTGGGGATTAAAGCAAAAAGTCAATGAAGTGGCTTATGGATAAAAAATTTGGTTCAATTCCCCGCTCCAGAGAATCAATTCAAAACCGGTCCAGAAAGAGTGTCTCCACTCGCCATTTGGGACAGAGGACTTCTCGATCCGTTCCCACTTGTCATTAATCGGATCATATAAAGCCATGGGATTTCCCAGAGCGAGCATTCGGTTGCGGGTCCAGAGAAGGCTTTTCCCCAGGGAGGGATTATAATAGAGGGTCTCTGGAGCGGAAACGCCGCTCATTTTTTCCCAACGAGTATTTTCAAGATCATATCGCCCCCCCGATTCCAAAAGACTCTCTTTTTTCCAACCCGTTCCGTTGGTGATTTGAGCTGAGAGTTGAGATGGTAAAGAAAGGGAGCCCCCCTTTCCGCCATAAATAATGAGGTATCTTCCCGACCAGATCGCCTCATGATCGCCTCGGGGGCTAGGAGCTCCATCGGTGGGAAGTCCATCCCATTTTTCGGTCTTAAAATTATATTTCGCCCCTTTTTGACTGCAATCAGAATAATCGCGGTAATATTTTGCGGCAATTGTATCTTTATCTTTGCAGCCGCCCCATAGAATCAGCTGATCGCCCGCTAAGGTGGCGGTTGAATATTTCAATGCACTAAATTCTTTCTGTTCTGGAATAGGAGTCCAGAGATCTTTTTCCAGAGAATAGATGGCGCCACTCGCTAACTCTTTTCCCGTTTTGCAGTCTTTACCACCCCAAAGAAGGACTTCTTTTTCATTTAAAGCGAAGAGTGAAAAACCCTCGCGATCGGGAGCATTGAGATCCGATATGGGCATCCATCGTTCATGGGCGAAATCATAATATTGTCCCGAACCAAAATTTCGATGGAGACCAAAACATTCGGTTATCATGAGCGGACCATTTCCGGCCCAAATGGCTCGGTGGGGCAATTTGTTTCCGACAGGAGAATAGAACCAATGGGCGTAGTCGTTCGCAATCATTTTCCCTGTCCATTGATTGGTACGGGGATCATAGAAATAAAATTGGGTACCGGAACGCAGGGGATATCCCATCCCCCATGTCATTACCTGGGTTCCATTCCATACGGTGGACCACGAGGTGATGGATGTCTGATCAATGATGGGAATTCCTTTTAAGGTTTTAGCTGCTGCCCAATGGGGATCTTCTCTGAATCCCATATTGAGCCAGGTGCTCCAGATGATTTGGCTTATCTTCTGAGCGGAATCTTTTCCATTTAATGAATAGGTTGAAAGCACTGCTAAAAGGAGCTCATTGGCGGCCTGCTTCTTCTTTTGGATGGAGCCATCACATCCCGAATAGGAAAGTTGCGTGAGGTTCGAATTCCCGTCGAAATAGGCGCATTTCGAGTGATTTCGTTGGGGCGTGGGAAGCTCGTCAATCCACTGATGCGAAGAATGAAGAATGCGTTCCGAGAGGGCCTCTTTATGATCGAAAATCCAGTGGATATCGGCTGAATCGATGGAACTTTGCAAAAAATTGGGCAGGGATGAAAGGGAAATGCGTTTTAAGGTCTCTGCTAAGTAGAGTTTGCTTTCTTCAAAGAGTTGGCGCTTGGCGATCGATTCTTCCGTCAAGCCAATCGTTTGATACCATTCTTTTTCCACCTCTACGGCCACGAGAGCGGTGAATGCGTCTTCAGAAATCCCTACATGGTGAATTGTCTCGCCGATTAAATGGATGCTGGCTTGAGTGACCGATCCAATCATTCGGCAATTTTCATAAGAGAGAGTGATGATGGCTTTAGGTTGAGGGAGGGTGCTTCCACACGCCCCGTTGAGGTTGCGATTTTTCCATTGGTAGGGCGGGGTGTAGATTAAGTCATCGATGAGCTCCTGACGATGGACGCGATAAAATTCCCGAATCTCGCGATTGAGCGAATGCAATTGCTTCACCTCCGATAGGATATGAATCGCCTTTGCCCTTCCCAATTCAAAGTATTTCGCAACCGGATCTCCCCCATTCCCGATTTCATCAGCCTTTGGCACGGACGTGCGATCACAAGCCGCCAGAAGAAGGGTGAGGAGAATCATTAAGAATTGCATTGGGTACCTCGATACGTTCTGCTGGAAAGCGGAAAGAGTGCGATGCAAAGGCTGTAAACCTCGGTTTTGGGACCCTCTTCCATCAGCTCCGCAAGATTGCGTCGGAAGTTTCGGATCAATTTCTTCGCCGTGGGAAGTTTATCGGGACTAATCGCCATCATCATGGTGGAAAAATCCCGCTCTTGGACATTCACATGATGAAGGGTGCTCGCTGCGATACCCAAAATCTGCTGATGGGCATCGCGAATGGCTTGAGAGGGGATATTATCGGTTGTTTTAAATTTTGTTTTTCGCCGGGAGTATTTGCCTCCTTCATGACGAATCAGATTCAAACGCTCGAGCCGTTCCAGGGCTTGCAGGACCTCTTCTTTGGAGATTCCCAGTCGACGAGCCATCCATTCGGGTTGGCTTTTAAAGTCGTTCGTGCGCATCAGGTTCAACAAAGCTAAATGCTGCCAGCCGGAGATAAACTTAAAAACCTCTTCTGAGAGGGCGTAATATTCGGCATCGGACTCAGCCCTGTCCTGAGCTAATCGGGATAAACTGGAGAACCGGGTCCTTTTTTGGCGTTGATGCTCCAGAGACTGGAGCCAGCTGTCCCTCACTTCGGTATTCATTTTCAGCTTTTCAGAAAAGCGGGTTACTAAGTGGGGGTTGAGCGGCCTTTTTCCGGAGAGCCATTCCGACATTCTTCCGGAGGGCACCCCCAGGAAGCGGGAAAAGGCCCTTAAAGAATAGGCAGGATTCCGGGCTTTTTTGGAGAGGTACTCCTGGGAAAGCCAGTCCTGAGGGGCTCTTGAGTTATCGGGTAAATGAAGCGTTTCCATCAACGGCGGATAGATACCCCATTTGAAAATTCAGTACAAGGAGATTTGGGAGCACTGCTCCACTTTGGCCTTGTTTCGCTCCCGATCGCATTGGGAGCGATTCGTCCTTAGGGGACGGGTAATCCCCGCAGTTGGGGATAGCTCGTTTGAGAAGGCATTACCCAAATGGTATTAAAATTCCATCCCGCCTGAGTATAAGTGGATTTGGATTGCATTTCTGAAGTTGTTTTACCAACGGCATTACCTGCTGATTGGGTGCAACTAGTCGATTCCTTATCCCAAAAAGAAGCAGTCATACCTGAATAACTAGGTAGGGAATTTTCCCCACTTAATCCGCATGGATTTAAACAGGTTGTTGTTCCACATATGACCTTCCCGCTGGCATAGGTACGATTGATAACGCCCCCTTCCCATTTTCCGATTAATCCGCCAATAGGATAGGTGTTAAGTGCAATGAGGCTTGCACTTGAAAATGAGTCGGAAATTACTGTTCCTTTGGAATTACCAATTAATCCACCGACACCTGTTCCAGCTGAGATGGTTCCATGACTCGCACAGCGATCGACACTGGCACCAGTGCTATAGGAATACGTTAAGCCCGCAATCCCTCCATAATATGAACTGTCCGTCCGTCCGGAAATCATCCCATTAAAATAGCTGGAACGGATTTTTCCACCATACAACCCACCAATGATGCCACCAATTTTAACTCCGTTCGGAATGTTAAATGCGCCGGTGCCGTAAATGTTTTCGAGGGTCATATAGGTTCCCTGTCCTACCGCTCCTCCCATATCGGAAGTCTGAACTTCTCCACTAACCTGGGCATTAACGTTAAAGGTGGAATTCAATATTTTTGAACTATTCGCATAACCTGCAATGCCACCAGCCCATGAAAGGGAGGTTTTTACATATTTAATTTCCCCTGGGCATCTTGAGCGGTAATTTTCAGGATAGGAAGGGGAGGCATTTCCACATGTATAGACAGGGTAGATGCTTTCCGTAAGAGTGACCTTCGCGTCGATTTGATGAAGAATTGAGTTTACAAGACGTCCAATCAATCCTCCTGTCCCACTGAGAGTTGGCACACTTTCAATAGTGCCTTCAACTTTTAGGTTAACACCGGTTGATCCTGCAAAAGAATGGGTAAGTCCTGCCCATTGCGGTTTCGTAATCTTTATCGAAAGGTTGTTGATGAAGCTGCACGAGATGGCATAAAAGGTTCCCCACCGTTTGGTAGACTCTGTTGTCGCATTCAAGGTGATGGTGTGGTTATTTCCCTCTAAGATCGATTTCGATAATGTCGGCGCGAGCCATTCTCCGTCGATTTGAATATCGTTTTCGAGTCGATAATGCTTTTTCGGTTCGATGGCTAAGAGCTCCTCTTTGGTATGGATAGGAATAACTATATCGGTTGCTGCATTTTCATCTAAGCAACTGAGCAAGGTGCTTCCGCACAGATCTGAAGGACAGGTGAATTTGGGAACACACTTCGTTCCTTCTGGATTCACTCCTTGCCCTACTGGACATTTGCAAGCTCCCCCGGTGAATACTTGCCCTAAAATAGAACAACTAGGAGTAGGGGCTGGGGCAGGAGCGGGAGCCGGAGCCGGAGCAGGAACAGGCGAAGGGCTGGGAGCCGGTGCTGGCGATGGAGCAGGCGCAGGAACAGGATTCGGAACGGGAGTAGGAGCGGGCGCTGGCACCGGCGATGGATTTGGAGCAGGGAGTGGGGAGGGTGTTGGGTTCGGAAGAGGGACTGGAGTCGGAACTGGAGAAGGCGATGGCAAAGGTGTCGGTATTGGAAGAGGCAAAGGAATCGGAGCTGGGACTGGGATGGGTGTTGGAATTGGGGCTGGCACTGGCACTGGGCTTGGGGGCGGTTTAGGCGATGGGGAAGGTGCTGGGGTAAGACACTTTCCGTCTAATTCGACTTGCCCTGTAGGACAGACACATTTTTCACCATTCCATTTTTTTTCCTCTTTGGCGCAACGACGACTGTTGTATTCCCAAACTGAGATGCATTCTGCTCCTTCACGAATGAGACCTTCTTCGCACGAAGCAATTTGGCGTTCGACTTTTTGATACATTTCCTCTTTTTTGGCGCAGCCGCTAAAGCTTAAAAGGAGTAAGGATGTGGAGAGTAGTGTGGTGAAAAACTGTGTTGCGTTCATAAATGCGATTCCTGTTGTGTTCTATCTTGAAATCATTATCTCTTGCCACCGATGGTGAAAACACTCAGCGTTTTTGCCAAGTTCCTCAAATTGTCTAATGGTTTGACACTCAATAGTGCGGCACTAAGCAAGAATCGATATAAAAAAATGTCCAACAATCGGTAAAATAGACTATTGTCTATTTTACTCATGAGTAAAGTAGACAATAGTCTATTATATGGATCTAAAGCCAAGGTACTTATTCGGGGTTATTCAAGAGGCATTGCAGCGTAAAATGGTGTTCCTGGGAGGCCCCCGACAGGTAGGAAAGACGACTTTAACCTTGTCCTTACCGGGAAAAACAGCGGATGAGAAGCATCCTGCTTATATGAATTAAGACAGCCCTCTAATGAAATATTGCCATTGGAAAGAGGATACCGAAGGTTATCGAATGGAGCTTCGGTACATCCGTGACACCTATAAACGAGAGGTTGATTTTGTTGTTTTGAAAGATAAAATGCCAGAGTTTGCCGTCGAGTGCAAAACAGCAGAGAAGGCGATCGCCCCTGCTGTTTATTACTTCAGTGAAAGAACACCTATTCCCAAGTTCTTCCAAGTGCATCAAGGAGCAAAAAAATTCAGACAGGGGAAAATAGAAGTGCTTCCCTTCTGGGATTTTTGCCGTGAAACCGGAATGCCTTAAATTGCCGACTTTATCGCAATTGGGGGCCAGTCGGAGCGATTTTCCAGATTTGCATAAAGTCCCAATCGGTGAAGCTCGATTCCTGTCCCCATTGGCTGCCACTGAGTGGAGTCCCCTGAGAACAAAGAGACTGGTGGGGCCAATAGAGTGAATTTAAGTCGGGACATGAAAGAATGACCTGAGCATTGTAATAAGAGTTCTGCGTGCAACCATTGGTTGGATAACCCCTGTCGTCATTACACAGGTAATGTCCAATCAATCCTCCTTTATAAGTCGGCGAAGGGGTATTGTTTGCGTTAGCAAGAGGATAACTCTGAGTCGAAACATTTCCGAGCGTATAAGAATTAATGATCTGATGTTTCGGGTGAGAGTAAGAGGCACCTAACAATCCACCAGCATTTGTTACACCTTTAACGTTGCCGGTAGCAAAATTGTTTCTGATACTGGATGTGCCCCTGTTTTTTTGCAGGGAGAGGAGAGTTTCTCCGAAGTTGAGATACCCAATTAACCCGCCGACACTATCCGAAGGATTAACGGTCCTGCCCCAAACTGAAAAATAGGTTGGAGGGGAACTGGGTTCGAAGCTCACATCCCCATGCGCTTGGTTGTTTCGGATAATCGTGAACTGTCTGTTGTCAAATCCGTGATGCACTCTTCCGATTAATCCACCGATTGAAACATCGCGGATCGTGCCGTTTATCTTAATATCGACATCCACCTCCGAGTTCTGGACTACGGTGCTTCCTACATAGCCATTACCGGTCAATGCTATTCCATTGCCAATAATAACTCCGATTAGACCACCGATTGCCCAGTTATTGTTATCCTGGGTGGTTTGACTGTCGCCGATAGAACTCTGAGTAACTTGAACTTTATCGATACAGGTATAACCCACCACATGATCGGCTAAGCTCCCGACTTGCCCACTTCCCCATTCATTGGATCCTCGCAGATGAAAGTCTTCCATTTTCAAATTGAAAATACGGCTGTTACAGACCTGGCGGAAAAGTCCTTTTTCACCTCGTAGGCCACGGATGATGTGGCCAGCGCCATCAAAGGAAACGTTGCTTATGACACTAATTCCTGCAAATGAACTTGAGAGTTGGATATCTCGTCCGAGACGGTAGGATAGATTTGATGTTACCTTTGCCAAATCGGCCTCGCTATTAATTTCGATTACTGCGCGATCTTTCATCGTTGCCGGCATCGGGACATCGCCACCGCACTGAGGAGGAATATAGGTGTAAGGATCGCGGTAGGTGACAGAGTACATTCTGTTTCCAAATTGTTTTGCGCTCGCGAAGTTCCAATGCTTGCTCAAGTCACAGCTATTAGGATTTAAAGCCGAGAGAGTGCACTGTCCAGATTCCTCGCGCATGTTTACCGGACATTGGCACTGGTGGTTCACCAATACTTTTCCGCCGGTGCAAACGGGATCGGGAACACACTGGTTATTTTGCAAGAAGGTGTTGCTGGGACACTGGCAAATTCCACCAATACGAACTTGCCCCTGAATTGGACAGGGAGCTGGCGCTGGCGCTGGTGCCGGAGCGGGAGCGGGAGCCGGAGCAGGAGCCGGAATGGGCGAAGGACTGGGAGCCGGTGCTGGCGATGGAGCAGGCGCTGGCACCGGCGATGGATTTGGAGCAGGGAGTGGGGAGGGTGTTGGGTTCGGAAGAGGGACTGGAGTCGGAACTGGAGAAGGCGATGGCAAAGGTGTCGGTATTGGAAGAGGCAAAGGAATCGGAGCTGGGACTGGGATGGGTGTTGGAATTGGGGCTGGCACTGGCACTGGGCTTGGGGGCGGTTTAGGCGATGGGGAAGGTGCTGGGGTAAGACACTTTCCGTCTAATTCGACTTGCCCTGTAGGACAGACACATTTTTCACCATTCCATTTTTTTTCCTCTTTGGCGCAACGACGACTGTTGTATTCCCAAACTGAGATGCATTCTGCTCCTTCACGAATGAGACCTTCTTCGCACGAAGCAATTTGGCGTTCGACTTTTTGATACATTTCCTCTTTTTTGGCGCAGCCGCTAAAGCTTAAAAGGAGTAAGGATGTGGAGAGTAGTGTGGTGAAAAACTGTGTTGCGTTCATAAATGCGATTCCTGTTGTGTTCTATCTTGAAATCATTATCTCTTGCCACCGATGGTGAAAACACTCAGCGTTTTTGCCAGGAGAATTATGAAGATTGCTTCATAATTGAAAGTTTTTACGCATGATGGAGGGGGCTCAATTTCGCAACTTTGGGAAACCTCCAGCGGCAGGCATCTCCCAGATGGTTACAAAATCCCAATTAGAGAAAGTGCTTTGCAGTTTGAGTTCGGCGGCTGTTTTACCTGTTGCATTTCCCCAGTTGGATGCCGATGTGGTGGTGGTATCCCAATAGCAATTTTGAGTGACATTGGGATTGTTCCCTGGATCTCCATATCCAATAAAGCCTCCCCGGCTCGCATAGGATAATAGGGACACCGAGCTATAGGAATTTTGAATGGTTTGCGGCTCGTTTGCTGAAGATCTTCCTAGAAAACCTCCCATTCCTAAAGGAGCAGTAGCATAAGTGGCCATTAAATCGCCGCGAGAAAAACAATTCGCTATTGCACCCGATTTAAGATTGTACCCAGCGCCGATGAACCCTCCCCACGCATTTGCCCAAATTCGATAATCGGTTTGAGTGGCGGCGTCCAATTGAACTTCGGCTTGAGACAGGGAAATTGAATTGGCGGAGAGTGAATAGGCAAGGGCAACCAACCCGCCGAAGGTACTCCCCGCAGTTCCATTTCCAATTAAGAGGACTTTCGATTGGGAACGGGTGATTTGAGCGGATTTTCCCGCCCCTTCAACCATCTGCGCAACTAAACCGCCGGAATTGCTTGCAAAGAAATTGTACAAGCTCACTTCTGTGGAGGACTGTTCTATTTTTCCATTTGAAAACACCCCAGCTATTCCGCCCGCAAAAAATCCTCCCACTGTTCCTTTAAAGCGGGTTCGGATTATTAAGGAAGAAGGAGCATAGTAATCGGCTGCTGACCCCACGATTCCTCCCGCATAATTTGCAATCACCTTTCCACTGACCGCCGAATCTGAAATATTTCCTGTCATGTAACCGGCAATTCCACCGACGGAATATTGGTTCCGGCTGGGTGTTCCATCAGGAGCCGTAAAACTCAACTCAACCTGATTTCCTTGGATTTGGCTGAAAAGAGAAAAGGTGGCTCCGCCTGCAATCGCTCCCACATACCCAGCGCCGGTGTCGAGATCATTACGGGAAAGTTTGATTCGGTCTACATTCACATTTTTTACCGAGACATAATTCATTTCACCCGAGATCAACCCCACTGAATATCCTCGGAGATCTGGGATGTTGAAATCTCTGAATTGGAGATCGTGAATATACGCACATTGGGTTCGGGGCAGGATTCCTACGTATTGGGCGTTGCTTGGCGCAGAGGTGACTCCTATTCCTGAGATGGTGTGTCCATTTCCGTCGAGAAGAATGTTTTTAATCACACTTGAGCTATTCGGGAGCGCCCCGGTCAATGTGATGTTATTTATCAATCGGTAGTTCTTATTGCTCTGAATGGATCGCAACTGATTTTCGGTTGAGATGTTAATCACGGCACTTTGTTGCACGTTCTGCAGTGCTTGCGAACACTCTGGCGGTACATTCGGGGGGAAGGGAATGGGAGTCGGTGCGGGCCCAGGAATTGGATTTGGAACAGGAATGGGCGTCGGCACCGGCGATGGATTCGGAGCGGGGACTGGGGTCGGAACTGGAGAAGGTGTTGGACCAGGCAAAGGTATCGGAATTGGTGTAGGAATGGGCATCGGTGTTGGGCTTGGCACAGGTTGTGGCGAAGGGGAGGGAGCAAGGCATTTTCCATCTAACTCAACTTGTCCCGTTGGGCACACGCATTTTTCACCATTCCAGGTATGGCCCGTTTTAGCGCATCGTCGATTGTTGTATTCCCAGCTCGTAATGCATTCTGCTCCTTCACGAATGAGACCTTCCTTGCAGGAAAGTAGTGTGTGTTCGACATTCTGATAAAATTCATCCGTGGAACAGCCGATCAAGCTTAAAAGGAGTGAAGCGGTGTAGAACAGAGTGATTAAAGACTGTGATGTGTTCATAAAGGCTATTCCTATTACTGTTCTCAATCTGAACAATTATCCCATTCCTACTTTGTGTAAAACACTCAGCTTTTTTGCCAGCTCCATTAATTATTTAACATCCGGCAAGGAATCGCCTGGACCGGTTTCCCAAATAGCTCCAATAAGTTGGGAGGGTTAGCGGGATTGCCAGTATTTGCGAAGCGATCCACCTTCAGAATAAAATCGGAAGATTGGTAGATGGAGTAAGGGGCTTGGTAGCTGTATTGGACTGTGCTTTGAGTAAGGCTCCAATTGCCTCCAGTCTGAACCGAGAGCTCTGCGTTCCGATTAGAACGAATAGCCACCTCTACTTGCTCGCCTAAACAAAGGATAATGACATTGCTGTATTCAAGAGTGGAGGGTGGGGAATCGAACTTTTCAAAGAGGAAATTTTCAAAGAGCAGAAAATGGGCATCATGGGAAAGCTGAATTTGGTCTTTATTGACGATTTTGTCTATCTTGGGACAATTCTGTGTAAATTGATATTTGCCGTTGCCGAGATAAGTGATCGACTGGCGAAGGGTCGTGGTTCCATCATCATTCGTACAGGAACCAATAGGAGCATTACCATCCTGATGTTTGCGACCGACTGGATAATAATTGCTTCCAGGCTCAGGTTCGGTTGGGGTGTTTTTAATGGGCGTGCCGACGCCCTCTCCATTCCCTTTTCCCCCAGTGCAGGCAGAAAGAGTGAGCAGGAATGAAGCTATGAAGAGAGTGCAAAAAAAATGGCCAAATTTTCCTTTTGAATCCCCCATGATGACATTATAAGGGCGATTGGATCGGTTGCCCTCTAAAGAAAAACTGCCAGATCAAAATTTCACCCCGCTGCTGGTTGTTGTGTCGGAATTGTGAAGATTGCTTCACAATTGCCGTACTTAAGTAATCTGTTGAAGGGCCTGCGAAAGATCCTGCAGAAGATCCTCAATATTTTCGATGCCTGTCGAGTAACGGATCAACGTTTCAGGAATTCCGGTCCTGCGCCGTTGCTCGGCGTTGAGTTCCACATGACTCGTAGTACTCGGGATTCCGACCAGAGTGCTTACCGATCCTAAGCTGGCAGCCCGGTGGCAGAGTTTCAGGTTGGTAAGGAATTTTTTAACTGTCGATTCATCCCCTTTAAGTGCAAAGCTGAGCATTCCACCAAATCCCGACATTTGTTGCTTTGCAATGGCATGTCCAGGATGGGTTTCGAGCCCCGGATAATAAACAGCCTGAACCTTCGAATGATCCGATAAAAAGCGGGCAATTTCCATGGCATTTTTATTTTGTCGTTCAATGCGCAGTTCGAGAGTCTTCATTCCCCTCAAGATCAAATAGGCGGAAAGCGGGCTCATCGTGGCGCCATGGATTTCGCGAAACTGAAAAAGTATTTTCACTAAGGATTCACTTCCACAGACGAGTCCTCCAAGGGCATCAGAATGGCCCCCTAAAAATTTGGTGGCGCTGTGGATGACGAGATCCGCTCCCCATTTCAATGGATTTTGGTTTAATGGAGTCGCAAAGGTATTATCAACGACAACCCAGGCATTTTTTTGACGGGCTGCTTTTGAAATTTTCGCTAGGCTTAATATTTTTAGAGTCGGATTAGTGGGGGTTTCCAGGTAGACCATGTCGGCACCTTTTTCTATTTCACTCAGAAGAGCAGTTTCATCTTCTGTTTCACATAACACTACTTCTACTCCCCACTTCGGAAGAAAGTCGGTGAAGAGTCGGTTTGTTCCGCCATAAGTATCTTTAATTGAAATAATTCTGCTCCCAGGTTTAAGGAGAGCGAAAAATGTGTTGCTGATGGCGGCCATGCCGGTGGCAAAAGCGGTCGCTGCGGCGGCTCCTTCAAGGCGAGCAATTTTATCCTCAAGAGGTTTGACTGTCGGATTGGTGTTGCGGGAATAAATGTGCCCCTTTTTTTTTCCGGTCGCAACCTCTGTCCATTGGTCGATATCTTGATAGCCATAGGTCACATTTTGAAAAATAGGCGGAGTGGTGGCCCCTTCTGAAAACAGTTCTTCCTCTCCCGCCCAAACAGACTCGGTTCCCGGTTTGAATTCCATGGAAAAGAAGATAACGATAAAAATTGAAAAGGAAACTGAAAAAAATGGCTCGAGTTTAATCTATGTTACAATATTGGAATTCATGTTCAGTCATGGGGCAAATTCTTCTCGCGGGAGTGTGATGCTGCTCAGCATGGTTATGCTCACTGCGATGACCTTAACGGGAATGCTTCTTTTAAGATCCTCTATGGATGTAGTGAAAGGAAGTAAGCAAGGCAGTCGAGAGGTGTTGTTCATTCCCTCCGCCCATTCCTTTGCCTCCCTCTTTAAACAAGAGTTGTCAGATAACTTCGAAACCCTGAAAGACGATGCAACCTATAAGGATTGCGTCACCAATTCGGAAGAGTTTCTTAAATCTCTCCAGAATCCCCAGGGAGTTTGCCCAAATGCCCCTTTCCACCTAACCCATCTTGTGACGGGCTCTAACAGTTCCGATATTGTTTTCGGCGATTTTGCACAGACTTCTTTCCTTCCCAAACAATCTTTAAATAATTTAAAAATGAGTTTTAAGGTGACCGATTTTAACGTGAAGGCAAATCACATTACTGGGGATTTAGAGGTAGAGGTGGGAACTGCGCAAAATGCAGCCAGCAAAAAAATTCAAATGATTGTAAATTTGGAACGGACCATAAGCAGCCCTTGGAACCTTTCCTCGAATCATTTGTGCCGCTCGGTGCCGGGATCGGTATGCTCCGATGATGTAGCCGCCTCCCCCTCTCCGCCACCTGCTGGCCCACCCACTCCACCCCCGGGGCCTGGGGGTCCCAATCCACCGGAGTTTTGTCCATCCTCTATTTGCTCACCTACATTGATCCAGTGTTTAAATGAGGGAGCAAAGAATGCTCCGGTGACTTCCATTACCAATGCGGCTCAATTAAAAACGATCACTGCCAAGAAGCACTACCGACTTGAGAATGATATCACCATCGATGGGAATTGGTCTACTCGTGTTGCTTTGGATAAATCGGTGCTTGATGGAAACGGCCACACCATTACTCTGAATATGGATAATCAAGGCAGAGGACATATGGATGGAATATTTAGCGGAGTTTATTGCAGTTACCTGAAAGATCTGACTGTAAAAACAGTTAAGCCTCGATATTTTACCTTCGGTCATGGGGTCGAACATTCGACATTCAATCATCTTTCTATTGAAGGCACTTTCAATATTGGGGGAATTGCGAAAAGTATCAAAAATTCTATGGTGAATGATCTTAGTATCGATATCAAATACATATCGGGAGATCACTATAGCTATCGCTTTACAGTGGGCGGTATCTTCGCTTTTCCCCCTGGAGGTATCGCGTCTACCGCAGAAAAATGTAAAATCACCAATGTAAATTATAAAGTAAACCACCCCCAGCCTATTGCTGGCGAAGCGTGTTCCGACTGTGGTGGGCTTGTGGCAACAGCGATCGATACCATCTTCGAAAACATTCACGGAAAAGGCAATGGCATACAAGGAGGGATAGCGAGGGCGATGGATGGAGGGAGTATTAAAAACTGCACTTTTGAAGGCTCTCTAGGAGATCCTAGATTGGGTCGTGTGGGGGGGCTAATCGGATTTATTGGAGCAAAAAATGATGTTAAGATCAGTCAGTGCCGTACTCGAGGGGACATCACTTCAAGCAACAATAGTGGAGGTTTAATTGGTTACGTTACTAAACAAGCGAATCATAATCCACAAATCTTGATTGAAGATTCATTTTCGGAAATGAGTAATACCAGTAAACTGAGAAATACCTATCCTCAGGGGGCCTTGATTGGAAGTGTTTCGGTTGGAACATCCCTGATGCTGAATCGCACCTATGCAACGGGGAAGCAATTACCTGCTAATAATCCTTGTGGATTGATTGGCGATTCGGTGCCTTCTGGCAACACCAATGGAATGAATGTCCAGGCCTCCTTTTGGGATAAAGACTCCACGCTTTGCGCAACCTCTCGTTTAGGGGGCTCTGCCAAGTCTACAACTGAAATGAAAGATCAAGTCACCTATGCTGGGTGGGATTTTACAAATATTTGGGAGATGCCTTCAAGTGGAGGATATCCTCAATTGCGCGGACTTCCTTAGCAATCATTTCATAGAAACCGGCAGTGCCTTCACTTTAAAAAGAAGTTCATCCATTCGACGGATCCAGCGGGGGAGGTTTCGCTCCACTGAGACACTCATGAATGGGGAGTGGGAGTGGACCTGATCCAGCATGACGTGCTTCAATTGGATTAAATAAATCAGTTCGATGCGAAGCTCTTTCAGGAAGAGAGCCGCCTTTTCAGGGCTTTCCGACTTTAATTGCTCAAACATTTCCTGGAGCTGGAGCGATTTTTCGAGGTCGACCTGTCGCCCTACCGCTAAAACAAACGTTAGGTAATAGGGATATTCTTTCAGAATTTTTTTTACTTTATGTTGGTTTTCAATTCGAGGGAATGCCATTGCGGCGAATGCTGAGGTGGCTCCCAATAACCAGAGGGTTAACAGAATCAATAAGGTTCGGAATGTAAATCTCATCGGCTGCTCCTTATCTGGAGGACGTCCCACCGCTAGAGTGCCTGGGGGGCTTAAAGTCTGGGCGGTGGAAGTGTCCTCCATGTTTTAACTTTGCCGGAATTGGCTGGCAGAAAGCACTCAGCTTTTTTGCCAGATGTAATTCGAATGGCTTCATAAATAATGCGACTAAGGAGCGGTGAGCAATTTTGATTTACG
>CAZRZK010000035.1:0-39944 GCA_964604555.1 uncultured Pseudobdellovibrionaceae bacterium | reverse complement strand
GGGGTTTTACCCCAATTCTACCTTTTTTGGAGTCCGTTTTTTTGAGGAGGGTCACCTCTTAAATTTATAACTGAGGGAGAATTTGGAGATCTCGCTGTACTCTTGAGTAAGTATTATAGATATAGGGATAATCATAGTAGGTATCGTACAAATACCGATTTACCACATAGAATTCGCGTTGAACGTCGCGCAGAGAGTATTCACAGCTCTCTGGGATGGTATCATGGTCGCGAGTTGGACGCCCCACCGATACACAACGACCGAATTGCTCCACTCTATACTGAAATCGAGCCAGGGCATCTTTAACCGTATATCGTAACGTAGAGTAGCTAACTTGATATTGGAGATTGCGTGAATCGTTTAATAAAGCATTAATCGAACCCAGCGGTGCCGTATGATCCGCTAATGCTAAATTGGAGAATACAGATATAAAGCAAATAGAGAGCATTAATTTAATTTTTTGTTTCATGTCATTTGTTCCTTTCCAGTTGAACTTATTGAGAAGTGAAGGTGCAGAACCCATGCCATGACAATATGCATTATATTGGCTTTGAATAAGCTTATTTGTAAAAAAGAAATCGTCCTTTAGGCGCAAATGACACCAGCTCTGGGGCTCAATTGGCACCAAATTGCTTATGTGTTCCCAGTGTCGACTCAAGACCATAAAGTCTTGATACAAAAGCGACGAAAGAAGAGGGGGGCCTCTCTCTTATTAGTACGTATAAATCCGCTATTTGTGACAGGTCACACTTTGGGGCTTTGATCGTAGAAATAGATAGAGAAACGTTACTGCACCGAAGCGGGGAGCGTTTTGAAGGAGTTTAAATGTGGCGAAAAACTTACCATTTAGCAGTCCTGGGATTCATCCTCTTTGCTCCTTTTCAGTTGATTGCACATCCTGTGGCCTATAAAGGCGCATGGAGTTTCATGGCCTTTAACCAAAGCGATATGTTGGATTGGCAACTTCTTTACTCATTTGAACGGAAGTTTTCGGCTGGTCTTGATTTTTATCGAGATACCATGGCGGGACCAGAACGATTGTTCTTGATTCCACGCCTTTCTTGGCTCGTGAATCGGTGGAATGGGTCAGATTCTCAAACCAACATCTACGTCTATGGCGGAATAGGAGCGCTGCGAACTCAATCTGACACTCGGTGGGCTGCTGAAGGCTCTCTTGAAGCCGATTATGAAACACGACAGGTTTACTTTTCGGGAAAAGCCACTGCCGTTGCCGCCAAAAACACCCAGACTTTGGCTGTGTATCAAGCCCGCGCGGGGTTCGCCCCCTATGAAGGAGGATTTGAAGAACTCAATGCATGGTTAATCGGACAGTTTCAATATTTTCCCTTTGCAAATGACGAACAAATTCGAGTGGGACCCTTTCTAAGACTTTTTTATCGGAGTGTTTTATGGGAGCTGGGAACCACTACAAAAGGAGATCTGAATTTCAATTTTATGGTCCATTTTTAATCAGGAGGATCGATGAGAAATAAAGGAATGATAAAAATATTGATGCTTGGATTACTGGCAAGCTTGTCAGCGATTGCTGCGAGTAAGGAGATTACAGTGCAGGTACAAGGAATGGTCTGCGCATTTTGTTCTCAGGGCATTACTAAAAAGTTTAAAGCGCAGGAGGCCATAGAGAATGTGGCTGTGGATATGGATAAAAAAGAGGTCCGCTTAACATTAAAAGAAGGAAAAGATCTAACCGATTCGAAGATAAGCGAACTTATCAAGGATGCTGGAGTGAATGTCGAAAAAATCAATCGTTAGTTAGGGATTCACATGAAGAAACTCTTATCTGTGGCAGCACTCTTGTCCTCTTTCACAACTATCTTTTGTTGCTTCTTGCCTGCCCTATTTGTCACATTTGGGGCGGGAGCTTCGTTCGCAGGATTAATGGGTGCTTTTCCACAATTAACGCTACTATCTGAGCATAAGGGCCTTGTATTTCTAATAGCTGGGGTTTTCATAGCAGTCTCTGCTTTTTTACAGTTCCGCAGTCGGAATCAAGCATGCCCTATTGATCCTAGACTCGCGGAAGGTTGTAAAACGGCAAGAAGCTGGTCTAAGTACATATTTGCAGCAGCTCTGTTTTTATATGCCTTAGGTTTTTTCTTTGCATTCATTCTTCCCCAGCTGGTGGGATAATACAAGAATGCATTGTTTTTTCTGTTCAGGTAAGAATGTAGGGACGTTCTTATCTGCTATGCCATCGTTGTAAAGAACAATCTTATCGACTTTATCTACTCAAATCCGCATGTTCCCGAATCCTTGCGAAAGCCAAGTCTGTTTGTCTAACGTGCGAAAACAACTCACTATGAGTGCTGTCCGAATGTCCGATTCTTGTCCGACATACACGTTATTAACGGAAGTTCTTGAATTCAAATCCAAAAGAAAAGATTCCAATATTTGGATGCGTCCGATTCGGACAATTTAAGATAGCTCGCATTTTTCTACGCCCTTGATGGGATTCCTCATTATTTTTTACTACTTAACATGGGAAAAACTGGCTTGGCACGATCTGGCGATTTTCTTGCAATATAAAAGGGTGAGAGGAACAAGGAGAAAGCCAGATGCAGTTACTAAAGTGTCCCCGTTGTGAGTGGGAGTGTTTTGAAAAATTAAAAAGTCATTCCCATTGCTTCAATTGTAATTACTTTGAAACAAGAAGTGTAAGATTACCCAAGCATTCACCACTGCCACCCATTCCAAAGCACCCTTCAGGGATTGCTAGGGAAATTGAACTTTGTGTCTTCGACAACGAGGAGCTTATCACTTCTTGCTCATATGATTTAGACACCCCCAAAAAGCGTGCGGCCTAATTTTAAAGGAGAACAAATGAGTTATTTAGCATTTAAAGAAAAAATGAACTCGTTAAAGTCGGATGAATTTGAACGCCATCAATTTTTTGAGACCGCTCAAGTGATTGGGGTCGCTGGTTTTTGGATCATTTTTACCGTTGCCCTATTAGCTTACGGTCACAAACAGGAGCAACGGGAAAGGGCTGCTCGTAGGCTTCCCACAATTCCGGAGGCCGTCACTGTCTCTCAAGACAGGATTCCCATGCCAACTGCCCAAGTCGTTAAAAAGAAATAGGTAGTAACCAGGCGGCATGAAATTGGGCAGGTGTAGTGCCGCCTCACCTTCCCCAAATATAAGGAGTGTTGATGGATCTGCATCGAATTGATTGGACTGTTTATGACCCAAAAAAGAAAAATAGAAAAGTTGCCGCTAGGATTTATGGTTACTTGTGTTTCGTTGCGGCAATTTTGCTATTTTTAATTTCCATCTCCTAGTCCATTAAATCTTCACCCACCACTTAAAAAGGAAGCCCCCTATGAAACGAGCTCACGTTTATTTGCTATTATTTATCATTTTTTATTTTGGATTCCCTTCTATTGGGTATTCCACTGTGGAATCTACCCTAAGCGCAATTCAAGGCAAATTGATCACGACTATTCTGCCATTGGTTTCCATTTTAGGGCTTGTTTTTGCGGGGCTATCATTTGCTGCAGGCTCCCCTAACGCAAGAAACCATTTTGTACTAGCCATTATTGGGACGGTGGTGGGGTTTGGAGCCCCTAGCATTATCGCCTTTATTCGAGGGTTGGTTCAATAGAGGTGATTCATATGCGCACCACACCCGTTAGTAAGTGCCTGGAAAATAAGTTAATGATATTTGGGTTTGAGGTTTTCGATCTTCTTTCCATTTTTTTAGTTTTATCAGTCTTGAACTTCATATTCGGCGCCACCTCAATGAAGTTATTTTTCGTTTGGATCCCTACCCTTTTCATTGCATTTGTCTTGCATTACGGAAAGAAAGGGAAGCCTGACAAATTTTTACTTCATTGGGTCAGGTTCCAATACCGTCCGGGATCTTATTCAGCATTCTTAGATCCTTCTATTCATGAATCACTTCCACAGAAAAAAATGGAAAAAAGGTTATCACAATGACACCACTTGCAGATCAGCTTGAAATTTGGGGAATTGAGGAAAGTAAGGTCATCTTTTCAGATGGCTCTATTGGTTTTGGAATGCACCTCACAGGTGTTGATGTATCCACTTGGGATGACTTTGGCATTGATAAACTGGCAACAAAGTTGAACTCATTCCTAAATGGCCTGCCGTCTGGGATCGATCTGCAGTTTGTGCAGGATATTGAGCCTGCTTCCTTGGATAAGATAGAAGAAAATAAGAGGTTGGGATCGAATGCCACCGACCCTCTTGTGCAGACTCTTCATTTAGAGAGAAATGAATTTCTGAAAAATGAGATAAGCAGTGGCGAGTTACCCCAACACACCTTAAGACTTTTTGTGAGGCGGGCTAAAAGTGATTCCATTTTTAAGAAGCCACGGCTATTTGCCAGTCCGAAGCAATTTGAGCCGATGGCTCATGAACTCTTTACGAGAGAGATTAAGGTAGCCTGCTATTTAGAGTCAGAAATTGTCGCTGCTTTAACCAATATAGGAATCAAAGCTACCCCCCTTCAGGAAGAGGAATTAGCGAATCTTATCTACCGGCAGTGGAATCCCATGAGGAGGGAAAATCTTGCCACTTATGATGCCGAGGATATTCGGTCTTCCCTCTTATTTACAGATGTTTCGGTGAATGAGAATGGTTTTACCCTGGGAGGAATGCATTATCGGATTGTTTCATTAAAAGCGATGCCCGATTGCACCTTTGCGTCAATGGCAAGAGCACTTGCCAGGCTTCCCTTTCACTCCCGTCTTTTTCTATCTATTAGTGTTCCCGATCAACAAAAGGAACTAGAGACTCTTCATACTCAAAGGCGGCTTGCCTTCTCAATGGCGCGGGGAAAGAAAGAGGGGGTATCTGATATTGAAAGCGAAGCCAAACTTCAGGATTTGGAGACTTTGATATCGGAATTTGTCGCTCAGGGCGAAAAGGTTTTTCACTCTAGCCTGACGGTGGTTTTAAAGTCTCAACATTTAGATGAGCTTAGAGAACAGGTCTCTGTTGCTATTGCTGCCATCAGAGAATTGTCGGGAGCGGAGGCGATGGAGGAAAGTCTAGCCGCATTCGATATTTTTTGTGAGACGGCATTTCCTAATGCACGTGGGAAACTTCGATCTCGAAGAATTAAGACTTCAAATTTGGCTGACTTAATCCCTATTTATGGGCCGTGGTCTGGATTTCAAGTGCCAAGACTTCTTCTTAAAACTCGAGGCAATGAACTATTTCTCATGGATCCCTTTTCTAAGGAGCTTACCAACTATAACCAGATTGTGGCTGGGGGTTCGGGAAGTGGTAAGAGTTTTCTCACAAATTTATTACTCCTCCAAACCCTTAAGGAGAATTCCAAGATATTTATCGTAGATATTGGAGGATCTTATCGAAAGCTCTGTGAAAACCTATCGGGGCAGTACATCGCCTTATCGTTAGAAGAAAAGTTTTGCTTAAACCCATTCGACCTTCCAATAGGTGAAATGAGTCCATCGAGTCAGAAAATTAAGTTTTTGGTTGGTTTGGTGGAAATGATGACCCGAGAAAATGGGGAGGAATCGATTGGAAGATTGGAAAGAGCGGAAATAGAAGAGGCTATTCAAGAGGTCTATAAAAAGCACCTCCATCCAAAGCTCTCTCACTTAAAAGATCTCCTCATGAAGCACGAATCACAAGATTTAAGAAACTTTGGAAAGATATTAGGCCCCTGGTGTGGAAACTCCCCTTACGGCAAGCTGATTGATGGTGAAACCTCAGTGACTTTGGGAAGATCTACCGTCTGTTTTGATTTAAAAGGGCTTGAAACCAATCCAGATTTACAGGCCGTTTGTCTTTATCTCATTACCGATTATGTATGGCGCGAGGTTCAGAGAGATCGGACTGTCATGAAATTTCTAGTTTTTGATGAATGCTGGAAACTACTCGAAAATCAGGCGGGTTCTGCATTCATTGGGGAGGTATTCCGCACCTTTCGAAAATACTACGCCTCAGCCATTGCTATTTCTCAAAATATCGACGATTTTGCAAAGTCTAGAGTCTCCCAAGCCATTCTTCCTAACACCTCAATCCGCTGGATTTTAATGCAAAATGGGGCGGATCAAGAACGGCTCAAGGAAGTTTTACGCTTAAACTCGACAGAATCGGCCCTTATCACCTCACTTCATCAAAAAAAAGGGGAATATTCAGAAGCCTTTTTAATGGCTGAAGAAAATCGAACTGTGGTGCGGATCTCCCCCACTCCAATGGAATATTGGATAGCCACCACAGACCCCAGAGATTTAGGGATGTTTCAAAACGAACTTAATTCAGGAAAGTCGCAGCTCGAAGCCCTACGGTATTTGTCTCAGATATACCCAAAAGGCGTTATCGCATCGAACAAGTAGGAGTTTTTAAAATGAAAAAAACAGCTCTCATTCTACTTCTTGTTCTTATGGTTTATTCCCCTCGTGTTGCAAGAGCAGACCTCTTTGGCGGAGACGTCGCGGTTCTCACTCAAATTCTAGCTCAAGCTATTTTGCAATTGCAGCAGTTGAGAAGTATCATGCAAACCGCTTCCAATGAGTATAATTTAATTCGTGAGATAAACCGCGGGATTAATGATTCCCTAAACCTTCTTAAAACCCTCGATCCTAATTTGGATCCAGGACTTTATCACGATTGGAGCAATTCAAATATTGGGATCGAGCGAGTCCGTGAGCTTTATGGTGGGATTTTAGATTCTCCAGAAGCTAGGATTCAAAAAGACACCGATCAAAGTGTCGCCGAAGCTGTGACCTTTAATAACTCATTCTATAAGTGGAGTGGTCAGTTAGATCAATTAGGGGAAGAGATTAAATCCTATAGCCATTCGGTTTCCCCAGGCGGAGCACAGAAATTATCTGCCCAAGCATTGGGGCTCATTATCCAGGTACTCAATCAAAATTTAAGGGCTCAGGCTACGAGTCTTAAGCTTCAGGCCCAGTCAATGGCGGTGGAAAATCGTCATGAAAAGCAATCTACTAAAGACATCTTATCCAGCTCTCATTTTTTAAAAACTGCAATGAAAAGTGAAAAGACATCCTACTCTATTCCGAGGTTTTAGATGGTTGATATGACATGGCTCTCTCAAGAAGCGAATCAAGTGCATGCCTTTTTTGTTTCTATCTTTTATCTGTTCGTTACCGTACTTCTTCTGATTGGGGTGTTGATGGAATATTTCCGCATGCCCTTAGGAGGAACGCCTGGGTTTAGTGTTCTCATTGGAAGAGCGCTGATTGCCGCTATTCTTTTACATACCTATTCGGAAGTGGCCAATACCGTCGGAGAATTAGCCGATGCCCTGGCAACTAGACTTGGGAACTTGCATCAATTTCAACTGGTCTTAAGTCGAATGGGTGATAGGTTACAGGAGTTTTCGTTCTCCTGGGTCTCAGTGAAGGGAAGCTTAATCCTCATTATTTCATTTTTAACTTTTTTCCTTCTTTATTTTTCAGTCCATGTGACCCAAGCCTTTTTAATCTACACCTGGACCCTTTTATATGTTTTTTCCCCAATATTGATTGCCCTATTTGTTCTTCCAAGCACCGCAGCAGCAACGAGTGCGCTTTACCGTTCTCTTTTTGAGGCCTCGGCATGGAAAGTAGTTTGGGCAGTCCTTGCAACTCTTCTTTGGAGTACGGGTGTGAGCGGTATTCATGAACAAAATATCATTGCAGCGGTGAGTTTTAATCTGATCTTGGCGGGCTCTCTTCTTTTGACCCCTGTGGTGGTGCACTTACTTACAAAAAGTGGGCTTTCCTCAATGAGTAAAACGGTTGGGAGTATTGCGGTAGGGGGACTTGTGAATGTTACACCAGCAAAGGCGGTTACATGGACTACTATGTTAGGAAAAAACACCTACAATCAGGCGTTAAATTCGGCTGAAAAGGCGGTGGCAAGCTTCCCAAAGGCGCACCAAGCTCTTCAAGAGATTCCCCGATTTAACACACCCGCCAAAAAACCCATTTTTAAAAAAGCAAACTCAGAGAAAGAATATAGCGCTATGCCCAACAGAGGTAAGAAATCATGAAGTTCACCGAAGCCTGGATCGATGTCATCAATCAAAATAACCTCTTTAAGGTAACACTTACGATATCTACGGTCTGCACACTTGTCCTTTGTGTAACCGTGGTTCAGCTAGCCCTTCGGGACCCTCTTATTATAGAGCGGGAATGCTATTCAAAAGCGATCTCTTTAGCTGCAACCAAACAATCGGCTCCGGAAATCGAAGCCTTCGTGCGGTTCGCACTTTCCAAAAGGTTTGATTCGGAGGTGAGTGATCCAAGAATTTTCCTGGGCGAGGAGGAGTTTGCCTATCGATTAAAGGAGCAAGAGGAACTCACACGTAAAGGAATGAAACAAAAGGTGATTGCCGCCAGCATCAAAGTCACTGAAAAATGGGTAGAGGTTGATGCGGATCGTATTTTTTCTGTGGGAAGTATTCGATCGAACGTTCCATTTACCATTTTAGTTCAGGTAGCTACTACCTCACGCACCCCAGCAAACCCTTATGGTCTACTCATTCAACGGGTAAGCCAAATGAATAAAGAGGAACCAAAACTATGAAACTGTTTTTTGTTGTCAGTATTCTATTCAGCTCCATTACTTTTGCCTCCAGTGCAAGAACTGTCTTTTTAAATGATAAAAAGATGCAGGCTATTACTGTTGCAGTGGGGCGCAGCACAATCCTTTCCTTTCCCTCCAAACCCACCAAAGTAATTTTAGGAAACCAAGGCATGTTTGCCCTTGAATATGTGGAAAATGATCTTGCCGTCGCAGCTCTTAAGCCCTTCGCTCGTTCTAATTTATTTGTTTATCTGGAAGGAAGACGCTTTGGATTTGAGTTAAGAGCAAGTGCGGGGGATGGAGATCAAATAGTATTGGTGCGTGATTCCGATGAGAAGAAAATAAAAATTAGGATTAAAAATGAATGAACACTCCGTAGAAATTCAATCAGACTCAGGCGAAAAAGTTCAGTGGGGCGTCAACCTCCTATTTTTTAAGGATGGGGGAAAGCTTACCGTAAGAAAAAAATCCTTAGTTACACTGGCTGTCCTATTTGTGCTTCTCGTATCAGTTGTCCAAACCAGTGATCCGAATGCCAATGTGCTGCCGGTTGGGGAGAGCTCCATTTCCGCGCCCTCTGATCTATCGACACAAAAGAGCTTTGAACTCGCCGCAGCTAATAATGAGACTGCCCTCTCCCCTAAAAAATCGAATGCAAAGGGAGTGAAGTACACAGGACCCCAGCTTTTAATGAGACCTAGAGAACTTAAGCTTATCCCTCCCGGCAGTATGACAAAGGCTCAGCTTCTTTCAGGGGCTTCCAACGGACTGGTGCGGGCAGAAGTGAAGGAGGCACTCACTGTAGACGGTGTAACCTTTATTGAAGAGGGCTCTACTTTACTCGGAACGGGAAGCTCCACAGATGAACGCCTGTATGTTGCCTTCAATCAGGTCATTTTTAAAGATGGGACCTTTGGTCAGATTCAAGCTCAAGCCTGTGATCAGTCGGATAAAATCGTTGGATTAAAAGGTTCCAAAGTGGGCACCAAAGCCTTAAATGTCAGTGGAAGTATTGGCCTTGGATTTATAGGGGGCATGGCAGAGGGGCTTCAAGATACACAAGGGCAACAGGGGGTTGCAGTACGACCCCCGACGGTGAGAAATGCACTGCTAAATGCCACAGCCACTACCGCTATTCAGCAGTCTCAAGATTTGATGTCGGATCTTAAAAACAGGAAGCCTATTATTGAAGTTTCTGCAGGAACCGAAGTTTGTATTATTTTCGGAGCCAACCCATAAAGAAGGAGATAATTGTGAACGTTATTAAAATCGGTATTGGATTGACCATTCTCATCTATTTAATCGCAATTGAACCCACCCCCGTTGCGCTTGCAGACTTTTATTCCTGTGAAATAGCCGATAGCTACGCAATGCCATCCAGTGGAGTGTGGGTGACAGAGGTTTGTGGAAATGCTGCTGCCTCTGGAAAGCACAAGGCTTTAGTAACTGTGAGCCGAGCCTGTGAAGCAGAAAATACTCCCGATCATTTTAAAGCTGCAAAATCATTCACCACCCTTTCAAATGAAAAAGGAGCTTTTTGTATTCCTTTACTGACCATGCCCTCATGCAACTTTAGCTGTTCCGTCAGCTCCATCATTCAAAACTGAGGATAGAAATGAGCGAATCCAAACAGGTCGATTATTTAAAAAGAATGGAAATGGCTTCTAAAACCATTTCCAAACCCTTTAAAGAGATATGGACCGGTATCAAAACAGGCTCGATTCCTTGGCGTAATTGCATTATTGCAACCCTCTTAATTCAAATTCTGTTCTTCTTTAAGTCAGATAGAATGTTGTTTATTCGGTGGGGTCTTACCTGGTTTTACCCTAAAAATCAGTTCTTTTATCTCACCTATTATTATTTCTGGATTGGTTTTCCATTTTTAGTATGGGGAATTTATCGATCCTATTTGGCTGCTCTACTCACCGAACGATTAAGCACCGTTTTTAGGTCGATTGGCCTACAAAACAGGCTCGGAAAACTTCCCAATCTCATTTATGATATCCCGCTAGATCATGCGACTCGAAAACTGCGCCTTACAACTTCTGCAATCCCTATCCCTGAATTTCAAAAAGCAAAGCCTTCTATAGAAAGCGCTCTTCATGTTTTTATCGATGAAGTGAGAGAAGATAGAATAAAAGGGGCAGTTGATGTTATCTACTCCCATAGCCCAATGCCAGAGAGTTTTACTCTTAAGGAATACAAAAGTTTTCGCCCTACAGAATTTACCATCGGAACGACCCGCTCCAAGATCGCAAGAGCAAATCTAAGTGATATCCCACACCTTTTAATTGCGGGGCAAACTGGCGGCGGAAAGTCCACTTTCCTGAGGCACCTCATCACCAGTCTTTATTTGAGTGATAAAAAAGCCAGATTTACACTCATTGATCTTAAAGGCGGCCTCGAATTCCAGATTTTTGAAAAATTAGACCGCGTTACAGTGTCGGGTGAAATGACTGCAGCGATTGATCTCTTAAAAGACATTGATCAAACCCTAAAAAATCGAATGAAACTCTTAAAAGATAATAAGTGTAAGGATATTTCAGAGTACCAACGATTATCCGATCCAAATAAACAAGCACTCTACCGTGAGATTATCGTAGTAGATGAAGCGGCAGAGATGTTTCTATCGAGTGCCCTTGCTGCACCTGATAAGGTGAGAGCTGCAAAGGAGATCTTAAGTCGTGTGGCTCGACAAGGTCGAAGCCTTGGTATTCATCTAGTCATTGCAACCCAACGGCCTGACAGCAGGGCCCTGGATCCCCAAATCAAGGCAAACCTTCCCGGGGTGCTTTGCTTTCAAATGGTAAATGACATTTCAAGTATCACTGTCCTTGGAAATGGACGTGCCACCGATCTTCCCCCTATTCCAGGGCGAGGAATTTGGAAAAGTAGTATGGAGATGTTGGAGGTTCAAACCCCCAATCTCCCCACAGAACGTGCAGAAACCCTTTTGGCCCCCCACCGAAAAGAGTCCCCCTCTTCGCCCTTTTCGGATGACAAACAACTCCAGGATGACACTACCGCGACCCCTCCCACCAAAAGCATCCTGGATAAAAACGTCTAAGGAAACAGCAAGAACATACAGCAGGGGGCCAAACCCCTATGACTCAATTCGACACCCAAATTCTGATTAGCCTTTGGAAGTGGAAGCTCTTAACCACTGCGGCTATTACAGAAGTCCATTTTTCTAAACAATCCCCTTCATACGCCCACCGAAGACTTCTCCGTTTAAAAAAGGAGGGAGTTATTGCGTGGGTATACCTAAATGGAATAGAGAATGGAAAATCTTTTGCTTGGGAGCTTACCAAAAAAGGTTTTGCTGTAATCCTCCCCCTTTTACCAGAACTGAGAGAGACAGGATCTAACAGCGAAAGCTATGAACATGACTTGTTAGCTTCTGCCATTCACTTGGGGGAATGGATCTATGGCCTCCCGAATGGTTGCGACATTTTTACTGAACAGGAGCTTAAAAAGTATCACTGCGATATCTATCCCGACTGGGTTCCAAAAACGACTACCCGACGTCCTGATGGCTACTGGGAAAGGCCGTTAGATGGCGAGCCAGTAGTGATCGCTCTGGAGGTAGAACTTCATCAAAAGAATTTAACGGAGTATCGAGCGATTGCTCAATTTTACTCAAGACTACCCAATCTCTTTCGAGTGGTTTGGCTTGTCAGATCTAAAGGGATCGCAAATGCAATCTATTCCGGATTGAAAGATTCTGGAGTCGATGAACGGCTCTATAGCTTTCTACTTGAAAAAGATTTTAAAAAGCACGGATGGGACACCCCATTCTTCATGGGACGGGATGCGGGAAAATCCCTGTTCCGATTACTCTCCCCACCCAGTGAAACTCCGCCGAGTGGAACATTGGAGCTACATGTCGCTTCAACGTTGATATTAAACACGTTAAAAAGTCCTCACAGATCAAGCCATTATCTTTCTGTACGAAAAAAAACATTTTCTGATCGACTAGGGTCTTCCCTAGTCTCCCTCATCCCCACTTCCACTTCCCTAAACCCAACAAACAAAGGAGTTCCTCCCTATGAAAAATAGCCTACTTATAAAAAACAGATCGATCCCCATCCTTATTATTTCTTTAGCTCTCAGTAGCTGCTCTACCTTGAAAGAGAGTGTCTTGCTCGGTGCCGGCACCATGGGTGCAGTAGGTACCGGCATTGGCACTGCCGCCGGTCAAAATGTCGGCGGAGCACTTTTAGGCCTTGGTATTGGGGCCGTTATCGGGGGTGCCATGGGCTACATGGGACATAAAGATCAAGAGGAAAAGGCACGCCTTACAAAATCTGGCCTCAAAAAAGTAGAGGACCCTAAAGTTCCATCGTTAACTTCACCAGAAGTGAGACGCATTTGGGTTCCAGAAAAAATAGAGGGTGGAAAATTTATTGAAGGCCACTACATGTATGTCATTGAGCGCAATAGCGCATGGAGTAAGTAATCATGGAAGCCCCTAACCTTCGGACGAATCTGGTTACATTAAATGAGTTGTCCCAATCTTTAAAAGTATCACCCAAAACCATCTATTATTGGGTAGCTCGACGCGAAATTCCATATCTGAAAGCTGGAAAGCATCTACGGTTCGATTTAGAAGAAGTAATTATGGCATTTCGAGCCAAATCAAATAGCGCACCTTGTATGCTGGATTCTGGCCTGTTAAAAACAAGAACGGCGAAGCTGTTCGCTCGTTCTTTGGCAACTCGGAAAGGAAGACTTGCTCCAAACGAAAAGGAGTAAGTATGGCTATAATCAAGCGTACAAATGGAACATATCAGGCGCGTTTACAGGGTGCCGATGGGCTCATTTTGTCTAGGGTATTTCTGTCAAAGGCGGAGGCTCAAAGGCAAGATGCGGAATGGAAGCTCTTAAAAGCGGGTGGAACATACGTTTCAGCGATGGGAAGCAAGATCACTGTAAGAGAGTTCTTTGCCCGCTGGATGTCAGATCATCAGTTTGAATCCTCGAAATCTGGCTGGCGAAAGACTCAGCAGCATTACTTCAGGGATTATATCTTACCTGTTATTGGAGAGTTTCGGATGAGAAATGTTTCTGCTGCCGATCTCACACGAATCTTCTCTTTAATGACTGAAAGGGATCTATCTCCCAGGACACAGCTTCTTGTATTCGGGACTCTTAGAAAGTTTTTTGGAGATGCCATCGATATTTACAGGATGTTAACTTTTAACCCTGTCATTAAAAAATTGCGTCCCAAAGAACCAAGCAAGGAGGTCCTGTACCTAAACATGGATCAAATTCGACTTTTACTCGAGTTTGTAAAGGACAAGAGGTTTGGAATCGGTATTTGGCTCCAGACCTACCTCGGTTTAAGAGCAGGTGAACTACTCGAACTGAGATGGGGTGATATCGATCTTCAATCGCATCGACTTAGGATTAGACGAGTTTACGTCAAGGCAACTAAGGTGATTCGTGACTATCCTAAAGACAGGCATCAAAGAACTTTTATCATTCCATTCGATCTACTGGAGTACCTGTCGGAGCTTCCTATAGGGGCACCGCAGGATCTTTTAATCAATGATGTAGGAGAGCGCGTTACCTATCAAACTTATTTGCGCGTGCTGGAAAGTTATTGCAGTTTTCTCCGTCTTCCCCCAATCAAGAGCCACGGGTTGCGACATAGTTCAGCAATCTTGTATCTGACAAATGGGGCTAGCAAAGAGGATCTGAAAGACGGACTTTTTCAGCACTCAAGCATGAAAGTGACAGAGCGTTACATTCATGGTTGGAACAGTAAGATTGGTGAGGTTGCGAAAGTCATCCGACTATTCGATAAATCGACCACGAATCGACCACGCTCGAGTAGTGGGAGTAGCTAAGTGTTTGAATTCGCGCCAGAAAAAAATTGGCGGACTAGGATTCGAACCTAGACTGGTGGAGTCAGAGTCCACTGTCCTACCATTAGACGATCCGCCAATAATGGATATTGTATTTACTCTAGCAGAGGCAGTCGGTCTATCCAATTCTCCTTCTCTAAGCAGGGGTGATGGGGGCAACGTTCTTCCCAGCAAACCCCTTTCGCAGGACAAATAACTTGAGGTTGAAGAATATTGGTTTTCCCGCTTCCCCCTTCCGGTTGCCAGCGGGGAAGGGCTTGGGCTCTCAGAGGCGCAAAGAGGCCTATGCTTTGGGTTCCAATATAATGGGCGAGATGAAAGGGGCCTGTGCTCGGTGCGACGAGCAGTTTTGCCATTCGAATTAACTCCATTAATTCTATCAGACTAAGCCCTTCTATCACCGGTTCCTGAGGAGCGATTTTTGCGATGAGAGTAGCATCAATAGAGGAAGGGCCTTTTGAAATTAGAATCGGTTTGGGAAGGCTTCCCATGATTCTTTTCCATGCTTCTGCAGAGAGGTTGAGTGCTGTTCCACCGGTGCCAGGGTGGAGAAGGGTAAAGGAGTGGGGAGCAAATCCCAGTTTTTTAATTTTTTCTTCCGTTGCTTGTCGAGCGACTTTATTGACCGGGAGTTCAATTCCACCGGGAAAGCTGCTGTTGGGAATCAACTCAACGCTGTATCGACTTTCACTCATTTTATTCTGGGAACGTTTCTGGCGAATTCCCCGATTCAAAAAAAGAAAAGATAAGGGATGGGAAAGGTTCCCAATGCGATTGGGAACGGCATTCAGAGTTGCTGCCATCCAGAGGCGGTATTCATTGGGACTTAAAAAGATGGCGGTCGAGTAGCTTTTCCATTCGATTTCTGCAACCAACGAAATCGAATGGATTTTAAGGAAAGATTCGATCAATGGGCGATAGATGGATTGGCAATAGAGGTTGATTTCAGTGTCAGGATTGGCGATGCGCAGAGCAACCAAAGCTGGAAGGGTGTTTAAGAGGTCCCCTAGCCTGTCTCGGCGGATGACTAGAATTTTGTTGGGTCGGATCACTCGAGGAGAAACTTAGCCTAAAGCATACCAAAATGGAAATGACGAGATTGCCGCGGCCAGCTCCGCTGGCCTCGCAATGACAGAGTGGTGGAGATTGCCCGCGAGATCACTGGCAGGGCCTCGCAACGACGGGGCTGTGGGGTTGCCACGTCGATGTCGCCTCCTCGCAATGACAGTTCTACTTGAGTGCTAATGAGCTTTGGATCGAAAGGAAGGTGGCGTAGGGGTTGTTGTCCTTTAAGGTGAATCCCCTTTTTCGGATCTGCCGTTCCAGGGTTTGGTGGGCCAGAAGTTCTAATGTCGCCTGGGTCCGCTTTTCCCTTCGCGTTTTTAGCGTAGCCCCCTCATTTTTAAACCATTCCTGAATGGCATTGAGCGCTTCTTGATAGCTTTTAGGTTCCTGTTGGGTGGTCATCAAAATCGAAGGGCATTTCCATCCAGCCGCTTCAAAGGTCATCTGCAGATCATTCTTGATGCGATCCGCCCCTTCCCGTTCTGCTTTGTTAATCAAGATCATGTCGGCCGTCTCTAAGATGCCCGATTTCAAAGCCTGAATCGAATCCCCCCACTCGGGGACCAAAACTAAAACACAGAGATCGACTAAACGAGAGAGGGTGGTCTCACTTTGTCCTACCCCCACACTTTCTACAAAGAGGGTGTCAACGCCAAAGGCGTCGATGAGGTGAATGGCTTCAGCTGTTCCCCAAGAAAGTCCGCCAAGAAGTCCGCGGCTGCTCAAAGAGCGAATAAAGACCCCTTTATCATTAAAGTGGTTTTGCAAACGGATGCGATCGCCTAAAACCGCTCCACCGGTGAGTGGGCTAGAGGGATCGACCGCTAAAATTCCCACCTCTTTCTTTTGTTGGCGCAAAAGGGCGGTGAGTTGATCCATGAGGCTGCTTTTTCCGACTCCGGGAGGGCCGGTAATTCCAATTGTTTGGGCTCTGCCTGTTTTTGGGAAGAGGATGGACAGAATGGGGTAGATGGCCGGGTCTCCATTTTCAGCCATGGAGATCAGTTGCGCTAAGGTGCGTGTGTCCTTTGCTAGGAGTTTGGATATTTTTTCTTCAGCCATAGAGCAAGTCTTTATTCAGGTCGAAATCGATTCAAGTCGCTCCCCTTTAATGATTCTATTATACTAATAAAGGGCAAGTGGGACACATGAAATTACTATTGATAATCGGCTTGATATTTTTCGTCCCGCTCTATGCCGGGGATCCCGAAAATGAGTTTCAAGAACAATTGCTAAAAAACCTCGGGAGAAGTCCGGAGGTGATGGCCGCTATCAAAGCCATCCTGAAATATAAGGCAGATCATAAAATAGAGGGGGAGTTGATAGTATCGGGCCCGACGGTCGTGGAGACCGTTTATTTAAAGGAGAAGGCCTTTCCAATTCCCCAACTGAAACTCGCGTTTCGGGGAGACTTCCAACAAAAACAAATGGCTGCTTTCTCAACTTACATTTGGGATGAGACTTCAAGGTTGTCCGGAGTCCAATTCAGTATTGATCCCGTTTCTCCGAATGAGATTCCTGCGACGGGGGTCATACTCAAGGAGAATGCTGGCAATTATTCCATTGAGCCGAGTTCAGTTTTAAAAAAAGCCCTTGCTCCGGAACCGATTCCACCCTTCACTCCGAAACAGATCTTTACGGGGCCTACTCGTTCTGATTCAAAGGAAAATTATTTAGGGGATCGCGATATCGAGATATTAGCCGATCTGGTGCTGATGAAGTCCTTAGATCCTCGAGTTTTGGTCGATTCCAAATTTATTTCGCAGTCTATTCAACAGATCCACGAATTGAGAGGGAGTGATAACGGAGAGTGGCTCGAGCAGAGATTTGAGTCGCAGTTGTCACAAATCGTTCGTCACACGGCTAAGCCAAGTGAATTTTACCAAATGGTCAAGAAAATGGGGCTGGATCGGTTTAGCGATGGGACAATCCTTCCACCACCCCTGAAGGAAACCCCTCATTTCCCTTCACTCATGCGCGTGGACCATGGCCAGTCTTTAGGGCAACTCACTTTGAAAGAGGGGGAGTTGGTTCAGAAAAATGGGCTCAAGAACCCTTTTTTACCCTACATCGGAAAGGCACTCAAAGATCTCCCGACACACCTTATCCAGCAATATTTCCCCCATGGATTTTTAACCTACCACCGCACTAAAAACGAACACTGGAAAAAGTCCCTCCTGGCGGGGGAGATCTTTGTCTCTCTTGGAAAGTCCTCGGCCTTAGGAGGGGCTGCCAGCTGGGGGGAAGGGGTTTACCTTTCTTTGGATCCCGCCTTGCTCCATTACGGAAACCACTTGATAACGATTCCATTGGATCCGAATGCAATCCTTGGCAAAGATGTCGATCTGTTTGCGGGACAAACAGATGGCATTGTGGCCATCGTCAAAAAACAGAATGTGGCCCTCGACTTTCAAGCCGAGCCGAACCCGGAGGTGATTTACCCTTGGTTTAAAAAGGCGGTCGACGAACAGAAAACGGCCAAGGCCATCGAACTGCTCCGCTACCTTCCCTTGAAAAGGGTTCAGGAAAATCATGGGGCTGACAAGTTTTCAACCGCCTCTCCCCCGCTGGCCTTTTCCCTTCATTTAAAAGGGGAAAAGGAGAATGAAACGCTCCAGAAATGGCTCGCGCTGATCCAAAAACGGCCCGAGCTTTTAAAGCCTGATGAACGGGAGGCTCTCGCGAGGATTTTGGTGACCAATGCCCCTGTCAACGAGAAGACCAAAGAACAAATAGTGGAGCTTTTCAATTTAAACCAGAACCCATTTCACATCACCCCTGAAAATTTGAAACAATTAAATGAAAGTCTGGCACGGTTACAAAAATTAGTAGCTCTCAATGGCCCTGATGTCATCATCCGTAACGAGGTCGGAATGATTAAGAAAAAAATAAATCAACTGGCCGAACTTTTTGTGGGGCAATTGAACAGTGAGATGACTCCTCCCTCTCTGGGACAGATCCTAGATGCTACCTATCGGGCGCTCACTACCTTATGGGAGATCCAAAAATCCCTTGAAGACAATAAAATGGATATTGATGGGAAAGACAAAATGGCAATCAAAGAAGAGATATCGGTGACCCTAGAAAAAATAGTTGCGCAGGTGGCTGAGCTTGTCCAAAATAGAATGACCTCTAGCCCCCAAAAAACATTAAAGGAACTCCTCGAAGGGGCTCTGCTTTCTAGTCGAAAAAGGGTAACTTCTTCTTCTTCTTCTGATAAGGTCGCAATGCTGGGCATGATATTCAGTCGTGTTTCTGATATCGATGTGAAAGTAGTCGAGATTCAAAGCTTTGAAACCATCTTGAGGAAATTATTTGCTCAACAGAAGCTCCCGACCGATCGGTTGCAAGAGCTCTTCAAGCTGATCGAGCACTATGAAAGATTGAAGGTGTGGCCCGCCTCCAATTTGAGTCCTATGGAGCTTCCCCCCAAATCGGCTGCGCCAATAGAAAAGTTGACGCGGCAACTGGTGCTCGTTCATCAAATCGCCTCGAGCGCCTGCACAGGAGAAAATTGCAGCTTGAGGCGTGCCAAAGCCATTGCCGACCTTCCTGCTCCTGTTCAATCGCTGATCAGCCGTCTTATTTTCAATCGTGAGAATGGCGCCTCATTTGCCCCTCTTCAAACACCTCTTGATAAGGAAAAACGCATTCGCCAACGGCTGAAGGGCTTTTGTACCCAAGTGCTGGATTCCCCCCCACTAGGATTAAAATAACAGTAATCCTATTTTGGTTAATCTATTTCCCTGGATTCCAGACGTATGGCCCCGTTTTTACTCCTCCTGACGTATCGGAATAGACAAGTCCATTATTTCGCGAGCCAGAAACCTTCATCGGTTTATCAAGCACCCCGCCGGTATCTTTTACTAGTTCGTCTATAATGTCTTTTTGTTGTCGGTCCATGACATCATTGGCAAAGTGGTAGTTCTGTTTCTTGGGTTCTCGACCAAAGCCGGGCCCTGGCCCCTCGAGGGGTTCTCCCAACTTAATAATGCGACGGCTGTGGGCGTTTTTAAAAGGTTCACTGCTGATTTTATAGGGAACGCCGTCCAGGTTAAAATCGAAAACGAAGATTCGTTTTCCACCATCTAAATTGAAATTGACCTCTACCCCTTTCGTGTTGAGCGCTTTGAGAAGGGTGTTGAATTCAATATGCGATTTGAAGTGGCTGCGGTCCAACCCAAAACTGGCTATTCCCTGCACATCGGCATCCATCACATATCCGGGGAGGGTTTCGATGTGGCCTCCGGTCGCATAACTTTGGCAGGTGCTTCCCACTAAATCCCCCACGGTCAGCATCATTCTCATGTTATGGAAAGTGGTGGTGATGACGATCGCATCTTTTTGTTGTTCGGTCTTTTTGGGAAGAGCGTCACGCACCGCTTTGATGTCATTTTTACTTTGGTCAGGAAGATTCAATTCCTTGGAGAGTGTACTGAATCGGGTGAGAAGTCGTTGAAAGGTGTCCATATCGGTGGTTTCTAGTAGGGTTTCGCCTAAGGTTCTGGAGACCAGCTTCTTAAACTCCGGCTCGTTGAGCTCCTTGAAATCTTCTCGTAACTCAGCCAAAAGTTTCGCAGGGTCGGCCTGTTCTAAGAGTTTTTTGGTGATTTTCTCTTTTTCGGCTTCATTGGGAGATCGGCTTGGCTCAAGGTTAGTAAGGAGTTCCGCTTTGATCTTGGACTTGGCCGCTTCCAGTGAATGGGCGCCTCCGCCCCCTCCGGCATTCACCACTTCAATCCGGCTGCGGGTTTGCCTCCATTTGGCGATGTTATCAGGCGTTTTCAAGGGGGCGAGTTGTTTTTTTGCGGCGGTTTGATCATGGGTGTCGTGGGGATCGCCTTTAAACTTGAAATCCTCGAATCGATTTTCGAGATCGGCTTTAAAGATCTTTCCAAGGGTTGGAATGTGTTTTTGCCATTCTCCTTTCCCATTATATCGAGAGACAAGAGTGATGACGGGAGCGAGCCCTCCCTCTCCCCACCGGTCTTTCAGTTCCGAAAGTTGTTGGTAGGTGAAGTCGGCGTTTTCCTGTCCCTGGAATTGCCGTTTAAAGCTCTCCACCACTTCAGCTTCCAACTTTTTATTGACCGAATCGATGTTATGTTCATTCAATTTTCCATCTTTGATTTCCGCCAGGGTCAATACTTGCTTCCATGCATCGGGAGTGTTTCCTAGAAGGTGGAGGAGATCCCGGGAGCGTTGCAGGAAATCGATGAATTTTAAATTGTGGGCCCGGTTGCGGATCAATTCGGGAGAGATCACGGTCGAACCAAACGGTTTTTCTTTTAAGTTCCCTTCGATATCGAGCATGAGGCTGTAAATATCTCCAAGCCGGCTCTGGAGCGCTTCGGTTTTAAATGGAGCACTATCCAATCCCATGCGCGCACATAAAAGATCGAGGGAGTCGGTGGGGATTGGCCGCTTGATGTCGAAGTCTGTTGACTCATAAAGCAGGCGCAACAATCGAAGTCCGGTGTCGCGGCTTTTAACCCGATCCCAGAGCAAACGGATCCAGGCTTCGGGCAGGATTTCGGGATGTCGACGGGCCAACTCTCTCAGCTGCAGACGGATCTCCTCGACGGCGGCTGGATTGTCCTCAGAGAGGTGCTTATCGGAAGGTAAAATTCCTTTTTCTTCCAAAAAGGTCTCTGGATTCTGACTGAAGCGGACACGGTGGAGTGGGGCTTCCTGTTTTTCAGTCAACCCGAGGTGTTTGGAGACATTCTTCACAGTGGCTTCTTTGGGAAAGGCGCGTACTAACACCAAGCCGGCATGGATGCGATCCTCCAGCTTTTTGAGGTTCAGTTTGGGAAGGTAGGATTCTAATAATTTTGGTGCGAAGGCAATGTTCCGTCTTTTGAAATGTTCGGGAATGCGTTCCCAAAGATCGAGTTTTTGGCTGTCACTGAGATCAAAGTGGGCCAGTCCATCCAAAAAGGTTTGAGCCCCTTTTTGGGTCGTGACCAGCTCTTGGGCGATGGCAAAGTGCTCCTCTCTTCCCAATGAAAGCGCCTTCATGCGTTCAACGGCGGCAGTGGGATTGGCAGAGGTCTGGCTTCGGAGAAGGCTCAATCGAGTCTCTCGGGGAAGACGTCCTTTTAAGACTGCGCTGATATCGACTCCTTGCTTGGCAAGGAGCTCAATCGCGGCCCAACGGTGCGTAGGGATTTTGGCCAGATACCGTTCGATCTCTTCCCAGGGAACTGCGCCCCAGTTCTCAGCATATCTTTCTACCATGAATTGAAAAGCCTCCCAGCGTTGGCTTTCCTGTCGCAGTGGAACTTCTGCTAACTGATCGGGGCGGGTAAAGGTGTTTTCATTCTTGAGGCTACTCGATTTCAACATCTCCATCAGTAGCTGATGCCGCTGTTCAGGAGAGACCTTTAAATTTTTCAGAAGCTCCCGGTTAAAGTTATCCCCCCAGTGTATCTGAATCGCTAATTGAGCCGCTTGAAAGTTGTGTTCGGGATCTTTAAAGGTAGTGAAGAAGGGGTCTCCATTTCGGCTAAAGGCGGTTGCGGCCTTTTCTTGGTAACGCATGAACAGGCGGAATCGATCGGCTTCGTTCAGTTTCAAGGAGTCTAGAAAACGAATAGCCCTGTCCATATCCGATTCAAGTGCTTTTTCTAGAAGTTGTGTCATCTGGGCTGGGGTGAGATTAAACCGTTCGATTCCTGTGAAAAATTCTTTTATGTTATTTCCATTGAGACTGTTTTTGGCGATGGCAAATCGGACCGATTGGGGCAAATTCCAGTTCGGCAGCTCTTCCAATAGCTTTTCGATCGGAAGATGAATCGCCTTCGCGAGCTGCGCCTTTTGGGTGGTGGTCAGTTGAAGATCGGGAAATTTCGAGGCTACATATTCATGGCCATTGCGCATTAAGAGTTCGAGGTGGAGTTGATAGATCTGGTCTTGAGTCAGGTTCAAGGGCTCCAGCTTCTTCATGAGGGCGGCCACCTCCTTTGTTTGGGGGGGCTGATGGGCAGTCTTATCAATCGGGAATTCTTTCTCGATTAAGAGACAGGCGATTTCGGCTTTGTTGCGGGTGGATAGTCCAAGATCTTCCGTCATTTTAACCGGATTTTGGATGTCGCTATCCATCAACAGGCGGGCTATCTGTGCCCGCTGTTCTTGGGTCAAGTGGGGAGCTACGGTTTTGAGGTGCTTTAAAAAGGCGTCAGGCCGGCTTTTGCTCAAAGAAAGAGCCAACTCAAACCATTTGGCGCGGGAAAGGGTAAGATTGGGAATTTCAGCTAACACCTTATCGGGGTTGTCATCGACCCATTTTCGTGCGTCGTTTCGGGAGGCGGCGGCGGTGAGCCGTTTGCAAACATCGCTCGCTTTCATCGCCTGAAGGGGCAGCGAGGTGAAAAAGAAAATAGGTAGCAATAGGAAGGATTTCATTGGATCTATTATAAAAGAATTGGGTAAAAAAAGGGTTATTTTGCAGGGTGTCTTTTTTTCACCCACTCCAACGCCTCTTCCCGTGTTGAGAGTTCACCTTCGAGAATAGCATCCTCCACTTCATGGAGGATTTTAGAAAATTGGGGGCCTGCTTTGTGGCCCATTTCTAGGAGATCCTGTCCAGTGACCAATTTCCTGGGAGGCGGGGGTTCCTTTAAGAAGGTCTCATAGGCCGCTTTGGTAAAATCATAGGCCTCTAGTTTCGCATGGCTCGCGAGGCAATCGAGACGGTGCAATTCCAAGTGGAGATCGAATCTTGGGAGCGAGAGGAAGCGTTTCAGGGTGCTCTTCTTCATCTGGAAGGCATCTTTGAATTTCAGGTGCTCCAAGACCAGTTCGCAGATGAGGTCAATTTGGTCATTGGAAAAGCAGAGCCGCTTCAAAATGCTTCTGGACATCTCAGCCCCCAATTTATCGTGGCCGTGGAAACGGATCCGATCGGTGGCCCGTACAAAGGTGGCCGGTTTGGCGATATCATGGAGGAGGCAGCCCAATGCCAGTTCAAGAGGGGCTTTGTTTAAGCCTTTTAGTAATAACAAGGTGTGAATGTAGACATCCCCTTCAGGGTGGTATTCCGAGGGCTGTTCGACCCCTTTCAATGTTTCCACTTCCGGAAGAAAGACGGGGAGGAGTTTCGATTCATCCAGCATCCGGATCCCTTTTTCCGGATCGGCCGAGGTCATGATCTTGGAAAATTCATCGCGGATCCGTTCCATGCTGACCGTCTTTAAGAGGGAATGGTGCTTTAAAACGGTCTTCCAGGTTTCGGGAGCGATGGCAAAGTCGAGTTGGATCGAAAACCGGACCGCACGGATCAGTCTGAGGTGATCTTCCAAAAAACGTTCCTCGGCATTGCCGATGGTTTGAATGACTTTGGCTTTGAGATCCTTCTCCCCGCCGACAAAATCGAGCACCTTCTTGTTTTTAAGATCCCAGTAGAGCCCATTGACGGTGAAGTCGCGCCGTTTTGCATCCTCTTCGACGGTGGCAAATTCGACGATGGTAGGGCGGCGACCATCTTTATATCCCCCTTCAGTCCGGAAGGTCGCCACTTCAAACGAAATGCCCTCTTCAAGGACGATGATGACGCCAAATTGGGCGCCGACAGGGATGGTCTTTTCAAAAAGGTTTTGAACCTGTTCCGGCTTGGCCGAGGTGGCGATGTCGTAATCGGAGGGTTGCTTTCCCAAAAGCTTATCGCGCACACAGCCACCCGCAAAGTAGGCCTCAAAGCCTGCTTGGTGGAGTTTATTGACGATGGCGGTGGCTAACTTCTCTTTATCCATATTTCGGGCCGATATTCTACTGCTTCAAAATATTTTGCAATGGGGGAAACTTGGGTCCATGGAGAGATAAAAAGCTCCCTGGAATCTTCAGTCAGTGTGTAAAGGGCAACTTCTAAAGAATCCTTCATCATCGCCCGCGTGCTGACTTCGATAGGTTCAAACCCGGGTTGGGCATGTCCGGTGATCTGAAAATGCTCTTTAGGTTCCCTTAACAAAATAGCCCGGACCCGATCGCATTTAAGATCCTGAGTCAGAAAATCGAGGAATTTATCATCGGTGAAGGCTTGGTGGTCTTTTAAAGTGAGGGTGGGGTATTGGTGCTTCGAGGTTGAGGAGAGGAGGACTCTTTTTACCTCCTCTTCGAAGCCAATGACTTTGGGGTGGAGATAAACCTGGGTGTACATCTGAAAAAGGCTAAAGATAAAATCATCCAATACATGCTGGTTTTTGGTGCTGGAGATGAGGGCAACTCCCTTTTCCTGATGTAAGCAGGGGAGTACCTTATTGACGATTCGCTGCCATTCGATGCCGCCTAAAGAAACGCCGCAATTCACGCCATCTCTTTGGATGTAATCGATGCGATCGACATCGAAGGGGCCGGAGATCAAGGGCTGAATAAGCGTGATCATGGGGCCAAACTGGGGAGGAAGCTTGGCTAAAAGTTGTTTTCCGTGAGCGGATCGAGCTAGTCCTTTGTTGATCAATAACACCACCGAGAGGAAGGTGAGTTCGCTATTTTCCGAGGTGGACGATAAAATTTCATGGGTGTAAAGCACCGAGAGATCTTCATGCATCGGATGCGTCAGTGTCTTGAAGTGGGATTGAATTTCAGCAGGAAGTTTTTGGATCGGCTCCTTTAGGTCCAACGGAAGGTTCAATACTTCAAAAGTATGGCTCCAAGGGCCGTGGCCCACATCATGGAGCAGGGCCGCAAGGGTAGCGATGTCGAGCCAAAAGTTTTGGGTCGCTTCGTTGTCGGTGATCTCAGCGATGAGCCGCCGTGTCTCTTCAATTTTGAGAGGAGAAGGGGAGTGAAGTCTCGCCTCTGGAAATTGTTGCCAGCCTTCTAAGACATTCTGGAAATAGTGTTGCGCTAAGAACCCGGCTCCTAAAGAATGTTGGAAGCGGGTGTGGTTGGCGCACGGAAAAACATATTCGGCAAAACCTAACTGCCGGATGCGACGCAATCTTTGGAACAGCGGGTGATCGATCACTTCACGTGCGATGCCCTGAAATGACATATCGCCGTGGATCTCATCCCGTAAACTGAGTGGTTTCGAAGTCATCAACATTAACCTTTGCCTACTTGGGTGTTGATGGGAATTTTTTGTTGGCACAGAGGGCATGCCGACGCTTCCCAACTTTCCAGGGAAAGTTCCACCAGTGAAAAGAGGCGTGGAACATCAAGGGCCTCTTTCTGTATCCCTCCGCGATTACAAAGGGCGGTGACTCCGACGATGTTGGCTTGATGGGTGCGGGCAACTTCGACCAGTTGTTTCACAGATCCTCCAGTGGTGAGAATATCTTCGACCACTAAAGTGCGTTTTCCTTTGAGGAGGTTTCCATAGCCCCGTTTAAATTGAAAGCCACCCGTTGGCGCTTTTTCGGCGTAAATTCCCAAGACCTCTTTGCCGGTGAGCTCGGTGAGGTGAAAGGCGAGCCATTGGCTTAAGATCACCCCGCCCACTGCCGGGGCGGCGACCACTTCGATAGACTCGGGAATAAATGGGACCGCCATCAGTCGGCAAAATTGGCTGGTGAGTTTAGTATGAGGATAGAGGGCGTCTTTGTTGACGTACTCTCTTCCGTGCCGTCCCGAAGTATAAACGACGTGAGTGTTTCGGTAGATAGCTCCAATGGCTTCTAATGATTCTAAAACTCCATTCATATTTTCGCCGTCTCCATTTCTTCGAGAATTCGCTTCACCGCTTCCACTGGACCGCCAATTTCTTTAGGCGGCTTTAAAATAGGTCGACCAATCACCAAGTGGGTGGCCCCATTCTCCAGTGCCTCCTTCGGTGTCATCACCCTTTTTTGATCTTGGGTGGCGGCCCATTGGGGACGCACGCCAGGAGTGACAAACCAGGTTCCTTTTTTGAGGTGCTTGAGAAGCGGGAGCTCCTGAGGAGAGCAGATGATCCCATCCACGCCCGCTTTCATGGCGAGCTCTGCATATTCCACCACCTTTTCGGTGGGCGATTTTCCAAAAATCTCCGTCGCGTGCTCAGGGGAAAAGGAGGTGAGGACTGTTACCGCCAAAAGTTTAGAGTCCCCTTTATTGGCAACCGCCTCGTGCATGCTCTGGAATCCGCAACTGGCATGCACATTAAAGATTTCTGCATTCAAAATTTCAGAGGCGGCCCGTGAAGCAGCGGCGACGGTATTGGGAATGTCACAGAATTTTCCATCCAAAAAAACTTTTCCCCCTTTTTGGTGGATCCATTCCACCGCCGCGGGAGCGCCAATAGCAGTGATGAGTTCCAAGCCGATTTTGAAATAGCCGACATGAGGTATGAGTCTGTCCACAATGGGGGCCGCCGTTTCGAGATCATCGACATCGAGAGCGACTAAGATACGGTCTTGTAATTTCACTTGAGACCATCCAATACATTCTGAGCGTGTTGGGCAACCTTTACCTTTTCAAAGACCTGCTCAATTTTGCCGGTGGGGCCGATCACAAAGGTGCTTCGTTCAATGCCCATGTATTTACGGCCATAGAGGCTTTTTTCTTTCCAAACGCCATAGGCCTCACAGACCTTTCCCTCTTCATCGGAAAGGAGGGGGAAGGGAAGGTCATGTTTTTCCTTAAAGGAGAGGTGTTTTTTGATGGGATCTTTGCTGATTCCTAAGACGACCGTCTTTTTCTTTTTGAAATTGGAGTGCAGGTCCCTGAAATCACAGGCCTCTTGGGTGCAACCGGAGGTCAGATCCTTAGGGTAAAAATAAAGAACTACGCGCTGCCCCTTAAAATCGGCTAGCGAAAGGGTCTTGCCATTATCGGCTGGAAGTTTAAAAGGAGGCGCGCTATCTCCTACTTTTGGACCAATTTTCAGCATAGAGGCTCTCTCTCTTGAAAAGAATGGACTATAATATAGGTGTCTTTTGACTGCCACCTTTCTCACGAGTAAAAACTGATTATGAAGAAGATCAACTGGGTAAACACCCCCTTTCTGTTCCTAACTCCAATTGCAGCGGTGCTTCTGAGCATCTGGGCCTTTAAGAACGGGCCGATCACTCTCTGGCATGTAGTGCCTTTGCTTTTGCTCTTTCCAGCCGGGTCGATGAGCATTACCGCTGGCTACCACCGTTACTATTCCCACTTGAGTTACCGTTGTAACCGGTTGGTTCAGCTCTTTTATCTCCTTTTTGGGGCCTCCGCTTTTGAAGGAAGTCTGCTGGAATGGGCCTATGATCACCGCAAGCACCACCGTTTTGTGGACACCGATCGGGACCCCTACAATATCAATCGGGGTTTCTTTTACGCCCACATGGGCTGGCTATTATTAGATGAAAATCGTTTTGATATGGCGAAGGTGGATCCCGATCTCACCCAAGACCGCTTAGTGATGTGGCAACACAAATATTATGTTCCCATTGCGATCGCGATGGGCTTTTTCCTGCCCTGGGGAATTGGTTGGCTCTGTGGCAATGCCCTCTTTGGGTTGGCCTTTGGTGGATTTGTGAGAGTGGTGGTGACTAATCACTGTACCTTCTTGATTAATTCCCTCGCCCATACCTATGGCAAAAAGAGCTATGATGGAAACCAAACGGCGCGGGATAGTTTCTTGATGGCCTTTTTGGCCTATGGAGAGGGGTATCATAATTACCACCATCGTTTTGCTTCCGATTATCGCAATGGAATTCGGTGGTACCATTGGGACCCTACGAAATGGTTGATCCAAGGACTAGCAGCGGTTGGAATGGCTTCAAAATTAAAAGCGGTAGCGAGTTCTGAGATCTTGGCCGCCAATTTAAAACAGCAGCACCAAAACCTCTTGAATTGGGGCGCTTCTCCGGAGCGGCTGGCCCAACTTAGGGGGCGCATCGATGAGGCCCAGAAACGGTGGAAGGCGTTGAAAGAGGAATACCAACGGGTCAAAGAATCGATGATCGAACATTCCCGTTATCGCCAAGCCCAGATGAAGGCCGAGATGCGCCTTGCGAAATTGGAATTCCAATGGGCGATGCGGCAGTGGGTGATTTATTCTAGGTCCTTCCGGGCACGGCCGGTTCCTGTGACCTCCAGATAACTTGAAACCCCAAAGTATAGTGTGATACACTATACTAAGAATGGCGAAGTTTCTTTACGTGGAATGGCTAGCCCTCTGGCTTATTGAGTCTAAGGCGTTTCACTTCGAGTGGGATGTTGGAAATTCTACGAAAAGTGTACTGAAGCACTCTGTTTCAAGTGATGAGGTAGAGGAAGTTTTTCAATTGGGTACTTCTGTCCCTTTGGGGATTCAAATATCTCCTCCAGTAAATGAAGATCGTCTTGCAGTCGTAGGAAATACCTCGGCGGGAAAGATTTTAACGATCGTATTTACGATACGCAAAGGTAAAGTAAGACCGATCTCTTCTCGCCAATCAAATGAAAAGGAGAAGAAAATTTATGAAGCGTTACGCAAAATCTAAAGCTGAGTATAAGGATATTGAATTTGAGGAAAAGAAGATCACAGAAGCGGCAAAGCGTTTAAAGGCAGAAAGAAAAAAACCGACCAGTGTTGCACTTGAACTCAAGACGGTAAACGAACTGAAACATGTAGCCGCTAAAATGGATATTCCATATCAAGTATTAATGCGGATGTTTATTGTAGAAGGGCTACGGAAAGCAAAGCGAAATGTTCTTTAGGTGTTAAAATGTCACTTTATGAAGCGTTGATTTTTGATCTGGACGGGACTCTGTGGGATTCCTCGAGCCCTGTCATCCTCGCCTGGAATACCGTTTTAGATAAACACCATTTAAAAACCTTCACCGCTGAAGAGTTACGCCAGTGCATGGGATTAACCGATGAGGAGATTTTTCGCCGGCACTTTCCCGATCTCACCCGTGAACAGCAAAAGAAAATTGCGGAGGAATGTTTGAAGTCGGAAGTGGAAGTACTTCGACGGATGCACGGAGATCTTTACCCAGGAGTGCGTGAAGGGTTGGAGAAGTTGAGCCGCATGTACAAGCTCTTTCTAGTGAGTAATTGCCAGAGTGTTTATTTAAAGCAATTTTACGAAACCTCTCAATTAGGAAAATTGTTCCTCGATCAGGAATGCTACGGAAACACAGGCCATCCCAAGGCCGATAACATTAAGGCGGTCATTAAAAGGAATAAGCTTACCTCCTCAGCCTATATCGGGGATACTTCAGGAGATGAATCTGCCAGCCGGACTGCGGGAATCGATTTCTACCATGTCGCCTATGGTTTTGGTTCACCGGCAGGCACCTGCCTCTCCTTCGAGAGTTTTGATCGGCTCGTAGAGTTTTTTATAAAACCGTAAAAGAGGGGGTTGCGCCTCTATAGTTGTTCTTAATTTCTTCAAGTTTCCATTTTTGTTTTTTGCCGCGTCCCAGAGCTCTTCAAAAAGGAGGGCGGTCGCACCGACTCTTAGCGATGGAAAAGCTCCGTCATCTTCTTCGCCATAACCGACAATCCAGAGTCGTTGCCACAGGGCCTTAAGAGCGCGGTCAAAAGTCGATTCAAAAAACTTTCCCTGCATCTCCGAATATTTTTTGAGTAATTTCGTGGAAAGAGGAGAATTCTCCGAGAGGATTTCAAATAGTCTTTCTGCTTCTTCATGCGGGGGAGGCAATACCTGGGCTGATTGCAGGAGTGCGATAAAAATTTCTTTTGAGAAAAATGTAGCACGCCCCTGAAACCACTTAGCGTAAACGACTTCCCCCGATCGGGAGAGCTCCTCCCGCAGATGCCATAAATTCGCGACTCGAGAATCGCCATTGTCATCCCATTCCCAACGCATTTTGCTTTTCGGAAAGAAAGCGGACCACAGGGAAAGGGGCAGGGGACTGTTCTTAATGGGAAAGGTAAGCAGGATGCCATGCTCATTAATGGCACGGATGGCTTGACGTTTGTTCATCGGCAGGAAATATGAACGTCATGAACGAGAGAGTCAATTTTATAGAGGTGAAGTCGCGCCTGAGTTGGGACGAGTATTTTATGCTCCAGGCGATGCTAGCCAGCTTTAAGAGCAAAGATCCCAGCACCAAGGTGGGATGTGTCTTTGTGGATGAAAATAACCGACAGATTACGATGGGCTATAACGGCACCGTTGCGGGGATCGATGAAACCCAAATCCCTTGGGGAAATAATCGGAATGTGGAATGGGAATACCAAAAGTATGGCTATGTGATCCACAGTGAGGCGAATGCGATTAGCCATGCGCGTGGGGATTTAAAAGGTTCTCGGGCCTATGTGACTCTCTTTCCTTGTAATGAATGTGCGAAGTTGATTGCGAGCCAAAAGGTGAGCGAGATCATCTATCTTTCCGATAAATACCGGGACACCCCGGAGATCCGGGTTTCTAAGAAGATTTTCGATTTGGCGGGGATTCCTTATCGGCAGCTCAATCTATCGAAGCAACTAGTGACCGATATCTCTCAATATTTTGGCCAGTTGATTGAAGAGGCCTCACCCACCAGGGTTTGATAAAGGGTTCGAGGGATTAGTAGAGGGATTAATCTCGATTCCAATATCTTCAATTCCATCCCCTATTTTCCCTGAATCTTTGATAGTTGATTTAATGGTCTCTTCTACAGTGGATGGACCGGCTTGATTTGTGAAATCCTTATTTAAGCAAACGGTATGTGTGACTGCTCCACTTGCAGAAATGATTTCACCTACCTTAACTTGATCTTTTTTGCAGGGATCGTTCGCAAATAAATTTGTGCAGATTACAAAAGTGAGAAATTTAATTCGATACACAGCGGCCCCTCCGATGAGTATAGGATATCGAAGAATTAAGTAGGAAATGTTAAGCAATTATTGTGAAGAGAGCTCTTTCTTTGCATCCCTCAGTAGTCCAACGGCCCACCACAAAATAAGAACAGATGAGATTCCCCCGGCGAGTGCGTCCCAGCGGGTGTCCTGTGTGTAATGAAACAGCGTCAATGCAATGATGGCGATGACAGACGTTGCGAAATCGGAAACCATGTGAATGTAAGATCCTTTTAAATTAAGGTCGTGGTGTTCATGTTCCTTGGGCCTTAATAACCAAGCACAAAGGAGGTTAGAGAAGAGGCCGATTACCGTAACGGAGATGGCGAGGTTAAAATGAACTTCCACCGGGGTGAAAAAACGTTGTAATGATTCAAAAAAAAGAAGGACGCTGGTGACGAGTAGCAAAAGCCCATTCACCAATCCTCCCATCGCGAGAGTCCGTTCTTTGTTCCCCTGTTGTTTCGCAACTTGATAGGTGAGCCAAGTGATGAGGAGTGCAACGCTATCCATCGAAAGGTGCCAGGCGTCCACTGTCAGGGCCATCGAGTGTGAGATAAAGCCGGCCACTATCTCAATTCCCATGGTAAGGAGCGTGATGATCAGGGTGTAGAGGGTCGTGCGTTGATTGTGTTCCATTCCCATGTAGCGTATTAATATACCAATGAAAAAGATTGCGGTCATTTTATGTGGGAGTGGTTTTAAAGATGGCAGCGAGATTCGAGAATCGGTGGCTGTTTTGTGGGGGCTTAGTTCCTTGCCTGTTGAAGTGCAATGCTTTGCACCGAATTTACCCCAAAAAGATGTGATTAATTGTTTGACTCAGGAGCCCATGGCCGAACAGCGGAACATGTGGGTGGAATCGGCCAGGATCGCCCGTGGAGAAGTAAAGGATCTCGAAACACTTCATGAGAGTGATTTTGACGCTCTGATTATTCCAGGTGGATTTGGGGTCGCTAAAAACCTTTGCAGCTTTGCAAGCGAAGGTTCAAAGGGTTCGGTGATTCCCACCTTGCAGAAAAAACTGGAACAGTTTTTTGAGGCCAAGAAACCGATCGGTGCGGTTTGTATTGCCCCCGCCGTTTTGGCGCTGGCCTTTAAAGGAAAAGAGTTGGAATTAACGGTGGGAGCTGCGGGTGAAGCTGCTCAAGAGATCGAAAAGCTAGGCCATCATCATATCGTTAAAAAAGTGGAAGAGTGTCATGTGGATATCAAAAATAAAATAGTGACCACTCCGGCCTATATGTATGGAGATGCCAAGCTTCACCTCCTTTTTCAAGGAGTGCAGGGCCTCTGTAACGCCATTCTGGAACTTTAGGGGTTGTATTCACTCAGTGTCTCCCGTCTTGTGACAGGTTGTTACTGTTTTGACACCTTCTCGTCGGAATTATTACTTAAACTGATCCGATATGGGATCCCTGAAACATGTTTTATTTCTTTCTGCTGCGATTGCGGTTGCCGTGCAGGCTGAAATACCCTGTCGATCCATCCTTTGGAATGGGGAACATCATCAATTTGAATTAATCCAGGGCATTCGATTGCTGAAATCTGTTCCAGTAAAAGTTTTGAAAAGCGAGAAGCGAATGCGACTTGAGGAGTTAAACCACGAATTGGGCTGGCAACAAGGGCAAGAAAAAATACTCTTTGTCATTAAAGAGGTCGGGAGGGAAGTCTTCATTCAATATAAGGCGTCTCAATGGATGGCGCCTCCCCGAAGTAACGCCATCGGGTCTTTACTCTATTATGGGTTGGCTTGGCCCTATACGCATAGTTTTCACTGGCAACCGGTTCGCATCGACTCTAATGGACGGTGGACCAGTTTGGATGCAAGTCGTGGGGTATGGGTGGAAGCCAATTCAACCATTAATCATGATGCCATTTATATGCCTTTGAGTTTTGCCACTTCTGGAGAGCAGGAAAAAGCGATGGCAAGATTGAAAAAGGCATCGGGTGGGAAGGCTTATGTTTTAAGTTGTGCGCAGGGAACTTGTCATCTCCTCTCTGATCTGAATCACACGGGTGAACAGGAAAAGATAGTTCCCCTTTCCGGCTATCGGAACTTCTTTGAAACTTTATCGGGCGAACGCTCCTATCAAGTGGATAAAGTGTTGATTCACGGCACCCATCTATTGTCGTCCCCAGGGCTTTTGCCGAAAACCTTGAAGCGGGTCGATTGGGAGCAGACACAATTGTTCATGCGGATTGGAATGGTGGGCATTGGATCTGCGGTGGGGGGTGGATACCTTTTGCTGTCGCTCTTTGATGATGATTGAAATCGTGATTATTTCGCCAGTTCTAAGAGGCGGGTGATGAGGTCGCTGTAAGAAACGCCACTGGCTTGCCACATCTTGGGATACATGCTGATCGGAGTGAATCCAGGAATGGTATTTACTTCGTTCAAGATCACCTTTCCGGAAGGCTCTAAAAACATATCAACCCGGGCCATGCCGGCGCACTCCAGAACTTGGAAGGCACGCAGTGCGATTTTTTGAACTTGTGCAATTTCTTGAGGGGTCAGTTTCGCCGGGGTAACGGTCTCAGCACCGTCATCCAGGAGGTATTTAGCGTCGTATGAATACCAGCCGATTTTTTTGGAGGGGATGATCTCTCCAGGGATCGATGCCTGGTTATCTAAAACCCCACATTCGATCTCCCTGCCGACAATTCCTTTTTCAATCAGCACTTTATTGTCATAGCGAAGGGCCAGTTCCACTGCACCTTTGAGTTGGGCCGGATTTTCCACCTTGCTAATCCCCACGGAAGATCCCAATCGGGCCGGTTTCACAAAAAGAGGGTTGCCGAGTGCTTCAATCGCTTTTCTTTTCTCATTAAACTCTTCGATCGATTGGATCCAGATAAAAGGGGCGACGGGAATATCGTTTTGTGAGCAGAGCACTTTGGTCAGCATCTTATCCATGCAGTTCCAGCTGCTGCCACAATGGGACCCAACATAGGGAACTCCGACAATGTCCCAGAGCCCTTGCATGGTGCCATCTTCACCGAAGGGGCCGTGAAGAATGGGGAAAACGACGTCAAATTCGATCGTCTTTCCATTCGCAAGGAGCAATCCTTTCCCTTGAGGGGAACGATAAGGGGCTAGGGTGATGGCAGGTGCCTTTTCATTGAGGGCGATCTTGTCGGCGCGGAATTCGCCTGTGTAAAAAGTTTTTTCCTCTTCAAGGTGCCAGATGCCCGATCGTTTTCCAATGCCGATGACAAGCGGCGAAAATTTGTTGCGGTCGATCGCGTCCATTACACATTTAGCCGAGATCAATGATATCTCATGTTCATCGGAACGGCCGCCACACAGGATCAAGACTTTTTTCATGCGATGTAGGTCACGGGTCTTAATGAGCTCGCCCGGGCCGCTTTCCACAGCTGCACCCGCTTCTCGAGATCGGCGATGATCACCTCTCCGACATTGATGCGATAGAGTTCGTTGATGTTATTGATACCGCCCGGACAATTCACATTGAGCTCGAGAAGTTTGTTCCCGACGATATCGGCTCCCACTAAGTATAATCCATCGGCAATCAGTTTGGAACGGATCTCGGAACAGATCTTTTCCTCCACTTCGGTGAAGGGGACGGTCTTGCGGGTGCCCCCCACATGCATATTGCTCCTCACATCCCCTTTGGGGGACATGCGGCGATAGATGGCAGCGCGATTCCCCACAAAAATGGGGGATCCGTTGAGGAGGAGAAGCCGTTTATCCCCTTTTTTGACGGCCGGTATGTATTGTTGGGCGATGACGTAACCGTTTTTGCTCACGGTGGCGATGATCTGGTTCAGGTTCAAATCCTTGGGGCTCTTAATAAAAAAGACATCCTGTCCGCCATAGCCGGCTAGCGGTTTTAGGATGACCGGTTTTTTGAGTCGTTGGATAAATTCCTTGATTTTTAAGGTGCTCCGGGTGACTAACGTTTCCGCTCGGATTGCCTCGGGAAAGCCGGTTAGGTAAAGCTTACTCGAGGCTTTGGTCAGCCCACTGGGATCATTGGCCACAAAGACCCCCTGGCTTTTGAGCAGTCGACCAAATTCGATGGCAGGGTTATGGCCCCGTTGAGTATCGGCCGTTTCATCCACCGGATTGTAACGGAGGAAGATGGCATCAAATTCGCTGAGATTCACTTCCAGCCGTTCTGCCTGATTGCCTTGCAGCATTTGCAGAAAGTTCCTTCGACCCTCAAGGTGGCGCTGGCCCATTGAGACTACTGTCGCCATCACATCCCCTTTTGGGGAGAGAGAGAGGCTGTTAACGGTGGTGTAGAAGACCTTATGCCCCCGTTTTTGGGCTTCATAGGCTAAATGGGTGGTGGTGTAGGTGATAACCTGGGAGTAGATAGACCGGACCACAAAGCAGATCTTCATAGGGATACCTTATGTCTACCCCATTGCATGACTGCGAATCAATGCCCGGAGCACCTTTAAAGTACGTTCGGGAAGAGGGCCAAATTCGATCCCTAAACCTACCTCCGTTCCCAATTTACAGTGGTAGAGGATACTGGCTTTGGGGATGGAGACCGTTCTGGAGGAGAAATGTTCCAGTTCGATGGACAACGTGGCCCCTTTGTTGTCGGGATAGCGAACCCCTTCAGGGAGAAGGGCTAAACAGCCCCCTTCACCAAGGGTTGCAATTCGCACGAGTACCTGCGTATCTCGACCTTTGTCGAATAGAACGGCCGGCAGATCGAGTGTGATTCGGCGGTGTTGCCTTTTTTCTGGATAAGGCTTGCGGCCAATTTTACTGTCTATAGGAAGTGATATTAAATACCGAACGCCTCGTTGGGGGAGGTTTTCAATCTGAAGATCGCCTCCATGGCCATCGAGGATCGCTTTGGCCACGCTGATTCCAAGTGTATTCGGAGTAAAAAATTGGGGATCGAAAAGCTCTGCCAGTTTTTCTTCAGGAATATTTCGGCCATTGTCTTGGATTTCCAGATCGATCGAATTTTTGTTTTGGCGCAAAGTGAGGGTGACTTGGTGATGAGCGCTCAGGCGATCTTTAAAGCTATTCAACAAGTGCGTCAGGGCTTGTTGAAAAGCCCCTTCATCGACCACCGTCACCACTTGGGTTTCAACGAATACTTGGAGTTGGATTCCGCGTTGTTCAAATTCATTTTCGAGATCTTCGATCGTATCGAGCACCAATTGAGAAAGGTCGATAATCCGCCCATCGACTCGGGTTTGAATGGCGAAGTATTGCAGATTGCGGCACAGCACCAAAGCTTTCTCGGCCGCTTGGAATGCCACTTCCAGGGAGCGTTCCCGATCGGCGTTGTTTTGGGAGGTCAGGCCAAAATCGAGCTCACCATAAACTGCGCCCAAAAGGTTTCCCAATTCATGGCTTGTCACCTGGCAAAAACGGCGCAGGTGGCGTTCGAGTTCGTAACTGTTAATCGAAGAGGGTTCCTTTGAAAGCTTTTTTAAGGCCGGTTTCATACCTTGTCTCATCGGAAAAATGACAAATATTCTTAAGTGTTTTGAAATACTTGACGAAAACAAATGTATGAAAAGAGTGTCAAATCACGGGGTCGGTCTCCTACAGATAATCGCAGGGTTATCGATTATCACCGGCATGATTTACATGGTTACCAATCTCTTAAACACTTCTTTGAAGGGGCAAAGAAACATCCAGAACAAAGTCGATTTCGATCTCATTACGGGATCTATAACGCAGTTAATCATGACTCCATCTCTCTGCCAAGGAGCCTTTCGCAAATCGGATAACACTTCTGTTGTTTTCGATCCCACTGTTTCCACTACTACCGATATTAACCATATCGTCATGGGTAATTCGACGCTCATCACGCTCAACCAGGTGGTGCCGGGAGGGCTTACTATCTCTAAATTACAGTTTGAATCGTTAGGGGGAACTCCCACCTCAGTCACCATCTCCAGTGTAAATTATAAGGAGCATATGTTGAAACTCAATTTGGAGGCTAAGAAACAGAAAGGTTCTTATGGAGGGGATCGTCTTTCTCGACAATTCATAATGAAAATTCTCACTCCTCAAACCGGGGCACAAACGGTTGAGCTTTGCAGTTCGAGCGGTTCCGCCAGCACTTCCTCAGGATCCTCCAGCGCGATTCCTAGCGTCGTTAGTTTTTCCACCCCGGGAAGCCATACTTGGACCGTTCCCAGCGACGTGACAAAGGTGCAGGTGGAGATCTGGGGGGCAGGTGGATCGGGGAATACCGCTCTTGGAAATTACAATTCGCAGGGATCACAGAATATTGGGTATGGAGGAAAAGGCGGAGGAGGGGGTGGATATGTGAGGGCTCAAAAAGCGGTTACACCCGGGGATAGTTTTTCTCTTACTGTTGGAAGGGGAGGGGTTGGAAACTATCAGAATTGGTATGGTGGGCTTGTTTGTGGAACTCCCGATACCTGTGATGGAGGAGAGAGCAGGGTGCAGCATGGAGGAGATCTGATTAGTGTTGGCGGAGGAAAAGCGGCAAAACATAATATTGCCCTTTCGGGCGAAGGGGGGCAGGCAATTACGATCGGCGCGAGCTTTCAATCGGTACTATCCTTGAAAGGCGAAGGGGGAAGTGGAGGAACTGCTGACGATCAGGCCTTGAATGATACTAGTAGGAATCAGCGGGTTTTCGGAGGGAAAGGAGGTCGAGCAGGGGGAAATGGGGGGATGGGTGGAATTCCTGTTACCTTTGATATGGGGGTGAGTGTATGGCCCCTTCCATCGAGTGCTCCGGGTGGAGGTGGTGCTGGAATGGGGGCTCACTGGTTTGACTTTCCTTCGACTGGTTGGGATGTCGTACCGCTCCCTCGATTCGACATATTGATTCCGGTCGGCACGCCAATGACCTCCATCGCAGGATCGGATGGCATGATCCTCATCTCTTATTAAAACTTAAAAATTAAGATTCCGTTTACCCTTCAAAATAACGAGTGATACTCTCTTAACGGGTTATAACAATCAATACGCGTTGGAGGGTTCCATGTTTCGTATTCTTTTCTTAATGTTCCTTGCCTTGCCCTTGAGTGCAGGTTCCTTAGAAGTAAAAGTACTGACTGAACTTGATAGCTTCGAACCCTTTGAAGGAATGGCATTCCATGCCAACCATCTTTGGGTCGGGAGATCACGAAAAGATCTCAGCTCCTTTTATCAATTGGAAGTATTCGATGCCTATGGAAAAGAGGTGGCGAAATATCCACTTCAGCATGCCGCCAAATATATCTATCCCCAAGGGCCCGATAGCATCTTGATCATTGGCATGTCTTACCAAACCCAGTTGAGCCATTACACGATTGCCTCTTTGAAGAAGGGGCTCGTGAAATTTAATATTCCAATGCAAGCGCTGGGAGATCGCTGGGCCGGAAACCCCAACGTGAACTATTTTACCGATCCCGGTGGATTAGATGATGGTTCGCCGATGAATGTGCCCCTCAAAACGATCTTTACGCTCACTTCGGGAAATCAAGTTCGTTTTTTGGCGCCCAGAATTCGCAATCCGCAGGAGATGATCTTAGAAGGCGATTTCCTCTATGTGGTCGAGCATATGAGTCTGGCCTCGGGCGGGAAAAAACTCCACCGGATTCAACTCAAAACCGAAAGTAGCACTCCGGTATTAGAAGGAGAGAAACTCACTCAATTGCTCCGTTATCCACAGCTCCAATCTTTACTCCTTTTAGATCAGCGGGCTAAAAAAATATCTGTAGTCCAATCGAGTTCAGGCAAAGTGACCCAGACGATTGTATTGAACACCGAAAACGCAAGGGGGCTTGCCGCTTTCGGGCAATGTTTAGCGCTTGGCGATGAACAGAAAAAGGAGATCTCCTTTTATAGTTTCAAGGCTCAAGCGTGGTTAGGGGAGCGGTGGGATCTTTCCACGGCCGGAAATAAATTCTTTGCGTTGCGGAATTTAGTGGCCGATGAAGCGGGGGGAAATCTCTTTGCCCGTTCGGCCTATCCCGCGATGGTCGGCGGGCCAGTAGCGAAGGAACGCAATAGTGTGGTGATGGCGAGTTATAAAGAAGGCGAGGTTGTAAAACATTGCCTGAAAGCGCTATAACCCGGAGTGATGTTTAAGCGCTTGAAGGAAATCTTTCTTTCCCTGGTTATTGCAGGGCTCTATCGCCTCTGGGCGAAGAGCTGGCGGATTCATTATATTAATAAGCCCAAACATGGGCCCCATGTCTATGCCCATTGGCATGGTGATGAATTGCTGATGATTGGGGGATACATCCGATCGGGAATGGCCATCATGGCTAGCTGGAGTCGGGATGGCTCCCTCATGAAGCGGGTTCTTTCATTATTGGGTTATCGTGTGGTGCGAGGCTCTTCCACCCGAGGAGGTGCAGCCGGACTCAAAGGCTTAATCGATGCCGTGACCAAAGAACAACGGGATGCTTCTCTCGCCGTTGATGGTCCACGGGGGCCAATCTATAAGGTAAAGCCCGGAGTGATTAAGCTGGCGCAGCAGACCGGTCGACCTTTAGTTGCGGCCGCTTCGGCTGCGAATCGGAGTTATATTTTTAAAAAAGCCTGGAACCGTTGTTATTTGCCATTACCTGCTTCAAAGTGCGTGATTGTTTTCGGTGCGCCTAGAAACATTTCCAAAGAATCGACTGAAGAAGAACTGGAAAAGGTAAGGATCGATCTCGAACATGAGATGATCCAACTCCAGGGGATCGCGGAAAAGGCGCTCTGAGCCTGCTTTCTTAAAAGGGGTCACTCTCCATTTAGTTTCACAAAGGTACGGCCTACCTTTGTGAATGACTACGTCTTCACAAAGGTAGGC
>CAZRZK010000034.1:0-40004 GCA_964604555.1 uncultured Pseudobdellovibrionaceae bacterium | reverse complement strand
CGATTAAAATAATCCGCCGATTCCAAGAGGGCCAAAGGAATAGAGCGGCTTCCCATCGATGTTCACGCCGTAGAGCATGGGGTGGATGAAATTATCCTGATTGGTGCTTTGGCTGAGGTTTAAAAAAAGATCGTGATTACTTCGAACAGAAAGGTTCCCAGAATGGGCCAGGCGATTTACCAGATGCAGATAACCGTCATTACCAAAATCGGATCGCGGACTGCCGTTTTTTTCTAAACTCACCACTCCGAAATTGGGATCCCGCATCCCCCGCACTTGCGAACTATAGGCAACAAATATTTTTTCCAGATCATTGACCACTATCGAATGGCAAACGTTGCTTGAAAAGAGAGAGAGGGCCTGAATGCCCTGGGTTCCAAACTGTCGGTCAATTTGGAGGTTTTTTCCAAAGCGAGCCACGAAACACGGGGTCTTATCCCAACCGTCTCCCGTAAAGTTTCCAATGATATGGACCGCTTCTTTAGAAACGGCAATGTCTCTCAATACAGGTCGGGTAACATCCGGGGTATCCAGGAAATTTACCGCTCTCCCCTCAATCATCCCATTCTCGGTGAAATTTAAAATCGAAATGGACCGTCTTTTCCTGAAAGTGCCAAAACGGTAACACTCCACCCCTAAAATCGCCTCTCCATTTTCCCGGAAATTGAGTTGCTTCAGAACAATCTCAGTCATATGGGGAAGCGTTACCTCTCCATACCCCGCCGAAGCATAACCGATATCGACTTGCCCCCTAGCATCCCACCTTTTTGAGTAGATAGTGGAACCTTTATCCCCGCCAGAAGCAATCCAATAGATCGCTCCTCTGGGAGAGACCCCTACCCATACCGAATCGAGTTCGGGGCTAGCCGGAAATTTGAGTGTCCCCTGAAGGGCAAAATCTTTATCGACCGCGCCATTCACGAGAAATTTACGGATGATCCACTTTCGTTGTTTAGGATCCTCTACATTGGAATAACCATAAATGTAGATAGAGCCCGAATCATCAACGACTAATCTAGGGAAATCCCACTGGTGAAATTCGTAAAGGCTTTGATTGACCTTCACCTTCCCATTATTCCCAAAAGTGCGATCGAGAGTGCCGTCGGAATGGGTTCTCACCATCGCCACATTTCCATTGGCCATCTCATAGTGAGAATCGTTGCGGATGATGAGAATCTTCCCATCCTCTAAAACCCATTGTTGTGAATAGGAGTAGGTTGAAAGGCTATTGACCGCCACCCTCCCAACTCCCGTGACTGAAATAAGGATAGATACGAATAAGAAAGAGATCCCCTTGCCCATACTGGGAATCTAAGGAGGGGAAGGCTTCGGTGTCAAACCATTTGAATCACAGTGCATACACATGTTACAAAATGGGATGCTTCAATTTATTGATCTCTTTTTGCACCTTGACGTTCACCTTAACGCAATGATCCAATCTTATGGGGTTTGGGTCTACTTAATCCTTTTCATCATTTTATTCTGTGAAACCGGTTTAGTGGTCACTCCTTTTCTTCCCGGAGATAGCCTTCTCTTTGCTGCCGGCACTTTTTGTGCCTCAGGGAGTCTCGATCTCACTTTCATTTTTGTCTTACTGAGTGTGGCCGCCATTCTAGGGGATGCCGTCAACTACTCCATTGGAAAGTACGCTGGTCCTCAAGTCCTTACCGGGAATAACCGCTTTCTCAAAAAGGAATACCTCGATCGAACCCATCGTTTTTTTGAACGCTATGGCAGCAAAACGATTGTCATCGCCCGCTTTGTTCCGATCGTCCGCACCTTCGCTCCATTTTTAGCGGGCGTGGGTAAAATGAGTTATCGCCGTTTTGCCATCTTTAATATTGTAGGAGCACTGCTCTGGATCTCCATCTGCGTGCTGAGTGGTTATTTTTTCGGCAATCTCCCAATCGTGAAACAGAACTTTACGCTCGTGATCCTGATGATTATCTTCATCTCCGCCCTTCCCGCTGTATTCGAACTCTGGCGGGAACGGAGCCAGTTGTTGGCGTAGTTTGAGGTAGGAGTATGGCAAAGGAACGGATCATCTTGATCGACGGCAGCGGATATATTTTCCGCGCCTTCTATGCCATCCAACGCCTTTCGACCAAAAAAGGATTTCCGACCAATGCCATCTATGGCTTCCTCACCATGCTCATCAAGGTGTTGGAGAATGAAAAGCCGACGAAGCTTTTAATCGCCTTTGATACCGGCAAGCCAACCAAACGCAAAGAGCGGTATGCCGAATATAAAGCCAATCGAGTAGCCCCGCCGCCCGATTTAGAAGTGCAGTTTCCAATTATTCCCCGAGCGGTCGATTGCATGAATGTCTACCGCCTCGATAGGGAGGGATGGGAAGCCGATGACATCCTGGGCACCGTTGCCAAAAAAGCTGTGGCTGCAGGCTATACTGTAGAGATCATCACAGGTGATAAAGATCTCATGCAATTGGTCTCCCCTGGAATCACCCTTTACGATCCGATGAAGGACAAGAAAATTGATCGGGAACAGGTGATCGAAAAATTCGGCGTCACTCCCGAACAAGTGATCGACCTTCTCGCTCTCATGGGAGATAGTTCCGACAACATTCCGGGCGTCACTGGAGTGGGAGAAAAAACCGCTACCCAACTGATCCAGGAATTTGGGTCACTTAAAAGTCTCTACGCAAAACTCGACAAACTTCCACCCGGAAAAAGAAAAGACACCTTAGAGAAGGAAAAGGAGATCGCCTTTTTAAGCCAGGAACTGGCCACGATTGATTGCGACATGCCCTTGAAACTCGATTGGGATGACTTCAACTATAACGGGCCTAATTTAGATCTACTGAAAGGTTTCTGCGAAGAGTTTGAATTCCACCACTTGATGAAGAAGTTTCAACTGGAAACGAAGGGATCTACCGTCGACAGGTCCCATTATAAGATCATTTGCAATGAAAAGGAACTCGCTGCCGTCGTGAAAGAATTAAAAGCGAAGCCCTTCATTGCCGTGGACACCGAAACCACCTCTCTGGCAATTCACACAGCCGAACTAGTCGGAGTTTCACTGTGTGGCGAGGCCGGCAAAGGCTACTATGTTCCTATAGGACACCACATGCTTGGGGACGCCACCCAAAAGGAGAAGGGACAGATAGATCCTGAAGTGACTCGCCGCTACCTGAAAGACCTGCTAGAAGATCAGAAGGTGGCCAAGATCGGCCAAAACATTAAATTTGACTTCCAGATCCTGAAAAACTTTGGCGTGGAGATAACCAACATTACCGATGACACCATGCTGGCAAGCTATGTCATTGATCCGGAACAACCCCATGGCCTCGACAGCCTCGCCTTTCGTTACCTCAATCATCAAAATATCACCTACGAAGAGCTCTGCGGAAAAGGGAAATCTCAAATTTCATTTGCCGAAGTCGCCATCGAAAAAGCAGGGATATACGCTGCGGAAGACGCCGATGTCACTTTTCGTCTAAACATGTTGCTCAGTAAAGAAATTAAAGAAAAGAATTTAACCCAACTCTATACAGAGATTGAGGTCCCTTTGCTTTCTGTTCTGGCCGACATGGAATTCACCGGCGTTTTGGTAGACAAAAACAAGTTAGAAGAACTCTCCAAAAAACTATTGAAACAGATCAGTGAAAAAGAAACCAAAATTCATGAATTGGCTGGAGAAGCGTTTAATATCCAGTCGCCGAAACAGCTTTCTAAAATCTTATTTGAAAAATTAAAACTTCCCGTCATTCGCAAAACAAAGACCGGTTACTCTACCGATGAAAGCGTGCTGACGGAATTAGCCGATAAAAGTGAGATTGGAAAATGGATTATCGATTACCGCGAACTCTGCAAACTGAAATCCACTTATGTCGATGGACTCTTGGAACAGATCCATCCCAAGACGGGACGGGTCCACACCCGCTTTAACCAGACGATCACGGCCACCGGCAGGCTCTCAAGCTCCGATCCCAATCTGCAAAACATTCCCGACCAGTCCGAAATTCGATCGGTCTTCATCGCCAAACCTGGCTGCCAACTGATCTCGGCCGACTACTCCCAGATCGAACTCCGACTTTTGGCAGAACTCAGCCAAGATCCCACTTTGATCAAAGCCTTCGATGGAGGCACCGACATCCATGCCTTCACCGCAAAGCAAATCTTTAACGTAAAAGAGGTCACGAATGACCAGCGAAAGATTGCCAAGACCATCAACTTCGGGGTCATCTATGGCCAAACCGCCTATGGCCTTTCGCAACTCTTGAAAATCTCCCCTGGGGAAGCCAAGAAATTTATCGACACCTATTTTGAACGCTACGCCAAAGTAAAAGGTTACTTTGAAAAGGTGATCGAAGGGGCCCGCAAAAATGGCTATGTCACCACCCTCATTGGGCGCAGGCGTTACCTTCCTGAAATCAACTCGGAACAGAAAATGCGCCGGGAATTTGCCGAACGGGCCGCGATGAACGCCCCACTCCAAGGAACTGCCGCTGACATGATCAAGATTGCCATGATCCAGATCTATCGGCGTCTGGCAGACGAAAAACTGAAATCAAAATTGATCCTGCAGGTTCATGACGAATTGGTGATTGAATCCCCTGAAGCAGAAGTCGAGCGAGCTACCCGGATCTTAAAGGAAGAGATGGAAGGGGCGATGGAACTGAAAGTGCCCATTCGCGTCGATATTGGCCACGGAACCGACTGGTCCCTTTGTTAACCGCTTCTATCCCTCATTGATATTATTTATCAGTAATATTATATATAGGTAATGTGGGCGGTCCTTGAAAGCAAGTCAGTTAAATAACAACTGGCAAAGTGCCCCAAAGAAATATTGAGACAATATGAAGCCTGGAAGAAGGTAATTGAACTTTCGGGCCCCTCGGCCTTGAGACAGATTCCTGGTTTCAAAGACCATGCCCTCAAAAGCCAATGGGCTGGAGCCAGGAACTCTTATCTTAACGTCCAATGGCGAGTGATCTATTGGGTCGAGGATCGTTTCGTTCAAATTAAAGTGTTGGAGGTTACGCCACATGACTATCGGAAAAAAATTTAAAAAATCACTAAATGAGGAATTTACCCGTGCTAAACCCACTATTTCGCTTACCACGGGGGAAATCTTAGCCATTCTACGCGAAAAAAATGGACTCACTCAGAATCAACTTGCAAAGAAAACGGGATTAACTCAGTCAACCATATCAAGTCTTGAAAGCAACCGGATTCGCTTAGGAGTGGACAGGGCTAAAGCTCTAGCCACTGCACTCCATATCCATCCGGCAGTATTGCTTTTTCCTGACCGGGAGGAAAAATGGGCGGCTTAAGGAAAAACTACCGACTTAAATTACTCTTTGTCCGCAGCAAACGCCCCGCTTCATTTTTAAAACCAGCAAGCGCCATATAGGGCTCAGCCCCAATGTCACGCCATCGCATTTTTCCCTCTTTATCGATGAGGAAAAGACCATGCAAGGGCGCTTTATCAAATTCATCATAGGCCCCAAACTTTTTAAAATGGGCCAAAGACTCATCCCCCATCACCGGAAACGGAATTTCCATCCCCATTTTTTTAAAGCCTTCTAAAGATCGCTTTAGCTGCTCCGGGATTTCATTGGTCACCACGACCACCTCGAGTCCCTGTTTCTTTAAATCCTCTCCTTGTTTGATCATCTCTTTCAATTGTTGATTGCAATGGGCGCAGCCTGATCCCAGATTAAATAAGATCACCGTCGGTTTTTTCGCAGGGAAATCGGGTGCCGTTGGAGCCTCATAATGGAGTGAACCAAAAGTAGAAAGTCCTGGATGCTTATCGTCCTTCCATAAAGGAACTTCAGGAGGATTCATCTCTAAGCGTTCCATTAGGGCAGCTAATTTTTTTTGGTAGCCAAACTCCCTCTCTTTCGGAGTCGGTTTTCCAAAGCGTTCGATCAACTTTTCAACTGTTTTTTTTGCCTCCTCCTTTTTCCCTTCAACCAACGCTAACTCGGCCTCTAACAAAAGAGTGGTAAAAGCGAGTGGAGAGCCCTCTTTCATCTTTTTGTAAATTTCCTTCAACCGCGCATGATCCCCGGCTCGCGTAGCATCTTCAACCCAGGGAGTGAATTTTGGATCCTTCTTTTGGTTTTCATAGGCTGTTTTAAAAGCCTGATCATCTCCTGTGAGCAAAGCCTCTAGGAGCGGCAATTCCAACTTTGCCCACTTCGCCTCCTCCTTACCGATATCTTTGTGTTCCTCCGCCAGTTGGATGAGGCAAAGCAATGATTTCTTCTGCTCCGCAAATAGAAGTTTATTCTTCGTCTGTGCAGCGGCCCGTGCCAAGAGCAGAACCAACCGGATCTCTTGGGGAGGAGTTGTCATGTCAAACAATGGACTGTTTCGGCGATCGAGGATCTCTTGCCACATGCCTGCCGTTTCCAAACCGCTCAAGAGATTTTTCTGGATAGTCTCTTGAATACTCGTCCCAAAATCTTTGGGAAAGTTGGGATCGGCTGGGGTCTTCAAGAAGGAATCACTTAAGGCGATCGCCTCCTGTGCTCTTCCCTGCTCCCATAGATTATCGATCAATAGAGAAACATTGTGAGTATAGTTATGGATCTCATTCGGCATGACGTCCGAGTCCTTCATATAGGAATTATCGGAACGAAGTGCGGCCTCCTGGTGCCACGTCACCTCTCGATCTTTATTGAGACGAGAATAATGGTGAGTCGGCATGTGCCACATGTGGCCAATGCCTGGCATGGAAGGCCCCACCTCAATCGCCGATTGAGCTGCTTTGCCAAGATCCTTCCCATCCCAGAGGTGAATCCAATAATGATGAGCGGGGTGTTTCGGATCGAGCTCAAAAACTCTTTTTAGGGCCGCTTCGGTCTCCTTTACCCGTTTTCCCTCCTCCTTTTCATCGATCCCATTCAATGAGAGTAGAAGCGCATGAGCATTAAAGGCTTGGACTTCCGTATCTTTCGGATACTTATCAGCTAGTTTTTGCATCTCCGCCAGGTAATTTGAATTTAATAGCCCACCCATCGCTTTAACCCAGTCTCCTTCCCGCTCGGTTGGAGCTTTCATTTTAAGAGCCGTTTCAATCAACGCGCGCGATCGTTTATCGGGATAGAGAGAGATCTGTTGCGCGGCCAGGGCCATTCCGATGTAGGCCATCGGGGTTTGGGGATCTAATTCCAAAACGTGTCGAAAAGACCGCTCCGCCTCAAGAAATTGGTAGGCATGTAACTGCGCAATCCCTTGCGTAAAAAATTTCTGCGCCTCTGGGTTTTTCGTCGTGATCGGGAAATTCAGATTGGGAAGCCCTTTTTTAAGGCCCGACAACTTTCTAGGACCGCCATCAAACCCCTGTCCTCTTGAAGAATGGCCTGGTTTCTTCTCATTCTCCTTTTTTTCCTCCTTTTCATTTTCTGCGCTCCCCCCCGGAGGCAAAGGGAAATCGGAGACCTTCCAGGTCAGTTTATCGCGATAGGTTTGGCAGCGATCCTCTAGACTCGATTGAGGAATCGGTTTGTGGACTAAGGCGAACGCGCCAGGAATGAAAAAAAAGGCTAGGCTCCCGCAAATCAGGAACCCAGCATTGAAACAGTTGAATTTAGTCATTGGTTACTGGACAAGAATAGATCAAATCACCACCGCTTGATTTCCCAACGAAGTGGGCATTTTTACCCGATTCACAGGTAAGCGGAGCAGGAAGATTTCCACATTCTTTGACAGCTACTTTCACAGTAGTGAACGCACCCGAATCACCATCGCTTGCTGCGACATTAAAACTACTTACCCCGACATCTGTTTTTTGTGGAGTTCCGTTTAATAATCCGTACGATAACAGCGAAAGCCAAGCAGGACCTGAAGTTTTTGAAAAGATCATCGTATCGCCTTCAGGATCCGAAGCAAACCTGGAAATATCAAATTTGTAAGGCATTCCTACACACGCGGGAGGAAGTTCAAAGGGCTTCCATGTAATTGCCCCTTGAGCGACTCCTGCACCGATGAGACAGAATAAGAATAACCGAATGTCGGATTTCATTGTTTTCTCCTTGTTGAAAATTAAGACTGCGCAAAAAAGGATAGTCGTGCCGATGATAAATGTCCTGACACAGCAAGCCACCAACCTCCGTCGTTGCGAGCGAAGCGAAGCAATCTGTTTTCAGCAAAATGGGAATCACTTCTTATCGGGATCTTTTTTCTCTCCCCGGAACGGGTGGTAACGATAATCATCGGAATTATAGTGTTGGGGAGCAGGCTCCTTTGAATTTTTTTCCTTCAGCTCATAAGACTCAGGACAAGAAAAAAGATACTTCGTGCTGGAATCGCCCGCATAGAGCGGAATGGTCGCTCCTGAAGACCATCGAGAAGGCCGAGTCACCGACTTAAGATTCCCCTCCTCTCCTTCTTTTGGAGTCTTATTATAGGCTCCAAACTTTCGTTCCAGGTGAATAAAATCGGTAAATTCCTGAGCTGATACTACGCCATCTTTATTCTTATCGAGATCGACGCATTTTTTCTTCTGTTTGAGAAGAAGCTCAATAAAAGTATCGAAGTTTGTAATCGTACAATCTAAACAAGTAGCCAAAATTCCCAATCGATCGAGGTTCACCTGGCTTTTAGGATCCGATACCGCTTTGCAGGCCGCACCCGAATGACAGGCATCCAATACCAACACTGATTTCAATTTTTTTTCGCTGAGGCACTGGTTCACCATCTCAGACAACAATTCTACATTTAACCCCTTTTCCGACTTCAGCTCCTCTTTATTTCCCAAAAAAAGCTGAACCTTTCCGCGCACCTCACGTCCCAACTCCTTATCAGCTTTTTCATAATATTTTTCCGTTCCACGAGCCTCCCCATGTGCTGAAAAGAGGGTCACCAATCGAGTGATCTCCGGCACCTTTTCATAGGCCTTACAGATAAATTCCTTCAATTTTTTCGATTCGTAACGCAAAGATTCGGGTACCCGAACGATATCCACCTCTTTATAAACACTCCCTTTTAATTTCGAATATCCACCACACATCTGTTGAAAATCGGAGCTGGGTTCGGGCTCACTCACGCAAAAGATAATTGCTTTCGATTGATCGGCCAGCACACTGACGGATGGGATTATTCCTAAGATTAAAGTAAGGAACACTAACTTAAAATTCATTCAAAAATAATATGGGCGATGAAGTAGGATGTCTTGACACAATCGGGCAGCTATCTCCACGAGATTGCCGCGTCACTCGCTGCGCTCGTTCCTCGCAATGACGGGCGTGGCAATCCCGCTATTTTAGATTCAACTGCCGTTGGTAGGTAATCCCGTACTCGCTCCCCGGCACGCCGCCCGTCACGTGAATAAACCCCATAAATCCTAGGGTCAGGATTAATTGCAATCCAATAAACAATACCAACAGCCCCCGTTTCGGATAAAGAGTCAGCGCCGTTCCAATATGGAGAAAAGGATAGGCAATAATCCAGTAATGGGGATAGGCGGGAAGACTGAGAAATCCGTAAAACACCCCATAGATAATACAAAAAAAGATTCCGTACGGCCGATAAGAAGCCCAATACTCCTCGCGATACCGTTTCTTCCAAATCAACTGCACGAAGCCATACCCCCCCATCACTAACAGCAGGGCATGGAATAGGATCAACGGTATCAACACTTCATTTGGAAAGGGCCATTTCCAAATCGGCAGGTGAAACTGATGGGAGAGATTCAAACCCCAAGCGTCCTTGAGCCCATTCTCTAATAGCGCAAAACGCGGAATCCAGTGAAAGGTCGCCATTCGAGCCCGCCCCGATCCCCCCAAGAACACCTCCCGCAACCACGGAATCATGGGAAGGGCTGCCAGTGCTATTCCCGTCAAAAAGGAAATCGCTTGTCGCAGACTTGTTTTTTCTTTCACCAAGAATCGGCTCAAAACAAAGAAAAAGAGGATGATAAATCCCGACATGTGGATCTGCCCCATGAGCAGCAACAACGCTCCCAATAGAAACGCCCCCCATACTCGCTCTCGATTCCGGTAGGCCACAAACGCAACGAAGCTAAAAGGAAAAAGCACACACTGCTGCCAGATCTTGCGGGAATAAAGCACGGGCAAATTGGAAACGGAGAAAAGCGCCATTCCCCACAACCACCCTTCCCGCTCTTTTTCTGGAATAATCTTTTTAAGGTAGAAAAAAAAAGCAATGAGCGCGAGGGCATTGAGAAGTTGCACACAGAAGACCATCTGCAAAGGAGTCTTCGCCACATAGCCCAATAAAATAAAAAACCAGGCGCTGAACCCTGGGTTTGGAACCCCTTGGGAACTATTCATTCCCACTTTTGGCCAGTCACCCCCGGCCTGTACCTTGCTGGCTGAATCAAATAGCCACTGCTCATCGAATTTCCATTCCATGTCCCCCGGAAAAAGAAGGCGTAACAAAACCCCTATTCCGAGAAAGAGGGCCGCCACTCCGAGAGAATGTTTCTTTAAATAAAAATCCAAGGATTACTTTTTAACCGCAATCGCTCCAAAATCAAGACTTTGTATTATTAATAAAGAAGAATGAAAATTTCCAGAGGGATTCCAGTACTGGATGAAAAGGATCAGATAGAACGACTGGCGGCAGCATTCCTAAATAAGCTTCAAATCTCCAAAAAGGCCGAACTCGATGCATTTCACATTGCCTGCGCTTCTGTTCATGAGATTGACTATTTGCTAACATGGAATTGCAGGCATATCGCGAATGCTTCTTTGAGAAGAATGATCGAATCGGTGAATGAAAAACACGGCTATAAAACTCCGGTCATTTGCACACCGGAAGAACTTCTGGAGGTAATATAAAATGCGGATGAAGGCAGGGAAAGATCCCATTGTGGATGAAGTTAGGAAAATCCGATCAGAACTAGGAAAGGAATATAACACAGACCCCAAAGGCTTTATTGAGCGGGCAAGAAAGGATGCCATTAAAGATGGCTTTAGACTGGTCCCTGCCCCTAAAAAGAAGAAAAAAGTTAAGGCGTAGCCCCCCCCCTTTTCCGAGAAAGAGGGCTGCCACGCCAAGAGATTTCAGAAACTGATCCGTGAAGCGATTGAACAGTTCCTTAAGAACTAACCCACTTCCTTCTTCATGATGAAAAGATAATTGAAGCCCCGGAGGAAGTAGTTTCCTTCAATGGCGGAGGTATGCCAATGATTCCGTTTCAGGGTGCGGTTGTGGCGGGTCACGCAAATAATATCCACCGGCTTGAAATGTTTCCGTAGAATCTGAAAGAGTTCAAAGCCAATGGGCATGAAAGGCTTTTTCTTCTTAAAGGAATCGGAAACATAGAGCCCCATGTAACGCCGGTTCTTGAGCACTCGAAACAGTTCCTCAATCACCTGCTCCATCGCTTCGTAATAGGCCGGAGTCTGGGCATCCAGCTGCCCGATGCAATTCTTATGGCCCGAATATTCTACGTGGGTGGAATAAGGGGGATCGATAAAGACAAAATCGACCGTCTCCTTCTTAAGGGGCAAGTGCCGGGCATCGCTCTGTTTGATGTCTTCCCGAAAGGGGGCGAGATCAAAGCCAATCCCTTCCCGCTTCAGATCGGTACAAACATCTAAGGTAGTGCCACTCCCGCACATTGGGTCCAACACCTTATCCCCCTCACGAGTGTACCTCTGTAGGAGGTTCCAGATCACATAGGCAGGGGTCGCTCCTATATACTCCTTATCCCCTTGCATCCCCTTCCCATAGTGCTGAGAAGGATATTCCCACAGGGTGGTGGTTTGAATTTTAAGCTCCGGTTTATGCGGCATGGGTGTCGATCTTTTAGTCAGACTGTCAAAAAAATCGACACTACCACAAACTCCTTAAATCGTTTGGGAAAGTAGAGTGGCATCTCTTTTGTCTAAAAAGTTGTCTAACTATTCGACAGAGTGACGTTTACAGTCACAAAAAATAACAATGTAATTTCAATTACTTATACTAGTGGACAGTTGGTATGCATCCTGCACATACGGACGACACAATTTCACTGAAACAGAACGAGAGAGAGGAAACCAGGGCTACCCCTATAGCCCGTAAAGGAAAAGGATCTCGTTTATGAAGAAAGTTGCATTACTACTCTTCGTGGGACTGATCTTAAAAACAGACCTCGTGAAGGGAAATGAAGTGGAAGCCAACCCCGTGGCTTCAAATGAAAACTCGACTGTGGTCATTGTAAAGCCAGCCCAAAACACTCAGCAAGACACTCAAGTGGAACAGAAACAGGCCAGTCCTGCTATCGCTTATAGCCAATCCCACTCCAGTGGAGATGCCAGCGAAGTCTTTGAAGCTCGCAGCTCGGGATACCACCAAGGACGTCCCGCTTCGATCATCCCCATGTTAGGGGGCACTGGCTTCGTCTCCCGTTGGGGCGATCACGTAGGGAACCAAATCACCACCGGTCTTGCGATCGATCTCCCGATGACCCATAACCTGTCTTTTGAATTGGAAGGCAGCTATGCGAAATCGAATATCAGCTATTCGGCCAATCAACCCCATCCCGGCAATGGCTGGATGTGGAAACACGATTTCAATCAGTGGTTGTTAGGCAGTAACGTAAAGTATTACCTCTTGAATGGAACCTTCCGGCCTTTCATCGCTCCTGGAATAACCATGGTTCACTACACTAATATGAGCCGTGGACCCCGATATCAAAATGCTCCTAGCTACAACCACACCTTAGGCGCTGGACAACTCTCCGCCGGTACCGACATTGGAATCACCGAAGATGTAGAAATCGGATTCCGATTGTCTTACCTGCAACCGTTGATCAACCGCCCTTTTGTGGTCCACAACGGTCGTGATGCCGCTCCTGGGTTTGAAGAAGCGTCCGCGATGAACAACGCCTTTTACCGGGTGATGGGTTCGGTGAAGTTCGCTCTGTAATCAGGTTTGTACGACTTAAACGACTTTGCGGAGGCATGGGGCCGTTGCTGATGATGATCCTGTTGCCCGTAAGCTAGTGGTGAAGTAGAAGCTCTCTCCCCTAGCCTCCGCAAACAAATTTACACCTCAGTCATTGCAAGAAACTTAGAATTAAAACAAAGGAGATAGAAAATGAAGAAACAAATCGTGTTCCTATTAGGATTAATCTTAATCACAGCTTGTGGAAGTGACATCTCCGAAGAGTCCAGAATCTCTAACCGCTCTGAAAGATATTCCTATGAACTCAAATCGGACTGCTCCACTGGCAAACAAACCTTCTCAAGCTTTGAAGCCCTCTGCGATGGCTTAAGAAATGAATTCCTAAACAAAGGTTGTTCGCGGGATCTGAGAAGGAATGAGTTCAGATCCTTAAGATGTCCAGGAATATTCTAAGAGGTCATAATGCTGAAGTGAGCAGCGCTGACCATGATTCTTTAGGGATTCTTTCCTCTGGACTTTCTGGCAAAACCAAATGGAGGCTTTGCCGGGCACGGGTCATTGCCACGTAAAGCACACGCAATGATTCGGCATCGAGGTTCTGGCGCTGCTTTTCTAAGATCTCTGAATAAAGAGAAGACTGATGACGATCCCCATCTTCAGAAGGATAGGTGAAGGCCCACTTTCCTTCTCTCGAAGGCAGGTGGAGCGGTGAATCTTTCCTACGGCCCCGAGCGGTATCGACTAAAAAGACGTGATCGAATTCCAAGCCTTTGGAACCATGAACAGTCATGAGGTGCACGCCTTCGCTTTGGCCGGTTTCATGGCGGAGACTTTTCCATCCGCGGTTCCGAAGCCCTTCTAAAAATTCAATCGCTTCATCCAAACTTGAACTCGGATCGGGCAAAATTTCATGGAGCCAAAGAAGGCTCGTGGGATCATGGGGCCAATAGGAGCTGTTCGAAAAAAGGGAATTCAGCGCTTCACGCCAATTCCCAGTAGGGGCAGTCCAAGGAATCGGTTCCTGTGGACGCGTCACTAAACCCTGATTGGTATGCCCAATGAATCGACTCCGTCGAAACTGCGCCAAGTAAAAAGGATCCTGGGGCTGTTTGGCCCAGCGGAAAAAACTGAGCAGATCATGGGAGTCGTAATGATTTTCTACTTTATCGGAATTTTCAGTAGCAATAGGAACCCCTTTTTGGAGAAGTGCTTTTGCAAATTGGGACATGCGATCAGAGACACGAAAGAGCAACGCAATTTCGCTAGGTTTTGTTCCATCCGTGATTTTTTGCTGTACCTTTTCCGCGATGGCTTCCGCTTCCTTTTCCCCTCCACATTTTTCAATCAGCAATTCCCCCGAAACATTTTCTCCCGCCTGCATCCGGCCAAAGCTCAAGGGCTCTAAGATCTCGTTGAGTCGATTCAAAAGTCCGGCACCGGTACGAAAGTTGGTGTCGAGCTCGATCACCTCCCCGCCCTTCTCCTTGGCAAAGGCGGAGATCTCCTCAAAGAGAAAAGGATCGGCCCCCCGAAAACTGTAAATCGACTGGCGAGGATCCCCCACCACAAAGAGCCGTTCGGAATGGGGACCTAAAACCGCATTTAAAATATTCCATTGTCGGGGGCTGGTATCTTGAAATTCGTCGATCAGGATCGCTTTGTATTGATTCTGCAGCCGCTCTCTCACCTCCGGCTGCGTCTCCAAGATCTGGGCCGCAAAGAGCTCCATCTCCCGGAAGGAAAGGGCCCGCTTTTCCAAGAGCAAGGACTGGAAGCTTTCAATCGCTGGCTTGAGTAGTTCAACAATGCGATCTGCCGGTGGCTCTATCGAATGCTGTAGATACTCTGGATGCTCGAGAAACCATTCGATCCATTCCCGCACTTCATAAAATCGCAGAAGGCTGAGGAGCTCTTTCCACTGATCCTCATTGAGGCTCTTCTGCCATTCTGAAATCTTTTTGGTGAGGTGGTGATGGTAGACCATCGGCTCCCAAACCTGTTCGATGGGAGGCAATCCAATCCGCTCTCCTTCAGCTTGAATGAGTTGAAAGCAGAAACTATGGATTGTGCCAATCGCGGCGCCGGAAACCTCCCCGCCGACTCTCTTTTCCACCCGCTCGCGCATTTCATTGGCGGCATCGGTAGTAAAAGTCAGCATTAGGATTTCAGAGGGTTTCAGACCTTCTTGAAGGAGCGCCAGGTAGCGTTCCACCATCACGCGGGTCTTGCCGCTGCCGGCACTCGCCATTACCACAATCGGATGGTTGCGCGCGGTGATGGCGCGGCGTTGGGCTTCAGTGAATTCCATAAGCACTCCGGCACAATCCCTTCATGGCACAATAATCACAGTAGACCGGATCGGGGATCGGCCCAAATTCCTGTTTTTGGATGCGAGAAAGGATGTTTTGAAGTTGGGCGAGCCCTTCATCAAGCAGGGTCATATACTTTTCCTGGGCCATCGCATGTCCTCGGGTGATGGAAGGCTTTCCCGAGAGCTTTTCTGAAATCACAATTCCGCGTCTCAGTTCCATTTTCTTGAGATCATAAAAAAGAACCCCGGCACACTTTCCTGGATTTTTTTTCTCCATGGCAAGAGCGTAAATCAAGGCTTGAAAGTGCTCTCCCCTTGAAATGTGGGCCGGGGTGAAATCGATCATCCCGGTTTTGTAATCGAGGACTAAAAAATCCCCGTTGGCCCCTTTGTCGATCCGATCGAAAACCCCTTTAAAGAGTTGCCCTCCGATTTGGCATTCAAATCGTTCTTCGAAAAGAGTCGGTGTGCCTTCAGGAAGGTAGGCTTTGAGCTCTACCTCCAATTTTTCAAAGCCAGCGGCAATTCGGGAAAACTCAGTCTGAATTCTCCCTTGAGTGATGGGATCCTGTGGCGCTTCTGCCTGAACCGCTTTCTTGAAACAATCGAGGAGTGGCTCTGCTTTTTTATTTTTGAGGTAGCTTTCAAGCCCGCCATGGATCGATTTCCCTAGTATCAAGGCATAGGACTCCGACGGGAGGATCGGTTTCTGGAGTTTCAATCGATTTTGATAAAAATAGAGAGCCGGACATTTTTGATAGTTCTCCAAACTGCTGGCCGAATAGTGTGGAGCGGGTGGCAATGTGGGGTTATCCCATAGAGTGGGAAGGGGCTGACGTTTCGATTGGATTCGAAAAACTCTCCTTTCTTTCGCATTGTTTTCTGGGGCACTATCTTCTGGCATTTTATCAGTAAAAAGCAGGGGTCTCTCTCCCCCCTGTTTCCCTATCACTTCATGAAAAGTAAATCGCCCCTCTTCTGGAGGAGGTTGATAGGGAATCCCACCCTCGGTGAGGAGTTTGCGTTCAAAATCGGAGAGTAAGACCAAGCCTTCAGGCTTCTTTTCAAAATAGATCCCGATCGCTGTTTGATGGGATCTTAAGGAATAAGGGATCCAGGGAAGCGTCTCAACCGGAAGTTTCAATTGTTGAAGGCGCAGTTGAAGCAAAGCTAAACGAGCGGTATCACCCCCCGCAAATAAAAAAGGATGAAAATGGCGTTGGAGGGTTTCAGTAACCCGTTCAATGAGGTCAAAACTATTTCCCTGTAAAATAAGTGGACGTTTTGTTTGGGGCTGCTGCCAACTGGAGCTCTCAATCACCGAGACACCCGATTGGGCGAGGTGTTGAGTCCACTCTTTGTAAAGCAATGACGAATGGGGTTCGACAACGAGAGTCACTTCAGGGCTGATCTGAAATGGTGGATGATCCTCCAGCCATTCTCCCAAAAGGCCAGGAAGATCTTTACCTTTCGATTCTTCCAAATATTGATGGAGCAAAATCCGGAAGCTTTCGAGACGTCGGCTTTTCGGAAGCAATGTAAAACAGAAGTCGATGTCATCATCGCTTAAGACCCGCGCCATTCGGAGCTGTTCCACCACCCTTAAAATCTCATAGGATTGGTGGATCCAAGCCGGCGGAATGCATTGACGCGCAACATCATTACCCATTAGTATCCCTGCTTGTCCAAAGAGTTCCTTTATCGAAAGAACCGCTCTATAGTTCTCTTCACGTAAGAGGGTGCGGTAACTCTTGGCGGCAATCTCAGTTTCAAAGCAGAGAATCATTTGTTTAGACACTACTGCAGGAGATACGGTTGATTCAACTTTTTGTCGGAGTCGGGCGAGTTCAGTTGCATCTCCGGCATGCTCAAACGCTGAAAGACAAACGACAGATTTTAATGAGTCTGAATCAAAGGCTGAAAAATCTTGGGTTTAGTGTCTGTGAAACGGGAGATCTCGACAACCCGAAATATGGCACGCTCGGCTTTTCATTGGTGAATGGCGATCGGATTGTTGTCGAGGACCAATTTAATAAAGCCCTTCTTTTGTTTATCGGAGATTTCGAGGTGGTGGATAAACAACGGGAGGTATTTGATTATTCAGACTTTGCATTTCACGATCCTTAATCATTCTATCCAACTGATAATGGAGTCGAGTCTGGGACGTTGCCAACTGACCGGTTCTAGAAAAATGGTCGATGACGGCATTCGATGCCCCTTCCCCATGTTTAGTGTCGGTGGGCAGATAAGTGCCATAAATTCCAGCCAGGGCATGGATGCAATTCAAGGCACGTTCTTGGGTAAAGGCATCAATCATTTTATAACCAATTAGATTGGAGTTTAAAAAATCGCGACGCCGAATCGCATTTTGGTACATTTCAGCGGAAATGGCGAAGCGGCCATGGAACTTTTCAACGGAGTTGCTTATTTTTGCAATCTCTCGGGTTTCTTCCAGTGTGTAATTCTTTCCATGGACCATTCGAATCAAGGGAATTTTGCCTCTTCTTGTAAATTTTTCGGGAGCGGGCAACCAACTGATATCCACTACCTCGACAACTTTTCCATTCACTTCCTTATTAAATCGAGCGTAGGTATGTGAACCTCTGAGTGAACGAACACTGTCATCATAGGAATAGACATCCACAGAATATTCGATCCGCTCAGAGGCACGAGATAAAAGAGACAAGAAGCCAAGAACAACAACTACAACGCGCATACAACCTCCACATCAACAACTCAATGACGGTACTAGTGAGCAGCGGCACTCGTCTTCGGTCGCGCGTTCCATAGCAGGAGCATTAAAACGGCGCCGACAGCCGAAAAACCGATCATGCTAGGTCCCCATATACCCCATCCAAATTTCTCAAGCAACCATCCCATTCCAATTCCAACAATAGATCCGCCCAGGTATTGCATGCCATCAAAAATACCTGCCGCAGTCGCCGCTGCTCTTTTCCCCCCAAAATCCATCGAGGCGGTTCCGGAGAGCATGGAATGGACGATGCTGATAGCAAAGGAGTTGAAGATAAAGGCCGCAATCACCCAATTGATACTTGGGGCTTGCCAAACCACTGCCAGGGAAAGGACTTGGATAAAGTAACCTAAAAAAGCCACCGGTGTGCGGCGTCCTTTAAACATCCAGTCGGAAAGGGTACCGGCTACTAGGGCTCCAGCGATTCCAGCTACCACTACTGCCAGCGCCCCCTTTTGGAAAATGGCCGATTGAAGCGGAAGTTTTTGGGCCTCTAACATATAACGAGGAAACCACTGCTCAAACCCATGGCGGACAAAACCTGTGCAAAGCTCAGCAAAAGCAATCGTCAAAGTAACGGGATTGCCCAAAATTTTTGTGAGGACATATTTAACAGTCACCGCCCCCTTATCTCCACTCGAGGCATCCTGCACATCGAGTGCAGGCAGCTTACAATCTTCAGGAGAATTGTGAACGAACATATAAGTGAGAATGGCCATCAGGGCGACCAAGAAGCTGGGCACGAAGAAAACCCACTGCCAGGGCAGCAGAGCCACTAAAATTCCCCCTAAGAAAAAGATTAAAGCCCGACCGCTTTGGATCATCGATCCAAAGATGGCAGAAAAAACTCCCCGTTCACTGATATGGAACCAGGAAGCATTTACTTTAATGAGGGCCAATGCACTAAAAGATTGGAAATAGGCATTCATGGACCAGACACTGGCAAAATAAGTCAGCAGAAAAGTGCCGGTTCCAATATGGCCAAGATATGCCCCCAATCCAAAGAGCAAATTAAAAAGGGCAGTTCCAGAGGCCCCGATCAGCATCGCTTTGCGCCCGCCAATCTTATCGGCGATGGGCCCGTTAAAGATCGCAGAGAAGCCGTAAATACTTAATGCCGAAGTGATGATTGCACCGATCTGGGTCTTGTCCCATCCGTAAGCATCGGAAAGGGATTTATTGGCGAAAGAAAGATTGTATCGCCCCATGTACATCACCGAATAGGTGGTGCCGAGTGTCAGCCAGTTAATGGCTCGTCGGCGTCGAAAGGCCTTACTATGAAGCGGAAGTGCGCGCTCCCGTGATGGCGCAGCGCTAAAGGATCCCGGTAAGTTGGTTGAATCGATCGATTGTGACACCTTGTGTTTCCCCCCCTGACATAGCTGTCAGATAATCATAAGACCATTTAGGGGTGTATGGCCTCTTCCGTAAAATGGCAAATTTTAATTTTATTTGCTGGGCACGAGTGAGCTCAATTGGTGTGGCGAGGTCAAGGGAAAAAACATCGCCCAACAACACGTCGGGCCGTTCCTCCCGTAAAATTTCTTGGTAGGAGGGGCGATCAATGTCGACTAAATAGGGGCCTACCGAAAAAGTGGATGCTTTATCGCCCAACATAAATTTTTTCGCATGCCCTCGCACCCGAAACTTTTCTGACGGTGGCAAACCGGAGCGCACTAAGAGATCTACGATCCGTTCTGTTCCGGAATTGGAGACAATCACGATCTCCGCCCCTTTATTCAGAAGTCCTCTTAAGACTTCGATCGCTTCGGGGTCGATGGGATTACGCACACCCGATTTAGTTTCATGGGCACTCACATAAAAGGCATGCATCGCGAGATCGGTGTAACTTTTGCTGGGCTGCTGCATTAAGGAGAAATTGGGTTTCAAATCTTTTCGATCATCTAAGTAGGCCGCGATCGCATTGACGTAAATAAACTTATCCTCGTTCCAAAAGGCACTGACCCGATTTTTCATTCGCCAGCCATGTTGGTGGGGAAATTCGTTAAAGGCCTTTTCGGCGTCGGCCACTAATTGGTGGGAGGCTTCAGGAGAAAGGTGGTTTACCTTCCCTACAAATTGAATGAAGGTTTCCTTCATCCGGTCGGCCTCTTCACTGATATCGGTCAATACGCCATCGAAATCGGATACAATCTTCATGGACCGGAGCATCGACCAAAAGAGAGGCCAAGGCAATGACTTCTTACCCTCAAAAAGTTAAGCTATTAACAATGGCGCTCAGGGGAATAGAATTCCCCATCTCTTTCAATGATGGCAGCACCAGCGCTTCACTCACCACCAGCCCTACTTTCACCTGCACCGTCTATGACAAGATTGTTTCAGCTTCTTATTGTTTGAAATAGCAAGTAAAATATACACATGCATATTTTATATCTAATTGTATTACCGTTATTTATTTCTATTCAGTCTCACGGTACGAGAGCTAACTATCGGCAGATGCTGGCAAGGACGGGTGGAAGTTGCGTGTTATTCGAAGATGGTAGAGTAAAATGTTGGGGTGACAATAGATATGGTCAACTTGGTTATGGAGATCGCAGTAATCGAGGAGACCAGCCTAACGAGATGTCAGAACAACTATCATATATTGATTTGGGAAAAGGGTTGAAAGCGATCGCTATAACCGGAGGAGAGACTCATTCTTGCGCGCTCTTGGAGAATGGTGGGGTTAAGTGTTGGGGATATAATGGTGGAGGATTGCTGGGATTAGGTGATACGGAAAATCGTGGAGACAATCCAAATGAAATGGGCGACCAGCTTCCATACGTTAATTTAGGAAGTAGATCTAAGATATCAGCAATTACTTGTGGGGCGGGACATACATGTGCGTTATTCGAAGATGGTAGAGTAAAATGTTGGGGAGGGAATCATTATGGCGAATTGGGATATGGAGATCGTCAAAGTAGAGGCAAATTGCCGAATGAGATGGGGGAGCATCTACTGTTTGTTGAACTTGGCAGTGACTCGAAAGTGATCTCGCTTAGCGCTGGAATGCATTATTCTTGTGCACTTTTTGAAAATGGGAAAGCAAAGTGTTGGGGTGATAATCATCTTGGTCAATTGGGAGTAGGTAATAAGAATAATTATGGAGATGGTTCAAATGAGATGGGGATTCAATTGCCACACCTTGATTTAGGTGATGAAAAGATCATATCGATTAAACCAGGAGGATATTTTTCTTGTGCGTTATTCGATAGTGGACGGGTAAAATGTTGGGGTGACAATAGATATGGTCAACTTGGGCTTGGTGATGTGAACAATAGGGGAGATGAACCCGATGAGATGGGAAATCATCTATATCACTTAGATTTAGGAAAAAGCTTAAAAGTGATCTCGTTGGGAAGTGGATCACACCAAGCATGTGCGTTATTTGATAGTAAGCGAGTGAAGTGCTGGGGTGCCAATATTGGCGGCCGACTCGGACTAGGCGAAGTTGCAAACCGAGGAGATGGCGAAAACGAAATGGGAGAGAACCTCCCGTTTGTAGACTTGGGATTACCAGTGAGCTGGTTGAGCGATGTCACAAGTGCGTATCATGCCTGTGCCTATTTTAAGAATCATTCGATCAAATGTTGGGGAAATAATTATTATGGAGAGTTAGGACTGGGCGATGCAGTGAGCAGAGGAATGTCCCTGAGTGAAATGGGAGATAACCTTGAATATGTTCTTTTTGAGGATCGTCCTTAAGCAAAACTGCGAGCAAGCGATTGATTACCTATTGGGAATACCCACTCTGGTCTCGAAGCCGACCTGCGTATCCCAGGTGTTATCGTTTACGCGTTCTGTCGCAAGACTTCCGAGAGTGCCTATGAGATCGATATTGAAAGTGTGCTCGCAGAGAAGCACTGATTTTTGAATCTTGAAGATTCCTTCATAATCAATCCAAGATTCTTCTCTCTACTCCTTATATAAACCTGCCGAAACAGTCATAGCGAGACTGGAGGCCGAAGCAATATCTACGGGATTGCCACGTCGCCCTTCGGGCTCCTCGCAACGACAAAGTGCTGTCATTGCGAGCCGGGCTTCACCAAAGGCGAAGACGGGCGTGGCAATCGCGTGCTTAGTGTGCAACGGCAGGAAAATATGGCTGTGCCGGCTTTTCAATTGAATCAGGTATCAAAGAGTTACGGGAAGAAGCTTGTCCTTAAGGATCTCAATCTCGAGATCCGAGAGGGCGCTTTTTATGCCTTGATTGGCAAGAATGGCACGGGGAAATCGACTCTCATGCGGATTCTGGCGCGCCAAGAACATGCTTCCAATGGAGAAAGCTTCTTCAAAGGACAGTCTTTTGAGCAGGATGGGATTTTTCAACGTGAGCAGACTGGGTATGTCTCGGAACAGATCAACTACCAACTCCCTTGCTCCTTGAAAGAAATTTATGACTCGATAGTTCCGCTCTATCCCAACTGGAATTCAACTTTATTCAATGAATGTGTTGACGTCTTCGGCTTGGATCTCTCCGCAAATCACAAATCTCTCTCTCGTGGACAGAAGATGCAAGCCGCTTTTATTTCAGCCGCTTGCCCTTCCCCTTCTTTTTTGCTGATCGATGAAATTACTTCAGTTCTAGATTCGAATGCGCGTGGATTTGTGATGCATTACTTAGATCAATTTGTGAAAAATGGTGGCACCGTCGTCATGGCTACCAACATCATCACTGAACTGCACCACCATGCTACCGATGTTGTCTTTTTGCATGAGGGGAAAGCACAGATCAACATGGAGATCGATGCCTTAGCCAATCAATACTTAAAAATAAGAAAACCGGTAAATACCCAGCATGAGATCTTCCATAATCCACACATTTATGAAGTGGGTTCCAATTCCGACGGTTCAGTATCATATCTGATTCCAAAAGAAGCTGTTCAGAACAGAACGGTGTCTACAACTTTTTTAGATCGCCGAGGGATCACCCTAGAGGAACTTTTCATCTACATCACTCGGAGCATTTGGAGATGAAAAAACTTCAACCTCTATTCATGCTCTTGATGAGAATTTACCTGAAGGAGCTCGGGATGCTTTTGACGGGAGTCATCAGCTTGACACTCCTGATTTCAATTTTCACCTCTTATTCCCTTTTATCTTCCAGCTTGCTTCCCATCTATATATTTATTCTGATAACCGTACTCAACATTTTAAACTCTCCTAAACTATCAACGAACTTATCCTGGATCAATCTGCTTCCATTCACTCGAAAACAACTCCTTGCCTTTATCACGTTGGTAAAAGGGGCTCAGTTTGGCCTTCTATTCCTGGTTTCAATGCTTTTTTTCCACATTGTCTATGCTATCGATACAGGCCATTTCCCCAGTTTTCGATGGGTTAATGAATTATTTAGTCTTTTTTTGAAGATCCATTCCACCCAACACTGGCTTTTCGCTGTATTCTTCTACCTACTACTCATCCCTTTCAGTATAGGAAACTTCTTATGGATCTTCCCTAGGATAGTATCTGGTCCAAACTCGCAGCAGCATCCCACGAAAGCCTTTTTTTTAGTTTCTTTGGTTTTTAGCTCAATCTATTTTTTCGGTTATCTCTCATTATGGTTGGGCATGATCTCACTTTTTGGTTGGCTATTCATCAGTCCCATTCCGGCATGGCGCCACAGCCTACTATTAAATCAATCACAGGTAAAAAAGCTGACGCAAGTATCAGCCATCTGTTTTCTTCTTTTAATGGGGGAAAGTTTTTTCCTCCTTGAACATTTACGCCGAAGCGACTCCCCCAGTTATGTAGCAACCGCTTCCAACTTCTACGGCTATCTTTACTCCCCCCATCAATCGATCCGTGAATTTGCCTCGATCGTTCAGTCACCCAATGCATCTCCCGGTCACAGAAAGATTTTGATCGATCGATTCCGACGGCATTTTAAAAGCGGCTATCAGTTCAATGCCAAAGAGGGAGGAACCCTTGCTTACGAAAAACTGATTACCAACGCGCAATCCCTTGATGAATTAAAAGAGATTTCTAATTCCTTCGACCGAAACACCCTGACTTTTGAACATTTAAATATTTATTTAGAGCAATGCGAAAAGTTTTCAGAGGTCAAAGGTTATTGGAAAAGGGATGCGGTGGGAATCTATCTTGATTTTCCCATCACCGAGGAGCAATGGACGAGCATGATTGACAGCAAAAAGAACTCTATCCAGTTCTATGCACTCTTAAAGGCGCGTTACCTTCCTAGTGATACCGTTTTAAAAAAACTCTATTCAAAACTGGAAACCCTTTCAGATGAAAACTTCCCGATGGTACTTACGACCATCCATATCTTAGAAGGTAGGCAAGTGTCTTGGCGAGAACTCTCCAGCGGGGCAGCAAAAAAACGGGATGTTTCGGTTTTTAACATCGATTGTAAAAACTATGCGCCTCAATCTTCTAAGGAGCTGATGGGCGGCGAACCGGTGCTCAATCGCTGCCTCAGAGAGGCCTGCGCCGCTTCCTTCCAGGGCAAATGCGGGGGCATAGAGCAAGTCGGTTGGATCTCATTCCCCCTCAGTGTCGACGCTAAACAGCTGATAAAAGAGACGTATCCTTATTTTAGAATCTAACAAAATCCTAACTCACACCTAAAACACCCGCGCCCTGACTGACGTATAATTATTTCTTTATGTTGAAGTGCGTGCTGGTTTTTATTATTGCGTCCGTTAGTCTATTGCAGGCTGGTGTCTCCCCACGATTTCAATACCCTCCTCTTAATACCCTCATTACCAACCTTGAATGGCAACGCGATTTTGTTCGCAAACCCATTTCCTTCAATTATCTTGGTAAAAGACTCTGCTGGTTATTATTGACCCATTCCAATCCGCTCCAAAACAGTAGGACTAAGTTCTTCGATTCCGTCTATCTTGAGAATCACTCCCACGCATTGATGCAATTTTACGATTGGTATTTAAATCAATCCTCCTCAAATTTTATTTCACTCCTCAAAAAACAACACGCACTCTCTTGCTTAGGAAAAACAGGGGACGCTCCTTATCAAGTCATTGCCCAATCTCGAATGGGGAGAACCTATCAAAGTTCGGAAGCTTATCCGGGTCAATTGAGATGGGAAATCCCTTCTACCATTCCCGTCATTCAGCATGACATTTTTCTGGTACCACAGAAAGAGATGCAAACTCTTGTCGACACGGGAGAACCATGGGCCTTAAAATTTAAGAACTCCCCCTTCAATGCCAAAGAACCGCTTGAAGTGAAGGGATTAGAGAAGAAATTTTGGCCGATCTTGGAAATTGAGTCCGATACTGAGGTAAAAAGCAATCCGCCCGTGACTCGAGAACATCACGAAGCCTTTCAAAAACTCATGATGGTGCGAATGGCGGAACTTCAGAAATGGGCCCCTTTCACTCATAATGAGATCCAACCCAAGCTGGATCTCTTTCTGAATGATCTCGCTGACTATTATCATACTGCCATCCAATGGATGCCGTTCCACCATATCAATAACTCACTTTTCATGGGACAGGTGAATGTGCTGCTGAGGCATGTCGGTTATCGAACGCTAGCACATGAGAATATGGACTACTTAGCGATTGCTTCAGGTTATCAGAGTTTTCGAATGATTTTTAAGCGGTTTTTTTACGCGCAGAATCCGCAGTGACACCACGCGATTGTCCAGATGCCAGGAAGCAGGGGTGGCTTTCACAAAGGTACGGCCTACCTTTGTGAGTGACTACATCTTCACAAAGGTAGGCCGTACCTTTGTGAAAGCCGGCCGATGACGCTGCAGATGGGACTTTTTCAACAAAGCCCAATCACGGGAAGAAGCCGCGCCAGAGCATCGCCTTAGCAATATGGTCGATAGAAGTGGCGAAGGCAGCCGACCGCATGTCGACCTTCTTTTTCTGGCTGAAGTCGTAGACGCGGTTAAAGGCGCCAGCAATAATTTCCCAGAGTTTGTTGTTCACATCCTTCTCGTTCCAGAAGAAGTTTTGCATTCCCTGGACCCATTCGAAGTAGGATACGATCACGCCACCGGAGTTGGCCAAGATGTCCGGAATCACGAAAATCCCCTTATCAAAAAGAATGGGATCGGCCTCGAGGGTCGTTGGGCCGTTCGCCCCTTCGGCAATCAACTTGCATTTGAGCTTATGGGCATTGGCATTGGTAATCTGTCCGCTGAGGGCAGCTGGGATAAGGATATCCACTGGCAACTCAAGAAGTTCTTCGTTAGAAACGTAGTCGGCTTTTTTGTAACCCTTTAAAACTTTGTTATCGGCAATCCATTGGGAGACATCGTTGAGATCGAGTCCATTTTTATTGTAAACGCCCCCCGAAACATCGCTGACAGCGGTTACTTTACAGCCCATGTTCGAAATGATGCGAGCGGAATGGTATCCGACGTTTCCAAACCCTTGCACCGCAACCGAGGTATTGGCGCCGATATCCATATTGAGACGCTTTGCCGCTTCAATGATGGTATAGACCACTCCACGGCCCGTGGCATCTAAACGCCCTAAGGACCCACCAATTTCGATCGGCTTTCCCGTCACCACTCCTGGGACAGCATACCCAAACTGGGCGCTATAGGTGTCCATCACCCAAGCCATGGTCTGTTGATCGGTACCCACATCTGGCGCTGGAATATCCTTATCGGGGCCGATGAACATGAAAATTTCAGAGGTATAACGGCGAGTCAGCGCCTGCTTTTCCCGACGGGAAAGCACTCCGGGATCGACCCGGATTCCTCCCTTGGCTCCTCCTAAAGGAAGTCCTACGAGAGAGTTCTTAAAGGTCATGGTCATGGCAAGGGCTGAGGTCTCGGCTAAATTCACTTCCGGATGGTAACGAATCCCGCCCTTTCCCGGGCCGAGGGTCGTGTTATGGTGAACGCGGAATCCATCAAAACATTCAATCGAGCCATCGTCCATGCGGACAGGAACCGACACGTAGAGTACTCGGCGGGGTTTCGAAAGCCGTTCATAAACGTTGGGGTCGAGGTTGAGGATGTCACTCGCCTTCTGCATGTTCCCCAAAACGTTTTGGTAAAAAGGATGGTGTTCCCACCCGACTATCACTTCCCCATGTTCTTCATCGTAGTTGGGCTTTGCTTTTGACTTCATTGATAGCTCCTTGGGACTCGACTCCTTACGCTGTCTTTGGGGTCGTGTAATCCTTATAAATCTTACGTAAAAGATGACGCACATTTGAATGCGCGGCAAGTCCATTCGCAATAGCCTGCAATACTCTCAGTACCGAATGGGGAGGGATTTCCTTAACTTGAGCTCGCCGCACCGTCATTACCCCAACCACATCTCCTTGGAACCGCACCGGAAACACCATGAGAGAGCCAATGAGGATGGTCTTTACCTGCTGCCCTACCTGCTGGGTCATGGCGTTCTGGGCAATGTCATCAATCAACACAAAATGCTCGGTATTCACGACGTGCAATATCTCGGGGTATTTCACGAGGGAAATGGGAAAATCATGGAACTTGGGATCATCACTGCTGGCCAACACAATTCCGGTGTTGGCCTCTGCGTCTACCAAAATAAGCGACGTCCGGTTTGAGGAAAGGAGTTTACCTACCCCTTGAACCACGTCGAAAAAGGCGGCACTATCCTGATTCCGCTTGGTGCGACTCAAGAGCTCCGTCGATCTCACCATCAAATCTAGATAGGGGGTAGCACGGCTATCTAGAACCGCCTTATCAAGATCGGTAAAATCAAACTCTTGTTTAGGGGCGGTATGATAGAGGATACGCTGAGCGAAGGACTCGTTATCAAAAGGCTCGGCAATAAAATCATGTGCTCCTGCTTGAATCGAATTTTGGATATTGATCCGCTGCACCTGTCGTGAAACGACGATCACTTTAATATCGGCATTAAAGGACTTTTGACGGATCAATTTAATGAGTTCAAAAGGGCCCAATCCACCCAATAAAAGATTCACCACGCAAAGATCAAAGTGGTTTTTGGTGAGCAGTTCCAAAAAAGTGGTCGGATCGGTCACCATCTCACTCTTCACCCATTGCCGGGCGAGGAATTCGGTCGCGCCTTGATATTTAGTGGTGGCCAAATCCCCAATGAGGATCTTTTTTTCCGTGCTTTTTCCCATATTTGGGGGCGGATTCATTTACGCATCCTTTTCGTGGAATTCTTTACCGTCGTAGGTGAGCAGTTTCGTCTGCCCATTGTATTTGGTGTAAATATTCACGGGCCGGCGCCAGAAGGCCTGGATATTTTTCAGGGTCTCAACCGCCTTATCAAATTCAAGATCTTGCCCTTCATGCTTATGGCTGAGTAAGAGCTCCCCGCGATTTTCAAAATTCCCATCCTCAACCATGATGATCGGCTGACCAAAGTTGGTAAGAGAGAAGAGAAGCTGCTGTTTCACCTTCCGCCAATCACGATCAACGATCTCATATTGACCGGTCCGGCGATTGAATCCATAGACAAAGAGCTTCTGACGTTCGCAGAACTCCTCATTCATGAAGGTGTCGATGAAGGTGACATCATTGTGCATCCGGCGGACTTCAAAGATCTTCTGACGCCCCTGACCTGCTTTGGTATCCCAATGCTTCTTCGCATTATTATCATCACACTCATCGTAATCTTTCCCAAACTTTCCTTTGTTCCAGCGCTCTTCAATATCCCGATAGAGCTCAATCCCGATTTTGTAGGGGTTAATCTGACCTGGCCTTGATCCCATGGTCCCGCTATGGTGATCGGCATAGTCGATAATTTCAGAATCTTTCAACACATGGGTCGTCATCAAGAAAGAATGCCAATAGCTCGCCCAACCTTCGTTCATGATCTTGGTCTGCCCCTGGGGAGCAAAGTAGTAGGCCTCTTCGCGCGTAATATTCAGGATCTCCCGTTGCCAGGTATCCATCGGCGCATACTCGATCAAAAATTTCAGAATGTCTCGCTGGGGTTGCTCCGGGAACTTTTTCTTCTTGGCATCATCCTCCCGGTTCTGTTTTTCCTGTTCATCGATGAAGGCACGAGGATTCACATATTTATCCATGTAATCCTTCGACTCAAACCGGTGGATCCGCTTTCCATCCTCCCCCATTTCGCTCCAATCTTCGCGGAGCGGATTCTTCTGCACAAACGGAGAATAAGGATCAATGAGATTATCGATGGAACAGCAGGTGTCGATAAAATTCTCCACCACATCCACGCCAAACCGATCCTGATACTCCCGGATCCGGGTGGCATTGTTGGCCATTTTATCGAGCATTTTGCGGTTGGTTTTCGAGAACCACATGTTGTTCTTGAAAAAATCGCAGTGGCCATAGACATGGGCCATCACCAACTTCTGGTCGACGATCTCATTGCCCATCTGAAGATAGGCGAAGCAGGGGTCATTATTGATGACCAGTTCGTAGATTTTAGCTAAACCATAGGTATAGGATTTTTGGAGATAGTCATATTCCATCCCGAAACGCCAGTGAGGATAGCGAGTGGGAAATCCACCGAGCGCGGCGATTTCATTGATTTCGTCGTAATCGACCAGCTCAAAGACAATGTCGAAAGTGTCGAGTCCATACCCCTTTGCCAACTCCTTGATGCCGGCATGGGCTTCTACTAATTCGGGTGAAAGTGCGCGTCTCATTTTCCCTTTCCCAGGAACTCTTTCAGGGATCGGTAGATCGCCTCTTTACTTTCGATCTTGGAGGTGACGATCTTCTCCTCTTCCTTGAAATGCTCCAACAGATCTTTGATGAATTGACCGCTCCCGTATCGACTCTCCACCTGCCCGTAACAAAAGAGATTGGCCTTCGGCATGAGATCCCCCTGCAAAATATCGATGCAGAGTTTGGTATCCTCGCCAGACCAGTTGTCACCGTCGGAAAAATGGAAAGTGTAGATATTCCATTCGGAGACTGGATATTCCTTATCGATGATCTCATTGCAAAGCTTATAGGCGGAGCTGATCAACGTGCCACCACTCTCACGCGTATGGTAGAAAGTGGTCTGATCCACTTCACGGGCACTGGCATCGTGGATAATATAGCGGATGTCGAGATCGTGGTATTGTGAACGCAGCCACGTGTCGATCCAGAAAGATTCGGTCCGGACGATCTCTTTTTGTTCGTCCCCCATACTTCCCGAGACGTCCATCATGTAGATGATGACGGCGTTATTCTCCGGCTTCGTGACATTTTTCCAAGTCCGGTAACGAAAATCTTTTTTAATGGGAACGATCACCGGATCCTCTGGGTTGTATTGACCCGAAAGGATCTGCCGTTTCATCGCCTCTTTGTAAGTTCTCTTCAAATGGCGGAGGCTGTTCGGTCCGACGTTGTGAATGCCGCTGTATTTATTTTTAGTGGCATGGAGAGTGCCCGTTCCTTTGGGCTGGATTCTGGGGAGCTCCAGCTCCTGGCCCAACATGGCTGCCAATTCTTGGAGGGTTACCTCCACTTCAAGGGAATGCTCGCCCGATTGATTGCCGGCTTTTCCCTGATCTTCGCCCTCACCCGGTCCGAGTGGAGTTCCGGGCTGACCTTCCCCTTGTCCAACACCACCCGATTGACGGGTGCCGAAACGAAAACGGGGGAGATCAATCTGGGGAACAGGAATACTGACGTAGTCCTTCCCCTGCCGGCCGATGAGTTCGCCCTGGCTAATATACTTCTTTAAATTCTGCTTAATCTTCCCCTTTACGATTTGTTTGAACCGTAGATGGTCTCTCTTGATGCCAGCATTCATGAGTAGTCTTTACCTTCTGATGAAGAAATCTACCATTTTTGGTTTCGTTCAAAAAGTATTAGATGCGAGGAAGCAAGGGTGGTTTTCACAAAGGTACGGCCTACCTTTGTGAATGCCGTTGTCTTCACAAAGGTAGGCCGTACCTTTGTGAAAACCACCAATGACAAAGCAGATGATACTTTTTCAACGAAACCCCTTATTTTCTCTTTACATCTCCCCGTGCGAAAATTGAGGCGACGAAGGTCAAAATATCGGTCGAACAGATTTCGCAATAGCCGTAATTCTTAATCAAACGGCCCTTCACGATATCGATTTTCTCCTGGGTGTTTTGATCCACCACATTCGAAACTAAGCTGGTTAATTTGATCGTATCTTTCTGGTCCTCAAAGAGTTTGAGTTCCAGCGCTTTGTGCAACCGCTCATTGGTTTTGTAATCAAACTGACGCCCTTCCAGAGCCAGCGCACCGATGTAGTTCATGATTTCTCGTCGGAAATCATCTTTGCGGCTGTCTGGAATGTCTATCTTCTCCTCAATGGAACGCATCAGCCTTTCATCCGGTTCCTCATCCATTCCGGTATAGCGGTTCTTCACCTTTTCCCGTTGGGTATAGGCCTTGACGTTGTCGATATAGTTGGCGCAAAGGCGGGCCATCGCCTCTTCGTCGGCCGAAATCGCCCGTTGCACTTCACTCTTCACCACATCTTCATATTCTTGCTTCACCACCGCTAAAAGCTCACGATAATGCTTCCGCTTTTCTTCTGATGAAATCAACGAATGGTGTTTCAAGCCGCCATCGAGCTCATTGAGCACCATGAAGGGATTCAAGCAGGCCACATTCCCTTCGCGGGTGTTCACCAAAGCATTGGAGATCTTATCCTGAATGTATCGAGGAGAGATCCCTTCCATTCCTTCCCGAGAAGCTTCCTTCCGCAACTCGCGAACGTTATCTTCGGTGAAGCCAGGCAACGTCTTTCCATTATAGAGCTTCAACTTCTGCAAAAGAGTGAGGTTTGCCTTCTTTGGAATTTCTAACCGGGTCAGAACCCCCCACATCGAAGCCATCTCTAAAGTATGCGGAGCGATGTGCTTCCCTTTGATGCTGCGGGAGTTGAAATCCTTCTTATAGATCCGGACCTCTTCCGACCATTTCGTAATATAGGGGACATCGATCTTCACGGTCCGATCCCGGAGCGCTTCCATAAACTCGTTGTTTTGGAGCTTTCGATATTCCGGCTCGTTGGTGTGGCCGATGATCACTTCGTCGATATCGGTCTGCGGGAATTTCTTCGGCTTCACCTTATGCTCTTGAGAAGCACCCAAGAGATCATAAAGGAAAGCGACATCCAGTTTCAGAACTTCGATGAATTCAATGATACCGCGGTTGGCGATATTGAATTCCCCGTCAAAGTTGAAAGCGCGGGGATCGGAATCGGAACCATACTCCGCGATCTTACGATAGTTGATATCTCCGGTGAGCTCGGTCGAGTCCTGGTTCTTTTCATCTTTGGGTTGGAAAGTCCCAATTCCAATACGGGCCTTTTCCGACAACATCAGACGATAAACCACCACATGATCGATTACCTTCGTCCAATCACCATTATAATGGTGGAGCAGTTCATCAAAAATATATTGAGACGGAGGACAAAGATCCCCTTCTACCGCAATTCGGTGCCCCTCTTTGCGCCCGCGATTCATCTCCTCGATAAACTTTTTCCGGAATTCCTTAGGAATGAGCTTTAAGGGCTCATCATTCATGGGGCTTAAAAACTCGGTCTGCCCCCCCGTGATGTGCTTTGCCATCGAGGGATCTTCAATCTTCCACTTAAAGCTATAAAGGGCCCCTTCATCGGTATGGGAATAATGTTCGACCCCTTTTTTGATCAATCTTGCAATGGTGCTCTTCGAGCTTCCCACTGGACCGTGGAGCAAGATCACCCGTTTTTCTGGCCCATAACCATGAGCGGCCGCCTTAAGCACATTCACTAACTTCATCAAGTGAACATCAAGGCCAAACACCCCGTCTTTTCCATTTTCGATCGGGTCCTTAAAGAAATTATAGGAGGTGATCTTTTTCTTAAACTCAACGTACTCTTCTGTACCGTAACTGGTAATCAGATCAAAGAGCCGTTGGAAGGCATTTCGAGTAATCTCCGGTTTTTCCCGGATTAAATCGACATACTGCTGGAAACTCCCCTCCCAATTGAACTTCTGGAATTGGTTCAGATCCTGCAGCGAGCTGACGAAGGATTTGATGTTCAGGGTAGATGCCGACATGAATAGGCTCCTTACTTGACCGAGTCGTTTTGCGGATTTTTAGGTACAGCCCGTTTCTGAATGGAAACGCCCTTATACCTAGGTTTAATTGTGAAGGTTGAGACCCTATTAGTCAATGCGCGTCGGCTTACAATAAAGCAAAAAGATACCGATTATCTTTTTGCTACGTTTTACGCTACGGCGTGCCATTACCCCTCAACTGGAGTCACTCTCTCAAAGGCAGGGCGCGACATTCTTACGGTCACTTAGAAAGCTCTTTTAACCACTTATCTTTGATTTCGACATGTAAGGAAGTCCAGTCAATCGTCGTATAATGTCTGTTCCGTAACAAAACCCTGCCATCGACCACCACATCCCGTACATCCCCTGATTGGGCCGAATAGATAAGATGTGAATAGGGATCATTCAAGGGAACGGCATGGGGCTGATCCAGATCGAGGGTAATGACATCGGCCTTCTTGCCTACCTCTAAAGAACCGATCTCCTGATCCAAATGCAAAGCCCTTGCCCCTTCAATCGTCAAAAGGGAAACGGCATCGCGGGCCTTTAAAGTCCCCACGCCATACTTCAACACCTGCAGCCGAGCCGCTAGGCTGCCTTCTGCCAAAAGATCGAGATTATTATTACTGGCGGTGCCGTCAGTCCCTAAAACAACCCGCGCACCAGCCTTTCTCAACTCCCCTACCGGACAGATTCCATTGGCCAATTTCAAATTCGATTCCGGATTATGGGCGATTCCAACTTTGTGTTTTCCTAAGATCGCAATCTCTTTCGGATCCAGATAAATCGCATGGGCCGCAATCACTTTTTGTTCCCACAATTTCAACCCTTCAAAAACCTCAACCGCCCCCTTCCCCATCTTAGCGCGGGTCTCCTGCTGCTCGGCTTCGGTTTCTGCGAGGTGAAGGTGGATGCGGATTTTCTTGTCATTCGCATAGGCCACTACCTGCTTCCAATTGTCTTTCGAGACAGAATAGATGGCATGGGGAGCAATCGAAGGATAAATGGTGGGGTAATTGGAAATTTTTTTAAGATAGTCGTCGAATTTGGTGAAAAAATTATCGATCGATTCAACGCCACTGACTTCGACCAAGGTCTGTCCGCAAATGGCCCTGAGTCCAGCTTCAGAAATCGCCCGGGCGGCATCCTCCTCAAAATAGTACATGTCATTGACAGTGGTCACTCCCGATCGGATCAATTCCGCGGCACCCAGCCGGCTGCAAGTGTAGACGAATTCGGAAGATCCTAATTTTCTTTCGAGTGGGAAAATATGATCAAAGAGCCATTCCTTCAGCGGCTTATCATCGGCCGCTCCACGTAACAGCGTCATTCCCAAATGGGTATGACCATTCACCAACCCCGGCATCACCAGACAATGGCCACAATCGATGACTTCCCCCGTGAGTCGCTTAGGAAGATCTTTGGTAGAAGGATAAATACGTTGGATCTTTGAATCCTCAATTTCAATAGCACCGTTTTCAAAAGCATCAAACTTCGCATTGAGGGTGAGGATCTTACCGCCGACAAGCCAGAGTTTATTTGGTTTTATCATGATTGAGTAGCACTGAGGGCAGGAACATTTGGGGCAACAATTCCTTTAAGAAGTACCGTTTTATTTTTTTTCCTTTTGGGTCGCTCGTGATCACTTCACATTCCGGTCCAAACTCTGCCAACATCTGAAGGCAATTCCCGCAAGGGGATGCTGGAGGATTGGAGTCGGTTACGACCCATACTTTTTTAATGGCCCGACTTCCCCTAGATATCATCTTAACAATTGCGGTGCGTTCTGCACAGATGGTCCCTGAAAAATTTACCGTCTCGACATTACAGCCACTGTGCAACTTCCCTTTCTCGTCGATTATCACACATCCCACTTGATAACGGGAATAAGGGGCATAAGCGCGAGCCCGAGCCCGATTAGCCAGTTTTAAAAGACGGGATTCCTTTTTATCCATTTTGCCCCGTACCCGCGCACTCTAAATAGAATGCTTTCATCCACTTGCTAAAATCCCCCAGCGCCTTCTTACCATTCACCAACACCTCTTCATGGGTCAATGGCTCATTGGTAAGTCCAGAGGCCAAATTGGTGACAACTGAAATCGCCGTGACCCTTTTTCCCATGTGCCGCAGCGCCGTCACCTCCGGAATCGTCGACATTCCGGCCACTGTACCGCCCAGTTGCCGATGCATCCGGGTCTCGGCGGGGGTTTCAAAAGAGGGGCCAGGGACTCCTACATATACGCCACCGCGTGCCTTTACCCCTGTTTTCTGGGCCGTTTGCAAGAGCACCTGATTCCATTCCCGATCGTAGGCGAAGGTCATATCTGGAAACCGTTCCCCTAAACTCTCGATGTTGGGTCCTCTCAAGGGATTAAAGCCTTGTAAATTAATATGGTCTTCAATCACCACAAATTCCGGGGGTACCATCTCGGAAAGGAGCCCTCCCGCCGCATTGGTCAGCAGGAAATTCTCCACACCCGCAGAAGCCAATGCCCGCACCGGATAGACAATCTCTTCAGGCGTATGTCCTTCATAATAATGGAGTCGACCTAACATAAAGAGCACCGGAACGCCTGAAAGTTTAGCCACCACCAACTTGCCGTGGTGCCCAACGACTGTCGTTTGTTTAAAGTAAGGAATCGCCTGAAACGGCAACTCTGCTTCCACTATCAACTGCTCAAGAATGGCCCCCAGACCACTTCCCAGCACAATGGCCCACTTGGGTATTGATTTGAAAGCCGTTTTCAAAGCGGAGGAGGTTCCCCCTAACTTTTTTTCAAATTCATGCATGTCCACTCCGTCTACCATAGTCTTTGGTATAATGTAACATGAGGAGAGCATCATGAAGAGAACACCTTTGGAATGGGCATTTATCATCCTATTCGTCCCCTCGATCACCCTCTTTTACGCCTTTTACAAATACCCTACCGTCCTCCTGGGGCCGGAGGCAGACACTCGAATCCTCGGCAAAAACCTCTCCTTTTGGTACATGCTGATTTATACCGCCATTGTCTGTGGAATTGCCGGTAAAGCACTCCTCCAAAACCTGAACGTCTACTCCTTTAAAGCGGTCCTGCCCGCGGGCCTGAGTAAATACCAACGATCCAAATTCACGAGCATTTTCTTCGTCCAACTCATCGGATTTTTCCTGCTTCCCTTTGTGATCCTGCCCCTCATGAAAGGGGTTAACTTCTGGCAAGATGAAATGAAAATGCCGGTCAAAACGGCCCATGTCTATCTCTTCCCGGGATTCACAAGCTGGGGAATGGCCGCCTATCTTTTTGTGATCATCCCAATCTTCGTCTATTTCTTTGGAAAGCGTTACTGCTCCTGGATCTGTTCCTGTGGAAATCTCGCCGAGACGGTCGGCATTACCGCCTGGGGAAAAAAATGGGTGAAAGAAGGCACTCCTCGCGGTGACAAGGCCAACCAGAACCACTGGATCCAAAAAGTAATCATGTTCTTCGCCTTTGGATTTGGAGCGCTCCTCCTTTTCGATACGGTAAAAATATTTGTTTCGCCAGGACTCCTCGAAGCGGTCCGCAATGTTCAGGATTTTGGCGTCGACTTCATGTTTGGTTCAGTGATTGGCGTCGGAGCCTACCCGTTCTTTGGAACTCGCATCTGGTGTCGCTATGGTTGCCCCTTGGCCAAATTCATGGAACTCTCCGGAAAATACACAAAATCGAGATTTAAAGTGGCCGCAAATGAAAAATGCACCGGCATCTCTTTGTGCACCAAAGCCTGCCCGATGGGAATCGATGTCGCCTCCTACGCCCACAAAGATCGCAAACCGACAATGGGATCTTTCGGACTTGGAGAGACGGTTTGCATTGGTTGTGGTGGCTGTATCGACGTTTGCCCAACCAAAGCGCTCGCCTTTGGCTAGTTATTGTATAAGATACGAGCCATGAAGCAGCCCTCAAAACGCCCTTTCGGAAAAACGGTCATCCTCTTATTAGGTGCGGGTGAATTGGGAAAAGAGGTCGTGATTGCGGCCAAGCGTTTAGGATGCCAAGTAGTTGCCGTTGACCGATATCCCCAAGCTCCCGCCATGCAGGTAGCCGATCACTGGGCAGTGATCGATATGCTCGATCCCGAGGCACTCGAAAAGATCATCCGACAATACCAACCCGACTACATCGTTCCGGAAATCGAAGCGATCCGCACCGAGAAGCTGGCCGAATTTGAAGCGAAGGGAATCACCGTCGTCCCCACCGCCGAAGCGACCCACCTGACGATGAATCGAGATGCGATCCGGGAAGTGGCCAGCAAACAGTTAAAACTCCGCACTGCGCGCTATGCTTACGCAAACTCCCAAGAAGAGCTTTTAAAAGAAGCTAAAGCAATCGGCTTTCCCGTCGTGATCAAACCGGTGATGTCCTCCTCTGGAAAAGGACAATCGGTAGTAAAATCGGAAAAGGAGATCGCCAAGGCCTGGAAATATGCCTGCGATGGCATGCGTGGGGACAAGATGCGGGTGATCGTAGAGGAGTTTATCTATTTTACTTCAGAAATTACCCTACTCACCATTCGCCAGCGAAAAGGCCCTACCCTTTTTGTGAATCCCATCGGTCATCGCCAAGAACGGGGCGACTATCAAGAATCTTGGATGCCCGCGACTCTTACTGCAAACCAACTCAAAACCGCTCAGAAGGCAGCCAAAAAAATCACCGACCGTTTAGGCGGAGCCGGAATTTTTGGCGTCGAATTTTTTATCACCAAAGAGGAAGTGATCTTTTCAGAACTCTCGCCACGCCCGCACGATACTGGAATGGTGACCCTCATCTCCCAGGATCTTTCTGAGTTTGATCTCCATGTGCGGGCCATCTTAGGACTTCCCATTCCGAAGATCGACTATCGCGGAGCTGCCGCCTCGGCCGTTATCCTCGCTAACAAGGAAGCCACCAGCCTCAATTACAAAGGCGTTGAAAAAGCCCTTGCCATACCCAACACCGACATCCGAATATTTGGCAAACCCAGCAGCCGAAAATATCGGCGCATGGGAGTGGCCTTAGCGCGGGGAAAAAACCCGGCTGCGGCCCGGAAAGCGGCGACACTCGCCGCTTCCAAAGTAGAGATGGAATATGCTTAAGATTTTTATATTCATAACCCTAATTGCTCAAGGAGGCTTCGCCGTGTCTGTTACATTAAAAGGAAATCCAATCCGTACCGCTGGAGAACTACCTAAAGTCGGATCCACAGCACCTGAATTCAAACTCACCAAAAATGATCTTTCTGATGTTTCATTGAAGGATTATGGCAACAAAAAGAAAGTGTTGAATATCTTTCCCAGCCTCGACACTCCAACCTGTGCGCTTTCAGTTCGTCAATTCAACCAACAAGCCGCAGCCCTCAACAATACGGTTGTATTGAATATTTCCGCTGATCTTCCCTTCGCGCAAAAACGTTTCTGCGCCGCTGAAGGAATTAAAGATGTCGAGACCCTATCGACTTTTAGAAGCACCTTCGGAAAGGATTGGCATTTGGAGATTTTAGATTCGGGCCTGAAGGGACTTTGTTCCCGCGCAGTCGTAGTACTCGACGAGAACAACAAGGTGCTTTACACAGAGCAGGTCGCTGAAATCGCGAACGAACCCAACTACCAAAAGGCCCTCGCTGCCTTAAATACACATTAATCATTCGTTATTATAATGAAGTGTAGAAGTTTACTTCTACACTTCCTTTCCATTTCCTTAGCGAGCTCCCCTTAGATATGGTAAGTAGCGCCCTCGTTAAGGAGATCGCGAAAATGAAAATTTGGATTTTAATCACAGTCGTCATTGCCACTTCCCTACTCAACGCAGAATCAAAAACAGAATTCCCCAGTCAAAACCTTCAGAAACTGGCCGCCGATAATGGCCATTCCGTTCAACAGCAACAGCAGCAGGCTCAACAAGCCCAGCAAGAAAAAAAGGATTGCGATCCCCTCTCCATCCTCTCTTATTACAATACCGTTGTTCTCAGTGACATGGATCACCAGAACTCCGATACGCAAGGATTTGTTTGGGTCGGCGGCGACGCTAAGATTTGGCATTACCATATTGGTGACTTCTATCTAAAGGAACGGAATGAAACTCGTGAAGAGCAGATTAAACGGGTTAACAATCCTGCAAACACCATCTGGGATGCCAAAGATGATTATAACACCCTGAAGGTTTTGGAACATGCTCATGACGTGCCGAAACGGTTAGTCACCCATTGTTATCCCGATAGTCTCCCCGATTTTGAATATGAAACCGGCCCCTATGGCACGCAGAAGCGAATCGTCTATCGCCATTTCTGGGAATACTTTGTCCCCGCGCTTTATGTAGGCGGAAATTTAGACATAGGAGCCACGCGTGTCGTTGGCGGAATGGTCCATGCGGGGGGCTCCTGGTTACGAAAATTTGCTAAGGACTATAGTAGAGATCTGGACATCCCCACGATCAACACCGTTCCCTATCGCAAAGCAAAGGAAGTTACCCGCGTTGATCCAATGGTGACCGATGCCATGCTCATTTCCCGCGTTAAAGGAACCTCCTCTTACCTTTCCACTTTAAAAGGAAGTGCCATCGATAAAATCACCTTCAAAGAAGAAAAGATTGAACTCACCACATCTCGCGACTTCAATGAGATCGCCGTTTTTCACCTCGATGGCGAAGTCGTAGCCAGAACAAAAGTGATCAAAATTGATGCTCCGAAAAATCCGATTGTGATCATTAACATTAACGGCACGACATCGGGAATGATCGAAGGCGGAGTGAAGGCAAACCGGGAACTGGATACCAATCGGATCGTCCTGAATTTTTATGAAGCTACCTATTTGAGATTACTCCACGTTGGAATCCGTGGAGTAGTGCTTGCACCTCACGCCTGGACTCGCTTTACCGAAGGCCTGATTGTGGGTCAGTTGATCGTGGGATCGCTCAATGGCGGAGGAGGAAGCAAATTGAAGGCCGAAGAATTTAATGATGGAATGGCTAAATTCTTCAACATTGATCCCCGGGTTACCGCAGACTGGGATGCCAATCACAATGGTGGACAGGTGAATCAGGTGAATGAGGGAAGCCTCTTCCCCGCCATCTGCGTGCCCGAAGCGGTGCTTAAACGAGGCACCGTAAAAATCGTAAAATAAAAATCGGGGTGCGCGGACTTGAACCGCGGACCTCTTGCTCCCGAA
>CAZRZK010000033.1:0-40137 GCA_964604555.1 uncultured Pseudobdellovibrionaceae bacterium | reverse complement strand
AGTAGGTCCCAAGGGTTCGGCTGTTCGCCGATTAAAGTGGTACGCGAGCTGGGTTTAGAACGTCGTGAGACAGTTCGGTCCCTATCTTCTGTGGGCGCAGGATATTTGAGAGGAGCTGTCCTTAGTACGAGAGGACCGGGATGGACAGACCACTGGTGTGCCAGTTGTTCCGCCAGGAGCATTGCTGGGTAGCTAAGTCTGGAACGGATAACCGCTGAAAGAATCTAAGTGGGAAACCGACCTCAAGATAAGATATCCCTGGGAGCAATCCCCTAAAGGCCACTCGAAGACTACGAGATTGATAGGCTGGGTGTGTAAGCGTAGTAATACGTTGAGCTAACCAGTACTAATTGGCCGTGAGGCTTAACTTAATTATTTATCGCCGAGAGAAACTTAAAATTACCCTATGCATTGTCATAAAGAATGAATGATTTGAGCTTGGCTCAGAAATGAGCTAGAAGCACACAAAGGTTTCGCTTTGGGGTGTTTATAGAGAGCGGGAAGCACCTGTTCCCATTCCGAACACAGAAGTTAAGCCGCTCATCGGTGATGATACTGCACGGGACACTGTGTGGGAAAGTAGCACGATGCCCCATTAAAAATAGCCCAGATAGCATGTAATGTGTTATCTGGGCTTTTAATTATATGGAAAAGACAGAGTCGCAGCCGATTGCTCCCATCGAAAATAGCCGCAACGATATTTTCCGCACGTTGGGGATTTGTCTCTTCTTAGTGGTGTTGGTTCGTTCCTTCTTGTTTGAACCCTTTAAAATTCCATCCAGCAGCATGGTTCCCAGTCTTCGGATAGGTGATCATATTTTTGTTTCTAAATATAACTATGCCCTTTCGATTCCTTTTACGAAGATCAATCTAATCTCTTATGCGGAACCAAAACGCGGAGATGTGATCGTCTTTCTTTTTCCTCGGGATGAAAGTTTACATTATGTGAAGAGGGTCGTGGGTTTGCCGGGAGATACGGTGGAGTTTCGTCAACGCCAGCTCTTCGTGAATGGCGAAGAGGTTAAAAAAGTGAAGGTGACTGAGGGAGCACCTGAGATTGCGGGACAGACAGGGCAGTTTTATCGAGAGATGTTGGGAAGTGTGGAGCATTGGGTCCGGTATGTAGAAAAGCCGGATACGCGTTGGGCAAACGATCAGTTTATCGTGAAGGTTCCGGAAAGTTCTTATTTCGTGTTGGGTGATAACCGCGACGATTCCTATGACAGTCGATCGTGGGGGCCCGTGCCTCGCGAGAATATCAAAGGCAAAGCGCAGATGATTTGGCTTTCCTTAGATCAGGAACGGTTGTGGGGTATTGATAAGTTCCGCTGGGATCGCACGTTCAAGTTCGTGAAGTGATTTTCTTAAGCCACCACTTAGGCCCTACTAGCAAAAAGCGATAATCGGAAAAGAAAGAGGGCGGTTTACCTTCAAACCAATGCCCTATGAATTGAAATATCCAGCCGACCACAAAAAGGGCTAATGCTATTTGCCAATTGAAGAAGAGAGCTGGGATCGAAATGACGATCATTGGGATGCCAATGGAATGGAGTAGGCGATTTGTTGGATGACGGTGGGATTGTTGGTATTTCTCGAGTAGGTCCATAAGTTGCTATGCAGGGGTTACTTTAATTTGTAGAGATTCCCCGTCGATGTCGGTAACAACGCCATCTTTGGGACTGGGGCCGAAGGCGGTGCAAAGTGTTTCGTCAAAGATGTATTTCTGAAATTTTTTGATGGCGGTATCAATTGATTCGGGGGCGGTGTAGTCGATCTTAATCTGTTGGGTGATTTGAAGGTCCATGTCTTTGCGGATCTTCTGGACGCGGTTCACAAATTCACGGGCGAGTCCTTCTTGAACAAGTTCAGGGGTGATTTCGGTGTTGATCCAGAGGGTAACGCGTCCCACGGTCTGAAGGACGCCGCCTTCTTGTTTGGGTTTGCGATCCACTTCAACTTCTTGGGTGGTAAATTTTTCTCCCTTAAATTCGATGAAGCCTTGTTCTTCGAGGAGGGCGACTTGGCTCGAAGGGAGGGTTTTGAGTTCTTTAAGGTACTCTTGCATTCTTTTGCCGAGGCGGGGGCCAAGGAGTTTGGCGTTGGGTTTGGTGATATATTCGACCCATTTCGATTCTTCAGCGGTGAAGTTGACCGATTTGACATTGAGTTCTGATCGGATGAGCTCGGAAAAGTGCTCGATAGCGGTTTTGTCGTTCTGGTTTTTGGTGATGACGAGGACCTCTTTGAGCGGTTGTCGGGTTTTTAATTGATGGGTATTGCGTAGATTTCTTCCAACGGAAACGACGGTCTGGATGAGGGCCATCTCTTTTTCCAGGTTGGTGTTGATGAGCGACTTGTTGAATTGGGGCCAAGCGCAAAGATGGATACTTTCGGTTTTGTCGGTGGAGCTTTTTAAGTTTTGAAATAGGTTTTCGGTCACAAAGGGCATCATCGGGGCCATGACCTTCGAGAAATTCAAAAGTGTTGAATAGAGAAGGTTATAGGCATCTTGTTTGCTTTGGCTCTTCTCTTCACTCCAGAAGCGTCGGCGATTGAGCCGGATGTACCAGTTGGTGAGGTCATCGATAAATTGGAGGATGAGGGGCATCACTTCATAGAGGTGATAGGCCTCCATGCGGCTCTCTACATTTTGGATGAGGGTGTGGAGGCGGGAGAGGAGCCACTGATCTATCGGTTCCGAATAGATCGTTTGTTCTTTAGATTGAGAAGGTTCCCAACCATCGGCTTTGGCGTAGGTGACAAAGAAGGAATAGGCGTTCCAGTAAGGGATGAGGGCAGAACGGACCACCTCTTTGACGCCATTTTCAGAGAAACGCAGTTCCTCAGCGTGGGAAGCGGGCGAGCTCATGAGATAGGCGCGAAGGGAATCGGCGCCATAGGTATCAAGGAGGTAAACGGGATCGGGGTAGTTCTTGAGCCGTTTGCTCATTTTTTTGCCGTCTTCCGCCAAGATAAGTCCGTTCACGACAACATTTTTAAAGGCTGGTTTGTCGAAGAGGGCTGCCGATAGGACGGTGAGGGTGTAGAACCACCCGCGAGTTTGATCGAGCCCCTCGGCGATAAAGTCGGCCGGAAAGCTTTGCTCGAATGCCTCTTTGTTTTCAAAGGGGTAGTGTTGTTGGCCGTAGGGCATCGATCCGCTTTCAAACCAACAGTCGAGCACCTCTGGGATCCGTTTCATGGTGGCGTTGCACTTGGAACAGGGGAAGGTGATCGGATCGACAAAGTGTTTGTGGATGTCTTTTGGTGTTTCTTTCGAAAGTTGGGTCAGTTCTGAAATGGAACCGATGCATTGGGTGTGTTTGCAGGTGTCACATCGCCAGATCGGGATCGGTGTTCCCCAAAATCGGTTCCGGCTGATGTTCCAGTCACGGGCATTCTGGAGCCAGTTTCCAAAGCGGCCGTCGCGCAGATGTTCCGGCACCCAATGGGTGGTGGCGTTGTTCTTTAGCATGCTGGCTTTAATCGGTTCGATTTTGACGAACCAAGCAGGGATCGCCCTATTAATGAGCGGGGTATCGCTGCGCCAGCAAAAGGGGTAGTTGTGGACGATGGTGTCCTGTTTATAGAGAAGCCCTTTGGCTTTGAGATCCTTGATAATATTTTTGTCGGCGTCCTTTACATTCTGTCCGACATATTCGGGGGCTTCAGCGGTGAATTTTCCCTCTTCGTCAATGAGTTGCACGATGGGTATCTTGTATTTTTCGCAAACTTGAAAATCTTCTTCACCATGGGCCGGGGCGGTGTGGACCATGCCGGTACCATCGGAAACAGTGACATGTTCGCCGAGTAAAATTTGGAAGGCGCCATCCTTCTTTTTGTCTTTGAAATAATCAAAGAGCGGTTCGTATCGTTTCCCTTCGAGGGAAGTGCCTGGAAAAGTTTGGATCAGTTTGTAATCGGTTTCCGATTTGAAGTAGCCGGGGAGCCGCTCTTTTGCGAGCACATACCGGGTGTTCTCGACTTCGATCTCAGCATATTCGATTTTGGGTCCTACTGAGAGGGCCATGTTAGCGGGAAGGGTCCACGGGGTTGTCGTCCATGCCAGGAAGTAACGGTTGCTTTCCGAATCTTTGAGTTTGATGGTGATCGAAGGATCTTGGACCTCTTTGTAGTTGAGGCTGGCTTCGAAGTTAGAAAGCGGAGTGGAGATGCGCCAAGAGTAAGGCATGACCCGATTGCCTTGGTAAATAAGCCCTTTATCCCACAATTGTTTGACGACCCACCAGACTGTTTCCATGAAGGAGGGATCCATGGTGCGGTAGTCGTTTTTGAAGTCGGCCCAGCGTCCGGTGCGGGTGATGATGGTTTCCCATTCTTGGGTGTAGCGTTGGACGATGCTACGACAGGATTCATTGAAATTGGCGATGCCATATTTCTGAACTTCGTGGAGGCCGGAAAGTCCCAGCTCCTTTTCCATTTCAAATTCAACGGGAAGTCCGTGGCAGTCCCACCCCCAGCGTCGTTCGACGTAATAGCCGCGCATGTTCCAAAATCGGGGGATAATATCTTTGAGAGTGCCTGCCAGAATGTGGCCGTAGTGGGGAAGTCCGGTAGCGAAGGGAGGGCCATCGTAGAAACTATAGCGTGTTTTCCCTTGATGGGCTTTCAGCCCCTTTTCAATGATGGAGGATTCTTTCCAAAACTTTAAGATAGCCTGTTCAAGTTGGGGAAATTGGACGTCTGATTTTACCGCTTCCATTTAAGGTAAGGTACACCAGACGTCCGCAATGTTCCAGTAGCGAGGCTTTGTTGAAAAAGTGCCATCTGAAGCGTCATCGGATGAAGCATCGCTGCAACGTACTTGTTAAAGTACCGTGCCGCTCGGGCCATTTTAGATCTCGGGCCTGCTTCCTTGCATCCGACACTTTTTGAACAAAGCCCAGTCGTAGTTACCAGTAGAAATCGAAATCCCAGTCGCCGTAGTAGTCGTCGTCGCCGTAATAATCGTTGTCCCAGTTGAAGTCGTCATCCCCGTAGTTGTTATAGGCATAGTTGTTGCCAGGATTATAGTTAGGATTGAAGTTCCCGTTGCCGTTGAAGCCGCCGCCGTTACCAGCACCATTAGTGGGCCCGCAATAATCCCAGCATCCCCCATGGTATTTCCCGTTGTTGTTCCCGTTGGGTTGTTGCTGTTGTGGATTGTTGTTGGCTGGCGCCGAAGTGGGTGCCGGTGCGGGTGCTGGCGTGGTCTCTTCGTTACCGCCACAACCGCTAATGAGTAGTGAGGTCATCACTACCGCGAATATAAAAAACTTTCGAATTGCCTCCATGGCCCTGTCCCCTTTATGAGCCCCTCATCTCAAACTTGGGATATAGCAGGATCGGTGCCAGAAAAATCGATGCCTAGGGCTGGTTAGGTTTTGAGCAGGAGTGACAGGAATTGTCTGTTTTCAGACCTTTTTCGGAACCCAAGGGATATCGGCTACTTTCTCCAGGTGGTTGGCGAGTCGGGCCAACATGAAAAGGAAGTCGGAGAGTCGGTTCATGTAGATAAGGAGCCAGCTGTCGACCCCTTCATTTTCCGTTTCGCTTAGTTCGACAATTTTTCGCTCTGCTCTTCGACAGACGGTGCGCGCTAAATGGAGATAGGCAGCAGAGAGGGACCCTCCCGGCAGGATAAAATAGCGCATTTCAGGAAGGGTCTGACTGATCACATCGATCTGGCGTTCTAAGGCTTCTACTTGGCGGGATGTGATGATCTCAATTTTGGGATCTCCCTTAGGGGAGGCTAATTGAGCCCCCACTGTGAAGAGGGAATGCTGAATTTCAGAGAGCGTTTCTTTGAGTTGCCCCTGAGAAGTTTGAGAGATAACGAGTCCGATGACAGAGTTGAGTTCGTCGACTTCACCATATGCGGTAATCCGTAGGGAAGATTTTGAAACCCGACCTCCTCCATAGAGACCGGTCGATCCTTTATCCCCTGTTTTTGTATAGATTTTCATAAAAACCTTCCTAACGCGTCGTCCCACAAGATTATGCAGAAAAATACCGAAACAGACTACGATGAATTCTAGATCACAGGAATCGAAATGCCTACGATTGTTATCGATCGTATTGGCCTTTGCGGTCAGTGTGGTGGGATCGCTCATCCTTGCCGGATGGCATCTCCATCAACCTGTCCTGACGCGCCTCCTGCCGGGGGCGTTTCCGACTCCTTATGCCAATGCTGTTTGCCTGCTCTTCGCAGGAATGGGGATTTTGGGGATTCTCATTTCCCGTCAAACGGTGGTGCTCTTTTTTGCGGGGCTTTGTTCGCTCATTGCCTTTTCCACTCTCTTCAATCCCGATAGTGGATATCTCTATCCGATTTTGGCTTTTCTTTCGAAACGGCAACCTTGGTTGACCTCAGAAAGAATCTCGGTTTCTAGTTTCTCATCGATTTTCTTTTTATTGCTCGGTTTCGCCATTTTGTTGGGGGAGAAAAGGCAACGTTGGAACCGGATGATTCAAGGTTTCCTGACCCCTCCGCTGGTAGCGGTAGGGTTTGTCGCTCTTTTTTGTAGTCTTTTACATGCTCCGTTTGGTCTAGCGTTGGGTGCGACGATGGCCGCCCTTTCCCTTTTCTTCGCCTATAGTGCTTCTCGAAATAGAAATGATTCTGATATTGAAAAATATCTACCCCTGCAAATGGGAACGGGAGTTGTTACACTCGCCATTTGTGCTTCACTCATTGTCGATAATTGGGTGAAGGACCATGCGGTGGAGTTGGTGCGGGAGCGTGCCAAGGTACTGATGGCGGAGGTTCAGGGTCGCGCCGAAAATCAATTCCGCTTTACTGAGGAGATTATCCGTCGAGAGGCCCATAATGATCTGAAATCCACCGCCGAGATGCTCATCGAAAATCGAGGTTTAAAGGGAGTTCGGGGGGTGGATCGGTCGGGGCGCACTTTGTGGGGAAAATGGGATCTGATGATGGTTCCCGATGAGGTTCCTCAATATCCAAAGATCACTCTGGATGGAATCTTTAAAAGCCAACAATCGCAACTCTTAGATTCGGTGATCCTTTCGGAGGGGATCGATTTCGTCATTCCCGTCTCTAACTATAAAGCGGTTGCTTATACTTTCGTGGTTCGAGAGTTTTTAGATTTTCTCCTCTCCGATAAATTGACCCAAGGCTATAAGGTTACAGTTTGGGAAAATGGGGAAAGGGTCTATTTTCAGCAACCTCCCACAGGAACCAACTGGGAATTGATGAAGGGGGTTGGTTTCCGCCAGTCCTTTTCGATTTTAGGAAAAGATTGGGTGCTGTCTTTCGAGCCGTTGCGAGAACTGGTGGACCCCATGACCAAGGGGATTGCTTCACTCGTGCTGGCGGTTGGGCTTTTAATGAGCCTTTTTGTGACGGTCAGTTTGGAGTTGTTGATTAGAAACCGTCGGCAATCGGACCTCCTTTCAGTCACCAATCAGGAACTGCGCGCTGAAATAGTAGAGCGGAAACGGGCTCAGGAAGATCTCGCGGGAGCCAATGAGATTGTTCGGCAAGCGACCCATGCGAAATCACTTTTCTTGGCCAACATGAGCCATGAAATCCGCACTCCGCTCAACGCGATTATCGGCATGTCGCAAATGCTGAGAGATACTCCCTTGAACGGGGATCAACAAGATTCGGTGGATACCATTTGCACCTCTGCCGATGTGCTTCTTTCTTTGGTGAATGACGTGCTCGATGTTTCAAAGATTGAAGCGGGTAAACTGGATCTCAATTACGAAGATTATCGGCTTGATGAGCTGTTAAAGGGCATGGAGAAGATCTTCCTTCCCTTAGCGCAAAAGAAATACCTGAACTTTCAGATTGAAAATGGGTTTGAACCGGGAACAGTTCTCCATGGCGATTCCGTTCGTCTCACCCAAATCCTGATTAACCTCATCAACAACTCGATTAAATTCACTCATCAAGGCGGAGTGACTCTCCATGTGGCCCCAAAGGGGGAAATAGTTGCTTTTGAGGTAGTGGATACCGGGATTGGGATCGACGGTGAAACCCAAAAGAAGCTTTTTGTTCCTTTTACTCAGGCCGATAGTTCGATGACGAGAAAGTATGGAGGCACGGGTCTTGGTTTGTCCATCAGTCACAGACTGGTTAATTTAATGTCAGGTGAAATTGGAGTCGAGAGTGCCCTTGAGCGGGGCTCGCGGTTCTGGTTTAAAATCCCATTGATTTACGGTCAGAAAACGGCTCCTGTGGTTCCAATAAAAGCGGTTGCCCATAAAAAAATCACCGCCAAAATCCTTTTAGCCGAAGACAATCCGGTCAATCAAAAGGTGTTGAAGAAAATGATGGATAAGTTGGGGGCAACGGTGACCTTTGCTTCGGACGGAGTGGAAGCTTGGGAGATTTTTCAAAAGGAAAGTTTTGACTTGGTGATCTTGGATTGCCAGATGCCACGAATGGATGGTTATGAAGTTTGTCGACGTATTCGTCTCCAACAGAAATTTGGATCGCTTCCGGTGATTGCGCTGACGGCACATGCGTTGGTGGAGGATAAAAAGAAATGCCTCGATTCGGGGATGAACGATTTTCTCACTAAACCCATTAAATTTGAAAAACTTGCGGAAAGGATTGGATTCTGGATGAGTGAAAAAGATTTAGACGGAAATGCAATGGATGAGTTGGTCTCTCTCTGTGAACCCGGGGAGGCCTTTGAATTTTTATCAGAAACCCACCGGGTCTTTGCGGAAAGTTATTCCAAAGATCTGAAGGACTTGGAAAATTGTTTGGGTCGCAAAGATAAGAATGCAGTCAAAGCGGCCGCCCATAAAATGAAATCGGCCTTTGGAAACATGGGTGCGACTTTATTACACGCGAATTGTGCCGAGATTGAGCAAGAGGCTTTGAAAGAAAATTGGGCTCGCATTCGGGAGATTTTAAATCCCTTTCCGACGCTCTATCAGCGGTTTAATCAGCGTTGGAGTGAACGGGCTGAGCAATATAAGGGAAGGAAGGCGGCGTAAGTATGTTTCCCTATAAATCACGCATTCTACTGGCCGAGGACACCGATGTGACCCGGACGGTATTGCACAAAATGCTCTATAAATTGGGCTTTACCAATATCATTCAGGTTTGCGATGGAACGGCAGCACAACTTGAAATCGATCGCGGGGTAGCGCAGCGCAAACCGATCCATGTGGTGATTTCCGATTGGAATATGCCGGGTGTTTCGGGGTTGGCGTTGTTGAAGTATGTCCGGCAGCATCCGAAGCTCAAAGATACGCCTTTTCTCATCCTCACTTCCAATAATCAGAAAGAACAGGTGGTCGAGGCGATTCAAAGTGGTGTTTCGGCTTATCTGACGAAGCCTTTTTCATTGGAATCGTTTGAGACGAAGCTTCGGGATGCTTGGGTGGCTTCGCAGAAGGATAAAGAAGCGGCTTAGAAATGAAAAAGGAGGAAAAGGCGTTTGGCTTCTCCCCCTTTTTCGGCCTTCGTAATTAAATTTTGTCGCAACCGCGACAAAATTTATCCAGAGGACGAAGTCCGAAGGATCTCATCCGCTAAATAAACGATACCCCCCCTAATTTTCCTTTCAACCTCTAATGCTTGCGTAGAGCAAGAAAACGCGCACGAGACGTGCGCTTTCGGGGCTAGGTTAAGATGTCGCTTTTATTAAAGAATACCGCTGATTTCCACGGCGAAATTGGTTCAGGTAAGCTTTCAATTCAGTGTATGGCAAACATCTGGACTTCATATCCCTCTTCAGTAGAATGGCAGAAAGATGAAGCCAGACAACCCTATTTTTGAAATTCTCAAAGCCCTCACCCAGGAGAAAGTTGATTGAATTGAAAAAAAAGGTTTCACCACCGCGCGATAAGGATCTTTTTGATATTCAAGCATTGGAAAAAAGAGTGAAGAGTGACTGAAGAAGAAAATGATAGAAACACTTTCCAGAAAACCACGTCCCATGACTTTGATGGCCATACGGAATTTGCAAAGATGACGCCTGTTAAAAAGTTAGAATGGCTATCATCAATGGCACATTTTTTGTGGTGGTCTAAAAGATTTCTAGAGGCCAAGTCCGAAGTTCCTATATCCGTAAATAATTCTTAAAATTATTGTGAAGAGCCTTAAGTTCCAGGCTGTTATTGATTGACGCCTATTTAGGGCCATGTTACCCATTCCTTCTGATTTTTCATTGATTTATGCACCACGGACCAAACCTATTTCCGGATTTTACTCTTTTGGCCCAACTGGCCACATTTCTAGCCAGCTGGGCGGTGCTCCATTTCATGGTTTTTAAGCCCTACTTAGGATTGCTCGAAGAGCGCCGTTCCCGCAGTCATGGCCTTTTAGAAAAGGCGGAACAGGCACGACAACGGGCCGTTACCCTGAAAACGGAGTATGAAAACTTCATGAAGGGGGAACGGAAGGTGGTGGGAGAGTGGGTTGAGACAGAAAAAAGAGGGGTTTTAGATCTTCAAAAAGGGCGGATCCAAAAGGTTCGGGATGAAGCGGCCAATACCATTGAAACGGCACGTGAGCAGGTGGAATCCCAGGTAGCTTCCGCTCAGGGAACTTTAAAAGGTCAGATTAAGGAGTTTTCCTCCTTGTTGGTAAGTAAGCTTTTGGCGGGCGGTTCCGATTCACCGAGTCCTCGGAAGAAACCGCCCTCTACAGAAGAGAGGGCGGTCTAAGATGGAATTAGTCCTTTCTTCTATTGCCAATTTTTTAGCGGTTATTTTAATCCTTTGGTTTTTTGGCCGGAAACCGATTTCTGCCTTTTTGGTAACCCGCAGTGAACAGGTAAAGAGTCAGATCGAAACGGCGACGGAGAGCTATGAGTCGGCCGAAAAAGAGCTCAAATTGTGGCAGGTGAATAGCGCTTCAGGTGAAGCCCATGCGAAGCAGTTGCGCGTGGATGCCAAGGGGATGGTGGATCGCTTCCGTGATGAACAGCAACGATCGGCCGATAACGAGATTGAACGCATTAAACGAGACTCAGCACTTTTGGTAGAAAATGAAGCGACCAAAGCGAAAAAACTTTTAGAAGAGGCGATTATTGCCGAGACCCTACGAGATGCTAAAGATCAATTGAAAAAGCAGGTCGGCGATAAGGAACAGACCAAGCTATTAGGCGATTATTTAGAGAGGGTGGCTCATGTTGCGAGTTGATCCCGTTGCCCAGAAATACGCGAAAGCGATCTTCGAACAATACCCCAAGGCCGCTGTTCTCGAGGTGATCTTAAAAGGTTTGACGTCATTTAATGAGCAGGTGGAGAAACATCCCGATCTGAAAAAAGTGGCCACTTTAATCTCCTTTTCCGGAGAGAGTCGGGCCGCAGTCGTTGGCGATATCGGTGCAAAATTGGGGCTGACGAAAGAAACCTTACAAGTTTTAAATCTTTTAGGGGTTTCCAATCGCTTAGCCAATCTTCCCAATATCATCTCGGGACTCCAGCAGATTTTGTGGAAGAGTGCGGGGCAGGTGGCCCTTGAAGTGGAATCGGCTTTGGAATTGAATGCCGATCAAAAGAAAAAGGTGGAGTCGAAGTTTCAGCAGTTGTTTGGGAAAGAGGTTGTGGCGAGCTATAGCCTCGATAAAGCCCTGCTGGGCGGGATTCGAGTGCGGGCCATGGGAAAAAGTTTTGATGGAACGATTTCGGGTTGGTTGGACAGTTTTAAAGAGAGTTTAGCTGTTTAGCTAAAGGAGTGACGTATGGAACTAAGAGCGGAAGAGATTAGTCAGATTATCAGGAAGCGGATCGAATCCTTTGATAAGGAGATCCAGATTGCCGAGACCGGAACGGTGTTGAGCGTCGGTGACGGTGTGGCGACGATTTATGGTCTGCAAGGGGCGATGGCCGGAGAGATGGTTGAGTTCCCCGGCGGTATTTATGGTTTGGTGCTGAACCTTGAAGAGCAAATGGTGGGTGTCGCGATTTTCGGACAGGTGACCAGCGTAAAAGAAGGGGACACCGTTAAGCGCACCAACAAGATTTTACAGGTGCCGGTAGGAATGGGGCTCGTCGGTCGCGTAGTAAATGCGCTTGGACAACCTATTGATGGGCTGGGGAAACTCGATACCAAAGAGACCCGGAACGTGGAAGTGAAGGCTCCTGGTATTGTGAAGCGGCAATCGGTGCATGAACCTTTGCAAACGGGCATTAAAGCGATCGACGCGATGATTCCGATTGGCCGCGGTCAACGGGAGTTGATCATTGGAGACCGCCAAACAGGAAAAACCGCCATTGCAGTAGACACGATTATTAACCAAAAAGGCCAAGGCGTTTATTGTATTTACGTAGCGATTGGGCAGAAGCAGTCGACCGTTGCTCAGGTCGTTGATAAATTGCGATCCTTCGGCGCGATGGAATACACCACGGTGGTTTCTGCGACCGCTTCTGAAGAGGCTCCTCTCCAGTTCATTGCTCCCTATACGGGAGTGACGATTGGGGAATGGTTTCGGGATGGCGGCAAGCATGCGCTCATTATTTACGACGATTTGACGAAACAGGCGCAGGCCTATCGTCAGCTTTCGTTGTTGTTGCGACGCCCACCTGGCCGTGAAGCCTATCCTGGAGACGTATTCTATCTCCACAGCCGCTTGCTGGAACGGGCCGCGAAACTTTCGAAAGAAGAGGGGGGCGGAAGCTTAACGGCGTTGCCCATCATCGAAACCCAAGCGGGTGACGTTTCGGCCTATATTCCGACCAACGTGATCTCGATCACCGACGGACAGATTTACCTTGATACCGATCTTTTCTATTCCGGTGTGCGTCCGGCGATTAACGTCGGTCTTTCTGTTTCTCGCGTGGGCGGAAGCGCTCAGATTAAGGCGATGAAATCGGTAGCCGGTAACTTGCGTCTATCGCTGGCGCAGTATCGCGCGATGGCCGCGTTTGCTCAGTTTGGTTCCGATCTCGATAAAGCCACTCAAGATCAGTTGGCCCGCGGAGAGCGGATGGTGAACATCCTGAAACAGGGGCAATATGTTCCGCTTCCTGTGGAACGGCAGGTGGTGATCATCTACGCCGGAACTTCTGGAAAACTGGATAAGGTTCCTTCCGATCGGGTGAACGATTTTGAAAAAGGGTTTTACGATTATATCGACCAGAAGAATCCAAAGATTTTCGAAGATATTCGAACCAAAAAAGGTTTGGATGATGGATTAAAGGCAGCGATTGATCAGGCCTTGGCAGAATTTACTCCGTCGTTTGTCTAGAGGTTTATGGCAAGTTTAAAGGACATTCGCAAAAGGATCACGAGCGTTCAGAATACGCGCCAGATCACGCGTGCTATGAAGATGGTGGCGGCGGCGAAGCTTCGACGCGCTCAGGATGCGATTACGAGTACCCGTCCTTATGCTTATCGGATCTATTCCATTCTGCTTTCAGTAGCGAAACAAGAGGGGATTAACCATCCGCTTCTAAAACAGCGAGAAGAAAAGAAGATTCGAGTTGTGGTATTAGCGGGCGATCGCGGTCTGTGCGGCTCATTTAACGCAAACGTTCTAAAGGAAGCCTCCCGATTTATTAAACAGAAGGAAAAAGAGGGATTCCAGGTCACGGTCGATTGTATTGGTAAAAAGGCCTATGACTTCTTCAAAAAGAAGCGGCCCGAAGCGAAGTTCTATGAAGATCTCCTTTCCCAAGCTAATTACGTGAAGGTTTCAACGGTGGCCGAGCAACTCCTCGCTAATTTCACCGCAGAAGAATCGGACGCCATCTATCTCGTTTACAATGAATTTAAATCGGCGATTCAGCAAAATTTGACGGTGGAACGACTCATTCCTGTTCCAATCGAAGCGCCCAGTGGCGTGCTCACCCTGAAGCGCGGACAGGATCGGTACGAAAAATATATTTTTGAACCTTCCAAACAGGCGGTTTTAAACGAAGTGGTGCCCCGTCACTTTGCGATGCAGTTTTTTAGATCGGTTTTAGAATCGGTTGCGAGTGAACATGGCGCCCGGATGTCGGCGATGGAAAACGCAACCAAAAATGCCTCAGAGATGATCGATCAACTCACCTTGGAGTACAACAAGGCACGGCAAGCGAGTATCACGAAAGAGTTGATGGAGATCGTTGGGGGCGTTGAGGCGATGAAATAGGAGTAACGATGGACGGACAAATTACACAAGTAGTAGGACCCGCGGTTGACGTGAGCTTTCCCCCAGGATCTCTACCCCCTATCTATAACGCTTTAAAACTAACCAATCCCAGTATCGGGAACGAAAAGGAAAACCTCACTCTGGAAGTGGCTCAGCACTTAGGAGAAGGGGTTGTCCGTTGCATCGCGATGGATTCTACCGACGGATTAATCAGAGGGATGAAGGTGCGGGATACCGGCTCTCCTATCATGATGCCCGTGGGTCGTGAAACCCTTGGAAGAATTTTAAATGTGATCGGTGAACCCGTGGATCAAATGGGGCCCGTCACCGCAAAGAAAACCTATCCGATTCACCGTCCGGCTCCTACTTTCGAAGATCAGAACGTTTCTGTGCAGATGTTGGTGACGGGAATTAAGGTGGTCGACCTCTTAGCTCCTTATCCTAAGGGCGGTAAGATCGGTCTTTTCGGTGGTGCCGGCGTAGGTAAAACCGTGCTCATCATGGAGCTCATCAACAACATCGCTAAGCAGCACGGAGGTCTTTCGGTGTTTGGTGGAGTGGGAGAGCGTACCCGTGAAGGAAACGATCTCTGGACCGAAATGAAGGAATCGAAAGTTATCGATAAGACCTGTCTTGTTTACGGGCAGATGAATGAGCCGCCGGGAGCCCGCTTACGGGTGGCGCTAAGCGCCCTCACTTCGGCAGAGTATTTCCGAGATGAAGAAGGGCAAGATGTGCTCCTCTTTATCGATAACATTTTCCGATTCACCCAAGCCGGTTCGGAAGTATCGGCCCTTTTAGGACGTATTCCTTCCGCGGTAGGATACCAACCCACCCTCGGAACGGAGATGGGGCAGCTGCAAGAGCGGATTACTTCGACTAAGAAGGGGTCTATTACTTCGGTACAGGCGATTTACGTACCTGCCGACGATTATACTGATCCCGCACCTGCGAGCGCCTTCGCCCATTTGGATGCGACCACGAACTTGTCCCGTCCGATTGCGGAAAAAGGAATTTACCCGGCGGTGGATCCGTTGGCCTCTACTTCGCGACTGCTTTCTTCCGATGTCGTCGGAGATGAACATTATAAGGTCGCCCGTGACGTGCAAAAGATTTTGCAACGTTATAAAGATCTTCAGGACATCATCGCGATTCTCGGTATGGACGAGCTTTCTGATGAAGATAAGCTGACGGTATCGAGAGCGCGTAAAATTGAGCGGTTCTTGTCACAGCCTTTCTTCGTGGCCGAACAGTTTACCGGCAACCCCGGAAAATATGTGGAAGTGAAAGACACCGTGCGAGGCTTTAAAGAGATTGTCGAAGGGAAGCATGACGATCTTCCTGAACAGGCATTCTACATGGTCGGTTCGATTGATGAAGCGTTAGCCAAAGCCGAGCAATTGAGGAAAGCTTAATAATGATGATCGAAGTCGACATCGTAACCCCCGCAAAACGGCTGGTGGATGGAGCAAAGTCACCGAGCGTGAAGCTTCCTGGAGCCGACGGGCAGCTTGAGATTTTGCCGGGCCACACCGAGCTTCTCGCGCTCTTAGGAAAAGGGGAGATCTCTTTTCAGGAAGATGGCAGGCCTCGTCAGTTTCAGGTATCGGGCGGGTTTGCTGAGGTCAGGCAGGATAGGGTGTTGATTCTGGCCGAAGTGGCGCCGGTTACCACGTAAGTATTTATGCGACGGGATCCTTCGGGCTTCGCTCTCAGGATACGCCGCAAGCGGCTAAATAAAAAAGCCCGATCTTCAACTGAAGATCGGGCTTTTTTTTTATTAAAGAACTATTCTCGTACGGTCAGCCGAGAGAAGGTTACGCTCTCATCTGATTTGAAAACGAGGGTATCGACTACAATGCCATTGATGATATCTGTGCGTGTGAGAGTTGCGGAATCAGCGTAGTCCATATCACGAGTAAATTCTGGAACCATTTTACCGTAAATCCAATGTTCGTGCTTAGTGTAGGTGACTTGAAAAGGTTTGCTGCCAGACTCGGTTCCTAACTCGATCATCTTATATTCCCATCGGTCATGAATATCGTCGATGTCCTGATCGCTAACCGCGCATGTCGTATTAGTTCCTTTGAAATACCGACGACGGTACTGTCTCATGTTGCCATCATCGTTTACGAGGAATAAGCGATAGCTTCCAAAACGTCTGGCTTCCCCGCCACCCAATTCAATAAACACATTTTCTACAAAACATTCGCTCTGAAAGCTGCCCTTTAAAAGGTTTTTAAGTTCACGAGGCATTGGGGTAATTTCAGCTTTTTTAGGATTTTCTATCTTGGCTGGAGTATCTCCGCCATTGTTGCCTGGTGTTTTAGTTTGATCGGCCGCTTTTTTTCCACAGGCGATGGCGAACAGGCTCACCAACAGCGTTGTGGCGATAAATCGTTTCGAAACGAACATGAATAAATCTCCCACACTTAAAAAGTTTAAAAACTATCCCCCTACCTTGCGATGAGGGCGACGGACGGGAAGATGCAAAGCGACTGCCAGGAGAATACAGCCTGTCAGGCATGAATAACCCTGGTTTCATGCCCTTTCTGCGCTTTCTGGCCACCACTTTTCGTCACCTTTTTGTGGAATTGGGGGTATAACGCAAACAATGTCCGGCTCAGAACTCAAAATCCATGAGATCTTCTTTAGTATTCAAGGGGAGAGTTTATTAGCCGGAAAGCCGACCGTTTTTGTCCGTACCACCGCCTGTAATTTGAGGTGCACCTGGTGCGATACTACCCATGCCTATTATGAAGGGAATCAATGGTCCCTTGAGAAGATCCTAAATGAGGTTAAAAAATATCCGACCCGTTATGTCTGTGTGACGGGCGGGGAACCGCTCGCGCAACCTCAAACTATTGAGCTACTGAAGGCATTGCTCCGGGAAAATTATACCGTTTCACTTGAGACAAATGGCAGTCTTTCAGTGGAAAAGGTGCCGGTAGAAGTGATTAAGGTGATCGATATTAAGTGTCCTGATAGCGGCGAGTCCCGCAGGATGGATCTGGGAAATATCGATCGGGTTCAGTCCCATGACCAATTCAAATTTGTGGTGTCATCCAGGGGAGATTTTGATTGGGCGGCGGATTTCATTAAAACCCGCAATCTTGAAAAGAAATGCACGCTTCTCTTTTCCCCTTCTTTTGGAAAGGTGGCGCCCAAAGATCTTGCTGAATGGATCTTGAAATCGGGCCTACAGGTCACAATGCAAATGCAACTCCATAAGCTCATCTGGGGTGAGCATGAAAAGGGAGTTTGAAATCGGTTGCACTTCACAAAGGTACGGCCTACCTTTGTGGGGGTGAAACCAGAGTGGCTCAAGATTAGGCCCCCAGGCGGAGAGGCCTATGCCCATTTAAAAGGTCTTTTTAAGGCGCAAGGACTCCACACGGTCTGTGAAGAGGCGGCCTGTCCCAATGTGAGTGAATGTTGGGGAGGGGGCACTGCTACCCTCATGTTAATGGGGGACACCTGCACCCGGGGGTGCCGTTTTTGCCATGTGAAAACGGGGAATCCAAAGGGGGTTTTGGACCCTCATGAACCAGAAAAAGTCGCCAACTCCTTAGCCTCCTTAAAGATGACCTATGTGGTGCTGACCTCGGTTGATCGGGATGATCTGCCCGATGGCGGCGCGACCCATTTTGCAAGGACGGTCCGGGCGATAAAAGAGAAAAGCCCTTCCACGATTGTCGAGATTCTGATTCCCGATTTTTTGGGGTTCCAGGAGAGTTTGGAAACCATCGCCCATTGTGGGGCCGAGGTGATTGCCCATAACTTGGAAACGGTGGAGCGATTGACTCCCAGTGTAAGGGATGGGCGGTGTTCGTATGAGCTTTCCTTAAAGGTTTTGAAGCGTTTGAAGGATATAAACCCCGGTCTTTACACCAAATCTTCGATCATGTTGGGGCTTGGAGAAAAGCCAGATGAGGTGGAAAGGGCGATGGATGACCTACGGCAGGTGGAGGTCGACATTCTGACTCTGGGGCAGTATCTTCGTCCTTCACAGTGGCACCTTCCGGTCGTCGAGTATGTGACCCCAGCGGTGTTTAAAGAGTTGGAAGAGGCAGGACTTAAAAAAGGATTTCTCTTTGTCCCCTCAGGTCCGTTGGTTCGCAGCTCGTATCGTGCCGGAGAAAAGTTTTTGGAGGCCCGAATTAGAGATGGACTTCGAGATGGACCCAGGAATGGCCAAGCAAATGAAAACGGCAAAAAAATCCTCCCAGAAAAAGAGCACAGCATGCAGTTTGCGTGAAGACTGTTTTCGGGTCCTAGATGACCGAAACCAAACTTCTGCAAGTAAAGATCCCAAACTGGATAAAAAATTGCTGTTGTCGATGTATCGCAACATGGCCCTCACCCGCGCCTTTGATGAGCGGGGGATGATGTTACAACGCCAAGGTCGAATCGGTTTTTATGTTCCTTCTTTTGGACAGGAGGCAATCCAGACCGGAACGGCTGCCAGCCTCGCCAAAAACGACTGGATTTTCCCTAGTTACCGAGAGCCGGGTGTTTTTATCTACCGTGGGGCGAGTCTCTTTGAGATGTTATGCAACCTCTGGGGAAATGCCGGTGATGTCTGCAAAGGCCGACAGATGCCGGTCCATTATAGTTTTAGTGATTTAAGACTCTTTAGTGTCTCAAGTCCCATTGCCACCCAAGTGATCCAAGCGGTTGGGGCCGCGATGGCTGCTAAGATCCAGAAGAAAAAAGAGGTTGCGATTACCTATTTTGGAGATGGGGGCACCTCCGAAAATGATTTTCACACTGGCCTCACTTTCGCCGGTGCCTATAAAGCGCCCACCGTTTTTATTTGTACCAATAATCAATATGCGATCTCGGTCCCTGTTTATAAGCAGACCGGTGCTAAAAGAATGGTTGATAAAGCAATTGGATATGGCATGCCAGGCATTGCCGTCGATGGGAATGATGTGCTCGCCGTGTATCAAGCCACCTCCGAAGCGGTGGAGCGGGCCAGAAACGGGGGCGGGCCAACCCTGATCGAATGTCTGACCCTTCGGATGGGACCCCATTCTTCATCGGATGATCCCACCCGTTATCGCGATGAGAAGCTGTATGAATTTTGGAAGGGGCGGGATCCGATTCAACGTTTCCAGGAATATTTAAAAAGTAAAAAACTTTGGGATGATTCTAAGGAAAAGGCGTTGCAACAGGAGTTTAAGGAACTCTTAGCGGAAGCGGTGGAAAAGGCTGAGGCGCAGCCCCCACCCGCAATTGAAACCCTCTTTGCGGATGTTTATGAGGAGCTCACTCCTCAATTGCTACGACAACAGCAAGCCCTGGTGAAAGAGAGCGAGATGCGCGGCAAGTTTGAAAACAATAGCGAGGCCTTTCCTTTATAGGAGATTTTGATGGCAACTTTGACCTTAGTCCAAGCAGTTCGAGACGCGCTCCTGTGTGAGATGACCTCCGACCCCAAAGTAGTGATAATGGGGGAGGATGTGGGACTGAATGGTGGCGTGTTTCGTGCTACCGAAGGATTGCAAAAAGAATTTGGCGAAGATCGCGTGATGGACACTCCACTTGCAGAAAGTGGAATTATCGGGATGGCGATGGGAATGGCGGTGAATGGACTTCGCCCTGTTCCCGAGATCCAGTTTATGGATTTTATCTATCCCGCCTTTGATGAAATAGTCAGTGAGGTGGCGAAGATCCGTTACCGCAGCGGCGGGGGATTTCCCTGTCCCATGGTGATCCGCACTCCATATGGTGGAGGAATCAAGGGCGGCCATTACCATTCTCAAAGTGGCGAGGCCTATTTCGCTCACACGCCTGGGTTGAAGGTGGTCATTCCTTCTAATCCTTATGATGCAAAAGGACTTTTGATCAGCTCCATTCGCGATCCCGATCCCGTTCTTTTTATGGAACCCAAGCGTTTATATAGGTCGGTGAAAGGCGAGGTTCCGGAAGATAGTTACACAGTCGAACTCGGCAAAGCTCAGGTGATCCGTCCCGGAAAAGATGTAACGCTGATCGCTTGGGGGGCGATGGTGCCCATTTGTTTAAAGGCGGCAGATTTGAGTGCGCCGAGGGGGGCCGATTGCGAAGTGATCGATCTCAAGACATTGGTTCCTTTAGATGAAGAGACGATTTTGGAGTCGGTCAAAAAGACCGGTCGAGTGGTGATTGTTCAAGAGGCCCCACGGACCTGTGGGTTTGCGTCGGAAGTGGCTTCGATTATCGCCGAGGAAGCGATTCTCTATTTAGAGGCGCCGATCACTCGCGTAACCGGACTCGACACCCCTTTCCCATACACCTTAGAACATGTCTACATGCCCGATCCAGAAAGGGTCGCGATGGCAGTGGGAAAAGTTAAGAATTTTTAGAGGGAGCAGCTATGGATTTCAAACTTCCAGATATTGGTGAAGGAATTCACGAAGGGGAAATTACCAAATGGTTGGTGAAAGAAGGCGATACTCTCGTTGCAGATCAACCGATGGTTGAGGTAATGACCGATAAGGCAACGGTTGAAATTCCATCTCCAGTGGCCGGTGCCGTTACCAAAATTTATTTTAAAGAAGGGGAAACGGTTGAGGTGGGCAAGGTGATCATCACGATTGGTGGTGGTGCACCTGCTAAGGAAGCTCCCAAACCAGCTGTAGCTCCTGAAGCATCCCCAAAAGAAACTTTTAAAGACAAGCCGAGAGAGGCTGCACCGCAATCACAACCCCAAAAGGAAGCCCCCAAGGAGGTAAAAGGTGATGACGACGTCCTTCCTTTCCATATTTTAGCGACGCCCGCGACCCGTAAACTCGCTCGAGATCTCAATGTTGATCTCAAACAGATCAAGGGGACAGGAGCGGCGGGAAGAGTGACGAAGATGGATGTGCAGATGGCGAACCAAGGCCATGAAGCGGCTCAGCCGCGCACTTCCCATTCGGTGGCAACCACGAGTTCAGTGCCGGCCCTCACCCGAGGCGCCTTGCAAAGAATTCCATTAAAGGGAGTGCGTAAACGGATTTCGGAATCGATGGCCCATTCGAAACACACCGCAGCCCATTTCACTTATGTCGAAGAGGTCGACATGACCGAAGTGGTTGCATTGCGAAAGAAAACTTTAGGTGAGGCAGAGAAACGGGATGTAAAGCTCACCTTTTTGCCGTTTGTGATCAAAGCGCTCATTCCAGCCTTAAAGGAATTTCCTTATCTGAATGCCTCGCTAGACGACGAGAAACAGGATATTGTTCTCAAGGGGGACTATAACATCGGAATTGCCGCTGACACTCCTAATGGATTGATTGTACCGGTGGTGAAAAATGCCGATAGTAAATCGGTCTGGGAGGTCTCCAAAGAGATCATGGAATTGGCCGAACGGGCCCGCAATGGGAAGAGTACCCTTGAAGATTTAAAGGGCGGAACTTTTACCATTACGAGTATTGGATCGATTGGCGGGGTGTTTGCTACGCCCATTATCAACCATCCCGAGGTCGCCATCTTGGGAGTGAATGCAATCCGCAAGCGTCCCATGGTTCATGACGATCAAATTGTGATCCGGGAGATGATGTACCTCTCCCACTCGGTGGATCACCGTGTGGTGGATGGTGCGGGAGCGGCTCGCTTTATGAACCGCTTGATCTACTTCCTTACCGAGCCAAGTAGGTTGGTGTTTGCATGAGCGGAGAAGTTAAAAAATTTGATGCAGTGGTGATTGGAGCGGGCCCAGGCGGATATGTCTGTGCGATTCGTCTGGCCCAATTGGGACAAAAGACAGCCATCGTTGAAAAAGACAAATGGGGTGGCGTTTGTTTAAATGTCGGATGTATCCCATCCAAAGCGCTCATCTATGCTTCCTCCCAATATTGGAAAGCTCAACATGAGTTGGCTGAAATGGGAGTCCAAACTTCGGGTGTGAAGGTCGACCTTCCGAAAATGCAGGAATGGAAATCAGGCGTCGTCAAAAAACTCACTCAAGGGGTGGCTGGACTTCTGAAGGCCAACAAGGTGGAGATGATCTCTGGCGAGGCCACCTTTAAAGATGCCAATACGATCCAAATTAAAAATGGCGCTACTATCCAAGCAAAGCAGTTTGTGATCGCAACGGGTTCACGCATTGTAGAGATTCCCATCCTTCCCTTTAATGGTAAGACCATCATCAATTCCACCGATGCCTTAGAGCTCAAAACCCTCCCCAAGAAATTGTTGGTGGTAGGCGGTGGCTTTATCGGTCTTGAGATCGGAACGGTCTATGCAAAACTGGGATCCGAGGTCACGATCGTTGAAGCGATGGATCAGATTGTATCAACGATAGATCCCGAATTGGTCCAGGTCGTGATGAAAAGATTGCGGGCGTTGAAGGTTCGTGTGATGACCGGTACCAAGGCATTAGGGCTCAAAGAGAAACCTCTCCAGCTTCAAGTGGAACAGGCGGGAAAGAAGGAAAGTCTCGATGCCGATGTGATTTTGGTCTCGGTGGGACGTAAACCCAACTCCGATGGTTTGGGATTAGAAAAGTTAGGCGTTGAAATAGACAATCGCGGCAACATCTTAGTCGATCGACAGAGCCGGACCAAAGTGCCTTCGATCTTTGCGATTGGAGATGTGGCGGGAGCGCCGCAGTTGGCCCATCGGGCCTCGATGGATGGGTTGCTAGTCGCCGAAACCATTGCCAGCGGAAAAGGATTTAGAGATTACCGAACGATCCCGTGGGCCGTTTTTTCCGATCCCGAGATTGCGGTTTGCGGACTGACCGAAAAAGAGGCGAAGGAAAAAGGAATTGCCGTCAAAGTGGGGAAGTTTCCCTTTGCCGCCAATGGACGAGCCTTGAGCACCAATGATTCGGATGGATTCATAAAAGTTCTCATCAATGAAAAAGACGAATCGATCGTCGGAGTGCATATTGTAGGTCCCGAAGCTTCGAATTTGATTGCTGAGGCGGCCCTTGCGATCGAAATGGGAGCAACGGCTGAAGATCTGGTCAGAACCATTCACACCCATCCGACATTACCCGAAGTTTTCCCTGAGGCGGTGGAGTCAGCGATTGGAAAAGCCATTCATATCTACAAACCGGCCCGTTAAGGTAGAAGACCTAGAGTTGCTGGATTATGAAAAGGCGCATGCCTATCAACTCCTTTGCTTACAGCAGCCGGAAGATCGCGTCCTTTTAGTGGAACATCCCGAAGTCTATACCCATGGCCGGAAATCGCATGATGAGTTCCCTTCTGAGAAGAATCATTTCCTAGTAGAGCGTGGAGGTGAAACCACCTACCACAACCCCGGGCAGGTTGTGCTCTATCCGATTTTACATTTGCAAGATAAGGAACGGGATCTCCATTGGGTCTTAAGAGGTCTGGAAGAGATCACGATTGCAATGCTAAAAGATTTTGGAATTCATGGAGAGCGAAAGGAAGGGGCAACAGGGGTTTGGGTCGAGCGCCAGACCCGCAAAATTGCGAGCATCGGGATCGCAGTCAAAGGGTGGGTCACCTACCACGGCCTGGCCGTGAATGTGGATAATGACCTCAGTGGGTTTCAAGCCATCAATCCTTGCGGATTCTCCAGTCAGGTCATGATCCGGATGAAGGATTTGCTGGGAGAGACTTGTCCATCAAGGTTCCACGTAAAAGAACGGCTCCTTTTCCATTTTGCTTCACAATTCCACCGCACCATTATACCCTCCAGTCTGTTACAATAGAGGCACTATGGAAAAGAAAATTGAAAACCCCGCCCTTGGAAAAGCCCCCCGAAAAGCGAAAGCGCCTAAACAGCTCGCTGTTATTGACCAACGTGGTTGCACCGGCTGCCACGCCTGTGTTCCTCTTTGCCCGGTCGATTGCATTGAGAATGTCCCGGGACCTGAGCATCCCGACTTCATGCGCGTTGTAGAAGTCGATTTAGAACGTTGCATTGGGTGCAGCATCTGCGCCGATTACTGCCCTTGGGAAACCATCTTCATGGTTCCTGAACCGCAAGCGGAAGGAAATGCCAAAGAATGGACCGTTCGGTCTGTGCTTTACGAAGGCGTTGGCGATCCTCCAAAGTAGTTATTACAGCCATAAACCGATTCAATAATCCTTTTGCTTAAAAAGATCCTATTGTTTTCTTATCAGGAGGATCTTTATGGAACTCTCACGAAGAGGATTTTTAAGCAAAACATTAGGACTTTCGACTGGGCTCTTTGCATCGGCAAAGGTGTTGGGCGAGGTTTGCCAAATCACACCGGCCCAAACAAAAGGTCCTTTTTACCCCCTTTCAAAAATCACCGACAACACCATCAACGACTTGAGTTTTATCCAGGGACACAATAAGTCCGCTCGAGGATTAGTGGTTTACATCACCGGTGTGATTCAGGATGAACGCTGCCAGCCAGTTGAGGGAGCATTGGTTGAAATCTGGCAGGCGGCGGATAGTGGTCGATACAATCATCCTTCGGATGAGAGTGGATTGGAACTGGATCTCGATTTCCAATGTTGGGGAGAATATTTAACTGAGGCCAATGGTCGATATGCCTTTAAAACAATTTTGCCCGGCAGCTATCCCGCCGATGTAGGATGGTTTCGCCCTCCTCATATACACTTTCGCGTTACCAAACGTGGTTTCCAAGAGATGATTACACAAAGTTATTTTGCGCATACTTCTTTTACCGGGGATTTGGCAAAAAAATTGGAGGAGCTCAATCGTAAAGATCTCATCTTGCAATCTCTGAGTAATCCCAAAAGTGTGATTGTGGAATTCGATGCAGTTGGGAAGGAGACGGAGGTGGGGTCGCTTCTTGCCTATGAAGAGAGTAATGGACAAGAGAAGTTGGTTAAAGTGGGAACGTTGAAGGCGCAAGAAGGGGAAAAGGTCGGGAACTTCGCCGTCACATTACGTAAATTAACATAACGACGCGATTGCCGTGCTCTGTTGAAAACACCGTTTTTTGTCATTGCGAGGAGCCCGAAAGGCGACGCGGCAATCGCGTCAGTGAATTATCTGGAGAAGAGGATCTTATGGTAACCGATCATCTCTTGCCAGTGTTTAGTATCCGAGGCGCGTTTGATATTGGAGGCGATGACAGCGGAGTTGGGAGATGGATTTTTATTGGGTACGACTGTTCGCCCGACCTCAAGTCCGTCCGGAGCTTCTAGAAAACCGATTACTGCGCCATTGGTAGCGGTAATAATAACATACCCGCACGAGGCATCGGCTCCCTGATAACCGGGATCATTCCCTAAGCACACCGATTCATTGAGGTCCCAGTGCCGTTCTTTAAGGTGAGAGATAGCGGCATACATCTCGCTATCGCCCACGGAAATCACCAGGGCCGATTTTGTTTCGGCCAATAGGCAAGAGCTCAAAATATAAAGGAGAAATAACCTCATCTCTCTCCTTATCGGAAGAAACAAACCCAACATTAAACATGGTGCGTTATTTTGCGATGCCGGTGAGTATAGGCACCGAATCAGCGACGGGATGGAATCCTTTGGGGTTTCCGAAGATTTGTCCGACGGCTTTGATGATGTTTTCAGGATAGATGAAGCTCGCCCCTTCGGGGGAATCTGCCAGTTTTTGTTCCTTATAGTTGTAGGGCCAGGCGATGTGTTCGGCTTGGGTTTTGGTTTGCTTGCGGGTGATGAGCCGACTCTTTCCAACCACTTTTCCTTTTTGAATCCCCTTGCCCGCAAAGAGCACAGAATTGGTATAAGGATTATGATCTTTCCCTTTAGCTGGATTCAAATAAGGGGTTCGGCTAAATTCGGAGATCACCATAAAGGTGGTGGCATCAAAGAGAGAGCCCTCTTTGTAAGGAACTTTCTTGAAGAGTGCAAAAAGATCGGCGACTTGAGTCCAGATGAGGGTCTGCTCTTGCAAGTGTACTTTTTCAAAATTGGAGTGGGTATCGAGTTGAACTTGAAGCGGCAGATCATATTGCACGAACCGTGAACCTCCCGAGGCTAAGGAAGCAGCAATCGCGTGAGTAGCATTGAGCTTGCCGTAGTCTTTTTGAAAAACCTCTAGAAGGGCTTGGATTTTCTGGGCCGCATCTTTTCCCTTTACCATCTCCTTTTCGGCCTCTTCATAAGGAGTCCCTTCTTTTTCTGCGAGAAGCTTCAGGCGCTCTTCGATCCAATCAATGAGGAGGAGTTGCGAAGATTGTTGAAGGATATCTTGGGTGGCGGAAAGATTGGTCGCTTTCCCAGCAAGGTAGAGTTGTCCATTGGTAATGACTCCAAAAGGGGTCGATTCCATTGCCATGGCCAATTCGACAGGTAGATTGGCGGCTTTTCCATCTCCCCTTCCGGTCATCATATATTGATTTATCACATCATGGCCGGCATCCCGTCGCATCATCACGCCATTTACAATGAGACAGTCGGATGCATGGGGGATGAGCGGTTTGGCCGCAGGAGCAAGCGCGATGTTGTCTACTTTGGTAATCTCTTCTGGGCGGTATTCTAAAAAAAGATCCTGAGCATCGGCCCCTTCGGGGAGGGTATAGGGATCGAGTCCTAGGGTCACATCCATTCCACCGAGTGTTTTCACAACTACGAAAAAGTGACCGGACAATGGTGTGGACCGAAAAGGTTCGGCAAAGAGTTTCAGGTCGGAAAGGAAAGAAGTGGCGGCAGCGTAAGTCAAAGATTGTTGCAGGAATTCTCTTCTCGAAAAAAATCTCATAATGCTCCTTAATAGGTTAAAAAGGGATCTTCAGTTCCTAAGAAAAAGAGGATCTTTTTAAAAGCGTCGTAAACGGTGGCATCGGAATATTTCTTTTCCATCCACTGAGTGATTTCATCGGTAAGGCGATCCCCTTTGGCCTCTTCAGGGTTTAAATAGATTTGGATCAGATGCCGGGTGATTTGTTGTTGCAATGGATAAGGAACAGTCTTCCAAGGACCGCTCTTGGGATCGGTGACGATTTTTTCCTGAGCAGAAGCGGCTAATGCGGTTGCAACCTCTTCGCCAAAATAGGAGCGCATCGATTTGGCGTAATCGAGTTCCATTTGTTTCGTGATCCAGGCGATGAGGCACTCTCCATACCATCTGACAAAGGAGGGACTGGGCCGTTGGTGAACCAGCTCTCCATTAAAAGGATTCGGATCTCCCACCACCGCTCGGTTTTTGTCGTTGAGCTCTTGGCAGCTATTAAAATCTTTAAGGTTCAGTGGAACACTGGGAAATTTCTGATGGAACATGCGGAAGATGTCGTGTCCAGAAAGATAGCGTTTAAAGGTGTCCCTGAATTGCGGGGTTGTTTTGACGAAATAGGGGCCAGAAAGATTCAGGAGTTTCTGCGCCGTCTCTTCCAAAATGGACGGTTTATCGATGCTATCGCGCGCTCCACCCGCAATCCAACCTTTCAGGAGTTGAATCTCTTCTTGAGAGGGTTGCCAAACGGAATTTGCAGGGGGCATTTTCCGGTTCAGGCCATCTTTTACCAGGTCCACCGCATTCGTAATCTTTTCGATCCAATTTTGGTGGGTGGTTTCGGTTCCACCGATGGGGAACTTTGAAAAATCGGGAATGGTTTGGGTCAGGACCGAATCATGGCAATTGGCACATTGGTTGAGGATCGGTTTTACAGATAAGAGATTGGGAATGGGATTTTCATTTTCGGTATAAAATTCCGGCTCGTTGACTAGATAGGAAATAAAGTCATTTACTTTTCTGCCTCTTTTTTCAAAGTGAGCCACCAGCTCTGCCATCCGTTCTTCTGAAGGAAGTCGATCGGCCTGGATAAACCACTTCCAGAAGTGGGAGACTTGGCATCTTAAATATTCGGGTTGAGCCGTGAGGGCTCGCGTGAGTTCTCCTAGTCCACGCCCTTTCATTTCTAATAAGGAGCCATCTTTCCGTTTATAGACAAGAGCACCCGGCGCCGGGAGATCGGAGAGCACGGCGCCGCTGGTAATAAAGGACCTTCCTATCGGATCCAGTTTGTAGTGGCAGGACATGCAAGCAGCTTGGGATCCGTGAGGGTCTTCCCCACGAATTAAGCGGGCGTGGTTTCGATCCACGCTTGGAGGAGGGGGGAAAGCCTTCTTCAGGAGTTCAGCCTCTTCATCAGAGCTGGGTTCTACGATGGCACGCATTTCATCACAGAGAAAGATGCGAAAGATGGCAGCGGCTCTTCCCCGGTTTTTGTTGAGGTTAGTCGTGCTATAGCGGCCAAAGAAGCGGCTAGTGGTAAGCGCACCTCCAAATCGCAGGTCATTTTCAAGAGGAGTGTAGGTGAAATAGCCTTTTTCTTTTTCCTGAAGTTCTGGTGCAACGACACGAAGAAAAAACAGGTCAGAATTCCCTTTGTTGGGTCCCGGACTGTAAAGTGGATAGTTCGGCGTCGTCAGGAGATTATCCCAATTTAAATTCTGTTCGGTAATTTGCTTAATTAAAAGCTCGAAGCCGCTGCCATTGAGCAGCTCACCGGAATCAGAAGAAGATAAGGTCAATTCCGGCAGCTTTTCACGGGTGCGGAAACGAAAGAGCTGGGAAAGTCGATCGACCATTTTCCCCATGTGTTCTGGAGAATTTAAATACTGCGACGTTTTTTGTTGAAAAAAGATTGGAATCTCGACGGAGCTCGTTTTCTCGAGGGCTTGGTATTCCTCAAGGATCGGCCGTATGCCGCGCAAGTGGGTGCTGAGCTTATTCAGTCGTTCTGCGGAGGTCAGTTCCTTAGCCTGAATAGAAGTGGTTAAGCTTAAAAATACAAATAGAAAATTATTCTGCTTGGAAAAGAGAAGGGTTTTCATAGAATTTTTTGAAGGTCGCCGGCATTGTTTCTGGTTTGGAATATTCATCCGATCCGAAAACATAGGGGGCCACGGTAAATGGATTGCCAAAATAGGCTGTCACTTGGTTTACCGTGTCGGCTAAATTGGCTTTAATAGAGATCTGGCAAAATTCATCTTCCTTTTTGAGGATTAATGACCAAATATCGCCGGAAAAAAAACTAAAAGTACTCCCAATATCATGAGTGATGTTGGCCAACTGAAATCGATTTTCGCCAATTTTCTGGTAAAGCACATCCATTGCGAGTCCCACCGTTCGATTTTCAGAAAGTCCGGTTTCTGGATTGGTAACCATCGCTTCAACATCCCAGCGGACAAATTTGAGTGAGTTGGTATCCTGCGACGGGTACCAAGAAAGGTCGGAGATCTCGAAAAAGTCATTGGGAAGATCCTTGGCAGCAATGGGGAAGAGCTTTCTATTGGAGAAGGTCAGAAAATTGGAATCGACAGTAAGTACCTGCCCGTTGCCGGTTTCCTTTAATATAACCTCTTTCCCCTTTTTTTCCGGAGTAGGATGCTCAGTCCAGGAGAGGCCCATAAAATTAAATTGAAGTGCGGTTAAAAGTTTTCCTTGAATGTTCTCCCGGCCGGTGCAGGTGTTTTCCGTGATCTTAAATTGAGTCGTAAGATGAATCGGCTTCAAATAGCCCTGGCGGAGCTGAGCCACCCGACCATCTTTGAAGTCGACGGTCACTGGTTTTCCAGGCTCCAGCGTGAAGACCGGTTTTTCTGGGGCAGCGAATAGGAAAGAAACTGAAAATAGAAACGACAGAAGTATTCTCAAATAACCCCCAACCTTAATCACGTTTGAAACCCAGGGCAGATGCTAGGTAAGGAATGAAGTGTGGTCAACCATTTTGTCATGACTATAAGCGCTGTCGTTGCGAGCGAAACAATCTTTTATCGACGCAAAAAGATGGTTTCCCGCCACGCCCGCTTTGCTTGATCGCGGTCGCAACGACGGGTAGGGTATGGGAATGAAATCGATTGAGTTGACTCCGATTGGATGGGTGAGATCTTCACGAAAAGAAATGACCGATGATTTTTGGGGGGATGCGCGTTCAACGCTAGAATTAGATCCTAAATTATTCAATCCCGAATCGCTTGAAGGGCTTTCCGATTTTTCCCATCTCGAGATTGTGTATCAATTGGATCGAGTGGAAAAAAGCTCCATTATTTATGGGAGTACCTACCCTCGAGGGCGAACCGATTGGCCAAAGGTTGGTATTTTTGCGCAACGTAAAAATGAAAGGCCCAATCGAATTGGAACCTGCATTTGCCGCCTCAAATCGATCCAGGATCTTTCGATCGAGGTCGAAGGGTTAGATGCCATCGATGCAACTCCCTTATTGGACATCAAACCCTACTTCAAAGAATTTGGGGCTCTTGGGCCCATTAAACAACCGAAATGGTCGACTGAATTGATGACCGACTATTTTTCACGGAATGCGATTGGACCTTCATTTCAAACGGAGCGATTACGGGTTCAACTGATTCCCTATTTCTCCCCTGAAGTGGTTTTGGATTATTTCGTAAGGAATCGGGATTTCTTCAAACCTACATCACCGAAGTTTCCCGAAGATTTTTATACTTTAGGCTATTGGAAAAGAAAACTGCGCGATGAGGGGTATGATTTCGAAGCGGGAACGAGGGCCAATTTTGGTGTGAGTTTACGGGAAAATCCAGATCGGATGATGGCTGATATCTCCTTCAGTCAGTTTTCAAAGGCTCCCTTCAATGCCTGTTATGTTGGGTATAGTTTGGATCAAAAGGAAAATGGGAAAGGGTATCTGACCGAAGCCCTGAAGGCAGTGATCCAATATATGTTCCAGGAAAAAAATATCCACCGGATCATGGCGAATCACCTGCCCGAGAATGGAAAGAGTGCGGGGGTTCTAAAACGCTGCGGTTTCCGGATTGAGGGTAAGGCAGAAGCCTACTTACATATTAATGGGGAATGGAGAGAGCATATTTTGACGAGTATTACTAATACCCAATGGAAAGAGAATTAGCCGTCGTTGCCGATGGCTTCAACGGGGCAGGCGGCCATGGCCTCTTCACACTGGCTCGATTCCTGTTCGTTTTCCGGTTGCTTGAAAACAATATCGTGGTCGCCCGATTCCGCTTCCTTGAAATTATTGGGAGCAGCTTCAGAACAGACGCTGCAGAGGATGCATTTCTTATCGACGTACCACTTTCCAGGGACGTTATCTTCGTATCGATCGTCTCTTTCAGCCATGGGAATAGACTGTAGGGGTAATTTTGGGGAAGCGCAAGAACCTGCGTGTGACCCCAAATCCTTCATAGGATCGTTGAACATTCTCAAACACATCGGCAATGACCGCTTCGCGATCGAGTCCCACCGCCTTGGCATGTTTATCGAGCCGATGGGCCATGAGCATGCTGAGTTTCATGATGAAAAACTGCGAAGCGCGAACATAGGTTTTTCCCACTAAGGACATTTTTTCTAAGATGTCGGGAAGCACGATATGGAGAAAATGGAGGTGGCGACTTTCATCGATCGCCAGGTATTTGCACATGTCGGCCCCCATCGTATCGATTTGGGAGGTCTTGGAGTGCCTTAAGAAGGCGGAGGCGAAGCTTTCAGAAAAGAGGGTGGAAAAGAGCCAGTTTTCTACGCGGTAAAAGCCCATCGATGCGGCTTGTCCCAGGATATGGAAATTGCGGTCATATTTAGGGGGCATCCCCAATTTTTGAAGGTAGGCTTCAATCGCAAAAACATGGCGGGCCTCATCATTAAGCTGGACCGAAAGGTAGTAGGCGGTTTCTTCGCTTCTCAGGCGATGGACCGCTTTTCCCATCATGTTGCTAATGACATTTAGTCCCATCTTTTCAAGGGTATAGAAGACGGTCATGAGCCTGGCCCAGGCTACCCGTTGCTCTTCGTTATAAGTCATTGGGGCTGAGAAATCGATCTGGTTCGGAGCAAACCATTGCTGGGCGGAGGCCTGTAGGAATAGCCGGCGGATCTTCTTTTCATTGACCCAACTAGAGGTGTTTTCCGTAGGGCAGAGCAGTTCCCGGATCCCCCGGGTTTCATTCAAATTAAAGCCAACTCCCTTTGTGGGGGGGGCTTGGGTGGTAGTATTGTCCGCCATAATCTTTGTATATCAATTGGGCCTGGCACTTGTACAGAAGTTAGACAGGTTAGGCAACTGCCATTCTTTTAGTATACACCTCTAAGGTGCCGTAACTTGGTAAACAAAGGACATGGAATGTCGCTTGCAGAGTAATCCGTGCAGAGAGGCCTCAGTGTATTTCACTGGGGAGTTGTTGTTGCGAAAGCGGGGTTCTATGTTGTTGAAGCGGTTGCTGACTCTAGTCATACCAGCATTTCTGATTTCCAATTCTTCCTTTGCGGAATTCATTGGTCCTATTATCACTCCTGGAACGCATGAAGCGATTAAGAAAGCATTAGAGGAAAAAAGAGGGCAAGTTCCTCCTCCAAAAGAAACCACTCCCCCCAAAAAAGATGAGCCCGCTCCTAAGCCAGTTGCAGGAGAAGTGCAGATTATTGGTTTAGAACCCAATGATATTCAGATCGATAAAATGAAGGATGACAAGGCAGATACGAAAAGAGAAGCCATTAAGTCATTTGTTGAGCTTTCAAAAGCATTGGTCGAAGCGATGAAAGATTGCACCGATGCCAAGGACATTAAAGAAAAATTGGATAGTTTAGTGAAAGCCCTGGATAACCCTCAAGGTGCAGTGCTTTCCCGTAGAGATTTAGGCCAGATGATTTTAGTTTTGGAATCCTATTCACAGAAACAAGCTTTTGAGCACGGAGTTGCCACTGAGAAATATAAAGAATTATTGAAATCGGGAAAATCGCTTTATGATGCCTTCGCTTCTGGTTCGCTCTTCGTGACGGATCGGGAAGATGAAAAGATGAAGTCCGATTTACTTGATGCTGTTTCGAAAACCGAAATGGCTGCTTGTCAGTTTGGTGAGAAAAAAGAGGAAAAGAAGGACGAGAAAAAGGACGAGGATAAGAAGGATAAAGATAAAGTAGAAGATAAAGGCGAAGCAAAGCCTGTCGTTCCTGGTCCCGGAAAAGGTGGCCCGACGCCCGGTCCAACTCCTGGTCCTACACCTGGCCCGACGCCCGGTCCAACTCCTGGTCCTACACCTGGTGCTGGTGGTGGTGGTGCTCCTGGAGCGACTCCGAATTTAGACGATATCTCAAAAGGGATTGCCGATACCATCAAGGGATTGGGTGATCTTTTCCGAAATAATAATGGCAACAACAATGCGGAAACTCCTCAAAGAGCAGAGACCGCTGGCTCAGCCACGGGTGCTCCTGCTCCTCAGCCGACTCCACAACAACAGCAACAGCCTGAAGAGAGTGATGATGAGGATAAGGACAAGAAGGAAGATCCTCAGCAGCAGCAAGAGCAGCCGCAACGTCAGCAACCTTTTATCGATCCTTTCGCGGGGTTGAATAACCAAAACCAGCTGCCCAACTTTATGGGCTATGGACAAAATGATTCCAATCCGATTGTGGATATGAGTCGGTTACGGGATTTAGACCGAGGCGAAAATGGGACCTCTGATGCGGCGATTGCTGCCCAGACCCGTCGGGAATTGATGATGAATAATTTGCAGGCGATGTACGGCGGCGGACAGTACGGGAACCAGCAAATGCCTTATCAACAAGGGGCGACTGGCTCTATCGCGGATCGGTTAGGCTCGCTATCTCGTGGGGCAACGTCCCGCGGTGGAATGTCTCGGATGAACCAAGCCTCTAGCATGGTGAATGGATTTAAAGGGAATGCGTCGAGTGGTGACCAATCGGCTCTCGCCCGGAATCCAAAGGCCGGTGCGAAGGTGGTTCCGCAACGTGACGGAATTCTCTAAGCTAGAATTTAATTCAATTAAGTCTTGCCTAAGCTTTGATAGGGGTGCTTTGATACCAAAGCACCCCTTCTATTTTTTGGTGTTCCGGAACTTTTGAATGGGGCATGAGGATCGTATTTTTTAGGCTGCTCCCCTTCCCTATCTGGCAATGATCACCGACGATAACGCCCTCTCCAATGCTTGCCCCTTCTCCCAGTAATATCCCTTCCCCTTTCAAATTGGGGATCCCCTGCTTCTTTAATAAGGTTTGAGTGGCCTCCAGGATCGTTTTAGGTTCGCCGGTATCCAGCCAGAGTCCTTTGCAGAAGTAGCCGCGTACTTGGGCGGCATGTTCCTTCATTAAAGTGGGATAAAGCACTTCGTTGATTCCGGAAGGTTCCGGCTTTAGGTATGAAAAACATTGCGGTGAGAGGATATGGATGCCGGTAAAGATGCCGGTGGTGGTGTCGGGAGCGGTTTGGTGTTTTCCCAAATGGCAGAGTCGGCCTGAGGGATCGGTTCCCACCTTTGCGTATCTAGATTGCATCGCTTCGTTCTGGTAGAGGATCATCGAAGCGAGCGATTTTGCTTCGAGGTGGGATTGGATGGGAGCAGAAATATCGAAGTCACAGATAAAGTCGCAGTTGATGAGCAAAAAAGCATTCTCTCCTTTAAAGAAAGATTCTGCTGCTTTCACTCCTCCGCCGGTGCCTAACAAAACCGACTCTTTGGAGTAAGTGACTTTTACTCCGTAGGCTCTACCATCTTCTAGGAACTTTTCGATCTGATCGCCTAAGTGAAAAAGGTTGATCAGGATCTCTTTGATTCCATGACGCCTAAGGAAATCGATCGAGTAAAGAATGTTGGGTCGATTCAGAATCGGAACGAGGGGTTTCGGGATGTGATCGGTGATCGGTTTTAATCGCTGCCCTAGCCCAGCGGCTAAGATCATTCCCTTTTTCAACATGACAGGTTCTCCAGTTGTAAGGTCTCCCAAACGGGATTTAACTCCTTTGGAAATCTTTTCTGAAGCAACCTCGCCGTTTCAAGGGCGGGTTTAATGTAAGGGAGATGTGTCTCCTTTTGGTAGCGGGTGTAGAACGACGCGAAGGAGCCGGCCGCTTTTACGACTCTTTGAAATCCAATCAGGGAAAGTTCTTTGTCCCATTCTTTCCAATTCACCTGATTTGAGAGTTCGGGAAATTTTTGTAGCTCATGCTGGTAGGTTTCAATGAGCGCATGACGAGTTTCTTCAGTGAGCGGTACATAGGCATCATAAAGAAGGCTGGCGAGATCATAATGAGGGGGGCCCAGACGCGCATCCTGGAAGTCGATTAAATAAAGTTCTTTATGATGCACCAGGATGTTTCGGGTGTGGTAATCGCGGTGGCAAAAAACCAGGGGTTGGACCTTTTCGATCTGCTGACAGAAAGTCTGCAATGGCTTTGAGTCTTTTTTTTCCAGCTTCCAATAACCTTGGATGAGGTGGGTTTGGGTAAACTCCAATTCTTCGCGGTATTTTTGGGTATCGAAACGGCGGGTGGCGACCGGGAGGTTGTCCGGAACCGGGAAACTTTTTCCATGGAGTTGGGCCAGGAGCTTTGTGGCCTCTTTGAGTTTTTGTAAGGGCTCGTTGTCGAGATCCTGTTGGAGGTATTGGTCCCCCAGATCCTGCATCACAATTATTCCGGATTTTGCGTCTATGTAGTCAAACTCGGGGACCGGAAGTTTTAGGCTTTTCAAATAGCTTTGAAGCGGTGCATAGTCTTTACTGTATTGGAACCCCTCGTCAAAAAGAAGAACCCAACTTTGGGATCCGAGTTGGAGACGAAAAAATTGGCGGGTGGATCCATCACCGGCGAGCAAATTTAAGCGGGGTGTGTCTGACTCTTGAAATTTGGCTAGCCACTGTGCGAGCAGGGTGAGTATTCGCGTTTGGAGAGACATGGATGTTCAAAGAGTATCCAGAATATTCAGTAAAATCAACTAGTTATTTTATATTTAAGATTGTTTTTTTTTTGCCGATAAATATACTAAGGATAGGGGCGCGCGCAATTCTTCCCCTACCAATCACGCACAAATGAAAACCACGAAACGATACGCATCTTCGATTTTTCTCTGCTCGATGCCGATCGTGTGCCTTGCCATCTACCTCTACCAATACACCCCCGAAGCCAATGCCTTTAATTCGATCACGACAATCCCAGAGATATCGTCGTTAGAATGGAGTCCTCGGCCCTTTATTCGCCCTGCAACTCCACCTGTCGCTCCTTTGGCTCCAGCGCCAATAGTAGTAGCGAAACAGAAGCCCCTTCCAAAGAAGCGCTCCTTTAAAAAGCGGATCCCAAAAATTGAAGTGGTGAAATTTGAACCCGCCTTTGAAACAGAAGCCGATAGTTTCGATGCCATTGACGTGGTTGCCCCTTTAGATCGGTTTGTAGAAAGGGAGCTGGAAGAGGTGGCTCCTGAATCGGAAATTTTCTGGAGAAGCCAGCCCCTCCTTACCAAGAATGAGGGCTTGGTGAAATACATTGCCAGCCAGGTGGTGGCTAATGACTATGCCAACCTCAAGCAGAGCGAGATGAATGCGAAGGCGGAGTTTGAAAGCACCTCTGAAGTGGTTCCTTTTATGGTTTCGGCTCCAGCCCCGGTCGCTACCCCCGAGAAAAAAGCGGAAGTGGTTAGTCAGCCGGAACCAAAAGATCCCCCAAAAACTCAAGTAGAAGAAAAAACAACGCCTAGCAGCGAAGAAGCAACCTCCGGTTTACTTGCCAATCGGTTGATTATTCATGGCCAAAAGTTCAATGGGGAAGAGAAGGAAGAGGACGTTGAAGAGGATATAAGGCCCATCGAGGTTGCAGCAGAGCAAACGGTAACACGACCCGGGGCAGCACCAGTGGTTGAGATGGCTTCCTCTATCTCCAAGCCCATTGACTTGTCTCCTCAGCAGGCTTCGATCGTTCCTTCGAATCCCGTGACTACTCAAAAGGAAGCCAAGCCAGAACCCAAACCGCGTGCGATCAGCAAGCCCACTGAATATTCAAATTCATTTCCGGAAAGAATTTTTGGTCGCGTGGTGGTGGATAACCAAGTCGAAGATTGGTTGTCACAAAACGGTGGCCATTTAGAGTTATTCCTCATTCCTGAAGGAAGCCGCAGTGCGCGAGACTACCGTTTTATTAAATACCGTTATCCTGATGAAGAGTTTGAAATTGATGGGAAGAGCCTCACTTCACCCCATCGTTTAGTCGCTGCCATTTATGGCTCTGAAAAAGAGCTCGAAGCAAAATCGCAAGTCACCTATCCCGAGCCCATTACTTCGAAGAGCGGGACCGAAAAGGTTTACTTCAAAATCGACGGCCGAAATGCCGCACTTCATAAAAATGTTCCTAACACTCCGGTGGTCAATCGCTCTGCAGTGACCTTTACAGCTCCAGTTTATGTCGCTGAAACTGGAAACCGAGCTACCCCCATAGAGGTAAGATCGGGGTATGCCGAGTTTGTGGGAATCCCCTCTTGGAACAGAGTTCCAATTTCCAGTGATGGGTATCTTAACTTTGAATTGCCGGTCGATTCCGAGGTAATGGTGCGGGTGGTTTCGGAAGGTTTCTATCCAACTGTGTTAACGATTCCGACCGGTAAAACACCGATTCATTCCCACATCTATCTCATCTCAAAAGATCGGGTCGATCCCATCATCCGTGCTTTTACTGGCCATGCCCAAGATGATACCGGACGTGGATTGGTGATGGGCCGCTGGTTTAATCCGGAAAATCAGCTTCCCATGGGGGAAACACCGATTGAGATTTCAAATCCACAGACGGCGCCGGCCTTCATGCCCCACACGAGCGATACCGGTTTCTTTGCCTTTGCCAATGCCTGGCCCTCTATTAGAAGAGTGCGTCGAGAGAATGCCCCCGCCTTTGTTTTTAATGTTCGCCCAGGGACGGCGAGTTACATTGAGTTTGGCCGTGAGGTGAAGAAAAAGTTTATCGGCAAGATTGTGGATCCCATGGAATCTCCCATTGCTGGAGCAAGGGTCCGCATCTTGGGAGACAGTTCCGATAAGTTTGAGATCACCGATGAAGAAGGCCGCTTTGAGTTTTCGCAGATCGATTTCCCGAGTATTTATGGCCCCATTACTTTAGAAGTGGAAGCTCAAGGGGCCCCGGTGACTTGGTATAACGTCGGATGGGATCCGCTCCAGCCAAGACGGGAACGAGTGTTTCACCTCTTCGATACCGACATGCTTTGGGGAAATGCCAAGTTCTCCGGCCACCACCATTCCATTGGCCAACGTGCGGGAACGGTGATCGGAATCGTCGATAAAGAGCTTTTTCCGAAGCGATTCGCACAAGACACAGCGGCCTGCGCGATGGCGGCAGAACTGACCGATAGCGAGGGGAATAAAGTTTCTTCTCAATCGGGACCTGTGAGTTTCTCGAGCAATGGCAGTAAGCACAGCTACTGCGTATCGTTCCAGGATCCGGCATACGCCTTTTACGGTTTAAAGGATGGGGAATACAACCTCACCCTTTGGACGACCCATGCTCACCCACGTGTTGTTCGACGACATGTCGTCCGGGTGGGCAAGGGCCGTTCGACAATCGTAACCAACTAATCCGTCACTGCGAGCGAAGCAAAGCAATTCATGAGTATCTTAATAGTATTTATTTTGATGTTGCCTCTTTACTCCGAAGATAGAGTCCTTCGTGAGACGATCAATTATCAAGGAAAAGTAAACCCCAAGGGGGAGATTGAAATCTTTGGCGATAAGCCGGCTCGTTCTACGCCCGATGAAATCGAGATAGCTGCCGATTCGGTCCATAACATCGATGGAAAAGTTCACATCAAGTGCAAAAAAAAGGTGTTTAAAGTTGCACTTACCGATTCGGGGACTTTAGTGGAAGCCACCCCGGAGCGGCCGCCCATTAAGCACTGGAAATGCCTCAATGCGATGGTGGAATGGCTGGCAGATGTGAAGTTATCGGTGGGGGACAGCAGAGTCGAGCAGTTCATGATCAATAACCGTCAAACCAAACGCAATACTGCGACCGAGTCCAACGAGAATTAATTCACTTTGCAGGAACTTTTCGAGAAGACTTGCGAGGCAGCAAGAGCAGCCTCTTCAGAGTAGAGTTTGTGACGGAAAAATTCCTGTTTATAGGCCTCTACCAGGTTTGCAGCCAAGAATTCGGCATAGAAATTTTTTCCGGCGAATCCCAATCCATCTTTATCGGTCACATTTAAAAGTTGCTCTACATCTTTCACTTTGTATTTGGTCAGCAGTCTTCGAACTCTTCCGACACCAGAATTATAGGAGGTAACGGTGCTGCCCCAATCGGGAAGAACACTTCGGTACATTTTTAGAAGTCGAGCGGCCCCCGCACTTTGACGGATGGGATCCACCCAAACCGCTTCATTCTCGGCGTGGATCATTTGTCGTGCAGTATCGGGCATGAATTGCCAAATTCCCACCGCTCCATCACTCGATCTTGCCTTCACATTAAAAGAGGATTCCACGAAAGGAATACGGGCCAATCCTTTTGGCAACCCTTGCTTCATTAAAACAGTCTCAATATGAGGAAGGAGTTCGAGTGAACGATAAAGGGCAGTCAGGAACATATCGGCCTGGCCGGTTTGGGTGCGAATTCGCGAAATGAGCGCGGCGGCCTCTTTTTTTGTTCCGCCACCAATTCGACTCATGAAACGATTGATCTTTTCTTTCGTATCATCTTCAAGTGCTTTCCCTTTGATGATCCCACTGGCTTCTTGTAGGTGTTGTTTCATCTGTCGAAGCACCGTCCGCTCGACTTGGTTTGCTTTCACGTCGGCGGTGACGGTGTTGCCATAGCGCTGGTAGATGGGCTCCATATCGATGTAGCCATACACAATGCCAGGTTCTGCGCGATCGTGAATGATCCGGGTGTGACTGGTAAAGCGAGAATAGATATCGATCCAAAAGGCCACGCGGGTGCGCAGGCTTTCAGGAACCTTGAAGTACTCTTCCACTCGATTATCGGGATCATGGATCACCGCCATGGAGGTTCGAGATAATCCTTGGGAATCGAAAAAGGTCAGGTTCTCTAAGATTCCGTCTTGCTCCCAGACAGGATGAAAGAGTTCGCTCGGTTCTAAAGCTAAGGGGTTAGCGACCGCTTTCGACGAATAGACTGTAGGAGTGGGAATGTTACTAGCTGAAGTAATTTGCACTGCTTGAATGAGCAAAGTGAAGATTAAAAGAGAGATTCCTAGGAGATAGGGGCGGAGGGCCCAAAGGACTTTACCAATAGATTCTTGGCAAAGGTACTCTTTATAAATCGCCTTCCAAGGTAGTTTCTTCCGTTTTTTTACTCGCATTACTCCCTCTAAAGACAATTTTCGTCACACTGGGCATTTCTTAGACAGTTGGGGCATTCTTTTTGAGAACAGCCCTGGGCGCCGTTCTGGAGTAGAGCAATGGGTGTGCCAGTCTACAC
>CAZRZK010000032.1:0-40532 GCA_964604555.1 uncultured Pseudobdellovibrionaceae bacterium | reverse complement strand
GAACGACGCCGTCTTCACAAAGGTAGGCCGTACCTTTGTGAAAACCGCCGGATGACGAAGAGGATGGTATTTTTTCAACAAAGCCGGTTTCCTTTATACTCACGCTGATCTATTTTATTAGTTACGTTTTGGGGGAGGTCCATGAATCCACGCTTTGAAGAATTAAAAACACTTTTATCACAATCGAAATATTTTAAATTGGTTTGTGGTGCCGGGAATGAGGATGCCGAAGAGGTCCGAAAGCTAGCTCTTATCTATACCCTCGCAGGGGCAAATGGATTTGATGTTTCAGCCACCCCTAAAGTGGTGGAAAGCTGTGTTCAGGGTATTAATCGGGCCTATGAATTGAGTGATCAGTTAGGAGTGAAAATTCCTAATCGCCCCTTTGTCACGGTGAGTGTGGGAATGTCGGGGGATCACCATGTCCGTAAAGCGAAAATTGTGATGGATAAGTGCATTGAATGCAACCTCTGCATCCCAGCCTGTCCGACCGATGCCATTCCTGCTCAGCTCGTCGTGATTCCAGAATTATGCATTGGTTGTGGCCATTGTGAAGCGGCTTGTCCCCCTAAGATTGCCGCGATTGCCTATGATCACAATGATAAGTCCCTGAGAGATATCCTTCCTCAATGCCTGGAGGCGGGGGCGGAGAACATTGAATTACATGCTGCGGTTCCCGATGACGAAACCATTCTAGAGGAGTGGAAGATCGTGAGTGAGGTAAATCCCAACAATTTTATTTCGATGTGTCTGGATCGTTACCACCTTTCCAATTTTAGGTTGATCGAACGGATCAAGGCCGCGAGCGAAATAGCCGGCGATCGATTGATTATCCAAGCCGATGGGGTCCCGATGAGTGGTGGCTCGGACGATTTTAATACGACACTCCAGGCGATTGCCATCGCCGATGTGATTAACAAAGAGCTTAAGTACAATAAGAAATACGGCAAAAAATACAAAGATGTTCACCTGCTCTTATCGGGGGGAACCAATAGCAAGACGGCCGAATTCTCTTCCATGTGCAATGTGCATTATAGTGGCCTTTCCATTGGCACTCATGCCCGCAAGATTGTGAAGGATTTCTATAAGCGAGAGGACTTTGACAGCAATCTTGAAAATCTTAGGGGGGCCGTCAAGGTAGCTTCCGATCTGGTTGGGCTCCAACAGCAGTATTTGGTGTAGGATGCCAAAAGTAGTTGTCGACGGTAAAATACTCCATGATTCCCCCGCCTTGGTTATTTTTGATAAGGACGGGACTCTCATCGATATCCACCATTACTGGGCCGGGATGATCCGAATTCGAGCCGATAAAGCGGTCCATTATTGGGTGGAATCTGCAGAAAAACGGGAAGGAGTTTATCGAACCTTAGTCGATGCCATGGGAATTTGTTTGGAGACAGGTCTAATGAAACGATCGGGGCCGGTGGGGGTAAAGCCGAGAAATTACATTGTCCAAACGGTCAGGAACGCTTTGGCGCGGGAGGGGATTTCCAAAGAGTTGGAGACCATCGAGGCGCTTTTTAAAGAGGTGGATCAGGAGACGGCAAAGAATATTTCGCCACTCTTGAAATTGCTGCCCGGAGTGGAATCGTTTCTGCAGCAATGCAAAAAAAATGGGATTCGCATGATTGTGGCCACCACCGATATCACCGCTCGGGCCGATATTGCCCTGAAAGCGCTCAATATCGACGACTATTTTGAGGGGGTCATCGGGGGGGATAAGGTGGAACGGAATAAACCGGCTCCGGATCCGGCCTGGAAGGCACTTCAACAAACCGGCATCCATTCGAAACGTGCCATAGTGATAGGAGATCACCCCGTCGATATCGAAATGGGGCGGAGCGGGGGGATCGATTGCAACGTGGCTGTTTTGACGGGATTGGGGATAGAAGAGGATTTTAAAGGAACCGATTGTTGGATCATTCCTACCTTCGAAAAATTAGAGGTGATTCCATGAGCCATCAAAACTTACTCAAACAAAAAATCAAGCAAGGACTTCCGGTCATCGGAACCTGGAACACCCTCGCTTCTCCGTTGGTGACCGAACTGCTTTCACGGAGTGGACTCGATTTTTTGATTCTCGATTTGGAGCATGGCCCTTTCGATTTGGGACAGCTGCATGTTTTTATCAATGCCTGTCAACACTATCAATGTACGCCGATAGTTCGCATCCCAACCCTTTCGGAATATGCTATTTTACAGGCATTGGATCAGGGGACACATGGGGTAATGATCCCTCATATTGAAAATCAGCAAGAGGCCCAGCGACTCATCAATGCGATGAAGTATTTTCCAGAAGGGCAACGGGGCTACTCTCCTTTTACCAAGTATGGCGGATTTGCCGCCAATAATCCCAAGGAGTTTGCACTTGAAGCGAATGCCTTTACTTTGACCTCTGTTTTGATTGAATCGCTTGAGGGTTTGAAAAATCTGGATTCGATTTTAGAAGTGAATGGGATAGATATCGTCTATTTTGGATCCTTCGATCTCTCTCAAGCATTAGGCGTTCCGGGAGAACCGCGCCATCCGAAAGTAGTCGAGACCATCGCCGCGGCTGCAGATAAAGTGGTCAAGGCTGGCAAATATGCGGGTGGTTTCGTGGCGCAAAAGGAAGAGGACATCGATTGGCTGTTGAAATTAGGGCTTAAATTCATCACCTATGATGTGGATAGCGCATTTTTAATGGCTCAATATAAAAAAGTGGTGACCCACTTCAAAAGGAGTACAGGGAATGGGTAAAGCGATTGGATTGATTCCGGCACGATTGGCCTCGCAGCGACTTCCTCGAAAACCGCTCGTTGATATTTGGGGGTTACCGATGGTAGTTCATGTCTATCGACGCAGTTCTCTTGCTTCTTCATTAGATGAAGTGTTCGTGGTGACCGATAGCCATGAGATCCAAGATGCCGTTCTTTCGCTGGGGGGCAAAGCTATTTTAACCAGCCCGGAGCATCCTACGGGCACCGATCGGATTGCGGAGGCGGCGGCAAAGTTGCAAGCCGATATTTTCGTGAACATTCAAGGGGACGAAGCCCTGGTGAACCCACATTCAATTGATAAGGTGGTGAATTTCGTAAAGGAGCGATCGGAGGTGCAGATTGCCCTGCTCGTGAATCCCTTTTCGAAAAGAAATTCCCCTTCCGATATTAAAGTGGTGGTGAATCAAAAAAATGAGGTGATGTACCTGTCACGGGAGGACATTCCATCGGCTTCCCGCACTCCCGATGCCCCGATGTTAAAGGCCTATCACATCGTCCCTTTCCGTCGGCAATTTTTGTTCGATTATGCTTCATGGCCCAAAGGGGAATTGGAGCAGATCGAATACAATGAATACCTGAGAATTTTGGAAAGAGGCCATAAGATCCACGCTGTTCATGTGGAAAGTTCCGCTGTTAGCGTCGATACCGTCGAGGATCTCGAGTTTGTTCGAAATGCCATGAAAAGCGATGAGTGGTTTCCCCGATATTTAATTTAATTAGAATCAATACGATGATATATTTAAAAATTCATCCCAAAAACACAGCAAAATAAGGCTCTCCGAAACATTGTCATTGCGAGCCACTACCAACAACTTGAAGTCACATTACGTACAGGCGCGGCAATCCCATCATATGAAGTCTGGGATAGCTTCGGCAGTTCGGTTTTTAATTTTAATGGTGTCTTCAACAGAGAGCGATTGCGCCGTCGCCTCTGGCTCCTCGCAATGACATCCTTTCGGGATCTTTTAAGAAACTCATGATCTGTTCGCAGACCTGATGGATATCATTCTCCCCCAGTTGCGGATGGAAGGGGAGTGAGAGGAGTTCTGAATAAAGAGTCTCCGCCACTGGAAGCGAAATCTTTCCTCCACCGTAAAAACTCAACAGGTGGTTGGGTTTATAATGAATTCCGACCTCAACCTGATTTTCCAATAAATATTTTCGCAGCGGATCCCGTCGATGATCCAGCACGCGGATGGGCATCATAAAGGGGACGGTGCCCGGATGCATTTCGAAAAATCGGATTCCTGTACAATCAGCCAGGAGTTTTCGATACAGTTTTGCCATCTCGAGCCGTTTTGGTTTGAATTCGGTTTCAAAGCGGCGGAGCTGGACTCTGCCAATGGCTGCCATGATGTCGCTCATATGGTAGCGCCAACCTTGCGCGGTGACATCAAACTCCCAGCTTCGTTGGTTTTGGTATCTTTTTTCTGAATCCTTCATGACTCCCAGCAACCGGAGATCGGAGGCGTCGTTGATCACTTGGGGATCGGAGGTGACTATCGCCCCCCCTTCACCGGAAGTGATGTTCTTGATTCCATCGAAACTAAAACAGATGATATCGCCAAAACTCCCGATTTTTTTTCCGTCGTAAGAGGTGCCGAAAGCATGTGCGGCATCCTCCACCACTCTGAGTTTGTGGGAGCGGGCAAGATCATAAAGTCCCATTAAATTTCCGGTGGCACCTGCGTAGTGAACCGGAAAAATAGCTTTGGTGTTAGGGGTAATTCGTCTCGCTGCGTCATTGAGATCAATGAATCCGGTGGTGCTGTCGATATCACAGGCAATGGGTTTCGCTCCGGTTGCCGAGATAGCTTGGAAGGTTGAAACAAAGGTGAGGGAAGGAACGAGTACCTCATCTCCAGCTTTGAGTCCAATCGATTGGGCCGCCAGGTGAAGGGCGGCGGTTCCTGTATTGACGCAAATCACCCGCTTTTCGCCTCCGAGGTAGCTTCCCAATTCTTCTTCAAATTGCTTCACCTCTTTTCCCATTCCCAAGAAAGCTAGCGTCATCACCCGTTGGACCTCTTGCATCTCTTCGGTTCCGATGACGGAACGGGCGAGTTTTATCATCTGGGAAACTCCTTAATGAGGTTGCTAATCTTGTTGAAAACGGTAGCATATATTCACTTAAATGGGAGGGGAATTATGAATGTGGTTGTTCTCTGTGGGGGCTTAGGTACCCGGCTCAGTGAAGAGACACAACTCAAACCAAAGCCGATGGTGTCGATTGGGGACCGCCCGATCCTGTGGCATATTTTAAATATTTTTCACTTCCAAGGAATGAGCCAATTCACCCTCGCTCTGGGGTATAAAGGGGAACTGATAAAAGAATATTTCTTAAACTACGCCAGCCTTAATAGCGATTTCAATATTGAACTCCATTCGGGGAAAATCCAACATTTCAATCAATCGGTGGAGAATTGGAAAATCGATCTCATCGATACGGGCCCTAAAACCCTGACGGGGGGGAGGCTGCACCGTTTGGAAAGCCATTTGCGTCCTCATGGGACCTTCATGCTGACCTACGGCGATGGGGTTTCAAACATCAATCTGCGTCAGCTCCTGGATTTTCACCGCGCCCATGGGAAAATTGCGACGGTAACGGCAGTGCGTCCTCCCGCCCGTTTTGGAAATATTGTTTTCAACGGAAATCAAGTCCAGGAATTCCAGGAGAAGCCGCAAACGGGGGAAGGGTGGATCAATGGAGGTTTTTTTGTCTTTGAACCGGCCATTTTTGACTACCTTTCGGGTGACGATACAGTTTTAGAGGGGGCCCCTTTGGAGAGATTAGCCAAAGAAGGGCAGTTGATGGGATTTCAACACAAAGGATTTTGGCAGTGCATGGATACGGTCAGGGATCGCCATTATCTTGAATCTCTTTGCCGGGACGAAGAACCTCCTTGGTTTCAATTTGTATGAATCAACTCCAGAAATTTTACCGCGGAAAAAAAGTTTTTATTACAGGCCATACCGGATTCAAGGGCTCGTGGTTAACCCAGTGGTTGATCTCAATGGGCGCCAAAGTTGCGGGCTATTCGAGCTATATCCCTTCCACTCCCTCCCATTTTGAGACCCTTCGCTTGAAGGAGCAAATGGTAGACTTTCAAGGGGACATTCGCGATCTCGAAAAATTGAGCGGAGCGATTCGGGAATTTGAACCGGAGATTTTGTTTCACCTGGCCGCTCAACCGATTGTCAGGCGGTCGTTTGAAGAGAGGAAACTGACCTTCGATACCAATGTAGGGGGAATGGTCAACATCTTAGAGGTGCTGCTCTCATCTTCCTCGGTGAAGTCAGCGGTGCTCATCACGAGTGATAAGTGTTACGAGAATGTAGAGTGGGAATTTGGTTATCGTGAGGAGGATCGATTGGGAGGGAAAGATCCCTATAGTGCCTCCAAAGCCTGTGCCGAGATTGTCTTTTCGAGTTATGCTCGTTCCTTTTTTTCACAAAACGATCGCTGTGCTATCGCAACGACTCGCGCTGGAAATGTTATTGGCGGAGGCGATTGGGCCCAAGATCGTCTCATTCCGGATATTGTTCGGGCCTGGTCCCGTTCCCAAGAGGTGGTGTTGCGGAGTCCTCATTCGACACGCCCTTGGCAACATGTGCTTGAGCCTCTGAGTGGATATCTTTGGTTAGGAGTTTGTCTTTCGAATCCAGAAAATGATGGGTTTAAGGGAACTGCCTATAATTTTGGACCGCCGGGTAATTCCAATGCTTCCGTAGGAATGGTCACTCAGGATCTTGCTCAAAGATGGGAAGGGCGGAAGTGGCGCATCGAGGAGGAAAAAGATTCTTTCAAAAAGCCCGAAGCCGGACTCTTGAAACTCAACTGCGACCGGGCTCAAAATCGACTTCAATGGTTTCCCACCTTAAGTTATGAAGAGTGCATGACCTACACGGCAGATTGGTATCGCAATTATTACAAAGGCGAGTCGGCCCCAACGTTGACGCAAGCTCAGATAGAAACCTATGAAAAGATGGGTTTTGAACGAAATATGATCTGGGCCAAAAGGGAAACATGATCGAAGGCGTCCATGTTCAACCGCTTCGGCAAATAGGAGATGACCGGGGAATGGTTTTGCACATGCTCCGGAAGGATTCCCGCTATTTTGAGAGTTTCGGAGAAATCTATTTTTCAATCGTGAATCCCGGTTCCATCAAGGCTTGGAAGCGTCATCACCAGATGACCCAAAACTATGCCGTTCCGATAGGGATGATCCGGCTGGCTCTTTTGGATCGTCGACCCAAATCCCCAACGGAGGGGAAAATGGAAACGCTTGAAGTGGGACAGCGGAACTACCAGCTGGTGCAGATCCCTCCCGGCGTCTGGTATGGGTTTCAGGGAATCAGTGAGCAACCGGCCCTCATCGCGAATCTCACCAATCTTCCTTTCGATGAAAATGAGGTGGAGAGAGTGCCCATCGAGCAGATTCCCTATCCTTGGGAGATGCCAAGAGTGAGTTGTTGAAAAAATGAGCATCAGGAATCGCTTCTTGATCTCACTCTTGGGAAATATTTTAGGTGGGAGTTTTTCGTTCGGTACTAGCTTGATCATTGCCCGTGCTTTGGGGCCTAGCGAATTCGGCACTTACTCCTTCTTGCAGGGTTGCTTCCTCTCTCTCTTTACTTTTACCAGTTTAGGGAGCTCAACCGCATTTTTTACTTTCTTGTCGCAAGAGAAGAGGGGAAAAGATTTTTATCTTTTTTATGCTCTATGGAATCTACTCCAATGGGTAGGCGTGGTGGGCCTCCTTTTTTTTCTCCCCCATTCCATCAAGGGATTGCTCCATCTCGATCATGCTTATCCTTTGCTCTTTTATTCCGCCTCTGCCCTTTTCTTTTCCCAGGTTTGGCTCGCCTTTGCGCAAATTGGGGATTCGCACCGAGACACCTCAGGAGTTCAGATCTTCACCGTGGCTGGAGTCGGCACTATTTTTTTCAGTGCTCTTTACGGGGCTTATTGGCTGAAGGTGGGACTGGATTATTACTTCATATCGACCAGTCTGATCTATTTTTTAGTCTCGATTGCCTATGGATTTAAGCTTTTCCGGGGAGGGCAGTTTGGTCTTAAGAAAAAAGAATCTCTTAGGAATGTTTTAAATCAATATATTTCTTATTGTCGTCCGTTGATTCTCTATAATCTCGTGAGCATCATTCATACGTACATTGACATTTATCTGCTCCAGACTTTCGGAGGATCCACTCAGCAAGGTTATTATTCGGTCAGCTTTCGAATCGCCGCCATCTCAACGTTGATCACTCGATCGATCACCCAGATTTTCTGGAAGGAAATTGCCGACGCCTATCATGAAGGCAATCAACCCAAGGTTTGTGATCTCTATGCCCGCATCTCCTTTTTTCTGACGTTAGTAACCACGGCTATTTGCTGTTTTTTCATCCCATTTTCCCGGGAGTTGCTAATCTATTCAGTGGGGAGCGAGTATGCTTCCCATTGGCAACCGTTAGCGATCATGCTCCTTTTCCCCATTACGACCGCCTTGGGAAATATTCATCTCTCGATGTTTTATGCCATGAACCAAACTGCCAAAAATACACGGTTGGGGCTCTGGTTCATGGGGGTTAGCATTTTCACCTGCTATTTCGTATTGGCCTCTCCTCAACTTGCCTTGCCCGGTCTCGGTTTAGGGGCCATGGGGCTTGCCATTAAAATGGTAGGTTGCGGCCTTTTCCATGTCGCGGTCATGGCCTATACCATCACTCGGTTTTTGCACTTGAAAATCAAATGGGTTTTATATGCCGTCAATTTACCGGTTTTTGCCTTGCTCGCCTTTGGAAGTAAAATGGTTGTGGGTCTTCTTTTTTCAAATCTTGGATCGACCCCTGGTCCCATTCCATGGCTGATAAACATGGGATTATCAGGTGTTCTCTACCTGATATTAGGAGCGCTTTGGTCCCTCTGGGTTTGTCGCCTGAATGGGATAGTTTTAAAAACAGGGTTTGCTCGTAAGTTTAGATGGGCTTTGTAATGACGAGATCCCTCGCATTCGCTCGGGATACGCCGCTTTCGGGAAAACATTAAAGTGAGCCCCTTCGGGGCTGTTTTTTTGCATTTCCCGACAGCGACTACTTCCGTGTTGTGACCAGCCAAATCGTCGTGAAAATCGCGGCTAAGCTAGAAACAAAGCTGACCACTTTTAGTGTGTTGTCAGAAATAACCGATGCTGTCACAGGAATCACGACGGTGTCCCCTTCCGCCAATTTAACCGGTTCGGTATCGGTTTTGCTCATGACATCTTCAAGATTGACCGCCAAAAAGGTGGGCTTTCCAGTGGTGGTCCGTCGAATCTGAATCGAATCGATCTCGGCAGAATCGATAGTGCCGCCTGCCAAGGAAATCAGGGTTAAAAGATCGGTATCCGGCGGGACGAAGTGAATGCCCGCTTTTCCCACACCCCCAAAAACTTTGACGGAGATCAATTTATCCATATTTGGATCTCCGTAGACATAAACACTTCCAGAAGGGAGGAGATTGGTGTGTTCAGGCAATCGAATGGAATCATTTAAGTTGACCGCAGCGGGCAAGACCGCCGTCGAAACACAGAGATAAATAACCAGAATCCGACGTAAACAAACCATTAAAATTCCCCCATTAAATGAGTGGATAGACTCCAATGCTCTCTCTAACCAGTCAAGATGGAAATCATGACTCAGTAGGTCTTGCCCTCGTGAACAATTAACAGAATTCTTTATAAAATTGAATTCTAGGGGGAACAGGAAATGCAGCCATTTCTAATTGCAGAAATCGGGATTAATCACAATGGAGATCTCGCAATTGCCAAGCAACTGATCACGAGCGCTAAAGGTGCCGGCTTCGACTCTGTCAAATTTCAAAAAAGGACGATCGATAAGGTCTACACAAAAGAGTTTTTGGATTCTACGCGCGAGAGTCCCTGGGGAACGACTCAACGTCAGCAAAAAGAGGGATTGGAATTTAATTTTGAGCAGTACAAGGAGCTCGATCGCTTTTGTAAAGAGATTGGGATCGATTGGTTTGCTTCGGCGTGGGACGTGGATGCTCAAGCCTTTTTGAGTGATTTCAACCTGAAGTATAATAAGGTAGCTTCGGCCATGTTGGGACATAAACCTCTTTTAAAGCGAATTGCATCGGAAAAAAGAAGGACATTCATTTCAACCGGAATGGCCGAGTTGAATGAAATCGACGAGGTAGTGAAACTTTTCAAAGAGTCCGGTTGCCCCTTTGAGCTGATGCACTGTAACAGCACCTATCCGATGAAAGACGCCGATGCGAATCTCAAGTGCATCCCTTTCTTGCGCGAAAGGTATCACTGTGATGTGGGCTATTCGGGTCATGAGACTTCACTCATTAAAGTTTGTGTCGCCGCTGTTGCTTTAGGTGCCACTTCACTTGAACGGCATATTACTTTGGACCGAGCGATGTACGGCTCCGATCAAGCCGCTTCGATCGAGACCCATTCCCTAGGAAATTTCGTAGAAGCGGTCCGGGCGATTCCGGCCGTTTTGGGAACCGGTCGAAAAGAGATTACCGACGCCGAAAAGGCGGTGCGGAAAAAATTAAGAGTTGAGGTTTCTGCCTGATGGCAAGAGTAGTCGGGATAGTCCCCGCTCGTGGAGGTTCGAAGGGGATCCCAGGGAAAAATACCGTCGATTTTTGTGGGAAGCCACTCATTGCCTGGACTATTGAACAGGCCAAAAGGGCGCAAGGAGTGGAATCGGTCTGGGTCACTTCCGATAGTGACGAGATCTTGAGAATTTCCATGGACTATGGGGCCAAGCCCATTAAGCGTCCTGATTCGCTTTCCGGAGACACCGCCTCCTCCGAAAGTGCCTGGCTCCACGCCATCGATTTTATCGAGGAACAGACTGGTAAAGCCGCCGGTAAAATCGATGGTGTATTGGCCTTGCAGTGCACCTCTCCCTTGAGAGAGAGCAAAGATATCGAAGGGGCGCTGCAACTCTTCTATCAACAAGGTTACGACTCCTTATTTTCTGCTTCCAAACTGGAGGATTTTTTAATTTGGAGAAAGGAACGCTCAGGAGAGTTGAAGAGCCTCAACTACGACTTCAAAAATCGCGGGCGGCGGCAGGACAGAGTGGAAGAGGAATGGGTCGAAAATGGATCTTTCTATCTCTTTAAGCCGGAATTGTTTCGACAGTTCAATAATCGATTGGTAGGAAAGATCGGGATCTTTGATGAAATGGCAATTTGGAAGGCCTTTGAGATCGATAGCAACGAGGGGCTCGAGCTTTGCCGAATTTTAATGCAGACATATTTGATTAAAAAAGGAGTGTGAGAATGGAATCGGGTCGGGTCGTCTATTTAAATGGGGAATTTGTTCCGGAAAGCCAAGCTCGGATCTCAGTTTACGATTCTGCCCTGATGTTTGGGGACATGGTGTTTGAAATGACCCGGTCCTTCAATAAAAAGCAGTTCAAGTTAAGGGAACATCTCCAACGCCTTTATTATTCGATGAAGCATGTGCAGATCGAGCCTCCCATGACCCTGGATCAAATGGAGGAGGTCTGTTATGCGACCATCGATAAAAATGAACCTTTATTCAGCGCGACCGATGAACACCGCCTGATGATCAATGTGAGTCGAGGACCTCTCTCCATTTACGCCGATATTTTTGATGGAAGGTTGCAACCCACCGTTGTCGTAGCCGATTTTCCGTTGAAGTGGACGGTGGCCAGCATGGGAAGTCTATTCGATAGCGGCATCAATGCCGTGGTCACTTCTCAACGAGCCATCCCGGCCTCTTTACTCGATCCCAAGGTGAAAAGCCGGAGCCGTCTTCATTATATGATGGCCAACATCGAAGCCTCCCATTGGGAGGGGAATAATAATTGGGCCTTGTTACTCGATCCCGATGGTTTTGTTGCCGAAGGGACGGGGGATAATTTCTTCATCATCAAAAATGGGTTGGTGATCACTCCCGAGCCCAGAAATATTTTGCGCGGGATCAGCCGGGATTATATCTTTGAACTTTGCGATCAATTAGGAATGAAGTGGGTGGAAAGAAACATCGAGCTCTATGATGTGCAGATGGCGGATGAAGCTTTCATGACCGGCACTCCGTTTTGCTTGTTGCCGGTTACCCAAATTAATGGGCAGCAGATTGGAAGTGGAAAACGGGGAGAGTTGACCCAAGTGCTACTGAATCGCTGGGGTAAAAATGTCGGGCTCGATATCGAGACCCAAATTAAGCACTATGCGAGTGAAGTGAAGGGGATGAAGGCAGCGGGTCCAAGCCCTTATCAGTTCAAGCCAAAAAGATGATTGCATTTATGCAGGGACGACTCAGTCCCAAGGTAGGTGAATTCATCCAGGCCTTTCCCAAAGAGCACTGGCAGGAGGAGTTTAAACTCGCCCATCAACATCAATTTGAGGCCATGGAATGGACGCTGGACCAAGAGGGGCTTTTTGAAAACCCCTTTATGCATCGGCACGGGCAAAGAGAAATCATAGAACTCAAAGAAAAATACCACCTCAAAATCCCTTCGGTGACCTGTGATTGTTTCATGCAGGCCCCCTTCTTTAAAGCGGAGGGGAAACAGCGGGATGAATATTATGATTGCACTTTAAAAGTGATCGAGGCTTCACTGGAGCTTGGGCTTTCTTATGTAGTCCTTCCCATCGTCGATAACAGCAAAATCGAGAACAGTTCGCAAAATGAGGTGTTGTTGGAAGGATTTCAAAAGTTGATTCCCAGAATTCAAGGGACGCAGCTTAAAATTGTCATGGAGTCGGACATGACTCCCAAAGATCTGAAAAGCTGGATTTCCGATCTCGATCCCCGCTATTTTGGGGTGAATTTTGACATGGGGAACAGTGCTGGGATGGGATTTGACCCAGTCGAGGAGATTGGTTTACTTGGGAAAAGGATCCTCAACGTCCATGTGAAGGATCGGGTATTGGGAGGGACCACGGTGCCCTTAGGCATGGGCAATGCCAAATTTCCCATTGTCTTTCAGGAACTTCGAAATTGCCATTATCAGGGAAACTTCGTGCTGCAGACGGCGCGAGCTGAAACGGGCAAGGATGTCCCGGTCCTTTGCCACTATCGAGATTTGGTTCAGGGATGGTTGAAATGGAATTAGATCTTCAAAATAAGGTGGTGGTAGTGACCGGAGGATCTTCCGGGATCGGAAGGGCGATCGTTGAAGGCTTTGTCGGAGAAGGGGCGAATGTTTCGGTCATCGCTCGCAACGCCGATCGTTTGCACGCTTTAAAAAGCAGTTTGAATTCCAGAATCGATACTCTCGTTGCCGATGTCACCTCTGCACAGCAGTGTGGGCAGAGTGTTCGCAGCGTCCTGGAGCGTTGGGGGAAAATCGATATTCTCGTTTGCAATGTTGGAAGGGGGCAAAGTGTTCCGCCTGGATCTGAAAACCGAGAGGAGTGGCAACGGTTGATGGATCTCAATCTCTACTCTACTACGAATATGGTAGAGGCCTCTATTGATGCCCTCAAAAAAACAGCGGGAAATATCATCTGTCTCTCCTCGATTTGTGGGATGAGCACCCTAGGAGCTCCCCTCACCTATTCCGCTGCTAAAGCGGCGTTGAATAGCTACATTCATGGTGCGGCCAGGGCCTTTGCTCCCGAAGTTCGGATCAATGGGATTGCTCCCGGAAACATTCTTTTTGAAGGGGGAAGGTGGGAGCAGTTATTGAAAGAAAACCCAGAAAAAATAAATGGAATGATTCAAGATAAAGTCCCGATGGGGAGATTTGGGACCGCGAAGGAGATTGCCGATCTCTGTCTTTTCCTTTCTTCTCCTCGAGCATCCTTTTGTACCGGGTCGATCTTTGTTGCCGATGGAGGGCAGATTGCATGAAGGATTTGAATGGAAAGGTTTGTGTCGTCACGGGCGGAGCGGGTTTACTCGGAGAACAACATGCCATGGCCCTGGCTGAATGCGGTGCCAAGGTCATTCTTGCCGATATTCATGAGCAAAGGGCGGTTGAGAAATCACATGAACTCAACCAGAAATTGGGAAAAGAGTCTCTTTACGGAGTCCGGTTGAATGTTTGCGAGCCGGCATCGGTGGAGGAATGCCATCGAAAAGTTCTGGAGCGCTTTCAGTCGGTCCATGTGCTCATTAACAATGCCGCGATTGATCCCAAGGTTTCGAATACGGGAGGGGTCGAAGGCAGCCGATTGGAAAATTTTGATCTCGATACCTGGAACCTTCATCTATCGGTGGGGCTCAGTGGCGCCTTTCTCTGCGCCAAAACAATGGGAAGCTGGATGGCCAAAAATGGGGGAGGAGTGATTTTGAATATCGCCTCCGATCTGTCGGTGATTGCACCGGATCAGCGGATTTACCGCATGCCCAACCGTGCCGAAGATCAACAGCCGGTCAAGCCTGTCACTTACAGTGTGGTCAAAACAGCCCTCATCGGACTGACCCGCTATTTGGCCTCTTATTGGGCGAAGGACGGGGTTCGCGTAAACGCCATCTCTCCCGGGGGGGTCTATGTGGAGCAATCTCCCGAATTCGTCGAGAAATTAACGCAACTCATTCCAATGGGAAGGATGGCGCAACCGACCGAATATAAAGCGGCCATTCAGTTCCTTTGCTCCGATGCCTCTGCCTATATGACAGGCCAAAACATTGTCATCGATGGTGGCCGATCGATAATATAAACCTCAGCGTGCAAAGGCTCTCTCTGTCCACAACTTGTCACTCTCGTTTTCCTTTGTTTTTAGCTAGTTACCGAAAAAATGAAGGCTCGCTGTCTAAGCTTTAGACAGTGGGGTATCTGCGGGTATTTCAGTCATGCCTAAACTTCACTGGCCGAACTCTTGCTAAACTCCGTTCGGGGTTTTAGGGGTGAGGCACGTAGTGGAGTTGAAACAATCAAGTTGGACCCGATGGATGTGGATGGTTCTCATCCTATTTTTCCTTCAAGCCTGTGCCCAATCGCCAGCCGAATCGATTGTCATTAAGGACCCGATGGATGGGTTTCTGATGGAGGAATCAAGTGTCTTAGAAGCCTGTGTAATCAATGAGTGATTGCTCGTCATGACGCGATTGCCGTGCTCTGTTGAAAAGAGTCCCTTTATCTGATTTTGGCGGGTTTGGACTCGCCTGTCTAATGTCTTAGAAGTTCAGATAATCTGCGAGGCCAATCGTACTAAAGCTTCGAGAAGCTTTTGTCCCCCTGCGCTTTGAGGTTCCTTCACTTTCGTGCTGGAGAAGATTGGGAAAGTAGCGAAGACGCCAAGCCAGCCCGAGACCCGCCAAAGTCAGATAAAAAGGACTCTTTTCAATCGAGCTAGATTGCCGCTTCTTTCTGGGCTTGCAGTGAGCTAAGCGTGGCGGTGTTCTTTACAATGACAGTGAAGGTCTATTTCAAATCAATTGAAAGAGTGGCGCCATCAAAATAGCGGGCCGCTGTGTTTCTATCTTTGACCCGGGTCAGTATGAAAGAAAGTTTGTTTTGACCTTTCAACAACCAAGAGGGGGTTAAAGCCGCGATGAGCGTGTTGTTAGGGCCATCACAAAGGTTCTTAACGAGTCGATTGTTAAACTTCACCTGCACTCCATCTGTTTTTAACCGGTTGTCGACTTTGAGGGTCAGGGTTACAGCTTTGACTCTTTCTGGAGCGAAGGATTCCGTTATCAGGATGGAAGATTCGATTTTCTGCCCAGGAGAAACAGTCGTTGGTAGCACTGAGTGGAGCCAGTTGTTGGGATAACCGACTGTAGGGTGACCTCGTTCCGTTGCAAACATCAATTTATTTTCAGTGATTTTGATCTGTGTTGGGTTTTCCAATGCCTTCATGAGTCCAGACCCATCCGCCAGGGTATCGGATCGGTGAGTTGCCCAGTTAAAGAGGTAAAGGCCATCAGCCCCTTGGTTGTAATAATTCAATGCGAGTCCTGCCAGCAGTTCTCGTTTCACAGGGCGATATTCGCCTGGATAAAAGTAAAGACAAGCATAGACCGGAATATTTTTGGGTTGCGCCAATTTTTTATATTCCTCAATATTAATTTCAATGACGCCGCTTCCCAATGTAAGGAGATCGAACAATCCCTTGTCGATCCAGGTGGGCACATCCAGTCCATTCAATTTCGCGATTTCCAGAGATTCATCCACGCGCACGGCGATTCGGACAGGACGGCCCCTCGCGACTCCTTTTTGATTGGCGTAAGTTCTTACCTTTTGCAGAAATTCGGTGAGGGTATTGATATTGGCCGCGATTTCATTGGGTAAGAAATAAGGAGAGCTGCGTTGGAAATCGATTTCGATGCCATCGAAATCATATTTATCGATGGCCTCTTTAATGGCCTGGTATTTAATCTCCCTCACTTCTGGAATCGCAAAATTAAGGGCGGTCTTTACGCTGAGCGCTCGGCCATAATTTTTAGATCCGATAAGCCACTCGGGATGCTTTTCCTTAAAAGTGGGAAATTCTTCTGGGACAAAGTCATCATGAATGTCGTTCAGTCGGTAAGCAAAAACCGCCTCTAATCCCCTTTTATGGGCTTCGGTCACGATCACTTTTGGGGGGTCATTGCCCTCGGCAATGAGTTGTTCGATGAAGGGATCCGTTTTTCCGATTCGAAATCCAGTTCGCTCTAGGACGGTGCTGTCATAACTTGCCGTATTTCCGCCGGCTCCATCAAACCAGAAAAGGGCATCAACGGGAGTATTTTTGAGCTGATCAAAAACATTCGAAATCCATTGGTCCTTGTTTCCTTTGGCCTCGATGAAGACAGAATAGCCATCGGTGTTAAAAATCATTTTGTAAGGCTTCAGCGATTGTCCAAAGATGCAGTGAGTAAAAAGAATGAGGAGTGTGAAAAGAAGGAACATGGTTTACTTTTCGGAAAATCGAAGAAGTTGCTGGAGATGCGGTGTGTTATTTTTTGTTAGGTTTCAGGGGTAATGCGTCAAAAACAGAATAAAAAAAGCTAGATAGCTTGATGTTATTGTCTTCTCCAGCAGAGCTGGTTTGTGTAAAATAAATGGGCAATAAAGTTGGGGTCCATTTTATTTTTAGTTTTTCTCAATCCGTTCAAGTGTGTTTCAACTTCTGGCGTGAATTTCAAAAAGGGGGAAGTGTGACCGGGACTGATCACGATCCTTTTTCTCTTTGTATTTTAAGGGCGGCGAAAGCCACAGGGATTTTTTTCCAAGAGTTATCTCAAAAAAGAGGATGGAAATTGAATCGATTGCTCATTTTAATGGGAGTCGATCAGGCGATTCTATGCCTTTCTCTCTTTTTATCTCTTTTGCTTCATTATGAAGGGCATAGTCCCGCCTCGATAAATTTGATGATAAAAGGGGCGATTCCTCTGTTCTTCCTTTCCCTTGGAATTTTCTATCTGATGGGAATGTATCGACAGCTTTGGCGGTATGCCAGTTTTCATACCGCCTTTAAAATTTTAATGAGTGCGGTCGTTTTTACGGCGTTGAGTTACGCCTATGTATCGTTTTTCCCGGTGGCTGGAATCAACCTTTCGGTGCTTTTGATTAATTGTATTTTTGCCTCCTTTTTATTGGCGTTGGTTCGGTATTCTTGGAGGGGAATTTTGAATTTGGTGAACATTCCGGAGAATGATGCGCCAGAGCGGTGTTTGATTTATGGGGCTGGAAGCGGAGGGGAGCTCTTTATCAGGAATCGGATGGGAAACGCTAAATTCCCTTACCGTATTTTAGGTTTCATTGATGATGATCCCTCCAAACATGGCTACATCATTCATGGAGTCCCTGTTTTAGGATCCGGCAAAAATTTAACAGAGCTCTGCCAGAAACATCAGGTCTCTACCGTTATTTTAGCCATGCCGTCCGTTCCCGGAAAAGTTCTGAGACGGGTCGTTGAGCTGTGCCATAATGCAAAAATAAAGCCTTTGGTCATGCCTGATCTAGCCTCCTGTTTGGTGGACAAGGTTTTTCTACCTCGGCAAGTAGATTTGAGTGATTTGCTCCGTCGCTCTCCTAAATCGATCGATCATCTTGCGGTCAAAGGACACATTCAGGGAAAAACGGTTTTGGTAACCGGTGCGGGCGGATCGATCGGTTCAGAAATCTGTCGCCAGATCAGTCAGTACGATCCCGAAAAAATTATTTTATTGGACTCTTCGGAGTTCAACCTCTACCAAATCGAAATGGAACTCCTGGATTCCCAGGTGAGTCCCGACAAGGTGATCTCGATCTTGGGTTCGACGGCCAATCGTCGAATCGTGGAAGAGCTTTTCTTCACCTATTCTCCTTCCTTGGTGCTCCATGCGGCGGCCGAGAAACATGTCCCACTGCTAGAAAAAAATCCGCTGGAAGGGATCTTGAATAATATTCAGGGAACCAAGGTGGTCCTGGAAACGATTGCCAAAGTGGGGGGAGTGGAAAGGTTTGTGCTCATCAGTTCCGACAAGGCGGTTCGGTCTACAAACGTCATGGGTGCCACCAAGCGAGTTTGTGAGCTGCTCACGCAGTCGATGAATCAACTTCAGAAAGATGGCTGCGTTTTTTGTTCGGTTCGTTTTGGAAATGTGATCGGAAGTTCCGGAAGTGTTATCCCCCGTTTTATCCGACAGATTCAAAATGGCGGACCTGTGACGGTTACCCACCCGGAGGTGACTCGTTATTTCATGCTCACGAGCGAAGCGGTGGCTTTGGTGCTACAGGCGACGGCACTGGCAAATGGAGGAGAAACTTTTGTTTTAAACATGGGGGAACCGGTCAAGATTTTTGATATGGCTCGCCAGCTGATTATGCTGATGGGAAAAGAGCCCGGAAAAGATGTGGAGATTCAATTCAGCGGACTTCGTCCAGGTGAAAAACTCTATGAGGAATTAATTCTAAGCACTGCAGAGACCCACACGCTTCACGATGATATTTTCATTGCCACTCCCTTTTCGATTGATCCTAAAATCTTGATTCGCACTGTCGAAAAACTCCTGTTTTTTGCCGATGCTGGAAACACCGAAAGTGCTCTGGATTTACTCAAAAAACTGGCATCAGAATCGATGGAATTGGAATTTGAGGAGCTTCGTCCCCAAATGAAAGAGGATGAAGTTCCTAAGCTGATTGGATTAGAGAATCCCATGGAATATGTGCCTTCATTAAGATTATGAATACTCTTTTAGTAACCCTTTTAGCTGCATTTTCTTTGACTGCTTTTTTAACCTATCTCTTTCAATTGAAAGGGGGGCTGTCGGTTGATATTCCGAATCAGCGCAGCTCTCACCTCCAACCCATTCCTCGAGGAGGGGGGTGTTGCTTTTTTCTTGTCTTCTCGGGCGCTATTTTTTTTCTGCAACAGACTGGTATTCTTTCCCTAAGCCCAGAAATGGCTTCTTTGTTTTTCGTGGCTTCGATGTTTGGCCTTATCGGTGCTGTAGATGATGCGATTGGCCTCTCGATTCAGACTAAATTCATTTCAGGAATCATCCTGGCCTTCATATTTTCGGCTGCAGGAATGAACTGGCACGAAATCGATTTCGGAATATTCCGCTTATCCCTCAGCTGGGGTATTTACTCCGTTATTACCGTTTTTTGGATAACCTGGGTCGTTAATCTTTATAATATGATGGACGGGATTAATGGAATTTCTGCCTTTAAAGCGATCGTCTTATCTGGTTTTTTTGCTTGGGTTGGGTATCAATGGGATCTGCCTGAATTAAGGATCACAATGAGCCTTCTATTCGCAACTGTGCTCGCCTTTCTCCCTTTTAACTTTCCTAAGGCTAAAATTTTTATGGGAGATAGCGGAAGTTTGTTTTTAGGAGCTGTTTTTGCGATGTTGCCAGTCTATTTGAATCACCATTCACAGGGCAAGTTTACCCTTTGGCATGCCGTGCTTTGCCTGGGCCCCTTTTTCTTGGATACCACTTTTACGGCGATAAGAAGGTTGTTTGTATTGGGCACCGGATTCTGCCGGCCTCACCGCAATCACTACTATCAGCGTTTAGCCGATATTTTGAATTCCCACATCAAACCCACGCTGATCTATACTGGGCTTTCCTGCCTTTTTATTTTATCGGTGAGTCTGTCCTTGTTGGGAGGCAATAAAATTCAACCCTATTTCTTTATCCTTCCCCTCTGCTCCATGGGAGTTTTGTTTTTTATCATCTCGAACTCGCATTTTGTAGCCAGTCATAAAGATGACGAACAATCCCATATCCCCCCTTTTCAGGGATAACCCAGGTTACCATTTTTAGCAGAGTAGGATGGCTGTCTTGAGGGGCCATCGAAACTCCTGCATTTTGGATGCATTCCAGGTCGTTCATCTCATTCCCAATATAAAGGACCTGTGACAACTCCATTCCCTTCTCCTCAAGTAATGTTTTGAGGGCCTGGAATTTATTTTTTTGTCCTTGGATCGCCTCGATTCCCAGCTTTTTCGCCCTTGCACTGACGACGGGATTGATCTCGGTGGATAGAATGAGTTGCGGGATATTCAGTTTTTTTATCTCGCCGATCCACCATCCATCGGATCGATTGCAGGCGACCGATTCCTGTCCGTCCTGGGTGACCCAAACTCGGTTATCGGTCAACACACCATCGAAATCATAAACGATCAGTCGGATTGGGTTCATAGCCAGAGATTAAAACAGCTGACGCAGTTCTGCAATCTTCTGAGGTTATGAATCGAGGGGCCTCTCCTGAGGAGTGTTTTTTTGTGAGACCAGTAAAGGCGGGGGAATGGGGCTCGGCGCCTTCGTCACTCCCTCCTCTTTTCTCAATGTAGGAGGGTTCTTATCCCCAATGACGTAGTAGTAGTTTTTGAGAACGGAATCTTTCATTTCCTTTGTTTTGTTCACAATGAAATGGGTGTGGGTTTTTCGCACGCTCTGGATGCGATCGACCGCTTCCGTCAAATCCTGTTTCTTGGTCTGCCAGCTGGTAGCTACCACAACGGCAAAATCGGCCTCTTGCGCAATCGCCAAAGACTCATGGGCGACCAATAAAGGAGCGGTGTCAATGATGATGAAATCATAGTTGGGGGTTAGGGTATGGAGCATTTCTTGGAAGCGTTGGTTAGAGAACCGTTCCATTGTGTATTCTGAAACTTTTCCAGCGGGCAGCATATCAAGGTTGGGTAACAGGTTGTGCTTAATGACGCTCATAAGCGGAATATTTTTGTCCAAGTACTCGCAAATTCCATTTTCGTTTCCGAGGTGAAACACTCGAGAGAGAAGGGCGCGGCGCACGTCAAAATCGACGAGTAAGGTGCGTTTCCCTGAGTGTCCGATACAGGCGGCCAAATTTGAAGATAAGAAAGATTTCCCATCACCGCTGCCGTAACTCAAGAAGCTCACTACCTGCCTCTGTTTACTTCCCGAGCTGGCAGAAAGATGGATGAGTCTGGAACGAAGTTGCCGGAAAGCGATCGTTTCCTTGCTATCGATCTGGAAATTACAAAGAGAGGGATAGGCAGAGCGGAATCTTTCAAAATAAGTGGGGTCAATTTTGGGAACATTCCCGAGAAAAGAAACTCCCGGCGCTTCAAAGTCGTTCCGGGTTCGAATCACGGGGTTCAAGAGTTTTAGGAAGTAGAGCACTGCCCAGGTTCCAAAAACTCCTGCCATTAGCATCAACATCAGTTTAGAGGAAATGCCAAAAGGTCTGCCGACTTCGTCAATGGTGACCTTTTCCAAGGGCCGGACCCGGCTTAACACCGATAGCCCCTGCACTTCAATGTTCAGCATCGTTTTAAAAAGATTGTCGAAAACGTAGAAATCCAGCCCCTTCTGTCGGCTTAATTCTGACATTTTTTGCTCTTCCTTGGGCAAGGAAAGGTTGAATTTAAGGTATCCCTTCAACCCCTTTTCTAACGTGTCGATACGAATCTTGAGGATTCGGTTTTCAGTTTCAAGGTTAGTAATCGTACGGCCAATTCCAAAGGGTGAGCTGCTCGGGCTGGCCACTTCATTTGCCGAAGTGCTGTGTTCTTTGCCAGATAAGGTTTCGATCACGCGAATATTTTGCTCCAGTTTAAACTTCGCGGCCTGCAATTCCTCTCTCAACTTCAAGAGTTGTTCGCCGATGGCATTTTTAGGGGCGAGGAGAGAGACATTGGCACCTTTTTGATTCAGCTCTAAGATCCTTTGATCGGTAGATTCAAGTTTAGCAAGGGTATCTTTGATTTTATTTTGAATGTATTCCCGAGCGGTATCGATTTTAGCATTCTCTTGTTCTGTAAAAAGTCGGACCGCTGAATCTAAGTATTGATTCGTCAAAAAGACGGTCAGTTTCGGATCGACGGTCCGGAACTCGATTTCAATCACCCCTTTTCTTTTGAGGGTTAATTTAGCGGGGGTGATGGTTTTGGGAGGGGTGTTGGGATCAAAGGGGGTTTTGCGGAAAGGGCTGTTCATCAAATACCGCAAATGGGGCATCAACCCTCGGTGCTGATTGATGAGCTTCACCATGACCGGAAATTCCTTAGCTTGCTGCACCTCTTCTGCGAATTTGCGGGCAAAAGAACTTGATTGGAGTTTCATCATGAATTTGGAATCTTCGGCGTCGCCCAATCCTCCGCGGTCCATAGCGCCTCCTCCCATGGAGCTAAGGAACCCCTGCAAGTTGGAGCTTTCCGATTGGGAATTGATGATTAAATAGGAGGTTACGGAATAAGAGGGATAGAGATAGTGGAGTAGCGCTGTAATAAAAAGGATGACTCCGGTAACCGCGATGATTTTATATCGGTTGATATAGCCTAATTCGGCTAATTCCTTTAGATGAGGCGCAAAAGTTGCTGTATCCTGTTCAGTAGTTACTGTGCGGGATGTCATTAATTATGTACTCCTGAAATTTCAATTATTTGAGCAGAAAATCTGTGTTTTAGAATAAAAGGATTATACGCAACTTCAAGTTGCATTGTGTTGGCCAAAAGCACCCATTTTCCCCCTCACTATGGTAATACTTTGGATCGGATTTAGGGGGACGACAAGGAAATATTCAGCATTTTAAAGAAAGAAAATCTTCCCAACCCAAGATCTACAAAACCGAGGTTGTTGCCCATGTCATTAGGGACGATGCCTCGGTCCACCAAATCTTCCAATCCCAGCTGGCCAACGAAATTGGCTCCCCAGCATTTTAAACCGTAGTTTTTAAGATAGGCACAGTGATGCGTAGCTGAACTTCCTCGGCTGATCCACTCGACTGGAAAGTTTAAAGGCACCGCGGGAAGGTTCTCACCCATCTGGTTCGGTTGATTTCCACGGATGAGAGTATCTCCTTGACCCAAAACTCCAAATTGGTTGTTTCCCCAACACTTGACCGTTTTATTTTCAAGAAGGACGCAATTATGCGTTTCCCCCACGGCTAGTTTTACCAACGGAGATTCTTTTCCGAAATCGACGAATGGAAGGTTTTCTCCCATCTGATCGGGGAGATCCCCCCGGTTGATGGCATCGCCCAAGCCCAGTGTTCCAAAGAGATTATAACCCCAGCATTTAACCCTTCCGTTTTCGAAAGTGACGCAGTTGTGCTGATACCCTGATGTAATCACGGTGGGAATCAATGGGGTCCCCAAGTCAACCGACGGCATGTAGTCGCCCAGCTCATCGGGAGAATCGCCCCAGAACTGGGTGTGTCCCATTCCTAGCTCGCCATATTCGTTATAACCCCAACATTTGATTTTGTGTCCTTCCAGGAGCACACAGTTGTGGGCCGTTCCCGTGGAGAGTTGAAGGACTTTGGCGTTTTTACCTAAATCGACTCGAGGCAGGGCATCCCCCATTTGTCCGGGTTTGTCCCCTCGGTTGATGTTATCTCCGACACCCAACTGTCCGTTGAAGTTATAGCCCCAACACTTTACGGAAAAATCATTTAAAAGAGCGCAGGAATGGAAATGGCCGGCCGTGATCGCGATGGCCTTTGCATTTTTGCCCAAATCGACTTTAGGAAGGGTGTCGCCCATCTGGCCGAATCCGTCTCCTCGATTCATTTTATCTCCTAATCCCAACTGTCCGTAGTTGTTCATCCCCCAGCATTTCACCGATTGATCATCGAGAAGAGCGCAGATGTGTTCCCAGCCGATCGCAAGGGAGCGTACTTTTTCATCTTTACCGAGATCGATATAAGGCAAAAATTTCCCCATTTGGTTGGGGCGTCCCCCGCGATTTCTGATGTCTCCTAGCCCTAGCTGTCCATGTTCATTATGTCCCCAACATTTTATCTGGCGGTTTGAAAATACGACGCAGGTGTTTAGAGTATTGTTAACTGCTTGAACGGGCACGACTTCTGCGAATAAAAAACGGCTCCATAATAAAAGACCCGCAGTGATAAACATTTTAAAGTGTCTCCTTCTCGATCCAATCGGTCCATGATGGAAAAACCTCTTCTGGGAAAGGGATGACCCATTCGTGGCCGGCTGTGTGACCTAAAGGCAGAGAAATGAGCGGAATCCGTTCCGGGAGTTTTCCATTCACGCGTTGAAGGGAGGCTTTACAGAGCTCATCTAAAGGAAGGGCCATGTTGAAGGCCGATTTAGCCGCCGGCGTCCCCGGTTGAATTGGGGTTGAACCTGAGTGACAGGAAAAACAATCATATTTTTTTAACGTGGGTAGAACATTTTTTTCGAAGAGCTCGGTTTGGTGGCAGTTTTTGGGTTGTGCTTCCGTCAGTTGGTCAATGGCAATTTGCAATGTTTGGTCCCGACGTTTTAGCAGAAGTTCATAAGAACTGCTTAAAATAGGGCCACGGTAAGAGGCATTGACGGTGGCTCGGATATATTGGAAGTTTTTTGCTCCGGTTATAGAATGTCCATTCTCCAAGAGGTGGACGCCATCAATGAAATAGGTCTTATTGGGAGTGATGAGTCGTGGTTTCCACAGTTGATAAGTATCCACTTTCCCCTGACTTCCTTTCCCGACCACTTCAATCTGAAATTGCGCCGGTTCAAAACCAGGAAGAGAAAATTTTAAAAGGGTCGATTCTTCCACCTTAAGATTGGAGGGAATGGAAACAGGGGTGGACAAGTGATTTCCGACGTTAGGACAGCTCTGTTGTCCATCATTCCACCAAAGCTTTAAACCCGTTAAAAGTTCTTCTAAAGAGAGATCCACCTGACCGCCCCAAGGCTCCCAATGTTTTGCCTGGAATTTTTTTATCAAAGTGGATTTCATCAAATCATTGAAGTCGAGGTAGGAAAGAATACTGACATAAGACTCGGCTACATTTTCTACTGAGTGGGGAGGAGCTATTCCTCCCAGATCATGGCACTCCATGCAGTTTTTTCGAAGGAGTGGGTGTACATTTTTTTTAAAAGCATTTTGCCCATTTTCACAAGCCTCGGAACTGCGACTAGTCCCGTAAGCGAGAAATGGGAACAGGAGAGGCAATAAGGAAATCAAAATTTTCATGTTTTCTATCCAAAAATCAAAAGCTCTTCCAACTCCTCCCTCGAGAGCAATCCGTTTGAAACGATTTGCTCAAATTCCCCGATTCGATTCTGCGCGTTGAGGTAGTTCCCAAAAACGGCACAGGCGACCCGGTCGGGACGGCGGCCAATCGTGGTGGTGAGATCAGCACTTTGTCCCGAAGTGAAGGAGCCCCCCTGCAATCTTCGCATTTTGGAAGAGTTGCCTGAGGGATCGAAATAGCCGATCACCGTCATTCCTTTGTCACCCGCATCTCCACGCCAATTCCTAGTATGGAGATCGGAATAATTTGCCCCATCGGTAAAAAGACAGAAAAAGAGTGGGGTTGATAATCGAGAGGCTGCTTCGATCGCTCGACCGATATGCTGGCCCACTTCATAATCTTTTTTATCCCCAGCGGCGGGAGATCCAGTGTGGTAATCACAGTTGGCAAAGGTTAAGACGCCCGGACCGGTATTCCCCGTCAGAACTCCTTTCACAATGCAGGAAAAAACCACATCTTGATCATTGCTTGGCTTGTCCTGGAGTTTGTAAATGTCTTTAAGAAGGGGATCTTTACGAGGGTCATGTTCATACGGAGTTTGGGCAACCAGCAAGTTTTGAGAGTGGGCGTGTTCGAGCTGTTGAGTCAATAGCTTCCCGTCCGGGCTTTCTTCAAACTTTCTCAGTTGTCCCCTCGAGAGAGTTCTGGAGGTTTTTAAAAGATTTGCCAGTTTTCTTGGTTTCAGTTCTCCCAAGGGACCCGGTGGAATAAGATTTCCAGCAAACGTCTCCAAGGAGTCGATATATACCGTTTTAAAAGATAGGTTTGACAGCACACCATTGGCATATCCGCCCGAGAGAGAATTGTAGGTCCCAATCCCTTTACTCAGGAGTGTTCCACTGTAACCCCACTGCGCAAGTAAGAAATAGGGAGAGAGTGGGTTGAAGGGAGTGTCATCTTGCGAAAAATGGCAAAACCCGCCCATGCGCAGATTTTTACGAGCTTCCAAAGAGGCATTGTCATAGATTCCTTTGCGGATTCCGCTGACATGTGCCATCGGAAGGCCGAATGAATCATCATATCCATCCCGGTGGGGATTCCAGCCAAGGGTGGAATAAGACGGAAGCAGTTTGTGAGGATCTCCTTCCATTCCCACCAAAAAATTACCGGCTAAAGCCGCCCCCCCGGCGCAGTCAAAAATCAGAAAGGGAACGTGAGATGAGCCGCGGGCGGGAGTGCTTTCCTCCGCCTGCAGGAATTGTGATTCCAATAAACCGAGTAAGGTGGGTGAAAGGAGGGTTGCTGAGAAACCCAGTATTCCTCGAGATAGAAACTGTCGCCGTGAGATTTCGTTTTTTAGCTTCATATTCATAATTATAGAAATACGAAAAAATCGGGGGCACTCGCCATTGTAGTGCACACCATCAACAAGCCTTCTAAAATATCGCTTGGGTTGTCCATCGTCTCTCCTACCATTTTCTGGAGGAGTTTGATTTCATTCGGCAAAACATCGCGCTGCCAAAAGATTTCTGCGTACTCTTGAAAAACAAAATTGGGTGTTTCGGTGAGGAGTTGATTAACGCCATCATTGAAATTGATCTTTCTGTGGACCCATCTTCTCTCGGTAGCAATTTGGCTATCCGATCGGATGAGTTCGTGGCAAGCGGTCGAGGCCATCGCGAGAATGGCCATCTGGGACGAGGCATTTATTTCCACTGGGTAGCCAAATTGTGGGAGTTGTTCTTTAACCTTTGTAAAAACCGCTCTAAGCGCGGGGCTTTGGGACATCCCAATACTTTGTAGGAGAGATTCATAAATCCCTCGAAAACCGATGATAGAGAGTGCACCATGTGCGTCTTGAAGGATCAAAAAAAGAATAATGAGTCCTGCTTTTTTCAAGGGGTATTCTCCAGGCAAGTAGGGTGAATCGCCGTTGCTTCGAACAGCGATCGAAGATTATATCCATTTTCCTCAAACCGATTTGCCAGTTCTGTCTGTGTGGGGGTATCAGGTTTTTCTCGGCAAACATGAGAATATACATTTTGAACCAAACATTCTGAAAAGGCGCGGCTGTTGGCTATCATCTTTCCAAAATCCCGCACTCCTTTTCCAGATAAAGCCCCTCTCCAGCCGATCGATTGGTTATAACCTTCGGTGGAAAGGTTGAGCCAGCTATCATCTATCGTGACATGTCCGGCGGGAAAGACGCCTCCGTTTTGATTCATTTTATTGGCAACTTTATTGGGAATGACAAAATACTCCCCATCTGCAAAATCCATCTGTGCAAAGGCGCCAGCAAGGGCATCCATTCCCGCATGACAGGTGCGACAGTCGGTTTGATAAACCGAGGGGTTCTCACCCGGCCGACGAGAAACATCGCGATGGACATAGATATCAGGCAGATTGGGATACTTCCATTTCGCGATCGGCCTGCAAAGGAATTCTTGAAAAGTGTATTGCACTGCGCGACGATTCGTTCCACCTTCGTAATGAGCCTGAGCCCAGGCACGTGTTGTCAGAATTCCAGCCGAATGGCTTCCTTGCTCCGGCCATTGTGGTGTTGAATAGGTCAATGTGGTTGTCGGATCGAGATCTTGTTTAATAATCTGCTCATAATGCTGGTTATTAAGCATACTTACTTGCGGCAGGCCATAAGAAGGATCGGCTTGATAACGAAAATTACCCGATAAGAGCTCTCTCGCATCGATATTGTCTCGGACTACACCGATGAAAAGGGCTTGAGCATCATTAAAGGGAGCGAAGGCGCTTTCATTTCGACTGGTCAGCTGAGCCGCTAAATTCCGTACGCGTAGGCGGTAAAACCTTGGATCCTCGGTGATGATATGGGCGGCTTCTGCCCACTTTTGTTGTTGGACAAGACTCAGAATTTGAGAGTAACGGGGATCTTGTTTCAGGATTGGAACCCCTGTTAGGCGTTTAAAGAGAGTTTGAATGGATTGCGTCGGAGAAGATTTCATCCCTGCCACTCCATCCAATGCCCCAAAAAAAATTAAAAAAAGCAAACTCTTCAGTAGCATTTGCCCCCAGTTATTTTTCAAGTAAAGCTAATACAAAGCGTTAATAGAGCGGTGAAAATCGCTTAATTAGTTCCTGTCGGGAAGTCCAAAAGGGTGGACCCGGAGGGCCCTCATTAATATATTCCCGACGGGAACGTATCCTGAAGACGAAGTCCGAAGGATCTCGTCATCCCAAGCATTTACGACGAGATCCCTCGCATGCGCTCGGGATACGTCGCAGCCGGGAATAAATCAATGTGAGCCCCTTCGGGGCTAATTTTTTGCATTTCCCGACAACGACTAATTATTTTAAACTATACCATAAGGATAGGTAGGATCTATGATTAGGAACTCTAATGAATTACCAAATACCCTTTTTCCAACATGACCTGGGCGAAGAGGAGTTGGAATCGCTCAGGAGAGTGCTTCAAGGCCCCATTCTCACCACCGGCAAGACGGTGTCCGATTTTGAGGCGCTGTTTGCCGATTATATGGGGAATCGGTACTGCGTGGCGGTTACCAGTTGCACCGGCGCCCTTCATCTTTCATTGACGGCCTTGGGAATAGGTCCTGGGCATGAGGTGATTACCACGCCCATGACCTTCATTGCCTCTTCCACGGCGATCCTGCAAGCGGGAGCAAAACCAGTATTTGTCGACGTAGAGGAGAATACCGGAAACATCGATCTCTCCCGGATCCCGGCGGCGATTACCGATCGAACGCGGGCAATTTTGCCAGTTCACCTTTATGGGCAGATGGTCGATATGACGACTCTGCATGGGATCTCTAAAAAATATAATTTACATGTGATTGAGGATGCTGCGCATTGCATCGAAGGGGTTCGCGAAGGGGTGAAACCAGGCCAATTATCTGATACCGCCTGTTTTAGTTTCTATGCCTCTAAAAATATTACCTGTGGGGAAGGGGGGGCGATCGTAACCAATGACAAGTCATTGGCGGAGCGTCTCAAGTTGCTTCGACATCATGGCATGAATAAAACGGCCGCGGATCGACATGTAGAGGGGTATCGCCATTGGGATATGATCCAGTTTGGGTGGAAATATAATTTGGATAACCTCCACGCGGCTCTCTTGATTCCCCAATTAAAACGAATTGAGAGCAACTGGAGAAAAAGACAGGCCATTGCCGATAGATACCGAGAGCTTTTGGAGGGGGTTGCGGGGGTTCGAGTCATCGGGATCCCATCTCCTCTTACCCATGCGAACCATCTTTTCCCGATTCGAGTCGATGGCTCGATTCGAGATAAGGTAGTGCAAAAACTTATCAATCAAGGCGTTGGAGTCGTAGTGAATTATCGTGCCATCCACCTCCTCTCTTATTTCAGCGAGCAATTTGGATTTAAAGCAGGAGATTTTCCAATTGCCGAGAAATTTGGGAATGAGGTCATCTCCCTTCCCATGTATCCCAATCTCCCTTTATCGAGCGTGGAAAGAGTCGTGGAAGCAGTCAGGACTGCTGTTGCAGTCTGAAGATAGGTACTCCTGCTGTGTTGAAAAGAATTCCTTTTATCTGACTTTGGCGGGTCTCGGGCTGGCTTGACGTCTTCGCTTCTTTTCCAATCTTCTCCAGCACGAAAGTGAAAGAGCCTCAAAGCGCAGGGGGACAAAAGCTTCTCGAAGTTTTAGGACGATTGGCCTCGCAGATTATCTGAACTTCTACGTTATTAGACAGGCGAGTCCAAACCCGCCAAAGTCAGATAAAAGGGATTCTTTTCAACAGAGCACGGCAATCTCGTCGCGATTGCTTCGAGTCCTTCGGCTCCTCGCAATGAAAAAAGTTGTATTTGCCCCTTCAGGGCCCCTGTGTTTTAGTTTCTGAATGGCCAACGAGAAATCCTACGGACTTCGCCCCGGCGCACAGGAATTTCCGCTGATGATTGTGATTTCAGTGATCTATCCCTGTAATTTTGGGTGTCCCAATTGCCCTTATACAGAGGGAAACTCAGAGATAAGACGGTTCTATCGTGAAAAAAAAGGGGAAATGATTTCCTATAATCTCTGGACTAAAATTGCCGATGAAGCCGGCCCTTATGGTGCTTGGATGCGGTGCACAGGTGGTGGAGAACCGATGCTCCACCCCCGAATGACCGAGATGATTGAATATTCCAAACAAAAAGGGGCGCGCGTTTGGTTGAACACGAATGGAAGTATGTTTCATTCCACTCCTAAACAGGATGAGAATCTAAAACGCATTCTAAAAGCCGGGATTGATCTCATCGAGTTTTCGATGGACGCGGGCGATGCTGTGACCTATGCCCAGGTTAGACCTCCTCGAGGGGGGAGTCCGAAGGAGCCCGAGGCTTGGTGGACAGGCCAGGTTGAAAATGTAAAGAGGGCGATCAGATATCGAAACGAGTTTCGGGCGCCTACGCGAATCGTCGTTTCGATCATCCGACAGTCTGTATTGGATGGGAAATTGGACAGTGCCGTTAAGTTTTGGCTGGATGAAGTTGGGGTAGATGAAGTGATTACCAGAAAGTTTTTGACCTGGGACGATAATACGACAATCTCGAATGAAGAGGCTTTGGATCCCAATCTCTACGCCGGAGAGAAAACCGCTTATGAAAAACCCTGTGTTTGGCCATTTGAGCGTCTTAACGTCGATACTTTAGGACGAGTTTCTCTCTGTGGTCAGGATATCTCCTTTAAGACATCTAAACTTTTTCCGAGTGTCCAGGAAAGTTCTATCCGGGAGATTTGGCGAGGAGAGCGTTTTGATTGGTATCGACGCAAACATCTGGAAGGAAAGGGGAGTGAGTGCTGGCCGTGTCGAGGCTGCTCCGCATGGTCCGCCGGCATTCGAGATTGGGAATACGGATGGCTCCAGGTGCTGAAGAGCTCGGGAGATCATTTGAAAGAGGTCATGCGGAAGGACTTTGGAGCGGAAGTGGAAATATTCGAACCAGCCGTATGAAGCGGGAAATGAAATGAGCCACCGAGTATTAGTCACTGGAGCGCAGGGGTTTTTGGGTAGGAATGCCATTCCAGTGCTGGCAGAAAAATTTCCTTCCAGCACCTTTTATGCGACTGGAAGAACACGGCCCTGGGAATCGTTTCGAAAGTTTAACAATGTCATTCAGGTGGTTGGGAATCTTGCTTCCCCCGATTTTTGGGACGGTTTACCTGATAACATTACCCATATCATCCACCTTGCGGCCTATATTCCTTATCAATCGGGAGAGTCCGAACCCGCCATAATTGTAAACAATAATCTACTGCCTATTTCTCAGTTGATTGAAAAGGCCAGGCGATTGCCCTCGTTAAAACAGGTGATCTATGGATCCTCGCTTTCTATTTACGGCCCTCATTCCACTCCTATCGACGAGTGCAGCCCAAGCAGACCGAACTCTCTCTATGGCGCGGCTAAACTTGCGGGTGAGGTTCTGATAGAAACGCTCTCAAGTCCAACGATTGCGGTTTGCATTCTGCGATTTTCTTCCATTTATGGAAATGGGCAATATGAGGGAACGGTCTTGCCAAAAATGGTCCAGAGCGCCCTCAAGAACGAAAAAATCACGGTATTTAATGGTGGAAAAAGATTGCAAAACTTTATTTCCGCTCAGGATGCCTCGATGGCGATTGCGTTGGCCTATGAAAAAGGAATCGCGGGAACTTTCAATATTGGAGGGGCGACGAGCGTCACCATGAGGGAGCTTGCCTCTGACGTGAGTCGTGCATTCACGAATAGTCGGGCGATTATCGAAGATAAAAAGAGTCCTGCGGAAGAGCCTTACGGATTTGATTATCGAATCGATAAAGCGAAAAGTGAACTCGGGTTTTCTCCCGCAGTGCTGTTGGAAGGGTTGAAGCAGATGAAAAGGGATGGGGATGTCAGAACAAACTCATAAAGTGTTGGTCACTGCAGTAGGAGGAAATACTGCGCAGGGAGTAGTGAAGGCCCTTCGCGCAAGTACTATTCCTTTTACGATTATCGGGGTGGACGCCGATCCCCTTTCGGCCGGATTCTCATTAGTCGATCATTATGCCCAGCTTCCATTGGCCAGCGCTGACAATTATGTGGAACAACTTGATCTGCTTTTGGAAATACAACGGCCTGAGGCGATCTATGTCTGTTCCCCCCCGGAACTTCTAAGGTTCAGCCATCAAAAGTCCTACCTTGAAAAAAAGTGGGGTCTTTCCGTTTTTGTCCAACCTACGGAAGTGGTTGAGATTGGAAATGATAAATTCAAGACCTATCAATTTTTGAAATCGCATGGCTTTCCACACCCCAAAACCTGTCTTCTTTCTGACAAAGCGGGGCTTTCGCGTTTAGTTCAAGAAGTGGATTTCCCGGTCATCTTAAAACCCAGGATCGGTTCCGGATCCCTGGGAGTGTTTAAAATTATCAACAGGGATCAATTACAACAGTTTCAAGCCATCGCTGAAACGACAGTTGTGCAAGAGTGCATCGGTGAGGATTCTGCCGAATATACCGCAACCACCATTGCCGGTTTTGATGGCAAAATTAAAGCTTCCATTATCCTGCACCGGACCCTTCACCAAGGGACGACCTATCGAACCGAGCTCTTCGAATCGGACGAAATCACCGGTTCACTCATTTCTATCGCCGAGGCATTGAAAACCGTAGGGGCTTGCAATTTCCAGTTTAGGATCCAAGAGGGCAAACCATATATTTTTGAGATCAATCCGAGGTTTTCGGGCACGGCTGGAATTCGCTATCTCTATGGATTCAACGATCCGGAGTTGGTCTTCAGGTTGCTGAACTTAAAAGAGAAAATCACTCAACCCAAATTCACTCGGAATGTGGTGTTAAGGTACTGGAATGAGATCTGCATTAAGGAAACAACCTTTGAAGAGTTGCGCAACGATCGAAAAAAACATGATGGATTTCAAGTGAATTTAAACCCATCTCTTGGTCATGACTGCTGAAGAACTCCAAAATCAGCTGGCAGTTCTCTCCCATCAGCTCGGCTCAAGGCTCTGTTTTGCAGTGGGAGATATTCACGGTTGCGATCAAGCGCTTTGCGAAACATTAAAAATCTTGGACGTTATAGCGGGCAAAGTTGTTTTCCTGGGGGACTACATCAATCGCGGCCCTTCGAGCAAAAGAACGATAGAACTGCTCATTCAATTTTCAAGGAGGCATGCTGACGCCCTATTTCTGCTTGGAAACCATGAGTCGATGTTTCTAAAAAGCCATGAAACGGGCAGAGCTGAAATTCTCTTTCCCAGAATGGCGCTGGATGAATACCAGCTCTCAGGCGGGGTTCCCTCGGCCCACCTTCATTTTTTTCAAAATCTTTCATTGTTTCACGAAACTGAATCTTTTATTTTTGTGCATGGTGGAATCGCCGGAGATCCGCACCTTCCTCTAGCTCAACATTCTCCTCAAGAACTGATATGGACTTACGAAGTCAGCCCCGAGTGGGAAGGAAAGATATTAGTACGAGGTCACCAGATCGTATCCAGTCCGCGGGTTCATAAAAACCATATCAGTTTGGATACCGGTTGCTATAAGGAACGTGTTTTGACGATAGGATTTTTAGATGATGGTACGGGTAAGTTGTTGGGTTGGTTTCAGGTTTCTTACGAAGGAACATTGGCTGGGATGGTGATGTTATGAATTTTTCGAACTTCGGAATGTCCCAAAACTTTCCACTTGAACCAAAAATATAAGATATCGGCCGCTGCGCCTCGGATGGTTTTCCACCGGCAACCTTTGCCTGTCCCGTTTTTTCGTGGAATGAATCCGATCGGAACCTGTTTTATTTTAGCCCCGCGCCAATAGGCCTTGATAATGACTTCAGGGTTGGTGAAGGCACTGTGAGTTTCTAGGTTCAGGGATTGGGCGAAGCGGGTGGGGTAGATCGATACATTCTGAAAATCGAGCAGAGGAACATTGTATAAGAATCGAATCACAAGATAATTGATCAGCGATTGAAAGGCTCGCTTGCGATTGTCTGCACGGTATTTAAGTTTCAGGAGTTTCGATGGGAAAAAGGAGGCACTCTCCACGGATCGGCTGTCTGGTATTCTCACCCCTTGAACGACGTCATAATCTTTTAAAAGCCAAAGGTATCCAGGGAGTTTTTCAATATCATAGGACCAGTCGACTGTTTGCCAAAAAAAGATATCCTTCGAGGCATGGGATACCGAGGTTCGAATGGCCCATCCCACATCTCGATTAACGGGATGACGAATGATTTTGAGTTGCGGATAGTGTTTCTGGTGCTGAATGGCGATTTGGACGGTGTTGTCGGTGCTGCAATCGTCGATTAAAATATGTTCATAATCAACGCCGAGCCGATCCATGTATTGTTTTGCGCGTTGTAAAAAACCTAAAATATTTTCCTCTTCATTATAGGCCCAACTGAGCATGGAAATGCTGAAAGGAAATTGACCCGATGGACTGCTATCAAACCGGCTGCGATCTAAATACGGGGCGGTGACAAAAGATTTATTCATATAAGGGTTTCGATGGAATGGGTTTCATTTTTCCCCAATGAGTTGAAAATTCTAGCGAAATCGAATTTTTCATAGGTGAAACAATGGTCGCCAGGGGCAACAAAGGTGGATACTGGATGACCCTGGTCCCTCAAATCTTTGATGAGTTTTTTAAGGCCCTCCACAGGTAAGGTGATATCCTCCTCATTGTAAAAAATGGCGGTTGGGACTGAGGGGTAGTGATCCAGTAAATGCGAGGGGCTCGTCTTCTTTAACTGGGTTGGATCTCCATTCAGGGATCGAAAAATTGTTTCTCGAACTCTGTCATGTCGACTTTTTTCCAGAATCTGTCCGAGATCTCCCCCGGGAATGAGCGCAATCACTCCTAATAAGCTAGAATGGAGGGTTGGGGGAAGTAAAGCGGCGAGGGAAAGGGCTTGAGTCCCTCCCATGGAAACCCCCATCAGGTAAAAGTTATTCACAGCGGAATCAGAGATAAGTTGTGGGGCGTCGCGACAGAAGGAAGAGGATAACCAACACGGACCTCTCCCCCCCAGGGCTATTACTTTGAGCTTGAGATCGCTGACGACTTTGCGAATGACAACGGCATCTCCCACATCCCCATCCATTCCATGAAAAAAGAAGACGGTACCACGGGGTTCGATTCCATTAGGGGTCAGCTCGAGTAGGGACAGAGGGCTGCCGTCAAACTTGGAGTCGTATCGGGTTAACCGCATTTCGATCCTGGGATCCCTCATCAATTCGGTGAAATGGTAGTAACGATTGAGATGGATCACGTCAGTTTTACCCCAGCTTGTTCATACCATAATTGAAAATTGATTAACGTCCAGACCTTAAATGTAAGACTATCATCACCCTTTTGAAACCGCTCTAATAGTTCCCGGACAAAATGGGGGTTAAAGAGATGGTGAGATGCGATGCGATCCGGCTGGAGAATTTCCTGCAGGTCTCGAAGCTCTTCTCTCAGCCAAGTGTTCATCGGCAAAACAAACCCCTCTTTAGGACGATTAATGACCTCTTCTGGAAGGTAATCCTGGGCAGCTTTCCGTAGGATGAATTTCAATACCTGATTGCGAATCTTCAAATTTCCGGGAAGGCTCGCGGCCAACTCGACGAGTCGGGGATCGAGAAAGGGCATGCGTATCTCAACCGAATGGGCCATGGAAAGAATGTCTCCATAGTAAAGGATCTCATTGGGCAGGAGGGTATGGACATCGAGGTATAGCATTCGATTCAAGGAGTCTAAAGAAGCAGGACTGGACTCATAAATATTTTTCAGGAATAGACTGGTGTCATAAGTTCCCAAAAGGTCGAATCCTTCTTTCGATAGCAGTTCCTGCTTCTCATTCTGCATGAAGGCTGCATAAGAAAGTCTCCATTCCCACGGCGCAAGCCCGGACATCTGCTGCACAAACTCTTTTCTTTCTTTAAAATACCCGAAATTCACCGAGGCAGTCTCATTGCCTGCACTCAATGCGTTGAGATAGTTATCGATGGGGCCGACGAGGCGATGGTGTCCGTAGGAAGCAAAGAGATCATCGGCCCCGTCTCCAGAAAGGGCGACCTTTACATGTTTTGAAACTAATTGAGTGAGCCAGTAAGAGGAGGTCACTCCCGCAAAGGGTTGATCCAAGTGGGCAATCACATTTTTAAATTCACTCTGAAATAACGTTGGAGTCATCTCCAGGGTATAGTGATCAGTGCCGTAGCGTTCCGCGATGAGTTGGGCAAACTGAAGATCCTTTTTATGAGAAGGGGAGTTTTGGTAACCTAGTGAAAAGGTTTTGATCCGTTGGGAAGAGAGTTCGCTCATCAATGCGACGACGTAAGAGGAGTCCAATCCTCCAGAAAGAAAAGCCCCGACCTCCACATCTGACCTCAGTCGGATGCGGACGCTCTCCTTCATGAGGGATTGCAATTGGACGAGGATTTCTGCTTCGGAAGTCGGTTGTTCAGAAAAGGGTATCTGGTACCATCGTGAAATTTGAAGGTCACCCCGTCGATACCTTAACCAATGACCGGGTTGTAATGCGAATATTCCATCATAAATGGTGTGGGGGGCGGGAATGTGTCGGAGGGAGAGGAAATGTGAAATGCTCTCCCGCGAGAGCTTCTTGCTGGTATCGGGATGTTGTAAAATAGCCTTGATTTCAGAGGCGAAGACCAGTTTGCCATTCTGGTGGTAAAAGAAAAGGGGTTTTTCGCCGATCCGATCCCGGGCAATCAGGAGTTCTTCTTTGGTATGATCCCAGATGGCAATGGCAAACATTCCATTGAGTTGATGGAGGAAATCGAGTCCATAGTGGTTATAGCCATGCAAGATAGTTTCTGTGTCGCTTGCCGTTTTGAATCGATACCCCAATTGTTCAAGGTTTTTTCGAAGCTCTTGGTAGTTATAGATCTCGCCGTTAAATACGAGAATGGTTTTCCCATCTGGGCTTACCATGGGTTGATGACCTTGTTGAAGATCGATGATACTCAAACGGGTCATCCCGATCTGCATGGAAGGGGAACTGTGCACCCCTTGATCATCCGGACCTCGATGCTTCAAGCTTTGAAGCATTCTTTTCATTGTCTCGGGATTAGGACTCCCTGAGAAACCCGCGATTCCACACATTCTAGGTTCCCTCTCGGTTGGGATGAATATCATTTTCCCAAGATTCGATTTTTTTTCTTCCGCATTCCGGCAGGAACGTTGCCGGGATTCCCTTCGCAAGCGATCCTTCAGGCATATCTTTAACGACCACGCTATGGCCGGCAACGACGCAATAATCTCCTAATGTGATGCCTCCATAAGCGGCAGAGTGGGAAAAGAAGACACAGTGATCGCCCACCTTGGGAAAAGATTTAATTTGACTGGGATGCCAATCTTTTACTCCGAATGAAACTCCTTGAAAAAGAGTGACATGGGCGCCCAGTATTGTTCCCCTTCCTACGACGATTCCACCGGAGTGGGCGATGAAAAATCCGGGACCGACCTGAGCGTTGAATTCGATCTCTGCCCCGGTAAACCAATGGTTGAAACGAGAAAGGCCCCACGCCAAATAGATGAATCCCCTGCGGAAGCACCAGTGGCTGAGGCGATAGAGAAAGACCGCCTGAAAACCGGGTTTGAAGAGGAAGCTCTCAAAAGCAACCCGCCATTTTGAAAAGGGGGCTCCTCGGAGTCGAAAGGTTTGGGTGTAGCGATCCAGATCACTCTGGATGAGCTGATAAAGAGAAGAAGGATTAGGAAGTGGCTGCTGCATAACTACCTGGTTGCACACCTTGGATGCGTGCTGTGCTTCCTCCTCTGTTCATAAAATGGGAAGTCGGAAGGACTTCACGTTGAACCGAACCACTGATGGGCTCCACGGAGAAAATAAGGCTGAGCTGACTTTCAAAGCTTTGTTCCTTTTTAGCGAGTTCATAGAGTTGGAAGGTGACCACCGAGTTTTTGGGGCAGTCCAGACTTTGAGCATATCGAACGAGGCGTTTTTCAAAGAGATCGGATTGAGAGGAGAAGTATCTGAGAGTGGTAAAAATGGTACAAACGGTGATTGCTTCAGCCACGGAGTGGAAGCGGAAAGGGGCCCGTTCATTCCACTGGGCCCACCGGCCCCACTGTGAAATGGTCCGTTGCTCTTTCGACTCGCGAGATTCAAAAAGGACGATCACATAAAAATCGATGAGCATGGCGGTGAAAACTCGCCATAGGATAACGCCGAAGAGATTGGAGAAAAATTCTAAAGTCGATTGAATCGGATGCGGAAACTGATACTTACCATAATAATTTACCCACAAGCCAATTTGCAGCAAGGGGCGAAGGATCAAGTACCCAAGCAAGAGGGCTCCAAGAATGGAATCGAACGAGTGAGGCCACCCCGGAGAAAGGGGGAAAGAAGGAGCGAAATCGAGTTGTGAGAACCATCTTTCAATTTGGGAATCTTTAGGAATGAAGATGAAACAGGCCAGTACCATCATTTCAGCCAACCAACCTAAACGGATTTGAGGGATCAAAAACAGGAAGCTCACCGCAATTAAGATACCCCCGATGAGTCGAGTTGGGGGATAGAGCATTAAGAGCGCGGCTACTATTTCGATGGACCATGCTAAGAAGTTAAAGATGGAAAATAGGGGGTGAGCGGGGCGCATTTTTTGAAAAAAATTTGGCCAATATCCCCACATCGGATTGGCCATTCCCCACTCCATTCCATTATGGGTACGGTAGCCATCGGTAAATTTCGAGACGCCTGCAGCCAGCATGATACAGGCAAAATCGACTTGAAGCACGAGCGTGACTAGGGGACGAAGGCGAGGAGAAAAATGGAAGGTCAATTCAAGTAAAGTGACGGCAACACCTAACCACCAACAGAGGAAGCCGGGAGCTCCCATCCCTCGCAACAGACTTTTCCATCGAAGCTGAATGAAAAAGTGGTAGCACAAAATAAGGTTCAGGATTGCGGCAAACATAGAATAGGTATTCAAGAGAAGACAGAGGCTGCAGGCGAACCAAACCACCATCAGAAATGGAATGAGCCTTTTATGATGCAGCCAATTTCCAGGCGCAGAAGTCTGAATGTACCCCTTCCACTTTTCTGAGGTGAAGAAGTATTGAGCATTCGGAAGAAGGGAGATGAGCGTTAAGGTCAACAGAAAGCCATAAGTAGAGCGAATGACGTGATGTGTCGAGTGGCCCAGTTCGGGCATATAAAAATTCAAATTTCCCCCACCTCTTTGCGGGAGTCTAACCACCCCACAGGAAGTGGTAAAGCCTCAAGATCTGTTCACACGTGCGCGCCTGCTATGGTATAAGTTCACTCACAGCTTTGGGTGGGGGAGGGAAATCTGGCAAATAAAGCAGCGCGCACTATTCTCGTGACCGGGGGTGCAGGGTTTATCGGAAGTAATTTTGTTCGTTATCTCTACAAGAAATATCCCGAGGACAAAATCATCGTATTGGATGCATTGACCTATTCCGGAAGCGTACAAAATCTACCCGAGGGTTCCTTTGATTCCAATCGATTTGAGTTTTGGTATGGCAATGTAAGAAATGCAGAAATTGTCGACACCCTCATGGCTAAATCAGATATCGTTTTTCATTTTGCCGCCGAATCCCATGTCACACGCTCTATCTATGATAATCACCATTTTTTCGAGACCGATGTTCTGGGATCTCAGGTGGTGGCAAATTCGGTTTTGAAGCATAAGGATCGGATTCAGCTGTTGGTGCACATTTCTACTTCTGAAGTTTATGGGTCTGCATTATCGGAGAAAATGGATGAAACCCACCCTTTAAATCCGATGAGCCCCTATGCCGCTGCAAAATGTGGGGCCGATCGCCTGATGTATTCCTACTGGGAAACTTATCGAATCCCCATCGTGATTGTTCGCCCTTTTAATAATTATGGGCCCTACCAACATCTGGAGAAACTGGTCCCCCGATTTATTACCAACGCACTCTTAGGAGAAAGTTTCAAGGTTCATGGAGACGGTGCGGCCATGCGGGACTGGCTTCATGTGGCGGATCATTGCGCTGCCTTGGATCGTCTTCTTTGTGTCCCCAGCGAACGAATTCTGGGGCAGGTGATCAATCTGGGGACGGGAAATAGCTTGAGCATTCTGGATATTGCGAAAAGAGTCAGAGAAATAACTCAGTTGGAAGATGTGAAAGTTGAATTTATCCGGAACAGGCCAGGACAGGTATTCCGTCACACCTGTGATAATTCCAAAGCGAAGGATCTGTTGGATTGGGAACCAAGGGTTGATTTTGAAGCGGGTTTGAGAGGGGTGGTTGAGTGGTACCGTGAAAATAGAGAGTGGTGGAGTTCTCAGCGGTGGATGCGAAGTGTTCCGATTATTACTGAGGATGGAAAGAGGACCTGGCATTGACGGTGGTTTTGTTGAAAAAGTACCATCTGTTTCGTCATCGGCTAGCTTTCACAAAGGTACGGCCTACCTTTGTGAATGACTACGTCTTCACAAAGGTAGGC
>CAZRZK010000031.1:0-45409 GCA_964604555.1 uncultured Pseudobdellovibrionaceae bacterium | reverse complement strand
ATCGGCGCCGGTCTTAGCCGAAGCCTCTGGAACGGTTATTCACAAAAACCATGCTCCTGTTATCAATCCAGGGCTAAAACCGATCCAACTCAAGGAACGTCAGATTCACGTCACGACCTTATATAAGAATGAGATCACCGCCGATCCTGATGGAGATAAGCTTTATTTTGATCTCGTTTCCAATTCCGATTTTGTTACATTAGACAAAGATGGAAAATTGACAGTGAGTCCATTACGGAAGCATGTGGGTTCCCACGAAATTTTCTTTAAGGTTCACGATACCCTCCTTCCAACGATTGGCTCTATTTTTATTAATGTGGAAAAAGATCCGATTGCGCCGATCTGGTTGACCAATCCCGTACGCGATCGTGCCCAAACCGGCAAATCCTTCTCGAGCACTCTTTTCGGAAAGGTGATCGAGAAAAATGGCGCCTCTCTCAGCTACAGCAAAAAATCGGGAGGCAGCTGGCTTACCATCGAGAAGGATGGCAGCTACTGGGGAACTCCACAAAACAGCGACATCGGTACTCAGGGCTTTAGTATTAGTGCCTGTAATGAAGATGGCCTCTGTACCGATGGGGCAATTTTAATTGAGGTGTCCCCAAACGAACGGGAAGATATCTTCTATGTTGCTGATCCCGTAAAAGCAGCCCGCACCGATGTGGTTTGGGTAGTCGATAACTCACCTCAAAACAAATTAATGGTTCAAGAGTTCCGAAAATACCTTTCTATCTTCGAAAGTCGGATGACCAGCGCAACGGTTCCCATCACCTGGTCTTCGGTCGTGCTTTCGGCTGATGCTCAACAATGGGATGGGATCCCTATGAAGCATTCCGATTCACGTATGTTGGTGAAATCCAAGGATCCGAACCCTACTGTCCGCCTCCAAACTCTTGTCGATGCTACTTGTAGCGGAACCAATTGTGAAAATCGCTACAACTCTCCGATCTGGAGTACCTTACGGTTCCAAAGTCGGTTGGCTCAATATCCGGAGATCAATCATACCGAGTTCATGCGTCCCCATGTTCCCATGGAAGTGGTCGTAATCTCCAATCAACGGGATCACTTCCCCAAATTTGCACAAGGGAAACCAGAGGCCAATTGGTCGGCAAACCAATATGCCGAGGAGATGCTAAGCCTCTATCAGCAAGAATCAAAAGGCATCCGATTCCACTTTGCGGCACAACATTGTCCCGGTCAGTTACTCGATCAGGCGAATGAAAGTGGGATGAGCGCTCCCGAAAATAGTTACTATACCCTCAGCCAAAAAACGGGAGGATTTTACTACAGCCCGACCTGCACCGTGGATATTCGTCAGTACCTCATCGATCTATCGACCCGGATCATCCAACGGGCTTTTCTCCATGCAAAACATAAACTGAAACTATCGACACGGCCCTCCGATCCCAATTCTATCCGGCTTTTCGTCGCCGGAAAGGAGATCTCTGGAAACACCGGCGCCGATACCGACAAGTGGAACTATGAACGTTCGACTAACGAGATCCAGATCGAATGGAATCGGGTTGATCGCGGCGGCATCACCGAGAAGGACACCATCGTCGCCAAGTATACGGGAGACTAACGGGTAAAACTTGTCTCCGCATAATTAGAGTTACTATTCGGAGTACGGTAAGCTCGTACCCGGTAGTACCTTTTTACTCCCACATTGGGGGGCGTGACCAAATAAACCCGGGCCGCTGGCCCTGGAGTAGAAACCCTTGTCCAGGTTCCTGCTGGGTTCAAAGTCGTATCGATCACAAAACCGGTGTGGCCCGTTCCCGCATATTCCCAAGTCAAATTCAATTTTGTCGTGGAAATCAAAGTAGCAACCATAGAAGTGGGCTGGGCCAATTGCCGGACATAAGCAACATTGGATGGAAGACTGTTGCCAATTGCGTTGTACCCGATCACTCGATAATAGTAATTTTGATCGGGGTATCCTGAGGGATCTTCAAAGCTTTTGGTGTTAGGATCGGTATATCCCACATCGATATAATCACTTTCTTTAAGATGAGAACGTTGGATGATAAATCCCCGTTCATCGACACTGGGATCGACCCAAGTGAGTTTTACCCGTGTGCTATCGGGAGCGGAGACGGCCAATGTCGTCGGCGCCGGAGGGACGGATGTTTTTCCATTCACGATGGCCGAGTATACCGAATACCCAAAAAGGTTCGAAGCCCGGGCCCGGTAATAATACCGTTTATTAGCTGTCACTCCATTATCGATCCAAGAGGTTGTCCCCGCATCAACCTGTGCCACTTGCACGAAGGGACCGGTCGAAACGGTGCCCCGCTCAATCGATAACATCACCCCCGGTGGATAGGTTCCACTCCACTCCAGCACCATCTGAGTAGTCGATAAAACGGTGGGATGATAAATCACAGGAACCGGCGGCTTCTGGGTAGAGACTGTAATGACATTGGAATAGGAAGAATTGCCGTTAGGGCCATAGGCACGCACGCGGAATTCATAATCCATTCCCGCCTTCAGATTGGTATAGACGAATGAAGTCGCACTACTCGTGCCTGCCAACGTAAAATTATCGACGATGGCATATTTCCATTCCACTTCAAAACCGCTCACATTTCCCGTCGCATTCCAGTTCAATGCAACCTGACTCGACGATAGGACTGTGCCACTTAAATTTGTGGGGGCCGCGAGAGGGATCAGACTCATTGGGTTTGAATAGCTGGAATTCCCAATCGGATTGAACGACCTCACCCGGTAGTAATAGACCATCCCCTGCTGGGCCGTCTCGTCATAATAACGATTTGCCTCCCTCTCGACGGTGGCTAATAGCGTGAAGCTATTCGGACTGGTTCCCCTTTCTACTTGATAACCGGAGCGCGTGTTTCCCGAATCACTCCACTCCACTCTCACCCGTTGACTCGACTCCGCCTTCACCGCCACCATCACTGGGGTCGCGGGCAACTGAGTGAGCGCACGGTAAACATTCAGTCGACGACCGGAAAGAGTTTTTCCCTGTAAGCTTGAAAGCGAATCTCCCGATTCCACTACCTGCGCAATCACCTGTTTGTAATTCATCGTAGGATAGAGTCCCCAAACCAGTGACAAGGCACCCACCACATGGGGAGTCGCCATTGAAGTACCGCTATAACTTCCATAGTTATTTCCCGGAAGCGTACTCTGTACCCCTGCACCAGGGGCGCCGAGATCGACGTACGTCGCACCATAATTGGAAAAAGTGGCCAAAGAATCGGAAGGGGTGGTTGCCGCCACCGCCACTAAATTATCGTGGCCATAGCTCGCCGGATAATAGGGACTGTTATCGTTATTAGAACCGTTGTTTCCCGCAGCAAAGACGGCGATGTGGTTTTTATTCCGAGCATTGGTAATAGCGTTTGCCATCGATTGGCTATAATCTGCCCCGCCCCAACTGTTATTGGAGATTTGCGCCCCCTTGGCGACCGCGTAGTTCAGAGCCAAGATCGCATCGCTCGTATAACCAAAGCCGCTCGCACATAAAAACTTAAGGGACATGATCTTGGCGTTCCAGTTAACGCCGACGACGCCGATTCCGTTATTGGCACGCCCAGCAATCGTACCGGAGACATGGGTTCCATGGTTGTTATCATCCATGGGATTACTATCTTTGTTGCAAAAGTCATAGCCATAGATATCGTCTATATACCCATTCCCATCATCATCTTTCCCGTTACCGGCAATCTCCCCCGGATTCTTCCAAAGATTTCCGATGAGATCGGGATGGTTATAATCCACTCCCGTGTCAATCACGGCAATAGTCGTTGCTACCCCTTTAAAGAGATCCCAAGCATTGGGCGCGGAAATCTTCGGCATGCCCCAAAGGGAATTAAAAAGAGGGTCATTTGGGGTGATATCGGAAGCGCTTAGTTCGTAGTCCGGTTCGGCATATTCGACCTGGCTGTTTTTTTTCAATTCCTCTTGAACCATGAGAGGATCTTCACCTTCTTGTAACTGCATTACGGTTAGGCCAGGAACTAAAGCAATTGCCTGAGGGCCAGCCCCTTCTTTATATTTCACGATAAGACGTTGCCTATGGAATTTTTCTTTCTTCTGTTCCGCCCCAGTTAATGAGCTTGATAGAATCAATAACGCAAAAATAATACATCGCATCATTACCCTCCCTTATGTTCAGTCTCGTTCAGGGTAATGGGAAACTTTTCGCCTTTTATGTATGAATGAAGAAATCTCTTTCAAGTTGGATCGGCGTGTCTTGCCTGATTAGAAAATAAAGGAGAACTCACCAATGAGGGAGGGAACGAAACCGGAGCTCCCGGTCACCGCCGTGACTCGGGAATCAAAGAAAAGATGTCCACCCGCAGCCGCGGCAAAACTCCATTTTTTGGAGAGGCGGAAGCGCCATCCAATATCGGCTAACATCATCAGGGAGGTAACCCCTTCCCGCTGGCTCTCATCCCCATTTTTTTCGGCTGTTAGAAGATTGACCATATGAATTCCAGCTCCGCCTGTTATCCACAATCCTCGAAAGGGGACTTTGGAATAGTAATGGAGGGTCACTAAGGCGCCCAACCCTTTCATACTGCTTCCATTTCGGTTAAAAATAATACCCTCACCCAAAATTCCGTAACTCCAATTTGGCATGAAAAGATTTTCAAAACGGACTTGAGGAAATTTAAAGTTTACTCCTAATGAAATCATACGGCTTTGAGGCACGAGCGATTCACGAACGACGACAAATTTTAATTTGGGATCAAAGCTGTACTTCCCTCGAGTGATGAAAATCAAGATCCCTTTCTCATTTGACTTAAAAACGACCCCGCAAGAGATCTTTATCTCTTTGACTTTCATGCAAACTTCATCGTTTACGTCAATGGGACGTTCGGGCTCGATCTTGATTGCGACAAGGCGCTGTTTTTCATCAACCTGAATAATCCGATCGGCTTTTACCCAGAAAGAAAACAAGGAGATGAATAATAAAATTCTTACCATTACTTTGTTAATGTTGTGGAAAAAGGAAATGTTTCGCTGAAAATAGAATCGGAATATACGACCGAAAGACCAAAAAGCCGAGGCCAACCATTATTCTGGAATACTTTACTGACATAAGGGGTGATATTAAGCCGAAAACTGCGAAAAGGAGCCAGACCAAACCCAATATCCACATCCCTCGAACTATAAGCAGCAATCAGTGAAAAGAAAGGAAGCATTCGCGCCCCGACCGACGCAAAGGGCGCAATCGACTCCAGTTTTCTCCCACCCATATCTCGAGCGGCAAAGTTTCCTTGACCGGCTCCCACGTTAAAAAGGACCATACTGAAAGGTTTCCAAGGATTTTCGCTGAACTGCACAAATTTTGAAAAAGCCCCATAAAAACTTCTTTCTCCGTCAGTTCCTACTCCACGATAAAAGAGCTCATCTACTCCAACCGCGGCACTCATCGAGGTTCCTATCATTTTATGGAGTTTGAATGAAAAAGTAAGCGTACGGGCGAAGGGATCGAGATCAGAAGAGGTAATTGTACTTTCAAGACCTACATACTTTTGACTTTCTCCCACTCCAAAACCAAGGATTGCTGCACCGTCGACTACTCTACCGTATTGAGTCCGATCGGCCATAGCGAGACCGCCATAAAAAAAACCCCAATTAGATCCAAAACCGGTTGGGACAGCTACACCCAAAGCCGGCAAAGTCCAATCGATTTTATGCTCACGTTCAAAGGCAACTCGCAACTCAACATCATCTACTTCAGAAATATTGGGACCCTTCTTCACCCCTGTTTTTTTTTCTTTTTTTATTTCAGTGGGGGAGGCTAAAGAAGAAATATACAAAAAGGAAATGAATACTGCCCATCGGTATCGATGAGTCATTTCATTCATTAAAAAGTCCCTTGATCTTTATCTTTGATAGGAGCCGCTCCTTTACCATTCGCTCCCTTCGCATCGGTAGCCACCTGTCGCTCCTCGGCGTCCACAGGCACAGCCAACATGTCATTCAAAACCGAGGCAAAGGCGAGTAAGGTCATAAAATAGGTGCCTTCGAGTTTTTTTGGATTATCGACCGATTTCAAAAGGACAGAAAGCGTAAAGACGAGTCGATGGACCCCCTCCCCGATAAATGTAAATTTGTTATTAACAAGGGCACCACCGAGTTCATTGGAAGATTCGATGACATTTCGGGTTGCTTCATTTAGTTTTGCATAGTCCTGGTGTGTTTGAAGCATGATCCCTTGTTGCCAGATCACCCTTCCAGCATGTTGGATATCGGCTCTCTGTTTATTGCTTTTGACGGCGAAAACTCTTCGCTGAAGATTGGAACTCAATAAATAACTGATCCTCCCCGGTGCTTCCTTGGTCGAGACTCCTAATAAATTAGCCAGTTTGATAGCCCTGGGAGGGGGAGCTAAAACCGGGTTCACTTCCCTCGGAGGGGGGGCGATTTCAGGAGGAGGTTTAGGACTATTCGGACTCGCAGCATCTGCAATTAAAATAGTTCCCATACAGCTAATCAGGAGAAGTGTCTTTGCAATCATATTCAAATTATACCCCAGCCCACACATTAACGCGCATAGTTAAGCATTTTCTTCACAATTGACCGATACGGATTATGTCATATGGTAAACAATCCCCTCAGTTCATTGCCTGTCGTTGCCAAAGGAATTAGCTATTTCCGCACCCATTGGTGGTTGTTCTTATCAGAGCTAGTGGTTGTTTTCGGGATCTCACTCTACATTTACAAAACAACTCCTCCCATGTATCAATCGCAGGCCTCGGTGCTCATCGACAGTTCAAAAAAAGCATTGGCGCAAACCGTTCTGACTCCTTCATCGCAAAACTATATGCAAAAGCGGCAAAACACCGCTGTTTTACTGACCAGTCAAGATGCTTATGAACGATTTCGCACGCTCTTCACCGAATATTTTATCGCTCAAGGCCGTCCTGCTCATCTCAAACAATATTTCCCGACCGGACCTGCATGGCCTGCAGAAAGTTTCAGGAGTCAAATTCAGCTTTTTTCAGATCGTACGAGCGATATTTTCAACATTAACTGCACGGCTAATTCCCCTGCTGGGGCCTATGCTCTCTGCCACAACTTCATGCGGATGATCGAAGAATTTTATCCTGAGGTGGCGGTGAGAGACACCAAACTCAAGCGGGAATTCATCACACGGCAGATCAAAAGCTACTCCAGACAGGTAAAAGAGACGCTTTCCGCGATTGTCGAGTTTGATCAAAAGGCCTCTAAAAATTTGGTCCGCAACGCAAATAAGGATGATGAAATAGCCCTCACCAAACTTCGTGATGAATTGTCCACGGCTCAACGGAAACTCGAAGCCAATCGAATGATCCGCCAAAATCTCCTCAAAGCACCTGTGGCTAAATCGGGAGAGCTTCTTCAACGGGTTGGAGCCCTTCAAGGTTTAACGGAACGGCTCGCAGAATTGCGTTTCCAGACAGAACTGTTGGGAAAATCGAACACTCCCAATAAAGAACAACGCCGACGCTCGGTTCAGATGGAAATGGAACGGTTGACAGTTCAACTCAAAAACTTAGGGGAAGAGGACATGCAGGCCGCCTCTGCAAACCCCATATCCATCGAACAATATCGTCAGCAGTTGGTAACCCTAGATCAAGAATATTCCCTCATTCACGCAAACACAGTCCAGATTGAAAAACAGATTAATGATATCCGCGCCAATCAATTGATGAACCAACCCGAAAAAATGGAATTTGATCGCCTCCAAAATGAGCTCACTCACCGGAAAAACATGCTCAGTATCCTTTATCAGCGAGAGCAGGAATCGGCCTTGGAGTTGGCGGGAGGAAATGGAGAAGTTTTTAAATTGTCGACCGCTACTCAATCCGGCAAAAAGATCTCTCCCATTTTGAGCAAAACTCTTTTTTCGGCCCTTTCTTCCTCCATTTTTTTAGTCTTAATCACTCTCTTCGGGCTGATTTTCTTCTGCCCACGTTTAGATAGCGAAACAGAGGTCAATCAAATGAACCTTCCCATTCTTGGGAAAATACCGACGATGCCCCTCCCTTCGCGAGGTGCTTTTGAAGATATTCCTTCTATCGGATTTGAATACCTGCGCATCATGAATTACCGCATCCTTCGAGAGACAAAAGACATGCGTTGCCCGGTATTGGTGGTCTCCAGTTGCAATTCAAACGAAGGGAAAAGCACGGTCGTGCAATTACTGGCCTTGGCCTCCCAAGCTCCTGGACGAAAAACGTTGGTGTTGGATGGGGATCTTCTTACCGCCTACCCTAGTCGATTTTTTAACATCCCAGAAGATGCCACCTCTGGAGTTAAATCACTGATTGAAGATTCGAACACGATTGCTAACCTGCAAGTCTCTAACACTTTAAATGAAGGAATTTATCTGGTTCCCCGAGGCGGGCGTTTAGAACCCTCTTCCAATCCAGACTTCCTCAATCCAGTAAAAAAGCAGCTTGAGCTCTGGAGACGCGAATACAATTTAATCATCATCGACACTCCGCCCCTCTTCGCTACTAACCTTGCCCTTCAATGGGCTGGCTTAGCCGATCTGGCTATCTTAGTGGCACGCCTTTATGTCACCAGTCCCAAGGACGTCACTGAAGGGTTGCAGACAATGAAGCTCTTTACCAAAGCTCCCATTGGTGTGGCATTGAATGGAGTAGCACTCTACTCCCTCTCGAAACGTTCCTCCCACTACTATTTCTCGCGTAAAACCACCAATCCCACTCGCATCGCCGCTTAATTGGCTAAAGGTATCCGTTACCTTCTGCCAAAACGGCTTGTTTTGGCAGAAGGTAACGGATACCTTTAGCCATATGTGGTTGTTGCTCTGGAGCACACTTCTTTTCGCAAATCCTGCCCCAAACTCTACTGCTCCCCCCCATTGGGATAAGATTCAACTCGCGGCCGCCCGTTGGGCGCTCGATCCCCATTTAGTGGAGGCGGTCATTTGGGTAGAGTCGCACCACTCCCCTGAGGCTATCTCCCCCAAAGGAGCGATGGGGTTGATGCAGGTAATGCCAAAGACAGCAAAGCAAAACAACATCCATGCCCCCTTTAACCCACTCGATAATTTGCTCGGAGCATGCCGTTACCTAAGGCAATTGATGAACCGCTACCAAGGCAATTTGAATTTGGTGCTGGCAGCTTATAATGCAGGTCCCGCAAATGTGGATAAATACCAAGGGATTCCACCTTTCCCCGAAACGAGGAAATATGTCAGCTCGGTATTAAAACGCTACCATTCTAAGTAGTCGTTGTCGGGAAATGCAAAAGATTAGCCCCGAAGGGGCTCACATAGATTTATTCCCGGCAGCGACGTATCCCGAGCGCATGCGAGGGATCTCGTCGTAAATGCTTGAGATGACGAGATCCTTCGGACTTCGTCCTCAGGATACGTTCCCGTCGGGAATATACTAATAATGGCCCTCCGGGCCCACCTTTTTGGATTTCCCGACAGAATCTAAGTAATGCTTAAGAGATGGGTTCGGTTTTTTCGAGCTCGTCGGTAATATGAATGGTTTGGTACGCTGGGGCCTCATTCTCTGGAAAGAGAAGCCGATGGCTGGCCACGCAGTATTGTTGAACCTCTTCGAAAATCGGTTTACGGATAGGATAGTCCGATTCGTATAAGATCACCTGTTTTGCGAGGCGATCCTTTAAATTGATGACGATAGGGGCTTTTAGATTTGCCGTCATTTTTGTGGGATCGGTCGGAATGGTGACAATCGAAAAACATTTGGCAGAGGTCATGTCCTTGAGCTTTAGGATTCGACGATCCTCATCCGAGAGTTCCACTTTGTAGCTCTTCTCGAAAACTTGGGGTTCAAGTAGAGGAAAAGCGACGCTTGGTTTTTTCACCGCTTGTAACCAAAGAAATAAAGCGTCATCCACTCTTTCAATCAGAACGTATTGATCGATTTTAGAAAACCCCAGCATCCCTTCCGGAAAGGTGAGGATATCTTTATCATCTACCGAAATCGTTCCAAACCTAGAGGTTTCCACCATCATAAGAATTCTCCTATGCCAATTTAGTGAACCTACAAACTCGGAAGGAATACTCTCTTAAATACTAGCTGGCACGCAGGAGCTTCGCAACCTTTTTCACTTCGTCAGGTTGGGAGTTGGCGGCGGCTTTGTTCTGGTCTTGAATGGCGAGATAGATCTCTTCGCGGTGGATTTTGGTATCGTGGGGGGCTTCAATGCCTAAACGAACCTGCCGTCCCTTAATCTGCACCACGACGATCTTGATATCATCGTCGATAGCAATACTTTCTCCGAGTTTTCGGGTTAGGACGAGCATGGTTTGTTTCCATAGAACTTCTCGGTATTCGCTGGAAAGGACTTGAGCTCTAATTTAATGACGCGATGAGCCTATATTAACGAATAATCTCTCCTAAAACGCGCCCCTCGGACATCGCAGGAGGTACAATTCCCATGAGGAAGGAGAGCGTAGGAGCGATATCCACCACATGGGCCTGGGGTAGTATCCCCTTCTTAATCCGCTTCCCTGCAAAGAGAATAGGGACCGTTCGGTCATAGGCATAACCGGTCATATGACCAGTCGTGTGCTCGCCCGAGAAATAGAAGGGCTTTAAAATCGCCACCACATCCCCGCTGCGACCTGGATAATAGCTTTTACGGATCTGTTCCTGGAACATTCCAGGGGGAAGCGTTCCCTTTTTCACATCACTGGCAGAGAAAAGATGGATCACGCCATCAGTCTTCTCGGCGATGATCTTTTTCAGTTCCATTTCCATCGTTTCGACCGCAAGCTCCTTCTTCGCGATGGCGGGATGATTAAACCAGAAGTTCATCTCTTTCGAAGCGGGAACCCACTTCTCCTTTTCCCCGAGTTTTCCGTACTTCGCATCGAAAACCTGATTCACCTCTTCGAGCAGTTTTTTGTCATCGATCCGCCCCGCCGCGATTTTCTCTTTCTGTAAATATTCTGGAACGGGGGGTATCCCATGGTCGGCTGTCAGCACAATCACCACTGAATTCATGCCGCCGGGAACCTGTTTTTGGATCGCATTGAATAGCTTCGCAATCGCCCGATCTTCATAGAGTGTCATCTCCTCCATCTCTTCGCTATTGGGACCAAATTCATGTCCAAGATAGTCATGGGTGGAGATGCTCACTGCTAAGAGATCGGTATGTTTCCCCTGCCCTAGTTTATTTTTTTGAATCATCGCGATCGCGGCATCAATTGTATAATCGACTCCCACAGGCGTATTGAGAGTGTGTTTGGTCCCGATCCGGATCTGGTGAGGGAAAGAGACATTGAATCCATTCCTCACCCATTTTTCCAAAGGTAAAATATTATTATCAAAAGGCACCAGTGTCTGTTTTCCCAACCGCTGCCACGGCACATCTTTGCCCTTGTTTTCCCTCAATTTAGTGTTGAGCTCCTGCACCCAGGTCGGTAATTCCTTTTTAGGAAGATAGTACTCACTTGAAACCCATTGGTAATAATCTTGATCAAACCAAAGAGAGAGATCAGCCCGTTTGCCCCCCATAAAAATAGAGGCGCGATCCTTCAGAGCGATGGAATATACCTTTGAAGTAAGGCCTGCATTTTTCATTTCATCGCCAAGGTTGGTGGCTACCATATTTTTAGGTGAAGTCCCGACATGCGCCTTCGCATCGCCAGCAATTCCGATCGTTTTCGAACCCTTATCCTCAGCACAATAGACGCCATCTTGACTCCCCTGATCAAACCAATTGTTTAGAGCGATTCCAGAGTTGTAAGGATAGGTTCCGGAAAGGATCATCGCGTGCCCCGGACCGGTCATATTTTGAAGCACTTCATATTCCCCATAAGGAATATAGGCCCCCTTATCCATCAGATATCTAAATCCACCCAACTCCCCTTTTGCGGAGGAGGCAGGGAGAAATCGGCCGGGGAAACGGGTCAAAAAATCGCTTCGAAACTGGTCTATCACCAGCACTACCGCCAATTTCGGTTTTTCTTGATATAGCCCCGATTGAATCAAATCGGCTCGGAGAAAAGAGGGGAACAACGACCACAACAGGAGAACCACAACATTTATTTTCATGCAGGGAGCTATAGTCAAAATAACACTCAAAGGCAAATGATGCTTAGAACATGATTAGATTGGTACAGATGATGCAGGTAAGTGATTAGGATGTTTAAAGGAAAGACCAGCCATGGAACCGACATTAAACAAACCATCGGCATGCCCACAGCGCCGGCCACGAGTTTAACCTATTGGGTGGTCGTAATGGACCATTCTCGAGCACGGATCTTTTGTAACACTAGAAAAAGGGGTCAATCGACTTTTGGTACCAAAAAGTGCCATAGCCAAATTAAATTTGCTGGCTATGGCACTTTTTGGTACCAAAAGTCGATTGACCCCTTTTCCCTCAGTTCATAAAATCCTCCTTAGATAGGGAAAATTGCCCCGACTTGCGGCATAAAAACAAAGGTGGAACCGATCACCCCTAGACGTGTCTCCAGATTTAAAACCGCTTTCCGACCTAACTCAATATTCATCCCAGGACGTATAAAGGCTCCCAAGTCGATCGTGAAATCATTTTCGCCAGTACTTATCACCGGTCCCGCCATCACTCCGATCAAGGGGTGAACCACCGATTTAAATTCCAGTTGGTAATAGGCCTGTCCTAACAAGGGAAAAATGACATGGGTAGACGCTCCCGTCGTCAAAAAGCTTCCCAGCTCGGCTCCAATATAGAGTGGTGTAGCCGCTTCCAGTCGCTGCGCAATTCCGATGTTAACCCCTGCGGCATCCTGCCCGTCAGTTGCCATAATGGCGCCATCTAGGTTCATGACTGTGCGCGCAGTATCAGGACCATGTACCGTCTCAACGAGACGCTCCGCAGCTCCTGCTGAAAAACTCAAAAAGATTCCTAACGTAATAATAAGGATTATAATTTTCATAAGCCTTCCTTTCGGCCTAAGAAAATTGCAATCTCTATGCCGCTTTCCGAAACATTTTAGAAGGGGAGTATTTGAGTGGTATTTCCAACTGGATGGGTTCAGTAAATTGGAAGAGAATTTTGCTTCCCGCAATCCGTAATCGAATCGATGCTTTTTGCGACACTGCAACCTTATTAAATTGGTCCACGATTTCGCTCACAGGATCCAAAACAAAAGAGGCGGGACGTCTTTCAATCGTTCCTAAGGCCTCAGCAACCTGAACCACGGTAGGGAGCGAGTAAAAATCTCTCGTCATCACCTCCACCAGCGCTAATAGACGCTCCCGAACTTTTGGAGGTTGCTTCGACTCCGACACCAATTGATGAAGGTTTAAAGTCCGGCGGGAAAGGACAAGTCCCGTCACATTCCAGAAGTAACTCGAAGGAGGGACGAAATCCTTGGGATATTCTTCGATTAAAGCGGTTCGGTAACAGGAAGAAGGGGTCCCCATGTAAAGATGCGTAAATAAAGGCTCCAGCTGAAAATGGATCGATTCAAATCGATCGGCGGCGCGCACCCACTCCGAAAGCCCTTTCTCCAAAGCCCGATTCCGCCAATCATAAAACTGGCTCCTGGCCTCTTGAGATCGTTCGGAATCCCCGACTGCTGCGACGGCAGCCAAGAGTTGCCATTGAATTTGAGTGTCTTGAACCGGTCCCGTTAAAGATGTCTGTACCTGTCGAACCAATGCACGAAGCTTGGTGAGCTGGTTATTCCAAAGGAAATGCCACCCTTGCCACAAATGAATGCGATTCAAAAGACCTAGGTGCTGTTCCCGCAAAGCATCGTGAGCGACACCGCGCAATCCATATTCTGCCTGGAGTTTCATTCGAGCATCTGTCAAGCTTTCTGAAAGGCACAATTGCCCCCACAACCGCAAATCGGAATCCAGATGCGGCAGAGACAATCCTTTTCTCAAAGAGTTGACGGCATTTGGATAATCCCGCTCCCACGCAAAGACAATCCCATGAAAGAGGGATTTCAGCTGGGCATCCGAAGTCGACGCCGACACTGAATCGATCCAATGATGGGCGGTTTGAAACGCCTTTGCTCTCGCCAAACAAAGAGCGGCATGGAATGTCGCTTCGGCCTCTTTCCCGTTATCTTTTTTTGCAGCTAAAACCAATGCACTTAATCCCCTCTCCGGCACCTCCAACTGCCAGCAGAGACGGAACCACTTCGCCAAAGAAGTGCTTCGAATCGAACTCACGATGACACTGGAAAGGATCTCCCTCCCCTTTTCCCATTCTCCTTCGACCAACTTTGTTTGGATTCGATTTAGTTCCGACATTCGAATGATTCCTCCACTCCATTTACTCTGTTTCATTTTTTTCGAATTCAGCCACCCAGTTATTCACCACCGGGATGTAAACCTGGGTCAATTCCCACCCAAGCGTAAAACTTTCTGCCACCTGATTTGCCATTTCTTGAAGATTAGGGGGATTGCCATTGCTGTTCCATCCCAATTTCTGCGTGAGCATCAACACTTTTTTGGGGTAAAAGCTTTCAATCTGTTCGTTTGAAAACTGCCCTTCTTCTCCATATTTTTTAAAAAGGAATGGGTTCCAGTTTTCGGGGTTCAGTTCGATGAAACTAGGGGCCCATAAAGTAGCTAAATCCTTGGCACTACTTGCGGTCTTACGCTTTCGATCGATTAATTTAGGAGCGACCGCTTGTTTTAAAGCATGCTGTTGGATTTTAGCGGCTATTTCAGAATAGTTATTGGCTGCCGACAGCAAAGCGACTCTTTTATTATCGAGATAGAGCAACTCAGGAGTGATCCCAAAGCTGACCCATTTTGCCAGAGCCGTCTGACTATTCGTCTTTCCCAAAATAGCAAGCGCCTTTTCCCAAATTTTATTCAATGTTCCGGTCGGCAATTTTTTGCCTTGCCCTATTTTTTCGATAGCGTCATTCAGATCGGACATAAAAAGGGCGGATACCTCCCGCTCTTCAAGCGATACCGTCAAGACCACCAATAAAGTTTCCAAGAGTCGCTTCATTCCATCTTGAGTCAGTCCGCTCGCCGTATTCCCAGAAGCCTCTTGAACCGCGTTTCCTGCCAACTCCAAGGCCGGAACAAGTGTGGGCTTTTGTTTGGCGGCAGCTTCCAATCCGATCAGCATTCGTTTCAGCGCCTCGGTCAATTGTTCCTCTACCTTATCTTGAATCCGCGCAGCGACTGCCTTACCGATTTCATTTTCGGTGAGTCCTAGTTTCTCTAAACGTTCTGCGAGAGAAATGGCGAGAGCATTTTTCCCCTCTGAATCCCGCAGCATCGATTCGGCTGTCCAATCGAGTTCCCGCTCAATCAAGTAGGCTAACGCTTGTCTGCCGCCCTTTCGGCTTATCAGTGCGGTCTGCCCCACCAATGGAAGGAGCTCTTTTGTCGAGAGGTTGCTATTCCTCAGGAAGTTTGGAAGTGCAGCTAACAAACTATCTTCAGAGCGCTGAGCTGAAGGGGCATCCCCGGAGAGAAGACCACTGGCTAAATTATCGAGCCTGAAATCGGGCCGCGTGGAGAAGTTGACCCCTTTTTTTGCCGCTTCAATTCCGACATCGCGGTAGGAGGTCGCACAATCGGAAGAGGTGAGGTAACTCACCATCGCTCCATAATTGTAACTCTCTCCCCGCGCAAAAGAGTTTAAAGGTCCGACTAAACCCGCACACCCTCTTGCTACCGGTGCATCTGGAGGAACGTCATCGTCGTATCCCTCATCTTCTGGGAGCGTAACGTTAAACTTCTCGTTGATTTTAGAGTTGGAACCGGACCCACCCCCCGAACTCGGATTCACGCTGGGTGGTTTAGGAGTGGGATTGGTATGATCATGGCCAGGTCCCGAATAGAGTAAAGTCGAAATAAAAAACAGAAGGGGAATCATTTCTTTTTCACCTCTTCTTTAATGAATTCAAAGGGAATGATGTTGGAATAACTGATTTCATCCCCACGGGTCGCTTCGATCCTTAGGAAATAATGTCCAGTGGCTTCAAACTGAACCAACAGTTTATTTTCCGTCGTGGGACGCGAAAGATAACGCTTGAAATTGCGGTCATTCGAGAGCTGGACATCATATTTCACTCCTGGCAATTGGATCGGGGTCCAGGTGGTCGGGATCCATCGATTCTTTGCCAAGTTATAAGCTCGAGTAACCGGATTCGATACCCCCATTTCAAAATCGACAAGTCGCGTGGGCGCATAAAGTTTTTTATATTCAAACGGATGAAGAGGCTGAAGGGCTGGCTTTTCGGCAAGCCTATCGGCCAAAGCCGCATCAAATTCCTGTTGCATTAAAATGAGCGGATAGGGATCATCAATGTCAGGAAATTGCGCAAAAGGAGGAGGAGGCAAAGTGAGGGCTGCTTCCTCAGAAAGTAGAATGGTAAAACCATCCTTTTCCCAATCATCGATCTGGACCAAACTCCCTGGAGGAAGCATCACCTGAGTTCCATTTGGGAATCGGAGTTTCGCATTCCCGGTTTCAGGGGTGAAGATCATATCTCTTAGATAAACATCTCCACCTTTGAAAGTTCTCCAAATCAAACTCCTTGCATGGCGCTGCCGCACCCCACTCGTAGTGGAGAGTTGAGCTACGATGGGCTGATCTAAGAGCCCCGCATCGAAGGCCCCATAAATAAGTGTAAACAAGGACAGCAAAAGCCCTACGACCCCTATCCAAAAGAGAGATTTCTCCCCTTTGTCTTGAGGTAGCCAGTCTCGCCAACCTCTTTCGCCGATAATTTCGACTACAGAGTCCATCAGCATCTTATCGGCCACTTTTCAGTTTTTCCCGAGAGCTTGCCAAAGTTTGTTACTGCATCAAGTCGAATCAGACCCAATTTGTCACTGAATACAAGGAGTTATCACCCCTCTTCCCCTTGATTTCCAAGGATTTATACTGGCATAACCATTGCTCATTCAAAGCCTAGGGATTGTGGCGGGCTTCGTTTGTTGTTTGTTCGGAGGAAGTGATTGTGGCATACCGAGATACTTCGCAAGGATTTGGTTTTATTTACGTCGATATTCCTTCCTTCTTAAAAGAAGCTAAGAACATGCCGCTTGATTACAATACCCCTATCGAGCCGACTCCGGCTGCGTCCCCGGCACCGGTGGTGAACCTTCCTAAAAAACTGGAACCTGCAGTGACTCCATCTGCAACGACTCAAGTCAAACAGAACTTAGATCGCCTCCAAACGCTCCATCACAAATTACACGCCCTTTTAGAAGAATTGAATCAATTGAAGAAGAAATAAAAAGGTAACGGATACCTTTTTATTGGGTCCACGAGATCAAAAAAATACTCAGTTCATAAAGCAGGTAGAGAGGCACCATCACGAGCACCATCGTGAAGGCGTCGGGTGAAGGGGTAATCACCGCCGAAACGACCGCCGCTAAAATCAGCGCCATGCTCCGTCTAGTCTTTAAAAAGTCGGCATCGATCAATCCAATTTTCGCCAACATCAACAAAATGACCGGGGTTTCAAAAATAAGAGCCACGCCCAACAAGAGTTTTAAGGTTAGAGAAAAATAATCCTGGAGCGTGATCATCGGGCGGATCTCTTGCCCACCGAAATTCACCAAAAAGGCATAGCCATAAGGCAAGACTAAATAATAGGCGAATACCAACCCCACCAAAAACGAGAAGGTTGCGAACCCGACAAAAGGAATCGCAAAACGACGCTCCGTTGGCAATAAGGCGGGTTCTATAAACTTCCAGATTTGGTAAAGGAGAATGGGTGAGGTCAAAGTGATGGCGGTGACCAAACTCACCTGCACATAGACCATAAATTTATCTGCGATACCGGTAAAATAGAGATACTGTTGCCCTGCTGGAAGCGCTTTGAGGAGAGGGAGCTCTAAAAAATGGATGATCGGTTCGCTAAAACCATAAGTAACGGCAAAGCCAAATGCAATCGTAAGCAAACACCAAACCAACCGTCCCCGCAGTTCGGAGAGATGTTCCCACAGCGGCATTGCCCTTTCAGTTTCCTCAGCCATCTTCTTAAATTACCGGGTTAATTTACCGGGTCAATTAGCTGAGTTTCTGATCACCCGGCGGAAGAACTTTTGGAGAATTTTCACTCTCCGAATCGCCCCCTTCGAGTGCTTTTTTAAAATCCCGGATTCCTTTTCCGAGATTTTTTGCCAACTCAGGAAGGCGTTTTGGTCCTAAAACCAAGAGCGCAATCCCACCGATCACCATGATTTCTGGAAAGCCCATATTAAACATACAAAAACTTATAGCACGAAGTCGGCTATGATAGGAAGGTGATCGGAAAGGGCCACCCAGGGCTGCCCTTTGAGGACTCCAGCAGCCTTGGTTTTAAGGCCTCGGAAATAGATCCGATCCAATTTAAGCACTGGAAAAGGGGCCGGGAAGGTCAGGGCATGTTTCTTATGAATGGAATGGTAAGCTTCATGCAAGGCCAACTTTTTAAATAGGTTTCCCGTGGCAATTTGCCGCCAATCATTGAAATCTCCCCCTAAAATGCAGCTCGCCCCCGGCTCCAAGCAATCGACCAGATACTGACAGACTTTCTTAATTTGTCGCTTCCGTTCAAACTGCAATAACCCTAGATGAGTCGCAATGACGTGCAGGGGCTGCTCCGCTTCCGGAATCGTCACCTCGGCATGAATCGCCCCTCTTTTGATGAAAGGGCTGAGCGTAATATCGATAGATTTCCACTTTTGAATAGGAAAGCGGCTTAAGATGGCATTCCCATGAAAGCCACCACTAAAAACAGAATTGCGTTGATAGGCCATATAGGGCCAAATCGAATCGGCCAACTCCTCTAATTGAAAGGAGGTAATTCCAACCTCCTCTTTTTTACTCTTTCGATGAGTGGAACCGGCGACCTCTTGAAGCAATACCACATCGGCCTCAAGCTCACGGACTGCATCTTTGATTTGGGAAAGGGCCCGTTTGCTTTTTTGGGCAGTCAACCCCTGATGGATATTGTAGGAAATAATTCGAATGCCCTGTTTCTTTTTCACAGTTTTTTTTAATGGAGATGATTGGTATGGGGAGTGTGATCATGGTCGCAACCACAGGTTCCTTCTTCGGCCGCCTCTATCTCTTCATGGGTGGCCTTGCGCATCTCAGCCAACTCCACTTCAAAATAGAGATCCTTGCCTGCCAAGGGATGATTTCCATCCAATAGCACATGGGATTCCTTCACTTCTGCCACACGAAAGAGATGCGAGGTGTTGTCATCGATCTCGATATCATACTCCAGCCCAATCTGGAGAAGCGCAGGATCGGGAAATTGATCGAGCGGCAATTCCAATGAGAGGTCCTCTATCTTCTCTCCGTAGGCCTCTGCTGACGGAATAAAAACTTTCTTCTTCTCCCCCATTTTCATGTCCAGCACTGCCCCCTCCAACTTCGGCAGCACCTGTCCGGCCCCTTCTACAAAGGTGAGTGGCTCTTCACCAAATGAAGATTCAATCACCGCGCCGTTTTTATCTGACAATGTGTAGTGGATAGCGACGTATCGTTGTGACATGTGGGGAGTCTCCTCAGTACAAATGATTATCGCACTGGAAACTCCTCCAGGCAAATGCATCTTATTTATTTTAATTGGACATCGCATTTCACCGGTTTAGTAGATTGCGTAAGGTTGTCGGTCACCATCAACGTTAAAGTGGCATCGTTGTCATAATTAAGAAAGACCATAAACCGGGTGTCATCCCCGTTGCTTCCATAAAGGATCAAGGTAGGTGAGCTCTCTTCCGAAAAGACCCGCTCCTCTTTCTCTTTCGTTAAAATGGCCGATAATTCAATCGCCCCCTCTTCTCCATCTAATACACATTCTTTGCTGAGACATTTAACAGGAACCTTTTTCTTTTCGAGATCGATTTTGAATTCCAATTTTCCCAGGGCAGCATATCCGGTTTTCTCTTCGGCAACCGGGCGAAAGTCACAAGTAACCACCGCTTTTTGACTGGTCTTTGCCGCTAAGAGTGGGAATGCAAATAAAAGAGTTGAAGTGAATATAAGTTTTTTCATTTTGGCCTCCTTTCGCTGTAGTAATTCACCACACAACGCATCGCAACGTCTGCTTTATTTATCGTTAACTTTCGTACTGTTCACGCTCGGCATAACACATGCACGCCTTTATGGGTGGGAGGGAGGAAAAATGCAAGAACGTATCCTGAGGACGAAGTCCGATTCGAATGTCGCCGTTAAAAGGCGTGCTTGTCCACAATCGGTTCATCCTAAGCCATCTTTTTTTCTTAAGTTTCAAGGGGATTTGTCCGATAACGCACAAGGCTCTTTATGAACTGGAAACCTCGTGACGTCTATCTGGTCGCAGTCCTTGCGCTGCTCTTGGAATCGGTGCGTTCCTATGCTTCCAGCCCAGTCCCCCAATGGTGTACGATCGTTTTGGAAGCGGTGGTGAGCGCTCATCGTGAAGTGGTCGAGCGCAGTGAGATCGATCCCTTTCGTCGGGCCCTCTTTCTGCTCCGGGCAGAGCAAAAGGTTCCCATGGTTCCCGATTCTCACCCCGAGAGTTTGGTGAACTTTGAAAAATCGCTTGAAGCGACATTACGCACGACGGGCACGATCGAAGCTCGACTCCAGGCCATTGCAGACTTTCAAACGCAATGGAAACTCACCGATCGATCGCTTTACGAAATTCTTTTGGCCTACCGAACTTTTGGTCGCTTTGCTTCCTCTCTCCGGGAGATTATTTCCGATCGACAGGCACAGCACCTCAGTGCTTGGACAAAATACCAAACCTTTCTCGCCAATCATCCGCGGCTTCAAGCGCGCTACGACTACTACCTAGGAACAGTAGGACGACGTTCCGTTCCGGAAATGGTTTCCGATTTATTCCCTAACGATTCAGTCATAACTGAGTCCAAGGTGCGCAAGGAGATCACTGCCCTCCACCTCAGTATCGAAGAGGAATTTCAAACTCCGCTTGAACCTCTCGAACGACAAAATTTCGATTCCGAAATGGTGCGATTGAAGATTCCTCCTCTCCCGGCCACTTTAACTACGAGACTAGAAGCCATTGAACACGCGAGGCGACATTCGGTGAATCACCCTACTATCGGCCGAGCGCTTGCCATCGACGCCAGGGAGATCGATTTTTATCTCCATCACATCAATGCAGTCCCTCAAACACTTCCTTGGGATCGAATGGTGATAGATGCAAATGGTATCCGCTCCACGGAAGAACAGCTGTTGCGGACGCTTCGCGCGGCTCGTTTGCCCGTTGCCGAGATCGCCGCAGAACTCAATGCCAGTCGAGGTCGAGAACTCAGTCAATCCCTGCTTCCCAGCGATATCGACTTTCGAACCGCGGCGGCAACACAGGCCAAGCTCTCGGCCCTGGGGCTTACTTCCCCCCAGAATCACGATCTTCGGCCGGTCACCATTCCTCCTTTCGGTCTTTTAAAAAGAGAGGGAGAACTGCAGATCGAGGCGCTTTTTTTCATTCGGGATCGACGGCAACGGGGAGAAAGTTACGCAACTATTGCAAATCAGCTTCGGGTAACCGCGCTCACAGTCCGGGAGTTTGAGGCGAAGTGGTCGGAACAGTTGGCAACGGGGCTTCCCCAGGCCCTCCGACGATTCTTGACGCCTCCGGCCTCGGGCGGTGGCGCTGGAGGGGGGAGCATCCCCATTCTTCCGGTGAATAATCCGCCGGTCGCGGGTGCCCACCGTGCCTTCGATGCGTTTCACGAGGCCCTTCCCCATGTGACAGGTTGGGAAATCAGCAATGGGTTGAAATCAGAACTCGAACAAATGGGCGAAAAACTGCCTTCCTGTGAAGCCAAAAGACGATGGCTTGAAAAAGTGGCTGCCTTACCTGCCTCATTGGGAAAGCGGATTCGTGGGCAGAAAGAAAGCGCCGATCAAAGAGGCTCCCGCTTTCGCCTCTTTGAGCTTCTCGAAGAAGCGATCGATATCTATAATTCAACCCGAGATCCTAAAGATCAAATCAAGGAGACCGACCTGGGCTCGGAACAAGCCCTGCATAAAACGATCGGGCTGTTAAGAGGCAAGGAACTTCCTGAGAAAAAATTAGTTGCCCCGAAAAAGGGGATCGATCCCTCATTTGATGCATTTTCAGAAAACTTCTCCGAATTGGATGGATGGGAAATCGGCTCTAACTTCCAGTCAGAGATGCTCACCTTGTCGGAAAATTTCAAGCAGGAACCGGATAAAGCCGCCTGGGCGTTGAGGATAGGAAAGCTTTCCATTTGGACCGGCCAATCTGCCCGTAGCTCCTCGCCAAGGAACCATTTATTCCCTCGATATCGGATGTACGAAATCCTTAAAGAGGCCGTCACTCTCTATAATAAAGAGAGGCCACCGGAAGAACACCTGAAGGTGGAGGATCTTGCAACCGGTGAAGGAATGCGCGATCTCATTGCTAAACTCCGGGGAAAACGGTTCACAATCTCTTCTCAACCGTTCCCCAAAGGCGCAAATCCCCTTTTTGAAAGATTCGTTACCCATTTCAACGCGCTCGACGGTTTCGAAATTTCAGCCGATGCCGCCCAAGAACGGGAGCTTCGGACTCTTTCCACCTCCTTCAAGCGGGAAGCCGACAGGAAGAGTTGGGGAGGAATTGTTGAAGAAACGCCTCCTTCCGCCGGTGCTAGCGCCAGAAAGCTCGCAGTTCCTGAACAGGATCGACGCAATGGAAGGCAATACATTTTCCAAGTGCTGTTAAAAGCGATCGAGCGCTACAATCGCGATCGCCCCGTCTCCGAACATCTCAAACCTGAGCAATTAGGAGACGAGCGGGGGCTCCGAAAGGTCGTCGAAACCCTGCGTGGTCAGGCCTATCCCCGCGAAATTGATATCCCAGAACCAGGGATAGATCCCCTCTTTGACAAGTTTGACCCGGCTTTCTACTCGATGCGAGGGTGGGAGATTGGCAGTGACCATACTTTTCCCGCTGAACTCAAACGACTTTCACAAGGATTTAAAAACGAAGAGGATGAGAAAGAATGGGAGGCAGAAATCCCCCGGTGGTCTTCTGCTACAGGGACGAGAATAAGAGAAAATCGACCTCATGCCCGCAACTATCGCTATCATGTTTACCATCTCCTCCGTCGGGCGATCGAATCTTATAACCGAGGTCGCGAGAGCGCTGAACATTTAAAGGTGGAGGATATGGCCACCGAAACCGGTCTCCGTTCCATTATCGGAGCGCTTCGCGGAGAAGAGATCGGGGAAAAATATCGAGCGCCGCTCCCGAAGACGGACCCTGCCTTCGATGATTTTCATACCCATTTTTCTGGCCTTGACGCTTGGGAAATTTCTGGACGCAATGATTCTTTCAATCAGGAAATCAAATTACTTGGAAGTAACTTCATCGGAGATTCGGCGAAGGAGGAGTGGACTTCCTACGCCGAAAAAGTTCCACGTTGGATCGGAAGCCTTGCCGGTAGAAACGATGCTGCAGCGGCAAGAGGAGGTCACTATCGATTGATCCTTATCTTACGAGAAGCCATTGCCCGTTATAATAACGAACGTCCACCCCATCAGCAATTAAGTCCGGAACTTTTGAGGACCCCGGCAGGAATGCGCAAGGTCGTCGAAACCCTGCGCGGGAAGAGATTGATCGAGCCGGTGATCGCACCTGCCACAGGCAAGGATCCAGAATTTGAAAAATTCGAACAGGTTTTCGATCTCCTGGAGGGTTGGCCTATATCGGTAGCTGAAAACTTCACCCTCCAAGCCACTAAGCTTTCCACTCACTTTCTTGATGCTGAGGATGTCAAGAGCTGGGGAAACGTAACCGAGCGCATCCCCAAATCGACAGGTGGCGGGGCTCGAGCGAGCGTGGGCACCTACTCCGATGGCCACATCCGTACTTCGACCTACCGAATCTATTGGCTATTGAAAGAAGCGGTGATTCGATACAACAAAGAACGTCCTGCCGCGGAACAAATCGACCTTCAGGATCTCACTACCGATAAATTACGTGAAACGGTGGAAAAATTGCTGGGCAACCCGATTCCGGCCGCCAAAAACAATGCCCCAGCTCTAAACGAAAACCCTACCTTCGACGCATTTGTGAACCATTACGAAGCCCTCAACGGCTGGAAAATCGCTGGAAGCCAAGCGTTTGTCCGGGAAGTGGGAAGTCTGGCCAATCATTTTGTTTTGAAGGAAGATCAACACCAATGGAAAAAAAAGGTTGAACAGCTCCCGGCTCGACTGGGGGAACGCGCGCGAAATGCGGCTACGGAACCCTCCCGTCGTTATTATCGGAATTTCATGTTTCAGCTACTGACCTCAGCCATCGAAGGCTACAATAAAGGGCGACCGATTTCGGAACACCTCTCCAAGGAAGCACTTCAAACACCTGCAGGCATACGCGCGACCGTCAAAGCCCTGGGTGGCTCTGTCATCGAATGATTTAAAGCCCACTAGAGCATCGCGACTTGACGTTAATGTCCCCTTCTCGGCAGGCTCAACTGATATGAAAATAATCTTAGCTTTTTCTCTCCTTTGCTCCTTCGCAAATGCCGACTGGAAGCAGTTTTACTTTGAAAAATCACTCCAAAAAGGAAAACGGGTTGAAACTAAGCTCACGCCCCAAACCTTCACCCAAAAGCTGGATCATTTTAACTCGAATGAACGCACTTTCCGCCAACGCTATTATATCGACAGCAGCCTTGCGGCGAGCAAAGACTCCCCCGTTCTTTTTTACCTCTGTGGGGAAGCGGTGTGCACCGAACGAAGCCTAAACGGAGCCATCCGAAATCACGCCCGTGAATTGAAAGCCCATCTCATTTCTCTGGAGCACCGCTATTACGGAGAGAGCCATCCCTTTGAGCAGCTAACCACTGCCAACCTCCGGTATTTATCAACGAGCCAGGCGCTTGCCGATGCCGCCCATTTTCAACAGTCCATTCAGAAAAATCTGGGCCTTAATGGTAAATGGGTCGCCATTGGAGGCTCTTACCCCGGCTCGCTCGCCGCCTATTACCGCTCTCGCTACCCAAAATTGGCAGTCGGCGCTCTTTCGAGTTCAGGTCCTGTGATAGCTCAGGAAAATTTTGAAGAATATGACCACCATGTTTGGAAAGTAGCCGGCTCCGATTGTGCCGGCCAGATTCAAAAGGTTGTCGCTCAAGTAGAAGCTGCATTAAACAATTCAGAAGAGCTACTCCGCATCAAAAAACTTTTTGTCGCAACTCAATTAACCAATAATGATGACTTCCTTTATCTCATTGCCGATATGGCGGCCTTGGCGGTGCAATATGGCTACCGCGATCACTTTTGTGATCTCCTGAACCAAGGAGATCCGATGGAAGGATATGCAAAATTTACCCGCGAAATTTATGATCAATGGGAGATCAACGCTCTCAGTGGTTCTATTCAAGGAGCCTTGAGCGAAGATCCCAAGGACTATCCCGATTTGGGAATGCGGCAATGGTATTACCAATCCTGCACCGAATATGGTTATTGGCAGACCGCTTACCATGAGGCCAAGGAATCAGCCCGTTCATCGCGGATCGACCTCAAATACCACCACGATGCCTGTGTCCGGATGTTTGGCCTTTCCAGTCCTGCCGAAACCCATAACACCAACCAACTTTTCTTTGAACCTTTGCTCAATAAAAAGACAACCCAAATCTACTTCACCAATGGGAGCCAGGATCCCTGGAGTAACTTGTCTATCTTAAAGGCACCCGAGTCTAACCCTGCTCTTTCTACTTTTATAATTGAAGGAGCGGCCCATTGTGATGATCTACGGGCTCCCAAGTTGACCGATTCGGCCGTCCTCAAGAAAAGCCGGCAGGTTTTCCTAGAGTTGGCGCGAGAGTGGTTGAAGTAAATTAATTCAATTTTTCATACTCGCGTCTAAGCTCTGGATTACTTTTCCAAACCTCATGCATGAGGTATCGCATCTGCTCTAGCCATTCGATTATCTGTTCTGGGGTGAGTTGTGGAAGATCCTCTTTCACTTGAACTTTTTCTCCAACTGACTAATATCAAAAAGGTCCTTATCCCGTCCAGCAGCCCTCTTAATTTCGATCAGATCTTTCAAACCCAGTACCGGTATTTCAGCCCCAAATGCCTTCACGACAAATCGGTTCTGATAGAGCTCAGCAAAGGGTTTAGGTTCTTGAACGAACATATCGATCGTTTCGAAAGGATTTTCCGGATGGTAAAAACTGAAAACGACCATCCCCTTTTCTTGGATCCAGGATTCCCTTTTTTTAGGATCCGCGATATCCGCTGGATTGACAGGCAATCTGGGTTTAAACCCCAAGGACTCTACAAACAAAATAAATTTCTTTACGTTGTTTTCTTCTAGAAAAACGATCAAATCCAAATCCATCGTGGCACGCTGAACCTGGTGAAAATTGACCGCAAAGCCGCCCGCTACCAAATACTGGATTTTATGCTGAGCAAGGCCAATAAATAGGCTTTGATAGGACACCATGCCAGCCATCTTAACAGATCCTCGTTGCACTTTCACAAAAACCGGATAACATTATGCCAGGTTTTTTTCGAGTCGTCGGTTACGACGTATTCTAATAGAACCCCTAAAAACATAGATTGTTAAAGAGGTGGCTCAAGAGCACACTTTCTAACAGTCGAATAAAAGGAGAGAATCAATGACGTCGAAGGATATTTCCGCTTTGACTAATCGGCATTCTACATTACGCGTGATTACAACACCCCCAAAAAAATCGAAGGCCAGCGACTTTAATGATAGCCCTGTGCCCATCTCCGAATATTTTGGGGAGCTCACATTCAACTTAGGACACATGCGGGAAAAATTACCCCGCGATGTCTATCAAAACCTAGTCCGTACCCTTGAAAAAGGGGCAAAACTTCCCAAGGAATCGGCCGATGAAATTGCGTCGGTCATCAAGGATTGGGCCGTGACCAAAGGTTGCACCCACTTCTGCCATTGGTTCCAGCCAATGACCGGTCTCACCGCCGAAAAACATGATGCTTTTATTTCGATCCAACACACCCATTACTCGGAATTGAAGGTGATGGAACGACTCTCCGGCAGCCAACTTATCAAAGGCGAACCGGATGCCTCGAGCTTTCCAAGCGGGGGCATGCGCTCCACATTCGAAGCCCGTGGGTACACAGCCTGGGATCCTTCCTCGCCTATTTTCATTCTGGAAGAGGAAGGGAAGCGAACCCTTTGCATTCCAACCGTCTTTTTTGGTTACCATGGAGAAGCTCTCGATAATAAAACTCCGCTCTTGAGATCGACCCAAGCTCTTTCCCAGTCCGCTTGTGAATTTTTAAAGAGTATCGGAGATGTGGATGCAAAATCGGTACAGGCGACTCTGGGACCCGAACAGGAATATTTCTTGATAGACAAGCGGCTCGCCGCACTCCGTCCGGATCTGATCTTAACCGGAAAAACCTTGTTAGGGGCCTCTTCAACCCGCGGACAGCAACTGGAAGATCACTATTTCGGTTCGATTCCAACTCGCGTGAAGGTTTTCATGGAAGAGCTCGAATACGAACTCTATCGCTTGGGGGTTCCGGTCAAGACCCGTCACAATGAAGTGGCTCCGAGTCAGTTTGAATTGGCTCCGATTTTCGAAAGTGTGAATATTGCAGCCGATCACAACACACTCACCATGGAGATGTTGAAACGGGTAGCGAATCGCCATGGATTGATTTGCTTGCTCAACGAAAAGCCCTTTGCCGGCATCAATGGAAGCGGTAAGCACTGCAACTGGAGCATGTCGAATGAAAAAGGGGAAAACCTCCTCGAGCCAGGCAACACTCCCCATAAAAACCTGCGCTTCTTGGCGGTTTTGGCAGTGGTGTTGAAAGCGGTCGATGAGCATGCCGATATTATGCGCGCCTCGATCGCCTCCCCCGGAAACGATCACCGTTTGGGAGCGAATGAAGCCCCTCCGGCGATCATTTCGGTCTTCTTGGGAGAGCTGCTCGATAAGATCTTAAACAGCATCGAAAAAGGGGAAGCCGGAAAAGGGACTGAAGCCCAGATTATCAATCTCGGCGTCACCCACATTCCCGACATCTCCAAGGACTACACCGATCGCAACCGCACGAGCCCCTTTGCCTTCACTGGCAATAAGTTCGAGTTCCGCGCGGTAGGGTCTTCGGCCAATGTTGCCGTTCCCGTTACGGTCTTAAATGCCGCCGTGGCTGATAGTTTCACTGCCGCTAATGCACGTCTCAAAGCCCTCCTCTCCAAGAAAAAATCACGCGATGAAGCGGTGATGGAATTGGTAAAGGAGTTGGTAAAAGAAACGAAAAAGGTCCGTTTTGAAGGAAACAATTACTCCGAAGAATGGCAGAAAGAGGCCAAGAAGCGAGGACTCCCTGTCCTCAACTCCTCGGTCGAAGCACTGCAAGTGCTGGGCGATTCCAAGTCGGTCGATTTCTTAATCCGCACCAAGGTGTTAACGAAGGATGAGATCCATTCTCGATTCCATATCGGCGTTGAACGTTACAACAAGACGCTGGAAATAGAACTCAACACCCTCGCAGAATTGGCGATCGGCTATGTGCTCCCATCGCTTGAAACCCAGCTCACCCGATCGACAGCGACGCTGAATTGCTTAACGGCAAAGACCGTGAAAGGATTGCAGACGGAACGGGTCGGGCAGATGGAGGAGTCACTCGAAGTCATCCTTTCGGCGCATAAGGCCCTCACCAAGAGCCTGGAGAAGGTGGCCTCTGAAACCGATGAAATCAAAAAAATGAAACTCATCGCGAAAGAGACGATCGGACTAGGGGCAGAACTCCGAAAGGGATGCGATACATCGGAAGGGCTCATTGCCGACGAGCTTTGGACCTTGCCAAAGTACCGCGACATGCTGTTCGCCAACACCATTTCTTAATCTCTCTGGCCAAAGGTATCCGTTACCTTCTGCCACATCAAACGCTGTGGCAGAAGGTAACGGATACCTTTGGCCAACCTCATCCTCCGCTTATTTTAAAGGACAGGGCGTCGGCCTTCACGCCGACCTGGACTTTTCCACCCTGCTCCAATTTACCGAAGAGCAATTCATCCAAGAGCGGTTTCTTCACCTGCTCGTCGATGGTACGGGCCATCGGACGTGCACCATAGGCGGGATCATATCCTTTTTTACACAGCCAAAGACGGGCCGCTTTGTCGATCTCAATGGTCACCTTTCTCTGCAGCAATTGCTCGGCGAGTTCCTTCAGGAATTTATCGACCACATTCAGCAGGATCTCTTCATTGAGATCCTTAAAGGGAACGATAGCATCAAGACGGTTTATGAATTCCGGGGGAAAGGTCTCCTTGATCGCTTTGAGCGAACGTTGGCTCGAATCCCCCACTACGATTCCAATCCCCTTCTTGGCCACTTCCCGGGCACCGGCATTGGAGGTAAGGATCAGGATCACATTTTTAAAGTCGACCGTCTTGCCATTCGAATCGGTCAGCTTTCCGCTATCCATAATCTGCAACAGAATATGAGCGATATCGGGATGGGCTTTTTCCATTTCGTCGAGCAATAAAACGGCGTAAGGGTTACGGAAGACCGACTCGGTCATGAGTCCCCCTTCGTCGTAACCGATATATCCGGGAGGCGCCCCCACCAACCGGGAGACGGCATGTTTCTCCATGTACTCACTCATGTCGAAACGGATGAGCTCCGTTCCCAAACATTTAGCGAGCTGTTTGGCCACCTCCGTTTTTCCGACGCCAGTCGGGCCGGTAAAAAGGAAACAACCGATCGGTTTTTGGCTGCGCGAAAGACCGGAACGGTTCATCTTGATGCAAGTGACCAGCGTTTCAATCGCCGAATCTTGTCCATAGATATAGGTTTTGAGATCCTGTTCGAGCGATTTCAAGGCGGTCTTGTCAGTGGCACTCACCGTGCGGGCCGGGATCTGGGCTATCGAGGAAACGGTCGATTCGATATCTTCGATTTTAACCTCTAAAGCACTCTCCCCTTCCGATCGCATCCGAATTCGTGCTCCGACTTCATCCATCACATCGATCGCCTTGTCGGGCATCGGCCGCCCTTGAATGAAACGATCAGAGAGATCCACAGTCGATTCAATGCACTCATCGGAGAACTTTACCTGATGAAACTCTTCATAACGGGATCGCAATCCTTTTAAAATCTCCTTCGCTTCGGTCAAAGTCGGAGGTTTGACATCGATCTTCTGGAACCGTCGCATGAGGGCGGGATCTTTTTCCAATTGGCGGAATTCTTTATAAGTCGTAGATCCGATGCAGCTCAAACGCCGATCGGCAAGGTAGGGTTTCAATAAATTAGACCCGTCCATCGATCCCCCACTCGTTGAACCCGCCCCCACCAAAGTGTGAATTTCGTCGATAAAAAGAATTCCGTGGGGTTCCTCTTGCAACTCCTGCACCACCGCCTTCATCCGGGCCTCAAAATCGCCGCGGTATTTGGTGCCAGCCAACATCGCCCCCATATCGAGCGAATAAAGCACGGCATCTTTTAATTTCTTGGGAACCTGCCCTTTTGTAATCATCAGCGCAAGGCCATCCGCGATCGCCGTCTTCCCGACTCCAGGCTCGCCGACGAGGATGACGTTGTTTTTCATCCGACGGGAGAGAACTTGCAACGAACGCTCTAAAATATCGGTCCGGCCAATCAAGGGATCGATCTTTCCTTGATTCGCCCGCTCGTTCAAATTGACTGTAAAACTTTTTAAGGCAGAGCCCTTCTCTTTCTTTGGTTCTTTTCGACCTTCTTCAGAAGATCCTCCCTTGGGAAGTGCTTTAGGCGCAGAGCTCTCAACAAAACTTCCATCCTCCCCCACTTTAGAAATCCCGTGGGAGAAATATTGGATTACATCAAACCGGGTCACCCCATGTCGGTTCAAGAAAAAGGCGGCATGCGATTCCTCCTCCATTAGAAGGCTAATCAAAAGATTGGCCGTTCCCACCTCTTCCCGATCGGCACTCTGCACTTGAATAATGGCCCGCTGAACCACTCGGTGAAAGGCCACCGTTAGAGCCGGTTTCCAGGTTTCACTTGCAATCTCATCGGAACTCACTTTGGGACATTGGGAATCGATGTAACTCCCCAGATCCTTTGACAACGCCCCAGGATTTCCGCCGCAGGCCTCAAGAATTTCAATCGTCTCATCATCCTTGAGCAGCGCGTAGAGGACATGCTCGAGACTGACATATTCATTGTGCTTTTCGATCGCAATACGAATCGCCTCATTCAGCCCCTTTTCGAGTTGTGGAGTGAGTTGCATGCGAATTATCCCCTTTCAATGACCGTCTTTAACGGATGTCGGTTTTGCTTGGAGTATTCATTCACCTGAAAAGCCTTGGTCTCCGCAATTTCAAATGCGTAGACCCCGGCAATACCACTGCCTTTGTGATGCACCTCCAACATAAGTTGGGTGGCATCACTTTCATTCTTTCGAAAAAATTTTTTTAAGATGTGGATGACAAAATCGCGGGGAGTAAAATCATCGTTTAAGATGATCACCTTATACATCGCCGGCGTACCTGTTTTAGTTTCAGGACGAGTAAGGGTCTGGATGCCCGATTGGTTCTCGTCATCGCCGTTGGGCTCGCTGTTGAGTTGAATGGATTGGTTCACAATCACCGGTAATTTCATTATACTAGATAACTGCATCACTTTTTGATCACCAAATAGTAAATATGGGGGCCAAATGACAACCATCAAGGGTTTTTCCGGTTTTTTCCTCGTTTTAGCCTTATTCTTTACCTGGAACACCGCTTCACTCCTTGCCTCTGATCATGATGATGGAGAGGTAGATGTCAAATCGCGAGCCCATAGCCTCACCGATCTCTATGCCTTCCGGGAGGATTCCCAAGACTCGAACGGCAGCCCTGGCAATCTCATCCTCATTATGAATACCAATCCCCGCTCCTTGGCTCGCCAACAATACTTTTTTAGTACAAAAGCCAGATATGAGTTCAAATTAACGCGCGTTAAGTTAGCTGACAAAAGCAAACAGCCCACCGGGAAAGAGGACATTACCCTGCGGTTTACCTTCCGCGCACCCAATGCCAATGGCCGTCAAAAATTTACCTTCACCGTTTTAAAGGGAGGGACACTTGCCCTGAGAGGCGACGGAGAAACGACCTCGTTGGCTGAGGCCACTCCCCCCCCACCCGCCACCGGAAATTTAGTCATCAACTCTTTTCTTTCCGATCAGATTAAGGTTTTCGTCGGACTCCGGGAAGATCCCTTCTTCTTTGATGTCGAGCGCTATTTCCGTATTCGGCATTCATTGGCGGGAGGGCTCAGCACTCTGGGAACCGGCCCTACTCAAAGCGCAGCAAATCCTTTTAGAACCGACGCAACGGCGGTCGACTTTGCGGCCGGCTATAACGTCAACTCGATCGTCGTCAAAGTTCCCATTACCTATTTGCAATCGGCTGGGGAACCGATCTTTGATGTTTGGGAAACCATTTCCGTCCCTAAAGATGCCGCCTCTTTATTTAGGATCCGCCCGGGTGCACTTGCCGATTACCAACAAATTGAACGGCTGGGTCGCCCCGCCATCAACGAAGGGCTGGTCATTTCCAATGACAACCTCAAAGCCTTCAACAGCATTCCCCCCAGTCTGGACGGAAGCCCAGCGGCCAAACCGGTACGGGATGAAGCGGTTGCGGTCCTCACCGCCGTTTATAACTATGGGATTTCAAAAGGACTGGCTCCCCCCACCGTCACCAATGTGGCCACTGGATTTCTCCCTGACGTGCTCCGGATCGATACGACTAATAAGATCAATATTGGCACCTGGGCCTATAATGGCGATTTCACCGTCGTCAGTGGTTCTTCTGCCGTGATGTTAACCGGCGGACGAAAACTGGAAGATGACGTGATGGACATTACCTTGAGTTACCTCCTTACAAACACCGCGGCCTGCGGTCCCTCCTCTGCTTGCACGATTAAAGATGGGGTGAGCTATGCCGGCGGCACCAGTAACTGCACGGCCATTGGTACAAACCCGGCTAACCCTGGCCATAAGTGCCTTTACGGCCAGTCGACTCGGAATAGCAGCGCTACCTTCCCGTTCCTTGCTGACCCGAATTAAATTTTTCCTGAATTGATTGGCAAAATTTATCCTGAGGCGTAGCCGAAGGATCTTAGCCTTTTCGATTGGCAAATATTTGTTAAATTGATACTTTCTCCCCTTATTATTGGGGCGTCGACAAGCGGTAAGTCACTGGATTTTGATTCCAGTATTCCCAGGTTCGAATCCTGGCGCCCCAATTAAGTTTTAGGTTCGGCGACATCTACAAGCTCAATGCCAAAAAGTTAAGGATTAACCCTTACGGATTAACCCTTAACCCTCAATTCGGCCTTCGCCTTCAAACTACAGAACTATTACAGAACTTCGGCGAACAGCTTCTGGATCGTGACCCGGTTGGTTTTCATGTCGAGTTCGATCATGAACTTTCCAGCGGTCGTGATCTCAACCTGCATGCGTTGAATGGAATGGGCAGGAACGAATCCACCGGTCAACACGTTCATTTCCACCGTGAAGAAATGCTTGGTGGGCATCGGGAAAATCTCAATGCAAGCTTGAGTAAGTGGATTGGTGGCGGCCATCGCGGTCAACACGTTGATGCTGGTGCGAGGTCCGGTCTTCTGTGTGGTTTGTTGTCCGATGAAGTTAATGCAAGCGCTTCCCGTCGATACTTCCACTGGAATTCCAATCACAAAATTGGTGAAAGGATGGTTGCGACGCACTTCCAACACCCGCCCCGCCGCTTCCACTTTAGAGACTTTGGTCGTCACTAATTTTGGAGAAATTTTGCGGTTTGTATCGGGGTGAAGGCTGGTTGCCTGTCCATTCGAGGTTAAAAAGGCCACGGCCAATAAGAGAGAAGATAGCTTTTTCATAATAAGACTCCTTAATTTAGGGTCGTCATTTTAACGACATGCCGGGCAGGATTGCAGGTTTGGTGCCAGATTTTTGAGGCTAGAGGAAGCCTAAAGGTCGGTGCCAAAATGGAGGAGTGGTCTCACTTCTTCGTTTTATTGGCCTCACTGCCTGAATCCATAAAGGAGTTCATGAAGTATTTTAATACGGAACTCCGTTTGGCCCCGCCCATGAGGGTTTTTACATCTTCGTAAACAGTAGGATCGTTAATCAACGCTCCGAGAGTCCCTTCTCCGCGGTCGATTTTGCTCATAATAGAATTCAATCGCCCCATCGATTGCCCTAGGTTGCCTGCGCCGTTGGCCTTTTTCAAGTCTTCTGTCAGTACAGCAAGATTAGCTGAAACTTGATTTAGATTCTGGATGAGCTGACTGAATTGACCATTGTCCTTAAAGTTCTTGCCGATGTCCTCCATCATATCACCCGTTTTGCTCAGCAGATCTGCGGGCTCTTCAGTTTTCAAGAAGGTCCCCCATTTCGCCTGAGGACTCTCGGGAGAGCCTAAGGAGATTTCGATATATTTATCCCCCAAAACGCCCGAGGTCTTGATCATCGCGATCGAATCTTCGCGAATCTTATCCACCATCTCTTTAGTGACGGTAAACTCCACAATCAATTCCTTGTTTTTGAGATCCCCAATCTGAACCTTGCTCACCGTTCCCACACGAAAACCCGCTAACGAGACCTCACTCCCAAAATTCAAACCTTTTACGTGTTTAAAAGTCCCGAAGAAGGTGACCTCACGACTGAAGATCCCTTTTCCTCCGTTAATATTGAAGAGGATAAAGAGAAAGCCGCAGAATCCCAGGATCACAAAGATCCCAACTATCATATTATTCGCGAATTTCTTTTCCATTACGGTGTCTCCCCGTGTACAAATCCTTGAACCGCCGCATCCTTCGATTGCCGAATTTCCTCCGCAGTACCGAGAGCATAGATTTTACCCTCTTTCAAGAAGGCCACTCTGTCGGTCACTTCGAAAATGCTGGTCATATCATGCGTTACTAAAATCGTCGTGGCCCCCTGCTGCTTCAGCTCCAACATGATCTTTAAGATCTGCTTGGTGTTGTATGGGTCCAATCCCGTCGTCGGCTCATCATAGAGGATCACTTCAGGATCCATAATAATGCTTCTCGCAACCCCAACCCGCCGTTGCATTCCACCGCTGAGATCGCTGGGAAGCAGTTTTTCACTCCCCTGGAGACCTACCTTAGCGAGAGTTTTGGAAACCTTTTCCCGGATCTGCTCTTTGGTCAGATCGGTATGCTCGATGAGCGGGTAACTTAAATTCTCCTCGACCGTTAAGCTATCAAAGAGCGCTCCGTATTGAAACACGTAGGCGATCTGTTTGCGAATGTCGATCAATTCAGTTTCATTGAGCTTGGCAATATCTTGCCCTTTAAATAAAATTTCACCGCAATCAGGTTTTTCCAATCCAATCAGGGAACGCAAGAGCACGCTCTTTCCTGAGCCGCTTCCCCCCATCAAACTCAACACTTCGCCGCGATTCACCGTGAGATCAATCGCTTCATGGACCCGCTTCTTCCCGTAACTTTTCCCGACGCCACGGATCTCGATGAGGGCATTGCTTTCGCGTTCAGCCATACAGCCCCCGTTCAAAGATCCAGAAAAGTTTCGTCAGCACAAAATCTAAAACGGTAATCAGGATACAGGAGGTGACCACCGCTTGCGTGGTCGACTGCCCTACCCCTTGAGTGCCCCCGGTGGTTTTCAAACCGTAGTAACAGCCGGTAAAGGCGATCACCAACCCAAAGATGAAGGTCTTTCCGATTCCGACGGCGAAATCGCTGGTTCGCAGCGCAATCAAAGCATTCTGAAAATAGAAGTTCGGATTGAGGTTCAACTCATGCTGAGAGAGGTACATTCCTCCCAAGATTCCGACCAGGTCAGCCATGATCGTTAGGATAGGAGCGAGGAGCAACATCGCTAGCACGCGCGGAATCACAATCTTCCGGATGGGGTCGGTTCCCAGGGCGCGGATAGCATCAATCTGTTGGGTGACCGCCATCGATCCAATTTCCGCGGCGATTCCCGATCCCACTCTGCCGGCCACCATCAAGCAGGTGAGCACCGGCCCCAGTTCCCGCATGATTGAAAGGCCCACAATCTTGGGGACATAAAGTTTCCCACCAAAGCGCTCCAATCCCAATCCGAATTGAAGCGACATCACCATTCCGGTCGATAGAGCGGTGATAAAGGCGATCGAAAAGCTTTTGACTCCAAGCGAATAACATTGATCCACGAAGAGCTGGGGATAAAAGGGGGGCTTAAAGAGGGTTTTCAGAGTTTCAAAGACGAGCAGACTGCACCCCCCAATGAAATTAACAAAGCCAAAGATGGCGTCTAATGTACGCCGTCCGGTATCTTCTATCCATCGGCTAGGTGCGGTCATAGTGGAATGACTCAAAAAATTGTTTAAATTCGGCCGACTCCCCCGCGGAGATCGGCTGTTTATTCAGCAACGTAAAATCGACGACACAATCGCCCGCTTTCATCACGAGCAATTCCAAATAAATGGGTTGTTTATTCGCTTTGGCCTCAACTCGACTGAAGAGCCCTTCTTTTCCATCTACCGTCATGGATTTTTGCTCTTTAGTCTGGATTTTCCGCATTCCGATCAGAAGATGACGGGTCAGTGCAGTTAAAGGTGACTCGGCCGTCACCCCCTGACAGGTGCTGTTAAGCACAACTACTGCTTTGGTTGGCAACTCAAAGGCCTGATCGCTATCCCCTTTTTTGATCTCTTTCCAACTACTTGGAGCTTTGACTCGATAATTTTCAGACTTTGGGGCTAGCTTCTCACCACTACTGAAACCCAAAAGGGCGCATCCACTTAAAATGAAAAACACCAAGCTGAAAAATAAAATCGATCTCATTTTATGCCGCGTGCCAATCATAGCCAAAAATAGAGTAAAGTATAGTAATGATATCGTCACTTTTTCGGGTTGATGCTGAGTATAAACTATCGAATCGCGAAGAAGTTTTCGTTGGGTTCGACAAGTCCTGAAATGCGGGGAATGTGGCGCAGCGTAAAATGATGCTGGATTAAAAGCTTTTTGAGCTCAAAATCCCCGATCTCGCCCTGCTCTCCGATAGCCGTTTCAAACAGGATCCCTTTGAGACGCTTTGAATTAAGTGCTTCTTTAGCCCCTTGCAAAATGGGGAGCTCTCCCCCCTCGACATCGATTTTTAAAAAACTAGGGGCGGGCAATCCCTCTTGGATGAGTTGATCGATCGTCTTCATGGGGCATGCTTCCTTTTCGCTAAGCCCCTCTTTAAAATAGCGGGAATTGAGTCCTCGGTTGGCACTTCGGCCTAAATAGAGGTCGATTTCGCCACATTTTTCCCCAAGGGCGACACGGTGGCCATTCGCCTCAATCCGATTCCGTTTCAGGGTCGCTTGGAGCTGCTGAAAAAGGTGCTGAGTCGGTTCAAAAAAATGAACACTCGAAACTCTAGCATCTTTCACAAACTTCATCCCAAAAGAGCCCATGTGCGCCCCGATATCCCAAAGCACCTCGTTTTCACGGATGAGCTCTGAAAGGACCAATCGGAGTTCCGGCTCATATTCCCCCCGGCTCAAGATCTCTCGTTGCAGGAGATCGGTCTGGTCGATTAAAAGAGTCGTATCATTAAAATAAGGCGCTTCGAGCAAAGGCCAATGGGCTCTTCGAAAAAGGAGCTCCCAGAAACGCATCTTCATCGGAAAATCGGGGAATCGATAATAGGAAACAAGGAAATCTGCTTTAATGCCGGAAATGACGTTCACCCGTAAAGACCATCGCGATACCGAGAGAATTGCAGGCGGCAATCACCTCTTCATCGCGTTGAGACCCTCCCGGTTGAATAATAGCAGCAATCCCGGTTCCGCGCAGCCGGTCTATATTGTCACGGAAAGGAAAAAATGCATCGGAGGCCAACACAGCCCCCTTTAATTTTTCGGCATTCGATTTTTGGAGCGCGATCTCCAGAGCTTCGACTCGGGAGACCTGCCCTCCCCCGATGCCGAGAGTTGCCCCATCCTTCGCGATCACGATTGCATTCGACTTTACATGCTTCGAAACAATCCAGGCAAAATGGAGCGATTCCTTTACCCCTTCAATCGATTGATTCTCGGTAACCGTCTTTAACTGCGAGGGAAGTGCCCTGGTATCGGACTCCTGGACTAACCAGCCCCCCATCGCCGAACGCACCTCAAAGGAATTGAACTGGGGTTCGCTCCATTCAATCACCCGTAGATTCTTTTTTGCCTTTAAAATTTCAAGCGCCTCTTCACTGAAAGAGGGGGCCATCACCACCTCAAGAAAAATATCCTTCATCGCTATGGCAGCCTCACCATCCACCTGCCGATTCACCGCTACGATTCCTCCAAAGGCGGAACGGCTGTCGCATTCAAAGGCCGTTTGGAAAAGACTCGCTATCTTTACCGGTTTTCCAGCCTCGGCAGTCGCCACACCGCAGGGAGTGTTGTGCTTAATAATGGCCACGGCAGGAGATTGAAAATCGAACGCCAGTCGATAGGCCGCTTCGGCATCAAGCAGGTTGTTATAGGAAAGTTCCTTCCCCTGATAGACCTTCCACTTGGGCTCTCCGACCCATGCCCCCGATTGGTGCGGATTCTCTCCATAGCGAAGCGTTGTCTTCGGCGACAAGGAAAGGCCGGAAGGGATGGCATTCCCATTCCAGGTGGTGGCAATTAATTGATCGTATGCCGCGGTCCGTTCGAAAGTGGCCACCGCCATCTGAAAACGGAACGCTTCGGTCGTCTTCCCGTTCTCTTTTGCGTAATGATCCAGGAAACTCAGGTAATCTTTCGGATCGCTCAACACACAGACCGCCGAAAAATTTTTGCTAGCCGCTCGAATCATCGACGGGCCACCGATATCGACATACTTCACTTGCGTGGATCGATCGTCCTTAAGATGGCCTCCAAAGGGATAAAGATTCACCACGATGAGATCAAAAAGAGGAATGCCATGGCTCTTAGCGTGAGCAACATCGTCATTCACCTCTCGCCGGGCCAAAATCCCGCCAAACACTTTGGGATGGAGTGTTTTAACACGCCCATCCATCATTTCAGGAAATTGAGTTACCTTTTCTACCAGAGTCACCGGAATCCCCAACTTTTCGATGAAGGAGGCTGTGCCCCCGGTGGAGTAGATCTCCACTTTACGTTGGTGAAGAGCCTGGACCAAGGGCTCCAGACCGGCTTTGTCGAATACACTGATTAAGGCTTTTTGGATGGGAATCATGGATGCCCATTCATTAAACGAAAATCGTTAAAACTTCAATGGCTACTAAGGCCAAATGACTGTGGATGTATCTGCAGATAAAACCGCTTCTTGGCCGCCGGTTTTTTCGCTCCGTCGTTCCAGATCTGCACATAAGCAAAGTCGACACAACTTCCATCGGGACGATTCACCTCATCACAAGTACCACGGGCAGTGAGGTCGATTTGCACCTTTTCCTCTTCCGATTTCAAGGTATAAACCAAAGGTTGATTCTCTTCCCCTTCCCAATGGATCGCTCCTTGTATCGGGCCACCCCTTAATTGAACTCTCACCTGCACGGGGTATCGGAAGTGATAGGTATCGGTGCTTTTCAGCGCTACTACCAGCGAATGCTTTGTCGTTTCATCGGCCTTTAACTTAAATGGAATGGGTTTTTGTCGAGAGCCTGGCGCTCCGGCTATCACCTCTACTCCTTCATGGGAAAAGCCATAACTCGCCACTTGAGATCCCGTTAGGCTAAAGTTACGGCTGGCAAGCGATTGCAATAACAATTCCCTTAATTCCCCGCTCTTTCGAATTGGAGCGTGACCTAACTGATCGGCAAAGAGAAGGCGTTCGAACCAGTCATTGGCCGTGAGACCCGGGTGGTTCCTCGATAAGCGCATCCCTTCCAGCACCATATCGGTCACCTTATGGAGACCCTCATGTCCCCACTTCTGGATCGCGGTCATCAGAAAATCGTTCATCACGCCACCATAAGCCTCACCATCATCGTGCACTTCGTTGGTGAGGTTGAAGCCGGTGTTATTGACGATTCTCATCTTCTGATAGCCCTCAAATTGATCGATGGCGGTCACATCATTCAAGACCAATTGGGCGACAAAATCGGCCATTCCTTCACTCAATCCGCCGGTATCGGCTAATCGGAGGTGATCCCCCATCAACCGATCCATCACGCCATGGCCCAGCTCATGCCAAATAGTGCTATTGTCACGGGCCATGTTCCCTTGTTTCGGCGAGTAGGTCGTGAAGTTAATCGTATCGTCGGTATAATAGGCATTGTCTCGATAAGAGATATCGGGATCATAAAGAAAGGCATGAAACTTCCGGGTCGAAAGTTCCGGATCGGTAAATCCCATCGGCTTTAAGGCTTCAAACATACGGGTCACCGCCCAATAGACCTGAACTTCATCAAATCCATCGGCGATATAAGACACCGCATCGTGCTTCGGATCTCGCCGAGCGGGACGATTCCAGGCCTCTGAATAACTCTTTAATGCTTTTCCCCTAAAGGTAGAGGTGGGGATCATCTCATAAAGATCTGGATTTTCTACAGAAGGTTTCCAATCGGGACGAAATTGCGCTGATACAGCAGGAGTGAAAGAAAGCTGGAAGGTCTTCACCGCATCGGGATGGAGATTGATCGTGGCGTATCGCCCCTCCAACACCGTTCCATTTTCAAAAGTGTTCGGAGTCATTGGCAATTGAGACTCCATCTCCGCCGCCAATCCCTTCACGTAACTCATCGCCCAATACCCTTTTTTCCGACCTTCCAGGGTCATCCCCAAAATCGGATCGAACATCGTCTCTAGATAATGGTTCTCAGCTAAAGAAACATAGGGATTACTAGTCGGCCGAGCCACCACTGGACTCAAATAACGAAGGCTTTCATTCACCCGTCCATAGATTTTCCCACTCTCGTCATCCTCTTCATAAATCGAATAGACTTGAGCAGGAATATTTTCCAAAGTGGGTTCGTCATCGTCAATTTGGGGAAACTCTTCATAGTAATAGGAGAGCACTTTACCCGTTTCTAGATGAAGGGTGATGCGGTGGTAACCATGCCGTCCTTTCGCCCTGACTTCACGCACAGGAATTTCTTTCACCCACGCATCTTCCCAACGCAAATCCTGTAGCAGTCGATCGGTAGAATGTCTCTTGATATGCCGTCGAACCAACTCGGAGGTTAAGTTTGTGGTTAACGCCCTTACCGACCGATTTTTGATGGAACTGGGTGGCGCTTCAACCCGCGCCTCCATCTGGATCAATTGGCCGTTTTCACGCGAACGCCAGATCCGGATCGAATTCTTATCAATTGGCAATTTACTGGCCACCTGGGCCAACATCGTAAACTCACTCGTCGCCAAGGGTCGATTTTCGATGAGCAGAAAATCACTAATCGATAGATTCAATCCCGTCTTTTTCGAAATCTTATCGACAATATGAACGAGATCGGCATTGCTGTCCTCTGCTCCTGTCCACCTTATCGATTGGGGAGCGGCAAAAAGAGAAATTGAGAAGAGAATGAAAGCGTGAAGTAATCTGTGCATCCTAAAAGCCTCCATTCTCGTTGATATGCTTTATTGAAGGGAAGCTCAAACCGTGCCGCATCATTGGCATTGCTAACAACACAACGGCCCATTAATCTATTAGTCAATACCGTCGACATGGGAACAACGTGAGCAGAAAGCCTTCCTCAGGATTGAATTTCATGAGGGGCATGGCTGCTTTCTTTGTGATGAGTGGGCATGTTCGAAATCTTTTCTTTTGCGATTATTCACATATCACAAATCCTAATTGGATCGTGAAGGGGATCTATTTTTTAACCGGTTTCGGAAACCAATCAGTGACCCTATTCTTTGTGCTCAGCGGCCTCTTGGTTGGAGGAAAAGCAGTCGAAACGATTCGGGAGGGAAAATGGTCATGGAAGCGTTACTTGATAGAACGCGCCGTCCGATTATGCATTGTTTTATGGCCTGCCCTACTTTTGACTGCCGGATGGGACGCATTAGGGAAATGGTTATTTGATTTTCCTTCTCTCTATCCTACAGCCAATTTAGGCACAAATATCCTTCCCAAGGATCCGTCAGACCTCTTTTCCTTACGAACCTATCTTGCCAACGCCTTTTTTTTACAAGGAGCGATTGCGCCTACTGCGGGAACAAACTGGCCCTTATGGAGCCTCAGCGTCGAGTTTTGGTATTATTTGGCATTCCCGGCTTTATTTCTCATTCTAGATAATCGACAAAGCAGGCTTACCCGAGCCCGAAATACTTTATTTTTTCTATCCGTTTTCTTCATTATTTGCAGAAGCGGATTTTTTCAAGGATTCCTGGTTTGGATAATGGGAGTGTGGGTATCCCAGATACACCCCAAGCTGGATTCACATAGGAAACAATATTTATGTTTAGGATTTGCAACCCTTTTATTAATCCTTTTTTTAATCTATTCGCGATTCGCAAGCTTTCCCTATACTGATTTCGGAACAGGTGCATTTGTCTCTTTTTTATGCTTTGCCATGCTCAACTTTTCGGGTCGGGTCAATCGACATTTTTCATCGATTTCAGATTTTTTGTCTCGTTTTTCCTATACCCTTTACCTGACCCACCTTCCTTTAATTGTTTTTATTCGTGCGGCATTGCTGGAAATCCCTCGCTGGCACCCCAACGCGCTCCCTCTTTTATACGGAGCCGGACTTTGTTGCGTCGCCCTCGGATGGGCTTACCTTGTCTATCGGCTGACCGAAGCTCACACATCTGAAGTCAGACGGTATTTATTAAAGATTCCAACAGAATGAGAGTTGAATAAGAGTCTCTAGCCTATTCTTATTGCTAACGACGCAATGGATCATTAATGTATTTTGGAGACGGGCCCGAGGAGAACCGAATGTCGGAATTTAAAAACAACATTTTAGAGGCAATTGGGAATACCCCCCTTGTGCGATTGAACAAGGTCACGCGAGGGGTACCCGGGGAACTCTACGCCAAATGTGAATTTATGAACCCGGGTGGATCGATCAAAGACCGCATTGGAGCCTATATTATTGAACAGGCTGAAAAAAAAGGGGAATTAAAACCGGGTGGAACGGTGGTTGAGGCCACCTCAGGCAATACCGGAATGGGGCTCGCGATCACCGCTGCGGTAAAAGGTTATAAGACGGTCTTTGTGATGCCGGACAAAATGAGCGAAGAAAAACGGCAAAACCTCCGTGCTTTTGGGGCCCGCGTGGTCATCACCCCAACGGGCGTCGCTCCCGACTCTCCTCTTTCCCACTATTGCACTGCTGCTCGGATCGCGAAAGAGACCCCGAACTCCTTTTATAGCAGCCAATACAATAACCTCGATAATCAGGACACTCACTTCCACCAGACAGGGCCTGAAATCTGGAAACAGACCGGAGGAAATTTTGATGCCATTGTGATTGGCATGGGAACCTGCGGCACGATCTCCGGAATTGGACGCTATCTGAAGCAACAAAACCCCAAGATTAAAGTGATTGGTGTCGATCCCAAAGGATCTATCTTAAAAGATACCTTTGACAAAAAACCGGTCACCGCCCACACCTACAAGATTGAAGGGATCGGCGAAGACATGATCCCTGGAAACTATAACGGTTCTATCGTCGATGAAATTATCTGCGTCGAAGATCTCGAAGCCTATCGCATGACCCGAAACCTCGTTTCTAAAGAGGGAATCTTTGTGGGAAGCTCTTCGGGAGCGGCCGTTGTCGGCGCCCTGCGATGGATGTCCCTTCAGAAGAACCCCGGAAAGGTATTAGTTATCCTTCCCGATTCTGGAAACCGTTACCTCAGCAAAGCTTTTAATGATGCCTGGATGATTGAAAATGGCTTCATGGAAAAACAGGTCGAAAGCTCGGTGGGAGACATGGCCCGTGTGCTTCACAAAGCCCCTTATAAAGTAGCCTGTGTGAGCAAAGCCGATACCATTGAAAAGGTGGTTACGTTGATGCGACAACTCAGCGTCTCACAACTTCCTGTCATGTGTGGCACTGAGGTTTGCGGAATGATTAAAGAGACCGATCTCCTCCGTCCCCTCATTTCGGGTGGAATGAAACCGAGTGATAAAATCGAAAATTGCATCGACACCACCAGTTATATCCTCGTTCAGGAAAGCGATCCGATTGAGCGGCTTCATGCCCCATTCACTGAAGAAAAGGTGGCTATTGTTCATGAGGCCGGAAAGGTGAAACACATTCTCACGATGATTGATCTCATCAGCTTCGTCAGTAATAAGACTTAAGGAAATTTATGGAAAACCAAAAAAACCATTTTGAAACCCTCGCGGTCCATGCCGGAGTAAAACCCGATCCTTCGACGGGTGCAATCATGACCCCGATCTTTGCCACCAGCACCTATGTCCAGACCTCTCCTGGAAAACATTTAGGCTATGACTATTCCCGAACCTCAAACCCCACTCGAACCGCGTTAGAAAGTTCATTAGCCGCCTTAGAGGGTGGCAAATTTGGCTATGCCCTTTCCTCTGGCTGCACCGGCACCGATATTCTGATGCATCTTTTAGAAGTGGGCGATCATGTCGTTTCCATCGACGATGTTTACGGTGGCACGAGTCGGTTATTCCGGACCGTCTGGTCCCGCCATGGAATCGAAACCACCTTTGCCGATTTCACCACCAAAAGCGTAAGGGACTATTTAACACCCAAGACAAAGATGGTCTGGATCGAGACCCCCACCAATCCCCTCCTCAAAATTGCCGACATCAAGAAAATTGTAGACGAGGTAAAAGGGGTGACACCGAAACCTCTTGTCGTGGTGGACAACACCTTTGCCAGCCCCTATTTCCAATCTCCTTTGGAATTGGGAGCCGATGTCGTCCTTCATTCGACGACCAAATATTTAAACGGCCATAGTGATGTGGTGGGCGGAGCACTCATTACCAATGACAGTGAACTCGCCACCCGCATCCACCATGTGCAAAACAGCATGGGCGGAATCGCTGGCCCCTTCGATGCTTGGTTGGTCTTAAGAGGGATCAAAACCCTCGCCCTTCGGATGCAAAGGCACGCCGAGAATGGAATGGCTGTCGCCAAGTTTTTGGAGAGCCATCCTAAAGTGGAGCGGGTGCTCTATCCTGGCCTTGAAAGCCATCCTCAACATGCCATTGCAAAAAAACAGATGAAGGGATTTGGCGGCATGGTCACCTTCTTCTTAAAGGGTGATATTAAAGGGGCGAGAAAATTCCTGGAAAATGTTCGGGTTTTTTCGCTTGCAGAAAGTTTGGGCGGAGTGGAATCGTTGGTCGATCACCCGGCAATCATGACTCACGCGTCTATTCCAGCGGAGACACGCGCTGCCTTGGGGATTACCGATAGCTTGGTCCGTCTTTCGGTGGGCATTGAATCGATCGAAGATCTCAAAGCCGATCTTGATCACGCCCTCAAGCAAGTCTAATCAAAAAGGGTCAAACTAGGTTCGCCCTTTCAAATCTACGCTACTCGACGCGTTACACTCAAAACCTGATTCAATTCCTAAACTCTTTTGTTAAGCTATTTAGTCCCTGTCGGGAAATTAAAAATGAGGGCCCTTTGGGCCAACATTTCA
>CAZRZK010000030.1:29900-48748 GCA_964604555.1 uncultured Pseudobdellovibrionaceae bacterium | reverse complement strand
GTTCTGCAGTCCTTAATTTAGTGGAAGGGAATGGCAGAAGAACCCCAAAAGATAGGAAGTGCTTTTTTAATCGAGCGACTGCATCGCTTGCCGAAGCCAGTGGCTGCCTAGACCTGCTCTCCATTTACCATCCAATCCAAGAAGAAAGGATGGAAATCCAAAAGAAAGAACTAGGAATTATTTATGGTATGATACGTCATCTACCTTAACCCATCTTCCAGCTCTAGCTCCATAAACCTAAACCAAAATTTATCAGCGAATAACGTGGCAATCCCCATCATTTGGGATTGGCGACGAGATCGTACTTTCGGAGTTCCGCCATCGCCCGTTTATAGCCGATGGTGACGACCGTCTGAAGGGTCGATTCATCCAGTGTAAAATGATCCCCGAAAAACATCTGCCGGTCTTTCGGTTCGGGATGGATAAAGATGTAATTGAGTCCCTGTTTAAAATCGAGGCGATTTTCCAAAAGCTCTTTCAATTCTTCAAGGTCATCCTTTGGATATTTCTTCTTCTTGAAAAAATCCTCAACCGTCTTTAAGGCGATGATCTTATTTTGGTGGGCCTTTTTGGCTCCGTAAACTTTCTGCTCGATCGATTGGTAGAGCATTTGGATGATGATAGCCGGTAATCCATATTCTGCGAGCGAACCGATCTCCTTCTTATAATGATAGGGCTGGTGGGTGTATGAGCAGATGAGAAGATCACAGCCATTCTCTTTCGCGACATGCGTCGAAAGGGTTTCGCGGATTTCTCCATCAATATAGTAGCGGCTTTTCCCCGGTTCATGTTCGATGAGATAGGGAACATAAATGGGAGGTAATGACATCGAGGCCCCAACGGCATCGGAAATATTGGCCACCGAAAGGTATTGGCAGTAGGCATCATTGGTGCTGGGAGTGGAATATCGGCTAAAGACGATCTTTCGAGAGTGATCCAACTGAGTTCCAACAATAAAGAGATCGGCTCTCAATTCATTGAAGGAATCGGTGGGGATGTGTTTCTTTAAAAAATCGGAAAGCCCCTTGGTGGAGAAAAGTCCCGGAAGCCTCAAGTTTTTGAGTACTAGCGATTCGATTGTCTTTGCTAAAATTCCTGTCCTTTGCACGCTTTTCCAAATGGAGCCTGGATTGGGGAGGCTCACATGGAACATGTCCTTATAAGAAAGCTTCGGAATGGTGGGGAAGTTACCTGGGATGTGGAAAGCGGGATCACTGGAAAAGGAGTTGACCACCGATTCGATCGAAATACCGGATGCTAATAAAGATACAATTAATGCGCCCGCGCTTGAGCCGACATAGGTGGAGACCTGAAACGGATGGAAGCGGGGACGGGGGAAGGGAATGGTGTTAGGAGGAGAACCCTCTTCTAGTTTCCCTCCCACAAAAGAAAAGCCTTTATCCTTGAGAGCTAAGCAGACTCCAATGTGGAAAGCGGCCGCTTTGGTCGCTCCACCGCTGAAAACAACACCTGCTTTTGAAAAAGGAATCTTTTCCCTAAACCGTTGTGAATTCATTGCGTTTTGGTTCTCCTAAGATGATGACCTCACATTCTAATTGGATTTTAAATTGTTGAAAGACGCGGTCCTTCACAATCTGAATGAGCGAGTAGATATCCTGTGCAGTAGCACTCCCTTTGTTCAGAATAAAATTGGCATGCTTTAAGGAAATTTCCGCTCCGCCTACGGAGGTCCCCTTGAGGCCGGAGTGTTCGATCAGTCTTCCCGCGCTCATACCAGTCGGAGGGTTTTTGAAGGTAGAGCCGCAACTGGGATGCTCTAACGGTTGTTTTTCTGCTCTCTCCTGAATGATACGGTCGACCTCTAGCTGCATTGCTTTGGGATCGGCAGGTTTTAAGGCAAAGGTGGCAGAGACCACTAACTTCTTTCCCACCGCCGATTGTTCTCGATAACCAAAGTGGGCCTCTTCTCTTCGGATCAGGGCGGGGCCTGAGGCAAAATCATAGAGTTGAACTTCTTTGAGGATATCTCCATAGCAACCATATTTGGTGCCGGCATTCATGAAGATGCCCCCTCCAATGGTGCCGGGAACCCCTGCGCTAAATTCCAAACCGCCGAGCCCCTGTTGGATCGCCCAATTGAGGAAGTTTGGTTTCTGAACCCCGCCCCCGCATTTGACCCAGGTTTCTTTTGAATCGGAATGGATTTTTTCAATTTCTTGAAAGGATTTATGAAGGGCGACCGTAATGCCGCGAATTCCTCCATCTAATACCAAGAGGTTGGTGCCCGTTCCCACCACGGTGATGGGTCGCTTTTCTTTTTTAGAAAGCTCGGTAATTTTTTCAAGGTCCTGCAGATTTTTAGGAAAAACAAGAATATCTGCCGGCCCTCCCACTTGGTAGGCTAAATATTTTGCGAGAGGTTCGTTAAAGAGGACCCGTTCTCCAAAATGTTGAGTCCACTCCTTCATTAGAATAAATGAGAATAGATATTAGGGAGATCGCCCGCTCCAAGAGTGAAGATCACATCCCCTTTTTGATAGTCTTTTAAGAGACTGTGGATCGCTTCCATCGGTTGAGAGCAGTAGGTAACTTCAGGGCCCTGTTCTTTTTGGATCCGTTCGGCCAGCCTTTTAGAGTCAATCCCAGGAATCGGTTCCTCTCCCGCCGGATAGATATCTACTAACATTAAATGGTCCACCGCTTTGAAGGCATGCGCAAATTCATCCCATTGATCTTGGGTGCGGGAATAACGATGGGGTTGAAAAATTGCCCCTATTTTGGAATCGGGATAGCTCTCGCGGGCGGCGGAGAGGGTCGCTTTCAATTCACTCGGGTGGTGAGCATAATCATCGATAAAGAGCACCCCATCTTTTTCTCCTCGACGGTGGAATCGCCGACGTACTCCTTGAAATTGCGATAATAGAAGGAGTGCCAATCCTCTTTCGATGGAGAGTTCATCGGCCACTGCCAGGGCGGCGCATGCGTTCAGGGCATTGTGACGGCCCGGAACATTCAGGGTCAGTTTTTCCTTTACCCCCTCGATGGAGACTTCACTTACTGATCCAATTCCATTGGGAAGGTAGCTTGTAATTCGGTAATCGCTTTCGGGATGAAATCCGTAGGTCTTTTTTCTGCCTTCCACTCTTTGGATTAAGGGTTGCAACCACAGATCATCCTGACAAAGGACGCTCAATCCATAAAAGGGGACTTTTTTCAAAAATCTGGCAAAGGCCATCTGAAGCCGTCGCATACTTCGGTAATGATCCATGTGCTCGCGATCGAGATTGGTCACGACGGCAACGGTGGGGGTGAGTTGGTTGAAAGAACCATCGCTCTCATCGGCCTCCACCACCATAAACTGACCATTTCCCCAATGGGCATTATTGCCCCCAAAGCTATCCACTTTTCCACCGACTACAATCGTCGGATCGATCTGGGCTCCCAGTAAAACTTGTCCGATCATCGAAGTGGTCGTCGTTTTTCCATGGGCTCCGGCGATGGCAATTCCATATTTCAGCCGCATCATTTCAGCGAGCATCTCAGCGCGTGTGATGAGAGGGATCTTTTTTCGGGAGGCTTCCGAAAATTCAGGGTTATCATTCCGGATCGCTGAGGAATAGACCACGAGCTCAGCCCCTTCAACATGGTGGGGGCTATGCCCCATACAGATAGTGGCCCCGAGGGTTTCAAGTCGTCGGAGGGAATCATTCAACTTCAGATCGGAACCTGAAATTTGGTACCCCTGCCGAATCAAAAGCTCGGCGATGCCGCTCATGCCGATGCCGCCCATGCCGATTAGATGTACTCTTTTAATCTTTCTATACAACTTTAAGGTCCTTTTCCAGCTGGTCGGCTATGCTAACAAGGGCTTCGCTGCTCTGCAACTGAGAGTATTTTTGCTGCATTTTAAGCAGTTTTTCATGCGGGGCGACCTGCTCGAGGGTCAATTGAAGCCGTTCTAGAAATTTTTCACCCTGTTCCACCACCTCAGCAACCCCCAGGCTTTTGAGATAGTAGCTATTATCGATCTGGTCATTTTGACCTTTGCGGGGATAGGGGATCAAAATGGCTGGACGATGGCTGACCATCAATTCGGAGAGGGTCAAAGCCCCCGCTCGGCAGATGACGAGCGAAGCTTTTCGGTAGGCCGATACCACATCTTCAATAAAAGGAACGACAGTAACGTTCGTAAATCCTGCGACGGCATAAGCCTTTTGAGTGGGCTCACAATCGTTCTTCCCGGTCTGGTGAAGCACCTCAAATTTGTCCTTGAGTTGAGGAATGATTTTCACCATTGCTTCATTGATCGCCTTTGCTCCCTGGCTTCCTCCCATAATCAATAAGAAAGGTTTTTCTTTCGAAATGGGTGGGAAAGGCTTTTCAAAAAATTCACTCCGCAACGGATTTCCAGTATAAAGACAGCTCGCAAGTCTAAAATCCTTTTTAGCCTGCTCAAACCCCAGAAAAACACGACGAGTAAAAGGAGAGAGGATCCGATTGGCGATCCCAGCCGTCGCATTTTGTTCGTGGAGAAAGAGGGGAATGCGTCGAAAAACGGAGGCCAATGACATCGGAAAGCAGACATAACCGCCGACCCCAAAAACAGCGATCGGTTTCATCTTGCCTAAAAATTTCAGGGACCAGAAAAATCCTTTGAGGATCTGATAAACAGTATCGAGCCGTTTTAAAAAACTTTGATTCTTGACGGCGCCCGTTGAAAGCGTGTGAAGGGGAAACCCTTCTTTCGGAACCAGGGTATTCTCTAGCCCTTTAGTGCCGCCAACATATTCAATTGAATAGCCGCGCTTTTTCAGCTCTTTAGCAATGGCCAAGGCCGGAAAGACATGGCCGCCGGTGCCGCCGCCCGTGATGATAATGGTCGCCATGAGGATAACTTACACCGATTAAGAGGGAGAGGGAATCGGAGGTTTAGTGGATTGCCGAACTACATTGAGGAGAATTCCTACCATGGCCAGATTTACAAGAAGAGCCGAGCGTCCCCAGGACATAAAAGGAAGGGGTAACCCCTTCACCGGCATCAATCCTGTCACTCCTCCCACATTCACTAAAAATTGAAGGGTAAGGGCAAACGCAAGTCCAAAGCAGATGCTGCGTCCGAGGGGGTCCTTTGCAATCACCGCTGCTTTAAAAAGGAGATAGAAGAAATAAACAAAGAGAAGCAACAGGATCACCGCGCCGACAAAACCCAACTCTTCACCGATCAGTGAGAAGAGGAAATCGGTGTGGACCTCCGGTAAATAGAATAATTTTGCATTTCCATTCCCCAGCCCCAGACCAAAAAAGCCACCCGTATGGAAGGAAAGAAACGATTGGATTGTCTGGAAACCACTTCCTTGTGGGTCAGCCCACGGATTCAAAAAGGCGAAGAGTCTTCGCCTTCGGTAATCGGAATGGATCATCGCCACTGCCAGGGCACAGGCCCCGACGGCAATCCCACCCCCTAAATAAGCGGTGCGGGTTCCGGCAATAAAGAGCATTCCCATCGCCACAATGCTGAGCAGGGCAGTCGTTCCCAAGTCGGGTTGCCTAAAAATACAGAAAAGCAGCAGTGGGATGGGTAAAAAGAGCCGGGTCCGTTTCCAGGGATCCGATTCCGCACGGATCAAGGCGCGGGCAATGTAGAGAATCAAAATAATCTTTGCCAGTTCACTCGGTTGAAAAGAGAAAGAGCCGATCTTTAACCAACGAGAGGCACCTAACACGTGATGACCATAGGAGGTGAAGCTAGTGATTGCGATGAGCGGAATGAGCATCAATAAAAATAGCGGGGAGATCTTGGTCAGGAATTGATATTTCACCCGCGATAAAAAGAACATTAATGCGATTCCGATTGCGGCCGTCATCCCTTGTCGGGCGACATAGAAGAATTCATTTTCGTAGCGACTGGCCCCCAGGATTCCAGTGGCGCTAAAGAGCATCACCAAACCTACGGCGATGAAAAAAAGGACGAGAGTGGTGATTTTTGCAAAGAGGTAGGAGGGCACCTATTTATTTTACCACAGCCTTGGCCGCGGAGGGCTAATTCCGATAATCGTCAGGGCGGATATTATATTTCTGGAGCTTTCTTAACAGGGTTTTTTTGGGGATTTTGGCATGGAGCGCTGTTTGATTGATACGTCCATTAAAGGCCTTCAGCGCCTTTACGATGAATTCTTTCTCGAAATATTCCTTATGGGTTTTGTAATCCAGCAGCACTCCTTCATTTAAAGGCAGGTTTTCCGGTTCTGCATTTTTCATGGAGGGGCTCGAAGGAAGCTCTTTCCGCAGGTAGAGCGGCAAAGCTCCCAATGAGAGCTTTTCTCCCGATTCGATCACAAAGGCATGCTCGATCACATTTTCGAGTTCGCGAATATTGCCGGGCCATTGATGTCGAATCAAAAGGGTCATGGCATCGGGAAGAATTCCTGTGATGTGCCCTTTATGTTTTTCATTAAACTTGTTGATGAAATGGGCCACCAACTTTTCAATCTCCTCTTTTCTTTCTCTCAAGGGAGGAAGGAAAATGGGGATCACATTTAAACGGTAAAAAAGATCTTCCCGGAAAGTACCCTTCTGGATCATCTCCTCCAGATTGCGGTTCGTGGCGGCGATGATGCGGACATTCATGTCGATCTCGCGATTGGATCCCACCGGCGTAAATTTTCTCTCTTGCAATACTCGCAGCAGCTTTACCTGCATAGGCAAGGAGAGATCGCCAATCTCATCAAGAAAAATTGTTCCGCCTTCAGCATATTGGAATCTTCCGATTTGACGTTGATCGGCGCCGGTGAAGGAGCCCTTTTCATGCCCAAAGAGTTCGCTTTCAAAAAGGGTCTCAGTGATCGAACTGCAGTTGATAGCCACCAACTTTTCATCTTTGCGGGAAGAGTTAAAATGGATCGCGCGAGCCACTAGCTCTTTACCGGTGCCGCTTTCCCCGCGAATAAGGACCGAAGTGTCGACCTTAGCTAACTTATAGATGATGGCAAAAATCTTCCGCATCTCATTCGAGGTTCCAACGAACTCTTTGGTATCTAGTTGGACAACCGGAGCGGAGAAGGCCATGTCCTCCACCATCGCGAAGGCATTTAAAGCCTTAGTGACCATTTCAATGATAAGCCCCTGCTTAATGGGCTTAGCGAGGTAGTTATAGGCCCCATCCTTCACTGCCTGGACCGCATCTTCAATGGTGGTATAGGCGGTCATGATAATGACCACGATGGAGGGGTCTAAATCCTTGATTTTTTTAAGACATTCCAACCCATTCATGCCTGGCATATTCACATCGAGTAAGACCAGGTCGGGACGGGCTTCCTGAATGGAGCTTAATGCGGCAATACCGTTAGAGGCATGTCTGACTTCAAAACCGTGTTGGGATAGGGATTGCGTGAGCGTATTCCTTAATCCCTCTTCATCTTCCACAACAAGAACTTGGTGGTTCAAACCCATGGCCCACCCTTTATAACGGATCTCCTGGGGGAAATGAAGTTAATTTAAAAAGTCGTTACTAACAGAAAGTTCGTTGGATTGGCATTTCAAAACGGTATTGTTGTATTTCGGAGTTTGGCAAAAAGCAGCGGCGCCCGTCATGTCACGACTCTGTTCCGCCGGTGAGTCATGTCCCACATATTTTGGCTCGTTAGGGAGAATTTCCCGACCTTGCGGCAAGCTCTTCTAGAATTGGGCTTGCAAAAGGTGGCACTAGTTATGCATTTGAGGATGCGCATTAAAACCTTTTAAAGGAGCTTAATATGCAACATCGTTCAGAAGTCAGGAACTCTCAACGCCGTTCCCTAGGGAACAGAAATCAAAATCTAAACTCAAAATCGTATGGTCACAAAGAAGCTTGGACCCAGGATCGCGATCGGGACCGAGGTGTTTTTTCTAGCTCCTCCCGTTATGGGGCCTGGGGCGATCAAGGTAGAAAGGAAGAAAGAGGAGAATATGATCAAGAAGATCGTTATGGCTCTCAGAATGAAGGTGGGTCGCGCGACGGAGGACGCTTTGAGGTTGCAAGCGGTTCCCAAAATCGTGAAAGAGGGTATCGGCCAAACTATGAAGGAAGAGACGAGGGAGCGTCTCCCATGGGGTACGAAAGATATAATGACGATTTCATCGCTCGTCAGTCATCCCCCGATCAACATGGGCAATCCAATCGGGGACGGCATGTGGGAAAAGGACCAAAAAATTATATGCGTTCCGATGACCGCATCAAGGAAGATGTCTGTGAGGCCATCTGCCAACATGGAGACATTGACGCTTCCAATGTCGAAGTGGAAGTTGAGGACGGGACTGTCACTCTAAGTGGTACTGTTGAAGAACGGCGAATGAAACATTTGATTGAAGATGCCATTGAAGAGGTCTCTGGAGTGAAGGATGTGGCCAATCAGATCCGCACCGCTTCGGCGCAATCCTCTGCCCGTGAAAATGAATCGGGCAAGCAAGGCCGCTCTGAAAATACCCGGACCAAAGCCGCTTAACTTTATCCTGCTGTCATTGTACTAAAAGGGGTCACTCTCCATTTGATACCAAATGGAGAGTGACCCCTTTTAGTACAATGACGGTAAAGTTGACGTTTTTATTCTACAGTTCCATCATTAAATTCAACGCTGGCTTTCCGTTCTAACTCCCCACAAAAGGAAAAAATATGAAACGATTCCCATGGATGTTGGGACTTTTGGCAATTGGTGCCAAGGTGTCTCTTGCCGCTAGCATTGCGGTTATCGATTCCGGAGTAGATTATAAGCATGTTGACCTGAAGCAGAACGTTTGGTCGAATCCCCAGGAAAGTACCACCACCGATGATAATACGGTCTATAAGCAAGATCTTCATGGCTGGAACTTTGCCGAAAACAACAATCAGGTGATCGATTATAAGTATCTCGGAACTTTTCCTCAGGATTGCTACAAAATTTTCGAAGTTCAGGGAAAAATCTTAAATGGGACAGCAACTCAGGAAGAGAAAGATTGGTACAAGGCTAAGAAAGAGGACCAAACCTTCTTGAAGAAGCTCCAAGCCTTTGGAAACTTTGTCCATGGAACCCATGTTTCCGGTATCTCTTCAAATAAAGCAGAAAAATCTTCATTGATAGCGATGAAGTTGATTCCAACCGAACCTCCAGGAATTGGCGGCAAGGCGGCAGAGGAATATGTCGCGGAACTTCGCAATCGCGGCGTTCTTGATGACAATATCATGGCAAAGCTGATGTTAGGTTTCATGGCCAAGCAGCAGGCAGGCCTTTTAGTGAAGGTTGGAAAATATGTGAAGGCGACCCATAGCCAAGTGGCGAACGGTTCATTTGGAACCAGTGTTGCCGCAGCAACTCCCATCGTAGCCAACCTTTTGAAAACCTTTACGGGTAAGGAGCCTTCTCCTGAAGAGGCCAAGGAAGCGACTATCTATTTCATCGATCAGATCATCTTGGCCTGTAAAGATTTCGTTGGTGCCGCGCCCAATACGCTGTTTGTCTTTGCGGCAGGAAATGATGGTACCAATAATGATCAGCTTCCTGTCTCTCCAGCCAATATCAAGACCAACAACACCATCGCTGTGGCGGCAACCAACGGGGATGCCAGCCTCGCGACCTTCTCCAACTTTGGATCTCAAAAGGTGGAAGTAGCAGCCCCTGGAGTGGTGATCGATTCCACGATTCCTGGGGATGAACACCTGAAGATGAGTGGAACCAGCATGGCGGCTCCTTATGTCACCAATGTGGCTGGTCTCATCATCGATGAAAATAATCGCCTCACTCCCGCTGATGTGAAGAAGATCCTTATGGAGACGGTCGATGTGAAGCCGTTCTTGTCGGGAAAAGTTGCAAGCTCAGGAATTGTGAACAAGAAACGTGCAGTTTTTGCAGCGCGTCTTTCTGTGAAGCAATCTCTAGAGAGTGCGATTGCACAATCTAAGAGAATGATTGCTGAGTCGCGTCACCAAAGTGTGACTCCTGCACTGGAGCGCGATATGATTGTATTGCCATTGTCTAGCCCATTCTAGCAGATGTATGGGGGGGGAGTTTCCGTTAGTAACGGGGCTTCCCCCCTTTTTTTGAGCAGTCTTTTCTTTTGGTAGGTCGTAGGATTAATTAAGGTTAATTGGGGGGGGGGGGGAAGTATGTTGGTGACGCAGGAAGAGGGGTTAAAGGATTTCTGGTATCCGGTTCTACCCCTGTCGCATTTGAAAGAGGGGCCAGTTCCTTTTACGTTACTCGGAAAAAAAATTGCGGTTTGGGTGGATGGCAAGGGCCAGCCTGCTGCCGTTGAGGATCGCTGTTGTCACCGCTCTGCTCTTCTTTCTAAGGGTTGGGTAGAGAACGGAAATCTTACCTGCCCTTATCACGGCTGGGCTTACGCAGCGAATGGAGCCTGTGTCACTTTGCCGCAGCAGGCGGGGAAGGCGATTCCAAAAACGGTTTGTGTCAAAAGTTATCACGCTCAGGAAAAATATGGGTATGTGTGGGTCTGTTTAGGAGAAGCCAAGAGAGAAATTCCCGATTTTCCGGAAGCACAAGATCCGGCTTATCGATTTTTCCCCTGTTTTTATGAGGTGTGGGATACTTCCAGTTTGAGGGTTGTTGAAAATGAGTTGGACATGGCCCACTTTGCGGTGGTCCATCGCGGAACGTTTGGAGATCCCGCAACACCCAATCCCGTTTCGGAAACGATTGAGGAAATCGATCCCTATACCGTTTCAGTGTCGGCAGTATTAAGTGTCCGTCCCCCGGTCCAGCAGCAGAAAAATACGGGAGAGCCCAAAATTCTGAGTACTCGTAAGATGGATGTGGTTTGGCACCTACCTTTTATGATTCGGTTAGGGTTGACCTATCCCAGTGGACTCCACCATGTGATCATTAACTATCCGACACCGATTGATGATTCCCACATTCAAGTCGTGCAGTTTTGTTTCCGCAATGATACCGAGGCACAGGTAAGTGAGGCGGAGGTTTTGAAGTTTGAACGATTAATTTTAAATGAAGATCGGAGTGTACTGGAAACGACCGAGCCCGAAGTTCCACTCGTTCCAGAAGAACCGATGCATTTAGTGACCGATAAGCCGGCTCTTCTGGTTAGGAAGCGGCTCGCTCAGGCACTTCACGCGTTTCCCGCGACATCAAACTATAAGCACAAGGGACTACTAGGAGAGTCAGTGCAGTAGAAAGAATCACGCCGCCAATCACCGTAAGGGCCATTGGAATGCGGGTTTCGGCGCCGGGGCCGATCGCAAGGGCAGCGGGAATGGCACCCACAATCGTTGCGATCGAGGTCATTAAGATCGGGCGTAAACGGATCGGGCAAGCGTGGAGGAGGGCTTCCCGGATATTCATGCCCTGCTCCCGCATTTGATTGGTAAATTCGACGATCAAGATGGAGTTTTTCTTCACGATCCCCATGAGCAGAATAATTCCGATAAAGCTATATAGGTTGAGAGTCTGGCCACCTAAATAGAGAGCGATGAAGGCACCCGAGATGCTAAAAGGAAGGGCCAAGAGCACTGTAATGGGATGGATGAAGCTGTTGAATTGGGAGGCGAGCACCATATAGGCCACCACAAGTCCTAAGACCAAGGCAAAGAGGAGACTCTCAAAAGATTCTTTAAAGGTTTGTGCGCTTCCACTCATCACTGCACGATAGCCCGTGGGAAGAGTTTCTGCAGCGATGACTTTTACTTTTTCGATCGCCTCTCCTTGAGAGCTTTTGGGAGCAATGTTGGCGGTGACGGTGATGGCCCGTTCGCGATCTTGGCGTGAAATCGAAGCGAGGGCTTTTCGTTCTTCCAGCTTTACCACTTCAGACAGTGGAATCAGTTCACCTCGATTATTTCTGACTTTCAATTTATTGATTGCATCGGGGCGATTCCGTTCCGATGCTAAGAGGCGAACTCTCACGTCATAACGGTGGCCCCCTTTTGAGAAACGTCCTGCCACCACTCCACCGATGGCGGAGTTGATGGTCTGGGCGACATCGACGATGCTCACCCCTCGCATTCTCGCTTTGTCGCGATCGGGTTTGACGTGTACTTCAGGCATTCCTTCCAGGTAATCGGAATCGACGTCGGTCATCATGCCGGTCTTTTCCATCGCGACCATTATCTTCTTCGAGTTTTCGACTAATGTTTTCCAGTCGGATCCGCGAATCGTGAATTCAACCGGGAATCCGCGCTTCGAAGAAAAGCCACTTTGCGAGGGATCCTGGATCACCGTTTTCACATCTTTAATGACCTTTAATTCCTTCCGGTAAACTCCGAGCAGATCCTGTTGGGTGAAACTTTTTCCGGTCTCGGGATTGATGGGACGCAGGTTACGATCCTTAAGGGTGAGGAACATCATGGCGCTATTGACTTCACCACCGCCAAAACCACCAATCGCCCCAAAGTATTTATCCACTTCGGGACGTTTCATAAAGAACTGTTCAATTTCGGTAAATTTGGCGTCGGTATAATCCAACGAAGAACCAATCGCGGTCTGGATGCGTACCGTGAGGCTTCCCTGATCTTGGGCTGGAACAAATTCCTTTTTCAGGAGGATCATGAATCCCATGGAACCAATGAAAAACAGCGTGCAAAGACCGACCGTTTTCCAACGGTGATTGAGGAGCACGGTTACCCAGCGTCCATAGACCTCGGCACTTTTTTTGAATCCCCATTCCACAAATTTACCGATCCGACTTTTTCGTTCTCCGACATTTAAAAATTGGGAGCAACGCATGGGAGTCAGAGTCAATGCTTCTAAAAGAGAGAGGGCAACGGCAACAGACAAGGTCACGCCAAATTGGAAGAAAAACTTCCCGACGATTCCTTTCATAAAGGCGACCGGCAGGAAGATGGCGATAATGGCAGCGGTCGCCGCCATTGCGGCGAGGGTGATCTCCCGGGCTCCGACGAGAGCTGCCTCTCTACGGGTTTTCCCGAGTTCATAATGGCGCACAATGTTTTCCAGCACCATGATGGCATCATCCACCACAATTCCGATGGCGAGCGAAAGTCCGAGCAACGTGAAGGTGTTCAAAGTAAAACCCAAAGCATGGAGCACGATAAAGGCGCCGATCACTGAGGTGGGGATGGCGAGGATCACATTCATGGTGGCGGACCAGGATCCCAAAAAGAGCCAGCAGACAAAAGCCGTGATGATGGCCGATAGCAGGAGAGTGAAATTAAGTTCCTGAATCGATTCTTCAATAAATTTGGTGGCATCAAATCGGATCCCAATTTCAGTCCCTTGAGGGAGACTTTTTTCGATTTCTAGTAATTTCAGCTTCACCTCTTTACCCACTTGGACTGCATTGGCTCCCCGCTGCTTACGAATCCCTAAACCGACAGAATTTTTTCCCATCGACCGGCTCCGTCGGCGCACATCGGCCAGTCCATCTTCAACATCGGCGATTTCGCGCAATGGAATGGGGGTGTAGTTGGGGGAGCCCCCTCGTCGATTGATCGTAATCGCCCCAAATTCTTCGGGGGATGGAGCCTCTCCCATGGTCCGGATATTCATTTCCGTATTTTCAGATTCAATACGGCCGGAAGGGAGCTCAGCATGTTCCGATTGGATGGTGCCCAGCACATCATTCATGCTGAGTTCAAAGCGACTTAATTTTTCGGCGGAGACCCAAACGCGGAGATTGGGATCGACATAGCCTCCTAAGAAGACCTCTCCCACTCCTCCAATGGTGGTGAAACGATCTTTGATTTGATCCCTCACCAGGGTCATCAGTTCTTTATTGCTCATATTTGCTGAGCTAACTGCAAGCCACATGATGGGCTGATCTTCGGGATTTGATTTGCGGACCGTGGGGGTGTCCATCTCCTTGGGAAGACGGCGTTGGACCTGTGAAAGGACGTTTTGGATCTCCTGGACCGCGACATCGATATTTTTATCGAGATCAAACTCAACGGCGATATTGGCCCCACCGGTTTTTGAGGAAGAGACCAGACTTCGAATTCCCTGGATTCCCATGAGTGCATCTTCGACAGGGTCAACCAGATCTACTTCAATGACTTCCGGAGCCGCGCCTTCTAGGTTTAAACCCACCGATACGACTGGAAAATCGACGTCAGGCAGTTGGCTGATGCCCATTCTTTGGAAAGCGATCCCTCCGAAAACAATAAGGGCTAACATTAACATCCAGGCAAACACCGGTTTTTTGATGGAAATATCTGAGAGTGACATGGGTTACTCGATCTTTCCGGCCGAAGCCTCTAATTGAATCTTGGTCAGTTTGACTTGATACTGAGTCCTATCGAAGGCGCGTTTTGTCTCCTGAAAATTGTTCATTGCCTGAAGCACTTCTAAGTTGGTGACCAGTCCGAAACGGTAATCTCGATTCTGCTCTTGGTAATTCCCTTCCGAAAGTTGCGAGGCTCGCTTCAGAGATTCTCGTTGCAAGAGGAGCTGTTGAAGGCCTGTATAAAAAGTTCGGACCTGCCGTTCCGCATCTCGGCGGGCTTGGGCTAGCAATAAAGTGCTTTCTTTTTCTACCAGGCTGGCCTCCCGAACACCGGATTGGATCACACCCCCTTGAAAGAGAGGGATTGTGATTGAAACCCCCGCATCCCATTTAGAGTTTTCCAGGACGCCGACCCTTTTCAAATAGTAATTTCCCGTCGCATCTATCGATGGTAAATGGCCTCCCCGCGCAATCGCCACCCCTTCTTCTGCGCTGGTCAATTGTTCTTTGAGGGCCACAATATCGGGGCGGTTTTCGAGTTGTTTCAAATAGTTTTCTATTCCACTTAAAGGAGCAATCTCCTTATCGATATCGGAGAGTGGAGTGGCGGTCGGTAGACCGGTAGTGAAGGCAAACTGCTGTTGTGTTTGCGCCAAAAGACTTCGGGCGCCATCGAGCTGCGATTCCACTTGGGCCACTTGCGATTGAGCCGAGAGGAGTTCCCCTTTACGGGACCGCCCAATCTCAGCTCTTTTTTTAATATCGAAAGCGCGATCTTGGCTGAGTTTGAGAAGAGTCTCAAGGTTTGCAATGTCCTGTTGAGCAGAGAGTAGGTTATAAAAGGCAGTAGCGACTGAAACGTACAGATTTAGTTTCACCTGTTGCAGAGTGGCTTCCTGGGAACGTAAACTGGCCTTGGCTCCACTGAGCGCCGCGAATTCCCGCAAGCCCCGAAAAATGGGTTGAACGGCGGTAATACGGGCATTGGTTTCCTCGGTTCGCGTGAAAGCTCCCGGAGGAAGATTGGAACTGTCACGGCGCAAGAATGATCCGACGAGTGAAATATTGGGAAGAATGCTCCCTCCGGCTTGTGAAACCCTTTCATCGGCTTGTCCGACGCGGCTTTCCTGGATTGAATAGGATTCATTTTTTTTTAAGGCGTGCTGGTAGGTTTCGGGCAAGGTGACGGCTAAAAGTGAGCGGGAAAGAAAGAGGAGAATAACTGAGTATTGTCTCACGAGTACCCCCAGAGACATCAGATACTAACACACCTGCTTTGTATTTCACAAAGGTAGGCCGTACCTTTGTGAAAATCATCCTACTTCCTCGCATCTGGTACTTTTTGAACAAAGCCAACTGGGATTAGTTCTAAAACGGGCCTGTTTTCTCAAGAAAGGAGCTTCGATTAAAGAATAAGACAGGCTTGCCACTGCAATCGTGACCACGAAGGCAAATGGATATGTGAAAAGGGCTCCCCACTGTGCGCCCACTCGGTTGGCTAGGAATACACAAGGAGCATGCCAGACATAGATTCCGAAGGAGATCCGCCCTAGAAATCGGAAGAGAGGATAGGATAAATTAAACGGACCCAATCGTCCTTTGGTAGCCGCTAAAATGACGCAAAGAAAACCGGCTCCCGCCCAATTTCCCCAGACATGAAAGAAACTATAGGCAAGAAGCCCGCTTGCTAAGAGTCCAGCTCCCCAGAAATGGAAAATCTTTTTGACGAGAGGAAGGTGTTGGAAATAGAGCCATCCTCCCAATGCCCCCCACACCATGAGATCCAATTCCAGATGATGAAAATATTTGAGGATTGGATTTTCATCGGTGATCCGAATGAGTAGAGGCATCACCCAATAATGAATTCCCAGGAGTTGAAGCAGGAGCCACGGAAAATAACGTGATGTCCATCGTGTAAACCAGGGCCAAATCAGATAAAATTGCTCTTCAATTCCCAATGACCAGAGAGGGGCGGCCATAAAAATCGCTCCGTAATGATCGAGAGCAAGATTGGGGAGGAAAACTAAATAAAGCAGAAAGGATTCCCAAAAAGATTCGGAGAGCACCCGCGAAGATTCTTGGAAGGCGGAGAAAGTTTCATAGAAGTTGGGAGCCACCAAAAAGGCGAGCAGAAAAACCAGATAATAGAGAGGCCAAATTCTTAAAATTCGACGTATATAAAAGGAGCGGACGCTGATCTTTCCGGTGAGTTCCCGTTCCTTTAAAAGAAGAAAGGTGATCAGGAATCCGCTCAGGACAAAAAAGAGACGGACCCCTTGACCACCCGCTGTATGAAAACTTCCGAACCAATAAGAAGGAAACTGGTTTAGGTAACGATTCTGCTCCAGATGGCACACGAGCACCATTGAAGCGGCAATGAACCTCAGTGCATCAAGGCCCGGAATCGGGTGTTTCATAGGTGAGGTAGCTGGCGTAAGTCCCTATTTTATTACACCCGTACTGAATTCGGAAGTACCCCTTTTCTCCCCACTTCTCACCCCAACTGTTGCGCACAATCCAGGCCCCCTCTTCGGTCCATCCTATGATGCTGACTAAATGATTGGGATGATTTGAGTTGGGTTGAGAACATTCAATGACATTCCCTGGATAAGCATTCAGTTTGTCATCGGCAACGATACCAGTCGTGATTTCGCCGAATTTTAAGACCGCTTCCTGAATGGCTTGAGTCGGAGCGACGGCTTTTGGATCGATGGTATGGACATATCCCCACCCGCTTGCTTTGCGAAAGATAGAAAGGTTTTGCTGACAGGAAACATCGCTCGCTACATAAGGAAAATCTTTTTCCAGGGCGAGACCAGTGGAAACTACATAGGGTTGGGGCATCCACCCTCCCTTACAGTTTCCGGCGTCACTACAAGAAAGGATCTGTTGGGCACTGAGTTGTACCTCTCTTCCTTCTTTCATCTTGATTGCCGTTTCCAGAGCGGTAACGATGGGGAAGGCCCAAGAGGAACCACAACCATTTTGATTCCGAATGGGTGAAAGCCCACCTAGCTGCATTCGCCAATCAAACGATTTGGGAATTTTAATTGCCATCGCAGGCAAAGCCAATAATCCAATGATGAAATACAGAGTGAGTTTCATGGAGTTTCCTTTTTGCTAATGGGCATCAGTTGAATGCTCAGTTGATAAACTTCGGTCTTGTGGTCAGTCTCCAAAAGCGCGGCCATCTTTTTTCTAAATTGCTGAATCACAAGGCGTGCTTGATCCAATTTGGCGGGATCGATCGCCAATGTAATGGAGGTTACATCGCGCAGGTGGCGGGGAACGCTATCAAGATCATCCAGAGTTCTTTTGAGGGATCTGCGGTGGAACTCTCGAATAGCTTCTGAAGGAATATTAGGTGTCTTTGAGTTTTCGTGAATGACGATCCATTTTCCATTCTGCTTTTGGATCATCCCCAGGGCTCTTAAACATTCGAGTGTTTGGCGGATCTCGATTCTGGAGATCCCCAGCCTTTTTGAGATCCATTTCAAATCGAAGCGAAAATCCTCTGTTTCCATGAGAGAAAGCAGGGGAAGGTGGCTTCCGCTCATCAAGAAGCCCATGGAATCGATCGGGAGCTCACTCCAATTCCGTTTCTTTTTTCCTCCGGGTTTCTTCTGCTTTACCAGCGCGAGCAATTTTTCTTTTTCAAATTCATTGAGTCCCATGCGTTCTGCAATGTGGAGCGCCTGGCGAGGGGTTAGAGTGCGCTTGGCCGATAAGATTTCCGAAAGAGGGCCGGGTTGGATGCCTAAATATCGGGCAAAAGCCCGGAGTGAAAAAAGACTATTCCTTTTATTGCGAAGCGTGTACTCATAATGAAGCCACTCAACGGCAGAGGAAACATGGCACAGATTGTCTTGAGTGGTTTGCATAAGGACTCAATTTTCCTTTGGAACATTTGAGTTGTCGATACGTATTGGAACGGACTGTTCCAATTGGAACGTGGTGGTGAGAGAGGGGCTTATGTGGCGGTGGATAGTATTAGGAATCCTTTTTATTTCGCTCGAGGGCTTTGCGTGGTCTTCTAAAGAACGAGCCCTATCTACACTTCTTCTGAGAGGAGAAGCACTCGTCTATTTTACCAATAGCAAAACCCAAAAACTTGCTACTCTAGAGATTCGGCAGGTTACTCTTCCTTCTATTCTTCAACCCCTTAAGGTTTTTTCGCTGACCCCGCACCTAGTGGAACGCCTGCATTGGACCGAGGCATATTATGAGACTGCGGGATGGATAGAGACCCTCTATCTTTCGATGAGCGACACCCGAAAGATATTGAGTCAGATTTATGATTACAAAGAACAATTAAGACTGGCCCATTATTCGAGTGATTATCAGAGAGAAGTGGTTCCGGCGAAGCTGCACCTGATGTTAGAACACACCGCTAATGTAGAAGTTACAAAATACACGAATGAAATGGGAAAAGAGGTAACACGATTTAAGCCCACACAAGAGGTTCGAATGAAGGAAGGTTATATTAGTTTTGCGGTTTTGGAAGGACATGATCCCGATCACCAGAAGGTCATTCATGAGACCTCGGTCGATCTGTTTGAACCGGCACCAGTTCATGCCTCCCTCGGCATTTGTGGTCGTATTTTTAGACGGGCGAGGCAGTGGATGAGTTCTTTGCCACCTTATCGCCCCTTACCGGGCTAAGCCCAAGGAGTCCCCCGCGTTGTCCCGGACTCGAAGCAATCTCGGAGTTCCTCTACTAAACTTTC
>CAZRZK010000030.1:18669-29800 GCA_964604555.1 uncultured Pseudobdellovibrionaceae bacterium | reverse complement strand
AATTTCCATAAAAGGATCCTGTCGAATGATTTACTTACCTTAATTGTGATATCCCTACAAATATGAAAGAAAACACCCTTACCCTGATACTGATGCCCGACCTCGTCGCTGTTTGTCGGTTGGCGCCTGAGACTCCCATTCCCAAATGGGCTTTGGAGAGTTCCTTCTATTCCATTTCTAAAACCAAGGATGAACTCTCTATTGTCTGTGAGCAATCGAGAGTCCCGACTACGGTAAAAAGTGAACCGAACTGGAGGTGCTTGAAGGTAAAAGGCACCCTCGATTTTGGGCTCACCGGGATTTTAGCTTCATTGGCCAACCCGCTCGCTCAGGCAGGGATTAGCATCTTTGCCATTTCCACCTTTGATACCGATTACCTCATGGTAAAGCAGGATGTCCTTGCGACGGCAATGCAAACTCTAACCAAAGCCGGCCATCTGTTGGAGTAGGGTTAACAGCAAAGAAATTTGATGGGCGCAAAATGCTCCCTACTGGCCATTGAAATTCGATCGATGGATCGTTATCCAGTGGTTATGAAAATCAAAGACAAAAATAAAAATAGTAATTGGGTTCAAGTTGTTCGTCCCTTTGGAGATGGACTTCTAAATGATAAAGGATTTTTCGATGATTGTCCTGTCTGCCAGGAGTTGAAACTCTTGGTGGATGCAGGAATTTACGAAGTGGTGGAGGATGAAATGGATATCAATTGATCTTCCGTTTTGAGGGACAGATAGTCTTGAGGTGCTCTGATTTGTCTCAAGGACTGAAGTCCGCTACCCTTGCTAATGAAGGTCTTCAAGTTGCAGTGAGACTTACTTAAACCGGAGTTTGCCAGATGGAATCCAACGCTTATTTAGCAGCTTTTGTCGGAGGTACCCTCATCGGCCTTGCAGCTGTGCTGATGCTACTTTTCAACGGAAAGATCCTCGGGATCAGCGGCATTGCCGGTGGACTCCTTCAGAAGAGCCATGAATCGAAGGCATGGCGATATTTTTTCTTTCTGGGACTCTTTGGCGGAGGGGTATTGATGTTTGTTGCTCAACCCGAAAAGTTCGCGATTACCCTTTCTCGCAGTCCCGTCGCGCTCGTCATCGCCGGGCTGCTAGTCGGCTACGGTACGCGCCTTGGAAATGGCTGCACGAGCGGGCACGGGGTTTGCGGCGTGAGTCGCCTTTCTCCCCGCTCGCTGATGGCAACGTTGACCTTCATTGCCTTCGGAGCCGTGACCGTTTTCGTAATTAACTATTTCTTCGGGGGTCGCATATGAGAGCCTCCGTCGTCTCATTTGCTAGCGGCGCAGTGTTCGCCGTCGGACTTGCGATCTCTGGCATGACTCAGCCGGGGAAAGTGACGGCCTTTCTCGACTTCACAGGGCACTGGGACGCTAGCTTGATGTTCGTCATGGCGGGTGCCATCTTCGTCTATTCGATCGGCTATCGGCTCAGCACGAAAAGAAAGCGACCGATTTTCTTGGACTCTTTTCATATTCCAACACTGAGAAAAGTCGATCGGCCGTTGGCGCTAGGGTCAGCTATTTTCGGGGTGGGCTGGGGCCTTGCCGGTTTTTGTCCCGGACCGGCGTTGACATCGCTCGTCTCCTTACAATTCGAGCCCATACTTTTTGTCTTTTCGATGCTCGCGGGAATGTCTCTCTTCGAGTGGAACCAGCGCAGGAGTTTAAGTCAATGATACAAATAAAGGAATTCTTCGACAAAGCCACTTTTACGCTTACATACGTCGTCTGGGATCCGGCGACGAGTGATGCCGTCGTCATCGATCCGGTGCTCGACTACGATCCCGGCTCTTCGACGGTGAAGGAAGAATCGGTATCAGCGGTGGCGTCTTTTCTCGATAGGGAATCCCTCAAGGTCCACTTCATTTTGGAGACACACGCGCACGCCGATCACTTGAGCGGCTCTCAACCGCTCAAAAAGCGATACCCGCAAGCAAAACTCGCAATCGGCGCACGCATCACCGCAGTCCAGAAAATCTTCAAGCCTATCTTCGATTTGCCCGATTCCTTTCCCACGGATGGGCGTCAGTTTGATCGGCTTTTGAAAGAGGGAGAGGGGTTTGACGCGGGAAGTATCGTCATTGGTGTGCGCTACACTCCTGGTCACACCCCCGCGTGCTGCAGTTACCTGATTGGCGACGCGGTTTTCACTGGAGATGCTTTATTCATGCCCGACTACGGCGTAGGACGCTGCGACTTTCCGGCCGGAAGCTCCGAGACACTGTACGAATCGGTTACGAAGCAGCTGTTTTCGCTTCCCGAATCGACGCGTGTGTTTACCGCTCACGACTATCTTCCGAATGGTCGCCCGCTCCGTTTCGAGTCGACCATCGGTGAGGAGAAGCGTTCAAACATTCACATCAATGCCGAAACGTCTAAGGAAGCCTTCGTGAAATTTCGGACTGAGAGAGATAAAACCCTCGTGGCTCCCCGCCTTCTTTTGCCAAGCGTTCAGGTTAATATTGACGCCGGGAATCTGCCACCTGCGCATGTGAACGGTCGAAGGTATCTCTCGATTCCTATCTCGACAAAGGAATGATCGTAGTCGGTTCAAAAGAACGCTCAGATTTTGTTTCCCAATTAAAAATCAGTTCTGCTTCCTCAATGGCAATGTCGGTCATACAAAATAATTTTCCAATTTATTTTCTCACATCACGGCCATTTTAAACCGACTGATAAACATTCAAATGAATTCCTACTTTCCTAAAGACCATTTTTGCATACGAATAGCAGGGGCTGTTGAAGTTGTGACTCAGCGTTAAAAGAGGCGTTCGTTATGGACTGATTGAACAAGCAGAAAGAAGGTTAGACTCTAATAAGGTGGGCAATGCTACCGTCGCGCTTCGCTCGCATCGCCTCGATCAAATGCTCCGCCAAAGAAAAAAAGCCAACCTTTCGGTCAGCTTTTTTTCTCTGGCGGAGAGGAGAGGATTTGAACCTCCGAAACAGTTTTACCCGTTTAACGGTTTAGCAAACCGCCGCCTTCAGCCACTCGGCCACCTCTCCATCCGTGTGTTTGGCTGAAAAATGTTTGTATCACTGTCCCAGGCAGTGTTCAAATTCTCTTATTATGACGAGATTGCCACGCCCCCTTCGGGGGCTCGCAATGACGAGGGGTGGGGGATTGCGGCGGCCTGCTCCGCAGGTCTCGAAATGACAGCCTTTTAGTGTCTTTTTTGATAAGGTTACTTCATTCCGAGTTGGGCGGGCAGGGTGATGCGGCATGGGGGGTCGCGATGTCCATCTTTCACCAGCCGATTGATTCCCTCCATGGCGAGGCTGAAGTCAACGCCCATGGATGTCGTGTTGAGTTCACTCAAGACAGGTTGGTTTTTGAGTCCTTCTTTAATAACGGCATTACGGTCAAAGGCGATGCCTAAGTCGGTTTTAAAAACTCTGCGGGCCAAGTCTTCTAGATTTGCCATGAGTTGGGTGTCGGCTGGGGTGAGCACTGTGCCGTTGTCTTTGTATTGTTCGCTTCTTTGTTGGAGGTAAGCGGTAAGGAGTCGGGTGAATCCATAGATCACCTTTTCATTGGTGACTTTGCGAACTCGAATTCCATTTTCCATCATGGCCGGTTCAGAGACGGGATCTAAGGTGCGGGTCAGGGTGCGCATGTAGTTGTCCAATTGCCAGGCGAAGTAGGCATAGCTCGGAGTTGGGGTTTGTCGGTATTCGTTTTGATCGGCCGATTCCATGCATTTTTGCAGGCCGCTGCGGTATCCATATAAGAGGGCATCGGTTTCTTTTAAGACCTGGACTCCAAAGCTGTCGACGGGAATGTAGGCTAAGGTGCTGTTATCCCTAATTAATTGAATTTCCGAAAAGCGGCTAAAATTGTCTTTGTTTTGGTTTTCAATGATTTCATGGAAGCGCTGATAGGGGGCGGTCCAATGCTCATTCGGGGTGTCTGCCAAGAGCAGTGTGGTTAATAGGAAAAATAGGGCGGGTAAGAGTCTCCAATCCATAATGATGCCTCCGATGTAGCACTTATCGGCAATTGTGAAGAAATCTTAACAATGTTATAACGCTACGCGTGATTTTGAGGCTGCTGTTAGTGGGGATGTTGTGGGGTGGGGTATGTTCTGCTTCCTTTTATATTAAGTGCACCGAAATTCTTGAAAACTTTCCCGCTGGCAGATTATCGCGTGAGGATTGCCTTCGCATTCTCGAGCTTCCTCCCCATCAGCAGGCTTATGTTGTTTCCAGGTTAAAACCGGTTCAAACTTGGGATTTTCAGGACTTCTTATTGGAATCGGCACCCATACCACCTGCCGTTTTTAGCCTCATACTTAATCTCGCTAAGCATTCCAATTATGAGAAGGTAGTTCATTTGTGGATTACTCGTATTTCTAAACAGGCACAAGAGATTGGGGGCACGCCAGAAGGGCTGGCCTTCTTAAAAAGGGTGATCACTGAAACGGCCGGATGGCATCCGTTTTTAAAGCGCTTGGAAAATGAAGAGTCGAATCTTTTGATAATGGAGTTATTGCCCCATCTCAAAAGGGTACTGAATCGTCCGCCGCCAGGGGTGTCCGATAAATGGAAGGCTCCCTTTGAACTTTTAACCCCTTTTGAAAGAGATCGAATGCATATAGATGCGACGACTTTTTTCAAAAGGACGGTAAGTACATCCAATGGGAAAGAATGGATAATGAGAGAGTTGGGGATCGATGCCACGGCACCCAATTGTTTGCTCGAAATTCTTTTAGAGGGTCGATTGGGTGGAGTGGAATGGAAAGCAATTGCATTTGAGGTGCTTCACCAACGGCAAGATGTGAATGCCATGTGGTTAAAATTAAAATGGCTGACCTCCTCTTCTGGAATCGATTCTGCCATTGCCCAAAAAGTTCGTGATCAACTCTTCGAGCAAGGATGGGTGGCTCGGGATGCCTCTTCTGGAAAACTGCGACGAGGAAGGCAGTACAATGAAGTGGTTACAACGCTTCTCGAGGTTGCGATGTTGCAAGCCGATTCAACGAAGTGGGATGTGGATGGAGCGATTCGCCATTTGAGGGAGATGCTCCATAAGCCAATCGTCTATTGGGCAATAAAAATGAGTCTCTACGATAGCCAAAGCATTAATCTTCGTGAAAACGTATTTGAAGTGCTCAAAGGAAAGCTTCGCAAGGATCGTGACTCCGATTACGTGCCCGATCTCGTATTTGAATTCTATACCTATCTCATTCATTACTCCCCATTTTGGGGTGGCAAAGATCGGTCTTTCCCCGAATGGCTTCAAAAAGAGATTTCCCATCTGCGCCAACGAAATTGATTGAGTAACGGCATTTGCCTGATTAACGTGTAGGGATGTCGAATGCCCGGTTGCCAGCCATTCAAACCTTATTAGGGAACATTGTTGATTATGCGGGAACTTTTCCACCGGCCCAGCTTCCCTTAGAAGAATCGCTAAAAACGGCTCTTACTTTTCGCAGTCGTGGCCACTATCCCTGGCTGATGGCGCGATGGGTGGCAACGCTTGAACACCTGAATGTTTTAAATGGCAAATACCTCTACGAGTTAGGATCGTCCGGATGGCCGGTGCAGCTCACGGTGCTTGGAAATGGGTATGAGGTTCCAGATGTTGCGGGTGTACTGCACCAACTCGAATGGGATTTGCGCCACATTGGGCGGTGGAGCGGGCGGCAGCAAGGGGGAAATCACTCGCTGACAGTGGTGGGATATGAAGCGAAAATGCCGATGGGGTTTGAGGGGAATGGGCTGGCACTGATTCTTGACCGGATGGCGCAAGAAAGAGGGATTTGTTTTACCCCCTATTTTGAATGTCCCTTAGATGACGGATGGAAAAAAAATCTAGAACGTTTTTGTAACCTGAGTGCCGATTGGTGTGAACACCAGGCCGAAGCTCCCTTCATTCCGGGGCTTAAGATCCGTACGGGTGGGAAGCAGCTGCCCAAGGCTTCCGATCTGGCGAGTGTGATTGAAGTCTGGGCGCAATATCGATTGCGCTTCAAGGCAACCCAAGGGCTTCATAGCACGATTACTCACGGTTCCGATTTTGGTTTTTTGAATCTTTTCGCTGCACTTCACCTCACGACTATTTTAGGAACGGAAAGTTTTCCGCAAAAGCAGATCGAAGCTTGCCTCATCGATTCCGATCCCAAGCATTTTCAATTTGACGAAAATGCTTTTCGCTGGCGGGAGTTCGAGGTGGGGATAGAGCAGATGGAGGCTTCGCGGCGATCGCATCAAGCGACCTTTGGGAGTTGTAGTATTGATGAACCAGATGAATCGCTATTTCAATTTTTACAGGAGAAAAAATGATCGTAGCTACTTTGCCCAGCAAGAATAAAAAAAATCGCAATGGAGATCTCATTTTAGTCAGTCCCGATCACCGCCGGGCGGTGAGGGCTCCGTTCAGTTTGCTGGAGGCACTGCAAAATTGGGAGGAATGCTATCCGCAACTCAAGGCGCTCGATGGCAAATATGACTTCGATCTCAATGTTGAAGAATGCCTATCTCCACTTCCCAATGCTCCTGGATTTTATGATGGTAGTGCCTTTCTTTCCCATGTGTTTCGCGCTCGTAAATCGCGCGGGGATGTGATGCCCCCCACTGCAAAGACCATTCCGCTTATGTATCAAGGAGTAAGCGATAATTTCCTTCCGCCCACTGCGCCGATTGAGTTGATGAACGAGGCTTTTGGGGGCGACTTCGAAGGAGAGTTTGCGGTGATTGTCGGGGATGTTCCAAAGGGAACTTCGGCCGAAAAGGCTTCCAGCTATATTCGATTTATTATCCTATTTAATGACATCACCTATCGTGAATTGATTAAAGAAGAGCTTCCGACCAAGTTTGGTTTCTTGCAAAGCAAGCCCAACTCCTCCGTCGCTCCCTTTGCCCTTACTCCCGATGAATTGGGATCGGCTTGGGATGGCGAACGGGTTCATTTAGAGGTTCAGACTAAACTGAATGGAAAATGGTTTGGTTCGCCCTCCGGCAAGGAAATGCATTTTGGTTTTGGGCAACTGATCGCCCATGCTTGCCGGACTCGGCCGCTGTCTGCGGGTTCTATTATAGGATCGGGAACGGTTTCGAATGAGGATGCTTCGAAAGGATATTCCTGTCTCACTGAAAAGCGGTGCCAAGAGATTATCGAATCTGGAAAGGAATCGACCCCCTGGTTAAAAAAAGGGGACAAGGTGGAGATGGAGGTCTTAGCCAACGGAAAGTCGCTCTTTGGATTGATTCGGGAGACCGTCGTTTGAATGTAAGAAATGATGATTACGAGGCGGCCAATACCTGCGCGCATGCCAAATCGCGAGACAATCGCTGCCTGTGATTTGAAGACCTATAGAGGTTGCGGTACTATTATTTCCATGACCTCTATAGAAATCTCCATTTCGAATCAAAAATATGTTTTACGCGGTGAAGAGCCGGAAGAGCATCTCAATGATGTGGCTGAGATGGTGAGAAGGCGGATCGAGTCCATTCGCAAAAAAAGTCCTGACATCACCCTTCACAAGGCTTCCATATTGGCTGCGTTCGATTTTGCGAGTGAAATCATCAAGGGGCGTAAACAGGCGGTCTCCTATCGCAACGAGATTCTCTCCCGTGCCACTGGGATTCTAGAGAGGTGCGAGAAGGAACTTGCGTCGCGGTGAAGTCGAAGGATCCCGTTCGAAATTTCTGGCGTTCTCATTATCCACAATATCGTTCTTCTTTAATTCAGGCCTCCGTTCCCATTTTGAAGGCCATCACTACAACTTCAGAGTTTAAACAGGCCACTCATATAGGACTTTATTATCCTTTAGCCTGGGAGATCTCCTTATTGGATTTATTTCAGGTGAAAGGGCCTCGTTATTCTTTTCCGAAATGCGATATCGAGTCGATCACGATGGCGTTTTATCCCATTTCCGAAGCAATAGAGTTGGTTCCGGGCCCTTTTGGGATCAAGGAGCCCGAGGGAAAAGGGAGTGAGGTAAGGCCCGATCTCCTTCTCATTCCCGGATTGGGGTTTGATAAAGCGGGGGGAAGAGTGGGGAGTGGAAAGGGCTTTTATGACCGCTATTTGGAGAGGCAAAAGTGCCTCAAATGGGGGATCTGCCTTTCTGCTCAGGTGCTCGATGAAAACCTTGCTCAAAATGAAACCGATGTTAGGATGGACGCCCTTATAACGGAGAACGGATTCATTAAATGGTAGTTTTGGCATTTGCCGATATTTTTGGAAAACCTGGGAGAAAAGCGGTCGCTGCAGCTCTGCCGGAACTTAAGCAGAAGTACAAACCCGATTTCATTGCCGCCAATGTGGAGAACTTAGCGGGAGGGCGCGGGGTCAATCGCAAGACCCTCAATGAATTAAAGGACTTGGGTTTTAACATTTTTACCCTCGGAAACCATATCTGGGACAATAAAGAGGTCTACCAGCTCTTAGAATCGGAAGAGAATCTTTTTCGGCCGGCCAATTTTCCAGATTCCATGGATAGCAAATGTCCTGGACGAGGTTACGGAGCGGTGGAGGCGAATGGCCATCGTCTTTTTGTGGTGAACCTGATGGGCCGGGTTTTTATGGATATTCTCGATTGCCCCTTTAACAAAGTGGAGTGGATCTTGAAGACCAAATCGGAGAATTGTCCCACTTGGGTTGATATGCATGCCGATGCGACCAGTGAAAAATATGCCATGGGCTGGCATCTCAATGGCCGTGTGGCTGCTGTGGTGGGGAGCCATAGCCATGTCCAGACTGCAGACGAACGGATTTTACCCGGGGGAACGGCCTACATCACCGATGTTGGCCTTTCAGGGAGTTTCGATTCGGTGATCGGATTGAAACCCAAAGAGGTAATTCAGAAGTTTCTCACCCGCCGTCCCCACCCAACCCAGATGTCGAAGGAAAATCCTGGGATTGCCTGTGTGGTGGTGGAGATTTCCGATACCGATCGAAAGGCCACTCGGATTGAACGGCTTCGTTATTCGATTAACACCGTCATTGAAGGGAATGATAAGGAATTGGAATGAAGGCTCAGGAACAGCTTGAAGAATTACGTCGAGGATCTGATGAGATCTTAGTCGAAAAAGATCTCCTGATGAAATTAGAAAAATCTGAGAAAACCGGAAAGCCGCTTCTGATTAAAGCCGGTTTTGATCCCACAGCCCCCGACCTGCATTTGGGCCATACTGTTGTCATGCAGAAAATGGCTCAGTTCCAAAAAATGGGGCATGACATTGTCTTTCTGATTGGTGATTTTACGGGCCTGGTCGGGGATCCTTCTGGAAAATCAAAGACCCGTCCGCAGCTCACGCGAGAAGAGGTGGAGAAAAACGCCGAAACCTATAAATCCCAGGTATTTAAGATCCTCGACCCCAAGAAAACCAAGGTGCAGTTTAACAGCGAATGGCTCGATAAATTGAATGCCTATGATTTTGTGAGGCTTGCAGCCCGGGCCAATGTGGCTCGGATGCTCGAGCGCGAAGATTTTAATAAGCGCTATAAGGGCGGTGAGAGCATCAGTGTGCATGAATTTCTCTATCCGCTCCTCCAGGCCTATGATTCGGTGGCGATGAAGGCCGATGTAGAGTTGGGCGGAAGGGATCAGCGTTTTAATCTACTGCTTGGTAGAGAATTGATGAAAGATTATGGCTTGGAGCCCCAAGTCTGCTTAACCGTGCCGTTGTTAGAGGGGCTGGATGGCACTCAGAAAATGAGCAAATCGCTCGGAAACTATGTGGGGGTCGAGGATCCGCCGCAGGAGATGTATGGCAAGTTGCTCAGCATGCCCGATAGTTTGATGCGACGGTATTATGATCTGCTGAGTAGTAAAACCATTCCTGAGATTGCGGCCCTTTTTTCGGAACTGCAAAAAGGGGCCTTGCATCCCAAGCAGGTGAAATCCGATTTTGCGGTGGAAGTGGTCACTCGTTATCACGGAGCCGACGCGGCCAAAGAGGCGGTGGCCCATTTTGAAAAGGTTTTCTCCAAAAAAGAGGTCCCCGATGACATCCCGGAGTTCAAGACATCGCAAAAGGGGGAGATCTGGATTCCTAAGCTATTAGTAGAGTTGGGCTTCTGTGCCAGCACCAGCGAAGGGAAAAGGATGGTGGTTCAAGGCGGGGTGAAGATTGCCGAGAAGGTGGTCACCCAGGAGAAGTTTACTCCGACTGAAAATTTTGTCCTTCAGTGTGGAAAACGGAAGTTTGCGAAGGTTATCCTTTAGAAGAATTTAACGTCACGGCCGAAGTTCTTTTGGCGGAAGTTGGCGATATCCTTTTCGCGGTAGATTCCCACTTCGTTCGGGCCCATGCGGTTAAAGGAGATGTCCCCCCAGGAATAGAAGAAGGATTCGGCACCAAATCGGCCGCCACTCGCGCGGGCATTGGGGGTGCCAAATTCCTTTATTAGGCTACTTTCCCAGCTGGAGCTGCCGGCAGGTAGGGAGAAAGAGAATAGGCCTAGCCGTTTCCCTTGGATATTGCCGCGGAATGGCTCCTGGAGCTCAATCAAGACAAGGCGGCTTTTTCGGAAATAGAGCCGCATTCCCAGCTTTTTGATCAATAAAGCCTTGTTGAAATTGATCTGTTCTTCGGTGGACTGGCGGGCGATATCGAAAACCTGAGGATCCCAAACCTTAACCTTCTCGAGAACCGCTCCCTCGCTGTCTCCCAAGCGGGCCACTTTATGGACCCCACTATAGAGGTTGAGCTCCATGAGGGGTGGGGGTTCCCCTTTATTGAAGCAGCCTATGATGCAAAAAGTCACGATGAGGGCGGGCAAGAGGCGGTGCATATTTATATTTTAGCATTTCCTTGCGTTCGTGCGTAATTTTGAATAAAAATGAACCCCTTTGGGCCGCTAGCTCAGTAGGTAGAGCACATCCCTTTTAAGGATGGGGTCGATGGTTCGAATCCATCGCGGCTCACATTCTCGCCTCTTTTGTCTTCATGCTTCGTTGTGCTTCTCCTTCCTCCCGCGGCGTACTATTTGTACGCCTTGGTCGGGCGTCGTCGCACGCCTCGCCTGAAAACAAAATAGGCTTCGACTGTGTAGGAATGGGGTGAGGGGGATTCGAACCATCGACCAGAAATGAAAAAGGCGGTTCGACATCCCATCGCGGCTCACATTCTCGCCTCTTTTGTCTTCATGCTTCGTTGTGCTTCTCC
>CAZRZK010000030.1:0-18569 GCA_964604555.1 uncultured Pseudobdellovibrionaceae bacterium | reverse complement strand
CTTGGTCGGGCGTCGTCGCACGCCTCGCCTGAAAACAAAATAGGCTTCGACTGTGCCCCTTCGGGGGCGATAAAGAGGTATTTTAGTGTGATTTCGATCATAACTAGGATTTGAATGCCGACGTGGTATGAAAATCTGAAGGCCTATTTCCACGCGTGGGGAGTGCTCATAAGAGTTTTTTTCGATGCCCCAAGTTATCAGCGGAGGCGTTTTAGGATTTTCGTTGTGGTGACATTAGGTATTCTCGTGTTGCTGAGTCGAATTACCCTCCGAAGAGATAAATCCTCGCCTAAAAAATCGAAGACTGAGGATTAGGGTTTCTCATCTCAATATTTGTGAATGGCAACAAAGTTGTGCCCGCTTTTCGGGGATCTCGCCACAGTTGTCATTGCGAGGAGCGAGCGGAGCGAGTGACGTGGCAATCTCGTTAATCAAGCTCCAACAGTTAACTGGCCTTTTGTTTTTTATGGGCAGGCAACTCATATACTGATAGCAAGAAATTACAATAGGAAATAAAATGGGTTTCTACTCCATGAATTGGATTTTAACTTCAATTGGTATCCTTATGAGTTTAATTGGCTGCACTTCTCAGTCCCTGAGTAGTAAATGGGAACCTGAATCGGTGAAGGGAAAGAAGGTTATTGTCTTTGTGCCGGGGCTTTATGGTTCGGCGTTGTCGGACGAGGATGGCGATAGGGTGTTCCAAACTTTTGGGCAGGGGCTTTGGGGAACTATTCCACTTGCTTTTGAGGGGGAAAGGTTTGGTATCGAGGGGGCACGACGACTGAGTGCGAGTGGTATCTTGGATAGGGTTTCGATTATTCCAGGGATCTATTCGGTCGATGGGTATGGGGGGAGTGTTGAGGCGATACGAATGGGACGTGAGACTCAGGTCATTCCTTTTTATTATGATTGGCGGCAGGATTGTGTCTTGGCGGTTGGGAAACTTCATCAAGAGATTTTGAAATTGAAAGAGGCTGGGGTGGAGTCGATTGCGTTGGTGGGGCATAGTTTGGGTGGGCTTTTGATTGCCTATTTTTTGCGTTATGGATCCCAGCCGGCGGAGTCTGCTCAGGAAACGTGGGAGGGTGTGAACTTAGTCGATGGGGTGGTGGTAGCGAGTTCTCCTTTTCGAGGTTCGTTGCAGGCCTTTTACGATCTTCGCTATGGAACGGCGGTCGGTTTTGCAAAGACGCCGCTCAATGCCCTTTCCTTAGGAAGTTTTGCCACTTTTTTTCAATTCCTTCCTCCAGAATCATCGGCGATTTATCTGGGGATTCAGAAAGAGCCGGTCTATGCTCTTGAGAATTGGAAGCGGTGGAAGCTGGGTCTTTTTTCGAATTTGATGGGTGCTTCTGAGCTGCAGATGAAGGAAAGGGAAGTTTTTACCCAGAAATGGTTGAAGCAAGGGCCTCTTTTTTCAAAGATGTTGAATGCAAAAAGAGGGAAGGGGCCGAGTCGAAAAATTCCGATGTTGAGCATGATCGGAAAAGGAGAGCGTACGCTCGCAAAAGCGCGTTTGAATGGAGAGCAATGGGCGTTTGACCAGTTTGAAGATGGAGATGGTTTGGTCACGCTTCATTCGGCAGAATTACCGGCCGCTTATAGTGAACATTTAACGGTCGAAAAAAAGAGTTATCCCATGGCCCATCGAGGAGTGTTTACACTCAAATCGATTCAAGAAGAGGCTCATCAATTCTTACTTTCTCACGGTTTTTAGCAGCCACATAGCACGCTGGGTCTTTTCTCTCAAAAAGCCATCAGGTACAAGCGTTCAGTTATGTCCAATTAATGGGAGGGGTTATGAATAAACTGAGTGTAGCTTTAGGATTTTTCATCACATTGTCTTCGGGGAGAGCCGAGCCTCCGGCATGTTGGACACCAAAAATTTTTGGGGCGGCCCAAATGGCCAATCTTTTCGTAACCGATTCGATCCAAGCCTATTGTTCGGACATTGAGGGAAGGTTGTTAGTGGGAGGACGTGCGCAATTTATCAATTACAGCATTGGCGGAAAAATTCAGGTGAATGTGTTGGCCAATGGAAAATTGGAAGCGGCCGATGGTTATCCCGCCTGTTCTGTTTCTTTCGGAGATCGTTTTCAGTTGGAGCATGGTTCCATCTTCAATGGAAATATGTGCACATCTGGAGTTACTGCTTCTCCTTTCTGGGTAGATGGGTATAGCACGGTGGCCGATACTGAAACGCTTCCCTTTGATATTCAGGAGCAACTCAGTTCATTGAGTTACGCAAGCCATGCCGGATGGAAAGCGACCGATCCCGCTGTTTGGAATAAGGTAGTGAAGTTGGTCAACGGACAACAGGAATCGGAGCAACAAGTGCTGGAACGCTTGGTAACAAAGTTGGAGCCCGCGGTCGATTTCTTGCAGGTCACACGGGATTTAAAATCTTATTCCAAATATTTGATGGGATTAAAACCCAATGGAAATGTGAAGATAGATCGAGCTTTGAAAGTTTGGGATTTAAAAGGAAGCGATGGCCTTTTAAATGTGTTTGAATTGGCCATGGATCAATTTCAGGCACTGGCCGATCAGCCCGATACCTCGGGGGAGATTCGCATTGATGCCCCAGCAAATTCGGTGGTTGTGGTGAATTTCACCGGTTGCGAAGCGTTGGCCGATAATTGTGGAACGGCATTTAAGCATATTAGTTTTATTTTAAGCGGGGGGATTACTGCGAATCGAGTGCTCTATAATTTCTATCAGGTCGAGCGTCTTTCCTTTGCTTATGGAACGGGAGTTAATGGAGTGATTTTAGCTCCCTGGGCCACGCTTCAATTCGAAGAGATCCATGTGAATGGACAGGTCTTCGTGGAGAAGTTTATCGGCGGAAAACAGAATTGCTCGGTGGCGGCGGGTGAATACCATCAAGTGCCATTTGTCGGAAGAATTCCGGTGGCAACTTGCAGTGATCCGGTGACGTTGTCTTACTTTAAGTAGATTCAATTACTGAACAGAAGAGAGCCATCCCCAGTTGAAGTGCTTCGAGGCGGCGGCATCAGTTCGGCCGCGCCAGCAGGTGGCACGCGCGCTCCCGGCAAAGTCATGTCAGGAGTCAGCGCTCTTGGTGGTGGAGCTACTTCAATGGGAGCTACTTCACTAGGAGGTGGGGCCATTTCAATCGGAGCCACCTCCCTGGGAAACGGAGCAATATTGCATGGGCTATCCGCGATATATTTTTTCTTCAATTCTTCAGAGTCGAACCCACTACAATTAAGGAGAGTGAGCTTAGGATCGACGCAACCCGCAGGGAGTGGTGGGCCGAATCGAGACTTCTTTATACACTCTTTCCGTTTCGGAACTTCTTCGTTCCAGGTAGAAACGAGACACTTTAAGTGCTCATCATAACAACTCTTATACTCTTCAAAGGTAACCGCTCCATTGCTATCGCCATCGCAATATCGGCAAATTTGGGGAGCGTAGTGATAGTTAGAGCCACTATAGGCAACGGTGATACAATCGGGGTCGCCATGTGTGATAGTGTTTGCATTGCAACAATTTTTGCAAGAACCAGCAAAACAGGTATCTACTGCCACGTTTCCTTTTAATGCACACCCTGAGGATTTAAGCACCTTATCAATCGTATCGATAATCAGATCCGAACGAAGAAATTTTCTGGGTCCAGCATTCGGGGACAAGAGACCAGAGCCCAGATCTTCGCACATGGTGTAATGATCCCCCAAAGGAGGCGGGGTTGGAATAAAAGGGGGTTGGGGTTTTAAAAGATCGGGGCAGGTGAGAAAGGGTTCGGTTTTTGGGTTAATGCCGTGACTGTTGAGATTGAGATCGGTGGGGCAATATTCCTTCCCGCATCGCCTTCTCATTTCTTTGATGTAAAAAGAGAGGGTCGACTCGAGTACTTTAGGATCACAAGATCGGGCTTCAAATTCAACCACATTGTAGGCTCCGCCCAAATGTTCAGCGGTAATTTTAGTCCTTTGGAAATCGGGAACCATGTTAATAACGAGAACCGTGGGTTTGGTGCAGGAGAAATCTTTCCCTACCATGCCGCCGTCAGGAGTGCTGCCCCCCAGATACTGAAAACCGAGGCACTGACCGCGAAGAGGATCTTCAACCGATTTAAAAAACAAGCTATTATGGGCGTCCATCACGACTTTGCACGCCAATTGTGGATCTCCATCAGCGTCGCAGGGTTTATCGCTGCAGACAGTTCCTTGTAAAGACCCTCCAAAAGCTCCGGAAGGAGAACCTACACAGCATTTATTAGTGGGTGGAGTCCCTTGTTTTATCGTCTGACAAATACAGGTCGTTGTTTCTGCTGAGAGTTGAGAAGAGATTAATAAGAACGCAAATGTGAAGGTTCGGATCATGCCCTCCTTATCGGATAAGGAAGGATAATTCTTGACCTCAACCCCTACATCAACTCAATCTCTTTCATCAGAAATTCAAGCATTTGGGATTCGGGGACTTTTCCGATGGGCTTCCCTTTTTTGTAGATTAGCCCTTCCCCTTTCCCGCCGGCGATGCCGATGTCGGCCTCCATCGATTCTCCCGGGCCATTTACGACGCATCCCATAACGGCGATTTTAATGTTTTTCTTGAGGCCAAGGGCGCGGCGTTCTACTTCTTCCGCCAATTTATAGACGTCGATATCGGCGCGGCCACAGCTTGGGCAGGCAATGATCTCGGGAGCGTCGTTCTTTAGGCCGAGTGACTTTAAAATATAGACCCCGGCCTTTACCTCTTCGACAGGATCGCAACTTAAAGAAACCCGGATCGTGTCTCCTACCCCCGCCAAAAGAAGGCTCCCAATACCAACGGCCGATTTGACGGTTCCATAGTTTTTCGTGCCTGCCTCTGTGACTCCTAAATGGAGGGGGGCATCGGTTTGGGCAGAAAGAAAAGTGTAGGCTTGGTAGTTTGAGATCACGTCAGAGGATTTGATCGAAACTTTAAAATTGTAGAAATCCTGCTTTTCAAAATAGTGAATGGCATTCAGGGCGCTTTCCACCAGGGCTTCAGGGGTGGGGTGGCCATATTTTTTAAGGAGAGGTTTTTCGAGGGAGCCGGCATTGACGCCAATTCGGATTGCACAGTTTTTGTCTTTAGCCCGATCAATGATCTCTTTCACTTTCCATTCGGCACCGATGTTGCCCGGGTTGATGCGCACGCAAGAGACATCGTACTTCAACGCTTCGAGAGCCATCTTATAATCAAAGTGAACATCGGCGATAAGAGGGATCGAGATCTGCTCTAAAATTTGGGGAAGGGCGTCGGCCGCTTCCTGTTCATTGACGGTGACCCGTACAATTTCACAACCGGCAGTTTGGAGATCATGGATCTGCTTAACGACCTCAGCAACATCTTCAGTTTTGGGGGTGGTCATCGATTGGACACGAACGGGGTTGTTTCCGCCGAGTTTTACTTTTCCCACGCTGATTTCGCGGGTTTTCCGTCTAATTATTCTGGTGTCCATCATGTGTCATCTCCCTGATCCCATAGAGTTTCATCTTTTTGTGGAGGTGGCTTCTTTCCAGTCCAATCGCCGCAGCGGTTTTAGAAATGTTGCCTCCATTTTCACCTAAGATTTTGAGGATATACTGCTTTTCAAAAATAGCCTTAGCCCCTTTTAAGCTTTTTTCGGTCATTTGGGTAGGGGCGTCGCCACGTGTCTCAAACACCTCTTCTCCAAACTCTGCGTCAACTACGACATCTAATGATTCCTCGGGGGTGAGGATGCAAGCTCTCTCCACCCAGTTTTTAAGTTCACGGATGTTGCCCGGCCATTCATAGGCCTGGAGCAACTCCACCGCCTCTTTTGAGATCTTCCGTTTTTTGCCCGGGGAATAAAGGGTTAAAAAGTGTTCAAAGAGAAGGGGAATGTCCTCCTTGCGGTCTCTCAGGGGAGGGACGGTGATGGGGATCACATTGAGGCGATAGAAAAGATCTTCGCGAAAGTTTCCAAGGCGAATCTGTTGAGAAAGATCTTTATTGGTCGCGGCAATCACTCGGATGTCGACCTCAATAAAGGAGTCGCCTCCCACTCTCTGGATGCAACATTCCTCCAGGGCCCGTAAAATTTTCGCTTGAACGCGGGGACTCATATCCCCTACTTCATCCAAAAACAGCGTCCCACCATCGGCCAATTCGAACTTTCCGATTTTTTTGTCGTTCGCCCCCGTGAAGGAACCCTTTTCATGGCCAAAGAGTTCACTTTCAATGAGCTCTTCTGGGATGGCCGCACAGTTAACGGCGACGAAGCGAGCATTGTTCCTCTCGCTACCTCGATGGAGAGCCCTTGCGACCAGCTCTTTACCGGTTCCATTTTCCCCCTGAATCAAGACCCAACCATTTGAGGGCCCGGTCACTTCAATGAGGTGTTTGAGTTTGCGGGCGGATTCCCCTTTGCCGATTATTTCATCCGATTCATTCAATTCTGCCTTTAGGTAGAGGTTTTCCTGGCGGAGCTTTTGGAGAGAGAGGGCATGCTGAAGTAAAAGTAAAACCTTATCGAAGTGCAGCGGTTTTTCTAAGAAATCAAAGGCACCCAGTTTGATCGATTTCACCGCGGTTTCGATGGTGCCGTGGCCCGACATCATAATGACATCGATATCAGCATCGAGCTTCCGGATCTTTTCCAGCACCTTGGTACCATCTTCATCCGGGAGCCAAATATCCAACAGGATAACATCGGGACGAAAACGTTTAAATTTCGCAACTCCTGTGGCCGCGGTGTCGGCCGTTTCTACCTTGAAGCCTTCATCCTCCAGGCTCCCTTTTAAGGTCTTGAGGATATTGCGCTCATCATCGATGACTAAAATGCGTTTGCCGCTCATACCCTAGCCTCTAACTGTTTCAACCTTCCTTTTCGTACGATCAACCGATCGGGAAGTTCAATGGTGAAAATCGTTCCCTTCGGTTGGTTGGAACTAGCCCGCACAAAGCCACCATGATCGGCAATAATGCGTTGAACAATGGCTAAGCCCAATCCTGTTCCTTCCTTTTTAGTCGAAAAATAGGGTTCAAACCACCTCTGGTAATCCCCATGCGTCAATCCTACGCCATGGTCAGCTACTGTAAAACGAATCATCCCAGCGGCCGAGGCCCATTCGCTTTCGACATCGATCTTCCCTTTACCCTCCATCGCAGCAACCGCATTGTCAAAAAGGTTAAAAAGGACCCGTTTCAATTGGGATCGGTCTAAATCCAGGTTAGGGATGGCATCATCGAATTGGATATTAAACTGAATCGATTCATGGGCGGCGCGGTAAAGGTTGACCGCTTCGAGCAGGATCTGGTTGAGGTTCTCAGGGTTTTGTTGGATCTCGGGCAACCTGGCAAAGGAGGAGAATTCATTGACCAGCATCTTGAGGGAGTCGACCTCTTTTAAGATGATTTCAGTCGCCTCTCCAAAGGTGCCCCCATCATCGATCTTATCGAGATAACGCCTCCGCAGACGCTGAACCGAAAGTTGGATGGGGGTAAGGGGATTCTTAATTTCATGGGCGATTCGCTTTGCTACTTCTCTCCAGGCAAGCATCCGTTCCATTTTCTGGATATCGCTCACATCATCTAATACGGCTACGATCCCACGGTGTTTGCGGTTTTCATCCCGCAATACGCTGGCCGTAATCATGATATGGCTCCATTGGCCATCATGGCCTTGTATCCGCAACTCTTTTCGGACCGGTTTTGCCGTTCCCACCACAGCGTGAAAAAGTTCCCGAATCTCTTCATGGTGCTCTTCAGGAAAGGCGACCGTGTAGGGTTTTCCAATTCCCTCAATATTGCCCAGATTCAAAAGATCGGAAGCGGCCGCATTAATCATGGAGATGCAGCCCTGATTGTCTAAGGAGAGCACTCCCGATTGCACACTTTCCAGAAGGACTTCGATGTAGCGGCGACGGTGGTGGACTTCTTCCGTTGTCTGTTTCAGCTCCATCGTCATCGAGTTGAAGGATTGGATCAGTGCCCGCATCTCATCGCTTCCACTTTCAGGGATTTGGTAATCTAAATTTCCGCCTGCTACTTGCTGGGTTCCCTTAGACAGTTGTTCAATGGGGCCGGTTAATCTGCGGGCAGCATAAAATCCGGTCCAGGTTGCGGTAAAGAGGATGAGAAGCGTCGCCATGATCAGTATCGCGAAGTAGGTCGATTTAATGGGATAATTAAGGGGATTATTAATGAGGTAATCTTTATAACTCATGTGAATTTCGGAAAGTTGCGAAGCCACTCCCATCGATATCACTGAACTTGCGAAGATCATTCCTCTACCGGGCCCCAAGTAACTGCCGCAACGGATCAACTCCCCAGCACCAGCCGATAAAACCTTACATTCATTCTTTCCATTCATGGCCCGTTGCAAAGTTTCGAGTGAAGCGGAGGGAACAACTGAGGCCTTTTCGGGCAATACCGAGAGCACTCTAGGGCTAAAGGCATCAGCATAATACTCTACCGCATCAAGTCCATATTCGGTGCGGAGCTCCTGCAGTTTTTTGTTGAGATGTTCGGTATTCGACTTGGGAATCGGCTCCAATATGCCGGCAATTTTTTTAGCGAAGTGGGCCGTCTTCTTTTCGGTGTTGTCGTAATAGTCTTTGGCTACATCCAGACTCCGCTGGAGAGTGTCTCCTACTTGCACGCTGAACCACTTATCGAAACTGCTTTTAATGTAGAAGGCCGAGATCGTAAAAAGAAAAACGGTGGGGATGATCGCAAACAAAAGGAAGCAGAAAACCAATTGGGTTTTCAGTTTGGCGCCAATCTTTCCGCGCCTTTCATCCAGAACCAGCTTCACCCCGTTTCGAAACACCAGAAACAGCAGCAGCATGATCAGGATGAGATTTAGGTTCATCAGCCCGAAGAAGAAAATGCTGTTCAAAAAAGGGAGGCGGCTAGAAACCTTAAGCAGGTGAACTTCGATCAGAGTAAACGCCACAAGTGTTACGGTTAAAAGGAATACTAAGATCCTTTCACGCTTCCGGCGGGCTTTCTCTTTCGGTTCGAGTTTACTCATAAAATGAATATTCCAATCTATCGCAGCGAGTGCTATCTAGCCATAATTTATGCTACAAAGGGTCAGATGATAGAGGTCTATGCCGATTTTAATGCGACGAGCCCCCTAAGTTCAGGGGCTAAAGAACGGATGGAAAAGGCCGTTCAGTGGTGGGGAAATCCCTCTTCTCAACACCACCAAGGGAGAAGGGCGAAGGCATTTCTTGAAGAATCTCGGGAGATTATAGCAGATTGTTGCGGTGTGAGCCCAAGTGAAGTGGTTTTTACTTCGGGGGGGAGTGAAGCCAATACCACTGCCCTATGGGGAAGCGCATTGTTAGAGAGTGGGGCCGTGCTCATTTCCACTCCGGTGGAGCATTCCTCCTGCCTGGACACCCTTAAAATGATGTCGGAAAAGGGGATTTGTGAACCCCATTTTCTGTCGGTTACTGCTTCTGGCCAAATCGATTTGGGTGAACTTGAAAAGCAGATCCAGTTGCGTCGACCCTGTTTAGTCTCGATTCAGGCCGCTAACAATGAGACGGGAGTCTTATTTCCGCTTTCGCAGGTGATGGAAATCTGTCGAAAGTTTGAAGTGCCGTTCCATACCGATGCGGTTCAGGCGCTAGGGAAGGTTCCGGAAAAAGAATGGAATGGGGCCGATTTTATTTCCCTTTCCGCTCATAAAATTGGAGGCCCAAAGGGAGTCGGAGCGCTCATTGTAAAAAAAGGAAGAAAACTGGTCTCCACCCATTATGGGGGAAGCCAAGAGATTAAGCGCCGTGGAGGTACGGAGAATACCATGGGCATCGCAGGATTTGCTGGGGCCTGCTTAGCTCTGCAAAATACTAAGAATTTTCGAGAGGATTTTGAAAAGGCTCTTCGAAACGAGATCCCATCTCTCATTGTGAATGGGGAATCACAGCCCCGTCTTTCTAATACTTCAAACTTAAGAGTGCCGGGCATTTCTGCCGAGGTGCTCCTGAGTGCCTTTGATATCGACGGCCTTTTTCTTTCTGCCGGTTCGGCCTGTTCTTCTGGCTCCATTTCACCCAGCCATGTTTTATTGGCCATGGGCCTTTCAACCAAAGAGGCGAGGGAGTGTTTCCGGGTGAGTTGGGGGCCTTCTACTACTGGCGAAGAGATTCACCATGCAGTGAAATTGATTTCAGGTCACGTGAATCGGATCCAAGCGAGAAATAAAAAACATGGAAGTCACTGAGCTTTTGGTTCGATATTCTTCGGGGGACAATTCGGTATCGGAATCGCTCTTTCAATTGGTCTATCAAGAACTGAAACGGCTTGCCGTCCATTACATGAAGAATGAAAAGGGAACCGTCTCTCTGCAACCCACCGTATTGGTGCATGAGGCCTATTTGCGCATGGTGGGTGATACTGAAATGCATTATGAAAATCGGAACCATTTTTTTGCGACTGCTGCCCAGCAAATGCGCCGCCTTTTGATCGATCACGCTCGGCACCGATTGGCCCAGAAGCGAGGCAGTGGGGAGCAGAAGCTGACCTTTAACGAGGAGGTTCATCAGGTAGGCAATACCGATGAAGATCAGGAACAACTCCTTCTTTTGGACGGAGTTCTCAAACAGTTTGAAAAGATCGATCCGAGAAAAGCGAAGTTGGTGGAGCTTCGTTATTTTGCCGGCCTAACGATTGAAGAGACAGCCGAGGTCATGGAGTTGTCGCCTGCCACCATTAAACGGGAATGGTTATTGGCAAAAGCCTGGCTCCTCAACGAACTATCGAAGGGCGAAGATGGATGAGGCCGGCCAACATTGGCAGCTTCTGCAACAGTGGCTTGCACGACTCCTCGACCTTCCCCCTCATGAATCGCCCTCTCTTTTTTTAGATCGGGAACTTGCAACCCAACCCTCTCTCTATCGAGAAGTGAAGCAGATGTGGGAGTTGATGCAAAATGAGGATAGCCTTCTGGAAAAACCAGCAATCTATGCCGATGGAATTCCCTTTCCGAGAGTAGGGGATAGATTTGGGGACTTTAAACTTGAAAAGGAATTAGGACGAGGGTCGTTTGGTCTGGTCTTCTTAGCCGAACAAATCTCCCTCAATCGTAAGGTCGCATTAAAGATTACTCCTAATTTAGGGGAAGAGGGGCGAACGATGGCCCCTCTCGAACATGAACATATTGTTCGGATCTTTTCGGAAGGGGTCGAGCCTAACACGCAACTGCGGTATCTTTGCATGCAGTGGATTCAAGGCCCTTCATTGGATCAAATATTGGAGGGAGAGGTCACCTCTCCCAAAATCGAACTCGACTTTCTCACTTGGGGAGAAAAGTTGGCGTTGGCTTTGGAGAAGGCCCACCAAGAAGGGGTGCTTCATCTCGATGTCAAGCCAGCCAATATTCTCTTGTCTCAAACCGGCCGTCCCTACCTCACCGACTTTAATGTTGCGATCGATTCCCACCGGAAAAGCCGAAATCTAATGGGGGGCACTTTTCGTTACATGGCCCCTGAGCACCAGCAGTATTTGAAAGATAATACTGTTTCTATCGATGGACGGGCCGATATCTATTCCTTGGGAAAAGTGTTGTCAGAACTTTATCACCCCAGCGAAGGGGTCTTCTTAAAAGCTTTTGATGAAGAGCTGTTGAGGTATTTGAATAAGATGATCGAGCCTTTTCCGGAAAATCGCCCTTCAACCGCTTTAGAAGTGGCTCAGTTTTTAAATGCCAACTTGAAAAAAAGAAAAGTGGTCCAGCTGCTGCCGCCCCTTTCTGGCGTTTACCGCCTTGGTCAGCGTTATCCATTCACTTATCTTTTTTTGATGCTTCTGATCTCAAATATTATTGTCAGTATCATCAATATTTCACATAACGCCGTTCGGATCGTCGGAGATCTCACTCCGGTGCAGCGCAGCCTCTTTTCGAAGTTGGTGATGATCTATAATCCCATCGCCTATTTCATTTGCCTCATCACCATGTTGGCCTTGCTCCTTCCTGTTTTGAAAAACCGGAATCGATTCTATCGTAAAAGACTGCTTTCGGTGGGAGCTTACTTAACCCTTATTCCGGTGTTGGGCTGGATGCCCGGGGCAATTTTTTTTCCTGGAATGATGGACTTATTATCTGGCCCCATCTCTCTTTCTACCTACATCCATTTTTTCATCTCGATCACTCTGTGCTGTGCGATCGCAATTACCTATAGTTACTATTTTTTCCAGTCATTTGTGTTAAGAGCTCTCTATCCTTTTTATTGGATCGATGAAATAGAAATGCCCTCTTTCCTTGCTCAGGAAACTTCCACTTTGCTCCGTTTTACTCGATATTCTCTTTGGGGCGTGGCTCTGCTTCCTCCAGTGACCACTCTGATTGTTTCCTTGGTTGGGTTTAATCTGACTCAGCCCACTTCAGGCCAGCAGTTACGAATCTTGGTGGGATCATTAGCTTGTTTGGGGATTTTGGGTCTCCTCACGGCCCTCAAGGGGAAGGAGACCCACACTCGCTTGGTGCAAATTTACGAAGGTTGAATCGGAACTTGATAGGCCGCCTTGAGCAAGACCCTCTCATCCCGATCCCGGATTTCGACATCAAAGACATTGCCGGAATAATTTCCTGTCTCTTTGAGTTTTATCCAGAAATCGGCTTTGGCATCCGCCCCGGCTTCCATTCTTCCCAGCGGTATCCAATCTTGGTAGATCACCACCCGTTTATCCCGGGAAGTTATTTTTAGCTTTAGATTGGTGAGAGCCTCGGTTTTTTGAATGTTTCGAATCCAGATGCTGTTTTGAAACCAGCTTCCATATCCTCCATACATTGGGTTGGAAATCGCCGAAACCTTCACCTTTGCTTCCAAAGGTTGCTTAATCGTAAATTGACCCACTACCTGCTTTTCTTGGTAGAAGGTCACTTTTAGATTGATTTCGCCGTCACCCGAGATCACTCCGCGGAAGACATTGAGGTATTTCGCTTCGGTCTCTCCAGGGAGCGATTTCAATATGACGGTCGAATTGGGGAAGGTGAGTGATTTTGCGATGTCCTCGATGACGACCGCCAGTTCCCCTTTTTCGCTCGCGAGTGTCCCAAAGTTGCGCAGTCTTACTTGTAGTGAAACCTTGTCACCTGCCATGAGATCGCTATTTCCACTGTCGCTGGTGAGGGTAGCCTCCAAGGCTCTCGCTTTTGCGTTGTCGGTATACTCCTTCACTACCGCATCCCAACCAGTTTTGTAGGCAATGGCCCGCTCATTCGCGATGTTGCTCTCAAAGCCTTTGGTCTCTCCGGCGGCTAGACCTTCAGAAACGGCGGCACTGGCCCCTTCCTTTTCGCCATTGGCATATCCTTCCTCATTTCCATTGGCGTAACCTTCGCCATATTTAACGGGGAGACCCTTTTCCTCTCCCTCAACGAAGGCTTTTTCGTAAGCAGATTGATAGGCGAACTTTCGGGCAGCGGCGAAGCTTTCATCATAGGCGACGCGATAGCCTTCTTGATCTCCTTTATCTTTTTCATCTTGATAGGTTTGTCCAAGCTGTTTTTGATAACCGAGATCATATTGCTCTTTGTAGCCCAGTGGATAGGCCTTCTTATGGGAAGTCGGATATTGATTCGCATAGGAGGATCCATAGATCTGATCATAGCTTTGTTGATAGGCGACATCGAAATCGGGATGCTCATAGGTTTTGAGGTATTTCCGATAACGATAATCGACGGGGGGAGTGGGGAGTCTACGACCGGCTTCTTTTGCTTCCAACTTGAGCGCGGCTAATGCGCGTTCCGGTGAGAAGCGCGAAGTGAGCGCGCGGATCCGGTTGCTGTCGAGGGCTCTGTGTTCCTCAAGATTATCGATCTCGATTTTCTGTTTGGGGTCGCTCGCCAGGATTTTAGCCTCCGCTTCTTTGCGACCGCGAGGATAGTCTTCAGCAAGGGCGATTTTCTTGGCTCGGATTGCGCCTTGGACTAATCCCTCGGCATAACCCTGTTCGTAATTCTCCTTATTTTTACCGGCGGTATAACCTTTTTCGTAACCCTCTTTTGTGCCGAGGTTAAATCCATTCTGGTAACCTTTTTTGAGGCCCGATTGGTACCCTTTTTCTTGGCCTTCTGCAGAGCCAGCCAGCTGTCCAGCTGCGGTTCCCTCTTCGGTTCCCGCTTTAATGCCACGTTCTTTGCCGGCGGCAACGCCTGCTTCAAAGTCACGCTTTCTGCCGTCCGATTCACCCTTTGCGAGACCATCTTTCAAGCCTTCGGTTTTTCCTTGGAGGAGGCCGTCGGCTTCACCGCGCTCAGATCCTTCTTGAAGGCCCGGAATTTTTCCATCGAGTGAGCCGTCAGCCACCGCTTGCTTTTTCTCGAGCTTATATTGCTCCAATACTTTGAGATATTGATTCCAAGCCAAAAGCGTTTTTGCCTCTTCAGCTTTGGCTTTGGTGTCGGCGGCATCAAACACTCCTTTCGCCAATGCTTCGATCTCAAGGGCTGTCTTAAGCTGAGGTTCGAGGCTCGCGATCTGCTGAGCGAGCGTTTGATTTTCCGATTTCACGCTTTGAATTGCGAGTTGGTGCTCTGAGATGGTTTTTTCCGATGAGGCGATCTCCAGTTGCGATTGGTACGTGCTGTTCTGAAGTTCCGAGATCTTCAACTCATAGCTGCTGCTCTGGTCATTGAGAGCGGTGAGCTCGTTGTAATAGAAGTGATAGGTCTGAACCTCTTTTTGATAGTTGGTCTCAGCAGTTGCTAACCGCTGCTCCGCTGTCTTCACCTCAGCAAGGGCATTGTTCTTTTGAGTTTGGAGCCTTGCAATCGTGAGATCCTGATTTGGGATCGCTATCTCGATCGTTTGGATGTTTTTTTGCAGGTTAGGAATATCGACATTGGCGATCCGATCAATCAGTTGATTGATCCCCTGGAGTTGGCTCGTGGCATCCTGTAAAGAGGTCTGTGATTGGGCAATGAGGGTGGTATTTGCCACGATCCGTTGTGCCAGGACTTGGATCTGGTAGTCGAGTTCCGCCACCTTCTGTTGAGATTGAGAGATCTGTCGTTCAATGCGGTCTATTTCAGTTGCTAGTTGATCATGACGATCCTTGCATTCCTTGTGATCGGCCACGAGTTTTTGACGTCTTTCTTTGAGCTTGGTTTCAAATTGCTCCAGCACCACTTTTCTTTGTTGAGCCTTTTTGATCTCCTCGTGAGTGGCATGGGTGAGGGCCGGAATTCCCGCGAGCTCTGTTTGCGATTGGGCGAGTTCCGTCTCAAGTTGCTGGACCGCATTTTGCGCCGCTTTGAGCTGTTTATTGTTTTCCGCGACTTGAACTTGAATTCCTGAGAGTGTCGCCTGCTTCTTAGAAAGATCAGACTGTAGGTTAGCCAATAGGCTTGCTTCCTGATCCTTCTTTTGATTGGCTTGGGCGATCTGTTGCTTGATGGAGTCTATCGCCTGGGTCAGGCTAGCTGCACCCGATTGGAGTTTAGCCATCTGATCACGTAAGATCTGTAGATTCAGAGTTAAGCCCTGAATCTTTCCAGGCATCGCTGCCAATTCGGTTTGCTGGCTGGTCAATTGTTTTTCCCATTCTGTGATTTCATGGGCCAATGTATTCAATTGAACATTCAGTTGATTTTCCTGGAGGTTCAGAACGGCCAGTTGCTGTCCGAGATCCTTTTGAAGTTGTTTCTTCTGAGTTTGGAGCGCAGCCAATTCATCCCGTTGTTTGCGAATCGGGCCATCGGCCAATTGGAGATCTTGGATCTGTTGCATGGTTTCAGTTTTTTCACGATTAGCCTGCGACAATTCTTGATTGGCCTTAACTAAAGCAGTCTGCAGAGGAGTCAGCTTTCCGGGGATCGTCTGCAATTCGGTTTGTGAAGCGGCAATCCGTTGCTTAATAGCTTGAATTTTTGCACCTGCCGTTTGGATCGTTGTAGTGATGGTCTCGATCTGTTTCTTGAGATCATTTTGTGCCGAACTGTTTTGTGCAATTTGGCCCGTCAGTTGAGATTTTTGCCCATTTAAAGCAGTAAGTTGCTGCTGCTTTGCCGCAATCGTTCCTTGGAGAGCGGTGATTTGATCAGCAAGCGCCTTCATATCGGCATTGAGTTTAGCAATCCGAGTGTCGATATCGGCCTTTTGCGCCTTTTTTTGGTTGGCAATTTGAGTCGAGGTCTCAACCGCCTTTTCTTGAATTTTGAGTTGGTTTTGAGCTTGGGCAAGGAACTGATTCTTATTGGTGAGTTGTCGGTTGGCTTCGGCCGTTTTTTGATTTACTTGAGCCAATTCCGCTTGGAGAGCGATGAGCTTCTTTTTCTTTTCGTCAGTCAGGGGAGGGGTTTGTACCTCCTTGATCTGCTTTTCGAGCGCCTCTTTTTCAATTTTTAGCTTATTCAATTGCTGTTGCAGGTTTTGGATATCTGCTTGAGTGGTGGTGATCTGTCCCTTTAGAGTCTGAACAGCCTGCTGAGCATTTTGTGCATTGTTAAGAGCGGTAGCAATCTCGGTCTGTAATTGCGCCGATTGTTTTGAGAGCGCATCTTCTTGAGTGTCGAGCTGTTTTTTCTGAGTCTCGAGCTGACCGATTTTGGTCTGAATAGGAGCTATCTCAGTTTGAAGCGCATTGATTTGGGTGTTGAGTTGGTTTAACTGCTGAGTGAGTTGCTGCCCAGCAGAGACCAATTGCGAGAGCTGACCGCTGAGATCCTGTTTCTTCTTTTCCAATTGTGGAAGTTCAGCTTGGAGTTTTGCGATCTCGGCCTGATCATCCTCCATCGATTTGAGGAGTTGAGCACGGCGCTGTTCTAAGATGGTAATCTGCTGGGTTGTGGTTTCGACCTGGGTCGTGGCTTTCTTAATCGTCGCTTCAAGGGTAACTAGTTTTTGCTTTAAAGCATTGATTTTTTGATCCGATTGTTCAAGTTGCTGGTTAAGCGTCGTGATCTGTTTCTGTTGCTGGTCTATTTCCACCTGCAGTGCCTGGAACTGTCTGGATAAATCTCCCTTCTTAGTTTTAATTCCCTGCAGCTCATTTTGAATAGAAGCCTGTTTTTGTTTCCCGTTTGCAATCGAATTGCTCAGCGCCACATTTTCTTTTTCCAAGGCACGTTTACTGGCATTGAGCTGCGCGACCGACTCTTCCCCTTCCTTTATTTTCTTTAAGAGATTGGCGATCTGTTGATTGACTTGAGTGAGTTCCGTGTTTTTTTGGTTTAATTCAGTGGTGAGTGCTTGGATTTGCTGATTTAAGGCAGTTACCTTGGCTTGTTGATCCTGCACTTTTTGGCTGGTCTGTTGCACTTCGGTCGCTGCTGCTTTTTGACTGTTTTCCAGATCATTTTGTGCTTTTAACAATGCAGCGGCCGCCTGTTTTTTGACCGGGAGTTTCGTCTGGATCTCCTGAATGTTTTTTTCAAGTTCGACTTTTCGGGCTTGGAGCTGTTGAATTTTTTGCTGTCCTTGCTGGATTTCGAGTTGAGTTTTATTTTGCTCCTGCTCATTGTGGAAAATCTGTCCGCTAACGGTGCGGATCTCTTCGTTCAGTTGATTCAACTCTTGAGAAGTTTTATCCAGTCGAAGCTGCTCCCGGCGCAAACGTTCCGTTAATTCTACGATGAGATTCGCTAATTTATCGCGCCGTCCTTGCGCGTCTACTTTCGCCTTTTGATCTCCAACTATTTCTGCTTGGAGGCCTGCTATTTGGGTTTGCAGACCCGCAATTGATTGATTCAGGGCTGCGCGGTCTCGCTTATATTGATCCAGATCGGTGTTGAATTGCCGTAAAGCCAGCTGATTTTCATTCAATGCAGAAACGAGTTCATCTTTTTTTGCCAAGGCTTCTGCTAGAGCTCTTTCAACATCTGCTAATTGAGATTGTTCCGAATTCAAATTTTCTGCCGCTTGATTGCGGGTCTGTTCTGTTTGCGTGACCTTTTGAGACTGTCCATCTAACTGGATCTGTTTGGCTTGAATCTTTTTCTGAGTGTCTTTGAGTGCCGTTTGGCTGGAGACGACTTGTGCTTCATTGTTTTTGATGGCCGTCTTATTTTTTTCTATCTGAGACTTTAGGGAAATAATCTGCCTCTCATATTCGGCAATCGTTTGATTGTTGAGGCTGATTTGATTTTGCAGACTCTGTTTTTCGCTTTGAAGTTGTTCCCGGGCCGCTTTTTTTTGGTCGAGATCGCTCAGCTTTTCATTGGCTTGAGCTCGAGCCGCATCGGAAACAACACTTTGTTCCTCGTAAAGTTTCTGAAATTTTTCGTAGTTAACCTTATCTGGAATGTCGGCGATGATAATCCCAGAAATTGTAAATAGAATCCCAACCCAAAGCTTCATCGGTGTGTCCCCTTCCCCCAATTCCAGCATCTATGAGGTTTTAGAGGGCAAAGCAAGCGAGCAGTTCGTACCCTCAATAACTGTGAAAACATTTGTTATCAACGCAGCGCGCCCTGTTGAAAAGATGGCAAAAAAGACTGTCATTGCTGCAATTGTTAATTAGTCGCTGTCGGGAAATGTAAAAAAACAGCCCCGAAGGGGCTCGCTTTAATGTTTTCCCGAAAGCGGCGTATCCCGAGCGTATGCGAGGGATCTCGTCATAAATACTTGAATTTACGAGATCCTTCGGGCTTTCGC
>CAZRZK010000029.1:0-50015 GCA_964604555.1 uncultured Pseudobdellovibrionaceae bacterium | reverse complement strand
ACCCGGCACCTTTTGTTACCAAATGGAGAGTGACCCCTTTTAAGAAAATCTTTTACATATTGGGAATGGTGCCGTCGGGGGTGGGAGATTGGGTGACTTCGATGCGATTTTGATCGTAATCAATGAGTAAAAAGCTTTTTGCGCCCCAGGGGTGTTCCTTGGGGGGGCCACTGAGTTCTAAGTTCCACTTTTTTTCGAGCGTCAAGATGTACTGATAGGTCGCATCCACATTTTCTACGGTCATGCCGATCGATAGCACGGCACGGCTGCCCGAGGCATCAAAACGCTCTTTGCTTTTTCCAACTGGGATGAAAAAGGCGATTCGAAAGCCACTTGGTAAAACAAATTCGGAAAATTCTTTATTGCGAAAGTGGGGGGTGAGCTTAAAGAGCTCGATCCAGCAGTCGGTGATTTTATCGACGGAATTTGTGGCAATCACAAGGTGAGAGACTGCCTTCAACATTCTTCCAGGCACCTTTCGAGGCGATCGAAGGCCTTCTCAAGTTGGTTCATCGATGTGGCATAGCTAATCCGCATCGTCTTCTCTTTGCCAAAGGTCGATCCCGGAACGCTGCCGACATAGTATTGCTCTAAAAGAGTCCGGCAGAATTCCTGATCGGTGATCTTTTTGCGGGTGAGTACTTTGTTGAGGTTTAAGAAAAAGTAGAAGGCTCCGGCGGGACGAGCATAAGAAAGGTGATCTTTCATCCCATTGAGCCGCTCCATGCAATAGTTCCGACGCTTATCAAACTCCGTCACCATCTGCTCAATCACAGAATGTGGCAGTTTACATGCCGCAAGTCCTGCCCACTGGACAAAGCTGGTGACATGGCTATTGCTCTGGCTTTGCAATGCCGCCATTCTTTCGATCAGCTCCGGTTCGGCGAGCGTCCAACCCAATCGCCATCCAGTCATTGCATAGCACTTTGAAAATCCATTAATGGTGATGGTACATCGTTTCGCTTCAGGCCCTAATGCAGCGGTGCTGGTAAATTTCATGCCATCATATAAGATCTGGTCATAAATTTCATCGGAGAGGATCCAAAGGTTGCGTTGCATGGCCCAGCTGACCAGTTTGATCAAGTCATCTTTGGTATAAACCGCTCCCGTGGGATTATTGGGGCTATTGATAATAATCCCCTTCGCATTCTTCGGAAGAGAAAGCCCCTTCCAGTGATCCACATTGGGGCGATATCCATCCTCTTCGTAGGTGGGAAGTGGGACTAAAGTGGCCCCTGTTAATTCCACCATCGGTCCATAGCTGACCCAGGCCGGAGTAGGCACCAGCACCACATCTCCCGGATCGAGTAAACACTGGAGCGCGAGATAGATGGCGTGTTTCGCTCCACTCGTCACCATCACTTCATTCGGGTTCACATGTATTTGATTGTGATCCAAAGCCCATTTCGCAATCGCCTCCCGCAACACCGGAAAACCAGGGGCGGGGGTATATTTCGTAATCCCATCCTGCATCGCCCGGGTCGCCGCGGCTTGGATGGCTTCGGGAGTGTTGAAGTCAGGCTCGCCTGCTGCCAGGCTCACCACATCGATTCCCTTTGCTTTCAGTTGTTGCGCTTTGGCGGCAATCTCCATGATGCTGGAACTTTTCAGGTGCTCGACACGGTTTGCAAACTTCCAAGGAAAACTCATAGGGCCTCTCTTAAACGTTTTTCAACATGGGGTGGGACCAATTCGGAAACATCGCCCCCATGGCTAATCACCTCTTTAACAAGGGTGGAGTTGATGAAAAAAAACTTTTCCGATGACATTAAAAAGAAGGTCTGGAGATCGGGATACATGCGGCGGTTGATGGTCGCCATCTGAAACTCATATTCAAAATCGGAGACGGCGCGCAGCCCCCTTAAAATGATCCGAATGCCATTCTCACGGGCATAGTTCACCAAGAGACCATCGTCGATCTCTACTCTGAGCTTGGATTCATTCTTAAAACAACTCTCCACCAACTTCTTACGAGTCGGGGCATCAAATAAAGGGCGCTTCTTGCCAGAATGGGCAACGAGGACGATCACCTCATCAAAAATCGAAAGAGAGCGTTGGATGATATCAACGTGGCCATAGGTGATGGGATCAAAGGTGCCAGGATAGATCGCACGTTGCTTATGCTCGGTTTTTTCCTTTTTAGCCATGCCGGTAATAAAGCAGTCGAGAGTCCCCAAAGGTGGACTCTTTCCACAGGTAAAAGGGTTTCATTGCCGGAAAAGGTACCATCCGTTTGGGGGATTTCACAACGAAAAAGGAGTCAAGATGGGTATGCAGGGAAAGTTCCTTGAGAGCAAATGAGTTTGTCCTCCAATCCTCAAAGGGGGGGTCGGCAAAGATAATGTCGAATACCTCCGGATTTTTTTGTAACCATGCCCAAGCATCGGCCTTAAATACATTCTGTTTGCCAAATTTGCTTGCAAGCTCCTGAGCCCGTAAACGATCCGACTCCACAAACCAGACTTCACTCGCCCCTTCTTCCAAAAATGCCTCGCCCACCCTTCCACTTCCTGCAAAAAGGTCGATCGCCTTACATCCCTCCAGCCAGGGGCGCAGAGTATCTTGAAGGCTTTTCAAAGCCCTTGAAGTAATGGGGCGAAAGCCCTCCTCGTTACTTTTGGAGGGTTTCAACGGCCGTCCCAATGAGCAAAACCTCTTTGGGCGCTCCGAGGCTTGTCACTTGAATGCCAAAAACCGCATTCGCACCCAGTTTCTTGGCCTGATCGGTGAGCTGCTGCAGGGCCTTATCAAGAGAGTTCTCCACCATTGCCACACAACTGACCATTCCCTTTACCTTCACCTCTGCAAAAGTCAGGGTGCTCATCAAAAAAGATTCACCTGCCGCACTGACTACAGATAAAACCTTTTCCTCTTTTATCGGCATGCCTGCCGGGGGCAGGTTCTCACCATAGTCACGAAGTTCCTGGAAAGCCTGGGTGCTTTCCTGAAAACTTTCTTCGACTACCGGGATATCCATCGCCGGAAGATCGGTCAGGACCAATTGGGGATTATAATTATTCCCGCACTGGCTGCATTGAACATCAAAAGCATTGTCGTCATGATCGTGGGATTTACCGCAAGCTGGGCAACTCGATGTCATAACTTAGGCTCCGTGGCATTTTTTGAATTTTTTTCCGCTCCCACAGGGGCAGGGATCATTGCGCCCCACCTTATCATCATCACGGCGGACCGGCTCTTTCGATGCGGAGTCCTCGTCCCCCCCATGGAAAAATTGCATCTGCTTCTGCTCTTTGGGCTGCATATCCTCGACCTGCTGCTGACGAGTAATCTCGACCCGATAGATCTTGGTAATGACATCGGTTTTCACCTGATCGTCCATCATCTTGAAAAGGTTGAAGCCCTCTTTCTTATATTCGACGAGCGGATCCTTCTGGCCATACCCCCTTAAGCCAACCCCTTCTTTCAGGTGATCCATATTAAGAAGGTGCTCTTTCCAATGATGATCGATCGATCCCAAATAGATATAATGCTCAATTTGGCGCAGCACCTCTGGGGTCATGCGGATTTCGCGATCTTGATAGAGCGCCTCTGCTTTTTTGACCAGTTCATCGAGCAGCTGCTCAGCCGAGGAGATGCCGATAATATATTTTTCATTCACCCCAAACTGATTATCGAAAAGAAACTGGAGCGATTCGGCAATCGCCTTCACATCCCATTCACTACTTGTTTTGCTCGAAGCAAAATTGGCAACCACTCCTTCGAGCTGCTCCTTCACGATATCCATGATCAGGGCACGGGTGTTTTCCCCGGCCAAGATCAATCGACGGAGCTCATAGACCACTTCGCGTTGCTTATTGAGAACGTCGTCATATTCGAGCAGATGTTTCCGGATATCGAAGTTGTGTCCTTCCACCTTTTTCTGCGCATTTTCAATGGCACGGCTAATGAGGCGCGATTCGATCGGCACATCCTCTTCCATCTTGAGCCGATCCATGTAGCCCTTGATCTTTTCCCCTTGGAAAATCCGGAGCAGATCGTCTTCTAACGAAAGGTAGAACCGGGAAGATCCCGGATCCCCCTGACGGCCGGCGCGTCCGCGCAGCTGGTTGTCAATGCGGCGGGATTCGTGCCGTTCCGTCCCGATGATGTGGAGTCCACCCATCTGAGCAACGCCTGGTCCGAGAACAATGTCGGTTCCACGGCCGGCCATGTTAGTGGCGATGGTCACGCTGCCCGGCTGACCCGCATTGGCGACGATTTCTGCTTCACGCTCATGCTGTTTCGCGTTTAGAACATTGTGCGGCACGCCCCGTTTTTTGAGAAGTGAACTCAAATATTCCGAACGTTCAATGGAAATGGTTCCGACGAGAACTGGACGTTTTTGAGCATTCAGCTCTTCAATCTCTTTGCAGACGGCATCATACTTCGCTCGCATCGTCTTGTAGATCATGTCCTGGTGATCGGCCCGGACCATCGATCGATTGGTCGGAACCACTAAAACTTCTAAATTATAGATCTTCTGGAATTCGGCCGCTTCGGTATCGGCAGTACCGGTCATTCCAGAAAGTTTTTTATACATCCGAAAATAGTTCTGGAATGTAATGGTCGCGAGGGTCTGGTTTTCGTTTTCAATGTTCACCCCCTCTTTCGCCTCGAGGGCTTGGTGAAGGCCGTCGCTATAACGACGTCCCGGCATCAAACGGCCGGTGAAGTCGTCCACAATTATCACTTCCCCTTCCTTTACGACATAATCGACGTCTAACTTGTAACAAGCATGGGCCTTCAAGGCCTGATGAACGTGATGGACCAATTCAATATTGTCGGGAGCATAAAGGTTGCTGACCCGTAATGCTTTTTCTACTTTCGCGACGCCATTTTCGGTCAAAGCGGCCGTTTTCGATTTCTCTTCGATCGTATAATCCTCTTCCTTTTGGAGCAGAGGCATGATCGCATTGATGGTGTAATATTTATCGCTCGAATCATCGGTCGGGCCGCTGATAATGAGCGGGGTTCGGGCTTCGTCGATCAGAATCGAATCCACTTCGTCCACGATGGCGAAATTCATTTCGCGCTGGACATAATCTTCGAGTCGGAACTTCATGTTGTCCCGCAGGTAATCGAAGCCAAACTCGTTATTGGTCCCATAGGTGACATCGGAGAAATAGGATTCCCGGCGTTGCCGGTCATCCAGTCCATGGACTATCACACCCACACTGAGCCCTAAAAAACGGTAGATCTGCCCCATCCATTCGGAATCGCGACGGGCGAGGTAATCATTCACCGTCACCACGTGAACCCCTTTTCCGCTCAGGGCATTGAGGTAAACGGGGAGGGTTGCGACCAGAGTTTTTCCTTCACCGGTGCGCATCTCAGCCACGCGCCCTCCATGCAATACCATCCCTCCGATCAACTGGACATCGAAGTGGCGCATGTTGAGAACCCGTTTGCCCGCTTCACGGCAAACGGCAAAGGCCTCGGGGAGAAGTGCATCTAAAGGTTTTCCTTGCGCTAGCTGTTCTCTGAAAGTTACCGTCTTTGCGGCCAATTGCTCGTTGCTTAAAGGCTGCAATGAACTTTCTAAACTATTGATCTGGCTGACCAGGGGATAGAGCCGTTTGATTTCGCGGTCGTTCCGGCTGCCAAAAACCTTTTTCGCAAACGTCTGAAGCATCGCTACTTTATACCACCTAGGTGGCTAATTTTACGAGCTCTTTTCTAAACCGCTCCATGGCCGCGTCAAGGGGTTCCTCAAGACCTATTTTAAAAGGCATCCCAATCCGCACGCGAATATCCCCTCCCCTTTTTGGAATGTAGCTTTTGGGAGATGCCAACTCTCGAGTCCCATGGATTCCGATCGGAATCAGAGGCACTCCCGCATTTTGAGCTGTTCGAAAGGCCCCTTTTTTAAAGGGAAGTAGCACTCCATCCCGACTTCGCGTCCCTTCTGGGAAAAGAGTAATCGGAATTCCCTTTTGCAACCCCGTTTCAGCCTCTTTCATGGTGCTTAAATCTTTGGTGGAGCGATTGCGTTCCATAAAGTAGGTCCCCATCAATGCAATATTCCACCCCACAATGGGAACCTTCCTCAGCTCTGCCTTTGCAACCCATTTGAAATCGACCGGCAGGCAATAGATGACGAGGATATCGAGAAAACTTTCATGATTGGGAGCCAGGATGAGTCCCGTTCCTTTCGGGGGAAGATTTTCGAGCCCTTCAATGCGGAGACGATAACCCAAAATGACAAAAGCCCCGCGCGCCCAAAGGCGGTGCAGAGCATGGCCGAGCGGGGGGTGCAGCAGAAATCCCGGAATCGAAATCAGGCCGATAAACGCCGTCCACGAGAGCCCGATGAGAGTCGCGATGACCGAGATAAGAAACTGCACCCCACTTTTTTAACCACTCCTTATTCCGAAGTCACATGGAATTGAACATCTACATGGGTCATCATTTGTCCATCCGAAGCAGTCACACGGGTTGAATAATCCCCAGGATTAGAAAACATCCTTTTTAAAATGCCGTTCGGAATGGGGACTCCGTTTTCCGTAAATGCTATTGGATCCCCATCTACGTCCGCCGTAAGCTCCTGGAGATTTACCCTCATGTATTCTCCTACACTGCAATTCACTTTAATGGGATTCTGGATCCAAACGGGGGGTTTATTCGTATGCACTACGGTTAAGGAAAATTTAGCCGTGGCGAATTGCACTCCGTTGGAAACTTGGACAGTGAAGGAATGCAGACCGATGTCAACCTTTCGCGGAGTACCATATACAGTTCCAACAGAATTGACCTGCAACCAAGGGGAATTAGTAACCATTCTAAAAGTTAAAGTCCCTCCTCCAGGGTTGCTAATATACTGATTGAGAGTAATTGAATAGGCCATGTCCTCGCTTGCATTAGGAAGAGTAATGTTGTCTGAAATCCATTGAACCGTATCTCCCCCGCTCTGTTTCTCCACCTTCAAATTCACCTCGGCACACACCCCCTCATATCGACGGACTTTAGAATTTGCGCAAACCGTAAACTTCCAATTCCCTATGCTGTCAGGAGAGGTCGTATCCACAATTATCTTTCCATTCCCAAAAGCCTGGATGAAAAACGGAACCTTAGAGAAACTCAATTCTGCACCATCAGCGGTAGGATCATTTAGGTAATCCCTTAAATGATAGTCACAGGTTCCTCCCGTATATTGAGTTCCCAATAGAATCGGATCTTGATTCCATTTCAGCTCCGTGCCCGACACTTCTACGTAAACCGAAACCGTGACATCGGCATATAAACCTTCGTTATCCATGGCACGGACTCCGATCGAATTCGGTCCGACATTCCCTCCATTAGGAGTGCCTCTGACCCAGCCATTCGAATCCACGGTCAACCAGGACGGACCCGATAATTTTGAAAAGGTGAGTGGGTTCGAGGATTTCACGAAATTGGCCACGCCATGAGAGTACGCAGTATTCTGTTCAGCCTTCGGCAGAATCACAGGGTTCATCAACCAGAAGATCCCGTTACTGGGTTCTTGAGTATTGAACCCTAGTCCCTTAACCCGATTGTCATAATTCGATTTAGAGATGAGATTCATCTCACTCGAGCTCAAGAAAATATTCAGATACCGCGTTTTAATCGAATCTTTATGGCCTAATTCGATCGCTTCCCGATAGATGATTTCATGTAGAATAAGCCCTGCCCTATCCTCATCCGGCAGCTGATTCCAAAGATCCTGATTAATCAGATATCGTTTTTCCGATGGAAAGATCGGTTTTCTCTGGATCGCAAGCTGTTCAATGCGACAGCCGTTTTCCAAGGGGACCAATCCCCAATCTTGCGTGGAAGGCAAGTGCATATTGGTCAGCATCTGCATCTCGTCTTTGAATTCCTTTAAATGCTTGAAATACCTCTCGGCCCGATCGCGATCGACCGGTTGCGTGCGAGCGAGTGCGGAGGCAACCATTTCATAAGCATCTTTTCCGGTAAGCTCCCGTTTTAAGTCGGGCATCAAGGTTTCACCGACGTAATAATCGAGCAGCCTTACCTTCCGGATTTCACCTGAAGGCTTGAGACAGATAATGGAACCGGAACCATTTCCCACCTCCCCCCGAACTTTCGCAAAGCTAGCGACACTGATAAGTAAACTAATGATGATTAACCTAATCATGTTTCCTCCCCTTAGTTAGAGGGATCAGCTGGATATTCAACTGATAGACCTCCGTTTTTTTCCCATGTTCTAAAAATGTGGAAAGCCTTCTCCTAAACTCCAGAATCAATTCTTTTGCCTTTGGAAGATTCTCTGGATTAATAGCTCCAATAATCGAAGTAATATCACGCCGAGTAACCGGCTCTTCATCTAACGCTCGCAACGTTTTTTCCAGCGATTGTCGGTGAAATTTTCGGATCGCCTCGGAAGGAACATTGGTCGAAGTCCTCACCCTCTTATTGATGCGGAAACGCGATTCCTTTATCTGCAAGAGTCCAAGCCGCTGCAGACGTTCCAACGCTACCTTCACCTCCACCGTGGACAACCCCAATCGGGCGGCCAGTTTTCCCGGGTTCAGAGTTGCCCCTTCGGTATTCAAAAGATGTAACACCGCAAAGTGGTACCAATCGGCAATCAGCTGGAATTCATCTTCCTTGAGTTGAGTAAATGCGGCATCGGTGTTTCCATTCCCTTCGAGAGCTCCCCGAATCAGCTCCTCTCCTTCAAGAGGCGAAACTCCGAGGCGCTGAACAATGCGGTTCAACATTTTCGGAGACAATTTTCTTCGACCGGAGAGATATTCCGAAAGCGCTCCTGAAGAAAGGTCTACTTGGCGCGCAAACGCACGCAAAGAATAACTCGGGTTGCGTTGTTTTCTCTCGACGTACTGTTCTCTCAACCAATGTGCCGAATCGATCATAAATAGAGTATGCCAAGAACTGAACAAAACTGTCGAGTCCTTTTGGATCAGATCGCTCCATTTTTGGAGCGGCCTTTGTGGAGTGGAAAATGCTCGCCTCTCATCCTTGCCCAATCCAATGGTCTGCAATAGATTGGGGGCAAATGAGCACAAAGAAGAAAAAAACACCCAGAAAAAGCCCCCCAAGGAGGCCAGAGCTTAAATCCCTCAAACAAATGGGCCACTATGACCTTCCGGCCAGTGTAGGGATAGTGATGGAAACCCGCGAAGAATTGCTGAATAAAATGGATGCTACGAAGCATCACTTTGACGGCAAATTTAATGAACTCAAGTCAGACGTCAAGCAACTCAACTCCGATGTCAGTGTACTCAAGGTTGACGTTAAACAACTCAAGACCGATGTCAGTGAACTCAGGGTTGACGTTAAACAACTGAAGACCGATATGAGTGAAGTCAAGTCCACTGTTCATCGAATTCAAGCTATCGTTGAAGAACAGCGGAATGAAAATAGAATTGTACTCGATGGACTGAAAACAATGATAGATCGACAGGACCGGGTGGAAGTAGAAGTGGCAGATTTCAGACAAACTATGAAAGTTTTTATCAAAAACCAAGCTGTACACACTCAATGAAAGCCTACGAAATACCCAAAACAATCACCTTGCGACTCCATGGCCCCGAAGCGGCCGATTTCCTCAATCGAATGTCGACTGCCAATGTGAAACAGTTGGCTGCCAACTCAACCGTTGCGGCCGCCCTGCTCAATGCAAAAGGGCAGACGGCTGGGCTCGGTTATTTAGCTCGCATTTCAGATCCAGCAGGAGAATTTTTTGATTTTATCTGTTTTCATGAAGGGAAAGAGACTCTTCATAACCATTTAGAGAAGTTTCATTTTCAGGAAAAGTTAACGATTGAGAATAAAAGTTCGGAGTTTAAGTATTTTTTTACTCCAGACGATGGGGTTGCCGCGTCACTCGCTCCGCTCGTTCCTCGCAATGGCGAGAAGACCGACGACGCGATTGCCACGGCCCCTTCGGGGCCTCGCAATGACAAAGAGTGGTTTCATCGGGAAACGGCATTTAAAATGGGAAGTTATTTCCGCATTCCAGCAAATGCTAAGCTCCCGCAATTCGACCCCATGCCTTATGAAGAATATGAATTCTTAAGGATCCAGGCCGGCATTCCGGTGTTGGGAAGGGATTTTGCCCCCTATCATGAGATCTTTTTAGAGACCGGCTTTGATAAAGCGGTGGCCCGAAATAAGGGCTGTTATCCCGGGCAAGAGGTGATCGAACGAATCTATACTTATGGGAGCGTCAATCGAAAGCTCTGCCGAATCGCCCTGGAATGCAGAGCTCCGCTCGATGCCATTCCCCCAGAGTTTCAATTGGAGCAAAAAAACTGCCATTTTACGACGATAGCGGCCGATCCCGCTAACCCCAAAAAGGCAATGGCCCTGGCCTATGTCCCCAAGGGGTTATGGGATTACGCAGCAAGTTTCGAGATTCCCCCCGCCTTTCATGGTAAGATGCTGAGTTAAATGAAAGGATTGCTCAATCACCCGGTTTTTAAGTTTTTTTCCTCCCTTAAATTAGCGGTTTTTACAATTCTGTTACTTGCCGCAGTGCTCACATACGGCACACTGGCTGAATCGAATTATGGAACCCGCGCCGCGCACCTTTTGGTTTATGGCACGCGGTGGTTCGGAGGGGTGCTCTTTCTCTTGGGCCTCAATGTTTTCAGCGCTGCCCTTTCAAGGTGGCCCTGGAAGGTGCGACACATTGGTTTCTTGGTCACTCACTTGGGAATTATCGTCATTCTGCTGGGATCCTATGTGAGCCGTGAATTTGGGGTGGATGGAAATCTCCCGATCAATGAAGGGCGAAGCAACGATGAAGTAATACTCCAAGATTTAGAATTGCGCCTGTTTGGAGAGTCCCAAAAAACTCCGTTCGCCACCCCCTTTCCCGAATTTCCGACCAGTTATCAAGGCAATATTCTCGAGGTGAAGATTCCGGGTACGCAACCTTTAAAGATAGACCATTTTTATCCCAGAGCCTTTGTTAAAAAAATCTTTAAGGAAAGCCCAGTGCCAGGATTGGGTTTCCCTGCACTGCAATTGGAACTCTCCAATAGCCGTTTCCGGATGAAGGAATGGCTCATTGCTCCCGGCTTAAAGACTCAAGTCACCCAAATTGGGCCGGCCCGTTTTTCACTCAAGCGCGCCTGGAACGAAAAAGAGGAGAAGCAATTTTTCAATCCCCGCGGCCCGATCGAAAAAAAATCGACCCGGGGACATTTGATCGTGCAATGGCAGACACAAGAGTGGCGTCTGAATATTGACGACTATTGGCAACGGTGGGCGCCCATTCCAGAATCCCCCTTATCTTTGAGGGTGGATCGTTATCTTCCCTATGCCATCGTCGATAAAAATGAGCTCGTGAACCGGTCCAATGAAATGGTGAATCCAGCCGTCCAACTCCAGTTACGCGATCAAAACGGCAGCCTTGAACGGCACACGCTCTTCGCGCTCTTCCCCGAATTTGCCACCCTTCACAAAAAAGAGGCCAGCGCAAATAAGGAGGAGATCGGGGTTCACCTTCGAATGATTGCAAGTAATCAAGAGCAACAAGGAATGGCCTCCAAAAGAGGCAAGATGGATCTGCTCCAATCAAGTCGTGGCGACAAGGTGTTCTACCATTCCACGGGCTCGGATGGCGCCACCCGTGCAAAGGGAGTGCTCTTTAAAGGAGAGGCGGTTCCCACCGGTTGGATGGATCTCCAGATGAAACTGGTGCAATGGCTTCCTGCGGCCATCGAAGATTGGGAAGTAAAGCCGGTTGATTTGATCGCCGGTGGCGATAATTTCGTGTCGGCCATTCGTTACCAAGGTCCAGAGTCACGGGATCCCCAATGGATTGTGGAAGGGGAAACCCAGGATCTCCAAATTGGAGATCAGCTCTATTTTATCCAGCTCCGTCGGACTCGCCTCACCCTCCCTTTTAAAATCCACTTAAAAAAGTTTACCGTCGGGACTGATCCTGGCACCGAGAAGGCAGCATCCTTCCAAAGTGAAGTGACAGTGAATGATCCCGAATCCCCCACTCCCCAAGCCGCACTGATCAGCATGAATGAACCGCTCAAACATGGGGGCTATACTTTTTACCAAGCCAGTTACCAAATGGAACCGGGTCAGCCGCCGGTTTCTGTTCTGGCGGTGAATTTTGATCCGGGTCGGATGATTAAGTATCTCGGATCCCTGCTGATTGTATTGGGAATCTGTTTAATGTTTTACTTAAATCCCCATTATTGGGAGATCCTATTCGGCCAAAAAAAGCCTGGAAGTAAAAAGGAGTCTCGATGAAAATAGTTCTGCTTGTCCTTTTTTGCACCTCACTCTTCGCGGCCCCCAAAATACGAACAGAGTTTGATTGGAAGAAGATTGCGCAGGTTCCAATCCAGGATCGCGGACGAGTGAAACCTTTAGAAACCTTCGCCATGGAAACGGTCCGGTACGTCACCCACCGCACCTCTTGGAAAGGACGGCCTGCGGTTGAAGTCCTCTTTGGTTGGATCACCTCCTTTGAAAAGGAGTGGAAAGAGGAGCCTATTCTCAAAATAGATCATCAACCTTTAAAGCGAGCTCTTGGACTCAATCCCGATCTCGCCTACTTCACCCTAGACGAGATCGAACAGAACGCAGAGCTCACCAAATTGGTGCAGGCGGCAATGGAAAAGGAACAGGCCAAGGAAAAACAGGATGAACTAGGAAAAAAGGTCCTGCAGATCCAAAATCAACGCGGGCTTTTAGAAAGCATCATCACGGGAAGGTCCTTAACGCTTCTCCCCAATCCGCAAGGACTGCACCAGCCTTGGTTTTCTCTCACTATCCTGAGCGATGATCCCGGCTCCCTTCCCTATGCCCGGGAAAAGACGATGGCTTTATCTGAGAACGTCAAAAATATCCTGACCCATTTTATCGACGGAAATGCAGTCCAATGGAACGACGAAACTGGTAAACTCCAAAATCAACTGCGCGAAGTCGCCAATGGCGCCTACCCCTCTACCACCCATCTGAAAATCGAAAGCCACTACAATAGCCTGCATCCTTTCCGGATGGCCTGGATCCTTTACACCCTTGCCTTCTTTACTCTCCTCGCCTTTCAACTCTCAAAAATCAAAGGGACCAAAGCGGTTGGGATCGCGTCATTAGTCGCCGGTTTTCTGATGCACACCTATGGTTTTGGGTTGCGTTGCTATATCGCTGAGCGCCCCCCCGTCACCAACATGTATGAATCGGTGATCTGGGTCACCTGGGGTTGCGTCCTCTTTTCCCTCATGATTGGTTATGCCTATAAAAACCTCCTGATCCCTTCGGCCGCCCTCGTCTTTTCCATTGTGGGGTTGGTACTCGCCGATAACATTCCGATCGTTTTAGATCCCAGCATCAATCCGCTCGAACCGGTCCTGCGCAGCAACTTTTGGCTTACGATCCATGTACTCACGATTACTTTAAGTTATGCCGCCTTCGCTGTTTCTCTGTGTCTTGGAAATGTGGTGATTGGAAACTACCTTTTTCGACCTCATGCGGTGGATTCGATCCAGACCAGCTCCCTTTTTATGTACCGTGCGATGCAGATCGGGGTGATCCTACTCGCGGCGGGAACGATTCTCGGTGGAGTCTGGGCAGATTATTCCTGGGGCCGCTTCTGGGGCTGGGATCCCAAAGAGGTCTGGGCGCTCATTGCACTGCTGCTTTACTTAGCGGTTTTGCATGGCCGTTTCACCGGATGGTTGAAAGGATTTGGCTTTGCTACCGTCACGATTCTCTCCTTCTTAGGAGTGCTCATGGCCTGGTACGGAGTCAATTTTGTTCTGGGAGTTGGACTCCATTCCTACGGTTTTGGAACGGGGGGAATGCCATGGGTCGTCACCTATGTTTTGATCCAGTGTCTCTTCATTGTAGTGGCATACATTCGAGGAGGTCATGGCAAGGCCAACTCTGCCGCCCTCTTCCCTAAAAAGTAAAGCACCGGTTCATACTGTTTTTCATAATGGAATTGCTCACTGTGGAGCTGAAGCAGTTTCATTTTATCGACCTTAATAATCTTAAGAATGGCCTGCGCAATCGCTTGGGGTTCATAAGATCCCGCGACCTCGCCTACTTTTAAAGTGCCCACGAGTCTTTTGAAATCTTCTTGGGGCCCGGTCACAATAGGAAGGCCGCAGGCTATCGATTCCCACAGCTTATTCGAAGCTGTCGCTCCATACTTTAATCTCAACTCTGAAGAATAATAAACACAATAACCCACATCGGCGTTTCTCAACAACTCCCACTTCTTTTCCCCTTCCAGCTTTCCAATCCAAAAACAACGCTCATGTTTCGGAAGCTGGCTAATATAAGAGGGCTCCCCAAAGCCCGCCATCACAAAACAATAATCGGTCAAAAACGGAAGCGCCTCAATCATCGGTTGAAGAGCCATATTGGGGCCAATTCCCCCAACGTAAAAAATGATTTTTTTGTTTTCTGGAATACCCCATTTCTTCCAAACTTCACGATGAAATCCCTCTTGTTTGAGCAGACGGGGGCAGTTAAACACCAATTGAGTTGGATTTAATAAATGATACCTCTCTCGATAAATTTGGGCCCGCTCTATCCCTGGAAAAAGGTTAAGAACAGCCCTGCGAAGGGAAACCCCTTCCATCTGCACCAAGAGCCGATTGAATCGCGATAGCTGAGAGCGCTCGTAAACTTCGTGAACATGGCAGATGAGTGGAACTTTAAAACAAACAGAAAGGAACCAACCTATCACCTGCTCATTAATTCCATGGGTGATGATCCATTGCGGCTTTATTTTAAATGTCAGGTGAAATGCCTGGAGAGCCGCCGCAAAAAAATGAAGCCCGCTACGCAAAGGGCGGGGGAAATATTGAACCCATTCCCCAAAACCATATTCTAAAAGAGTGACGGAGAAACCGGCCTCCCGCAAAAGTTCAGTCGAATATTTTGCGGGAGGGGTGTGGGATAGACTCAATAATTTTAAAACGAGGATCTTATTCAAAATAGGCTTTTTTCAACTCCGTATAATGAATCTCTTGAATATGCCCACGGCGGCTGCACATAAGATTGGTGATATCGAGTTGGTAATTCACCATCTTCTCCGCCTTATCATCGTAGAACTCCACGTAACAATCGGGAAGTCCGAGCACATGGCCATACTCATGACGAATGGTCCATTGGACATTGTACTCCGTCAAGGGCGCATTGGCGTCCATGGTGATGACATCGCCCCCCAGGCCATTCACGTTTGGCGTAGCCCCGGCTTCAAATTCTAAGTGAGCGGTTCCTCTTCCCTGGAAATCCATTTTCAGCTTCCAACCATTGAATTGCCATTCCTCCTCGATATTGTCCGATAAGAACCGTTTCAAAGCATCGGTTTCGGGAGTGATGAAGGGGACCCACATCGTGTTTGGTTCGGCCGAAGTCCAACGAACATCATCCCGATAACCACCCATCTCAAAATATTCTTTCCAGCGTGAGGCTCCCCCTGACAGATATTTTTGATAAAACTTCCAGGCCGATTTGCCGTTCGTGGAAGACTCTTCCCATTCCTCCTCGCAATCGGCAAAACCTTCACTGTTTCCACACAATTGGACCATCCAGTCACCGATCTGATTTTGTTGCTCCATCGGCAATTGGCTTAAATGATCCAACTTGGATTGGAGATCCTTATCTTGATGGAGGAAATAGTAACCCCGGACATCATCGGCTTGGCGCATCGTATATTGAAACAGATAAGGCTCTTGTAGAATCCAACGGGAAGCACTTTGGTAGATCCGATCCAATTCCAATCCCAATGCAATATACTCCGCATCGGTTACGGGAAGATTAGGATTCATCGTTTCTCCGTCGATCACGATGGAAACAAACCACTGAGGGGCCGCCATTTTAAAATCCTCAAACCGTTTTTTCGCGATCGTCGGATTGTTGAAGCCCGGTTCCGTGATTGGATAGGCCTTTTGCGTCGCTGCGGAACTAAATGAGATCTGTTTCTCGGGAGGACGGATTGCGTTAATTTCCTTCAACCACTCCAGATTTCGTTTTCCATGCTGCAGGATGAAATCCAATCCGGAGGATGATTTCACCTTCACTCGATTGAGATAGTACTCATATTCCGCCCCGGTCATCTCGGGATCCAGGTGGGGAAGGGCCGCAAAAGCAGAAATCGACCCGAATAAAAACAAAGCCATGATCTTATTCATAGTCTCCTCAAATTTTATTAATGCGGGTTAAAAAGAATTGCGTGTGTCTGGGAATATAATACTGGAGCGGATCTCGCCTGTCACCTCTCCTCGTCTTTGCGAATCTCCCTCAATCATGTCACTTCACGCGAGTGAGAGTGTTCTTATCAATGTGGTGGAAAATCTCTTTCCGCCCTTTGAGTTGGATTTGAGTGTCCCCTTCATAGGAAAAAGAATTGGAATCCAGCAATGATACCTTGAATCGATAAGCCACCGTCTTGAACTCTCGATCGAGAAACCGATTGGAACAAATTCCATAGGTTGCTGAACCGAGCTCCGCCACCAATTCAAACTGCTTAGAGGTCGGTTCAACACTCCCTCCTGCAATCACATTCACTCCGCGGGGAACCATAAAGCATTTCATGACCTGTTTTTCTTTCGGATCCCATAACCAATAGCCAATTTCTTCGTGAAATGGATCCCGTTCACCAATCCGCGTAGCAACTGTCATATAACGCAACCCGTATAAGAGCTGTTCATGGTTCTGAACCGGGGAAATCGGTTCAAAAGTCATTCGTTCCTGGAAGAGGTTTTTCTCCGTCCCTCTATCATCCGAAGGTGCGGTATCATCCCCTTTTTTCCCTTCCCAAATGCCTGCAAGGGGGGATAAAGGGCCTAAAAGATCGAGCGTTGGAATGTTGGACATTTTAAAAATGTACGGCCTTCATTTTTGCAAGGCAAGGGCGTTGCAATAATTTGTTGTGATTTAAGGCAAGAGTATCGATAATAATAATGTCGATTTAAAAAATATAAAAAGATGTTCAAGGGAGAATATGTGAAAACATTCAAAATGTTGATGTTTGTATTTCCTTTTTTGTCCTCTGTTATTGCCTATTCAGCATGTAACATAGGTTACCAATGTAAATATGTGGACTTAGCCCCTGGGTGCGGTTCACAACATGGCACCTGCTCTGGTCCTACCAATCCAAATATTGCTGGTGGCTGGAAGTGTTGCCCGTCATCAAACGGCGGGAATAATTCCGGAGGCACGGGTGGTACAGGTGGCGGCATCGGTAACCCGGGTGGCGGTTCAGGTGGTGGAATCGGTAACCCGGGCGGTGGATCGGGCGGCGGCATCGGTAACCCAGGTGGCGGATCGGGCGGCGGCATCGGTAACCCAGGTGGCGGATCGGGCGGCGGCATCGGTAACCCAGGTGGTGGATCGGGCGGCGGCATCGGTAACCCAGGTGGTGGATCGGGTGGCGGCATCGGTAATCCGGGTGGCGGATCGGGCGGCACGGGTGGATGCCCTCCCGGCGCTAAATGTAATCCAGGTGGAACAGGCGGAAGTAACACGGGCGGAGGACTTTGGAATCCGAGTGGTACGGGTGGATGCCCTCCCGGTGCTAAATGTAATCCAGGTGGAACAGGCAGCGGCTCCTGTTCAGGCGGAATTCCAGAGTGCCGCCCACCAACAAAACAAAAGTGCGTAAATGGCAAATGGAAATGTGTGTAGTTGACTGTTAAAAGTTACCACAACTCCGCTTCAACTATTTCGCCGGCGTGTAGGCCTTGCCTAATTCCTACACGCCCACTCTCACGAGTTCCCAAGATCACTTCTCGTTCTGAAATCCCTTCACTTCCAATCACCCTGACCATCGCCTGATTCGCCTTCAAATGCACGGCATTCCATGGAACGACTAATTCCTTGGATCTTTTTTCCAATGGAATTTCAATCCGGGTTAAGAGTTGACGAGGAGGAATCGCTCCCGGTTTCTCCAACAAGATCGTAACTTCATAATATAAGGGGCTACTATGGGAGAGCTCTTTTAAACGGTTCATTGAAGAAATTTTACAAGGGGTCGAGCCCTCATATCCTTCTAAGTAGGCCTCACACTGATCTCCCACTTTGATCTTATTCACCTGTGTATCGGTGGCGGTGGCCTTCACGACATACTTTCCGGGGGCATCGATGCGGGCAAGTTGGATTCCCTCATTCAACCAGAAAGGGCCCAAGAGTTGCTCGGGATTTACCAGGAGTGAGGTGACGACACCATCCATCGATGCGTAATAGTTTAAATTCTGAATCATCTTTTTGGTGAGCTCGAGATCTTTTTTAGCGCGATCGATTTCCTGTTGGGCTGCGATCACCCTCAACTGCGTATCAAGCATCGCCATCTGCGCACTATCCAATCCCGATTTCGGAATTAAATCCTTGGAGGCGAGTTGGCGAGTGGCGATCTGTTTTTGTTTTACCTGCTTCTCATTGAATTGGGCCTGAGCAAGATTACTCTGAGCAAACTGAAGAGCCTGTTCTTGATATTCTTTTTGTTGGTTAATCCACTGGGTATCGACCTCTGCGAGCAGCTCTCCTTTTTTAACCGGCTGTCCAACTCGAATATTGAGTTTGCGGATGAAATTAGAATAGCGGGCTTTGATCGATTCGGTTTGTAAGGGAGTAATCCCTCCGGCTATGACCACTCTTTCCTGTAAATGGGCCTCTTCCACTTTGAAGGGGAAGGTTGCAGCCTGCAGAGAAGACAGGAAGAAGAGCCCTATCACTGTCATGGTGATCTCTCCAACACCGCCTGGATCACGGTAGAAAGCGGGAGTTGCTTTTTCGAGAGGTTCCCCAAAGAGCGCACCACTTGATTAACCACCACCTCTTCCGTTTCACTTTTCAGCGCTTGGATTAATAAGGCCCCTCCCTCATCGGTAGGGAGCTGGCCCAACGCCCAGGCGGCGGAAGATCGCAGCAGATGATTATCGGAGGCCATGAGACTGACCAAGGATTCAAAGACCATCTTGGGTTCTCGTTGATAAAGCAAAAGGGCGGCGTTGACCCGGGCCCGGTTATTTTTATCATCCAGGCATTCTTTGATCCGAGCGACCGCATTATCGCTCAAAGGGGCAAGCGCTTCGATCGCATTGGCACGAACTCGGCCATCCTTGTCCTGGGTGGCTAAAAGCAGCTGCTCTTCAAAATTCCCGTTCCGCATGCGCCCCACCAGCACGACCGCTGAAGCCCTGACGCGTTCATCTTCATCTTCCAAAAGTTTCGCGATAGCAGATTGTTCGCCTTCTGAAATGGAGTGTGGGGGCGGCCAAAGACGCTGCAAAGAAGAAAGCGAAAGGAATCGAACCCAGGCGTTGGTGTCTTGGATCCCTTTTAAGCAAAGCGGGACCGCAAATTCTTTCGTTCGACCCTCAGTATTTCGGATCACCTCGGCACGGACAATCCAGGAGGCATGGTTAAAAAGATCCCGGACCATCGATCTCGCCTCATCCGTATCCCATTTCAGTAACGCGCGTGCCGTCTGGACCAAAGCTTCTGGATGGGTGGTTTTTTGGTAAAGCTCTTTGAGGAGGGTGAAATTTTCCTCGGTATGCACGGGACAGAAGGAAGAGACTCGCCATAAGCGACTGATGTGATCATTCTCTTTTTCTACTTCGGAATCTCCGACAGTAAACCCAATCGTCGGCTTTTCCACCAGCTCGTCTTTTACCACTAAGCCATCAACTAGATGTAAAATCCGCTTTGAGTAGTTCGCGTCACTCGAGGAGTGGGTCACCATCACGATGGTCTGCCCTTGCAGGTTCAATTTTTGCAAAAGCCCCATGATCTCATGACCGGTTTTTTTATCCAAGGCTCCACACAACTCATCGGCAAATAGGAATGCAGGTTCATTCACTAGCGCCCGTGCGATAGCTACTCTTTGCTTCTGTCCCCCGGAGAGTTGATTGGGGAAATAGCCGATTCGGTTTTCCAGTCCTACTTTTACCAAACTCTCTTGTGCCCTTTGACGACGCTCCTTCGCAGCTACCCCACCATAAAAAAGCGGAAGGGCCACGTTCTCCCACGCTGATAAACCATCTAAAAGGTTAAAATCCTGAAAAACAAACCCGATGCTGCGGTTGCGAAGGCGCGCAAGATTTGAAGGACGGAGCTGGGCAACCTCTCTTTTGCCCAATTTATAAGATCCACTGCTGGGAGTGGCGAGACATCCTAACAGACTTGAGAGTGTCGATTTCCCCGATCCGCTGGGGCCCATGATCGACACAAACTCCCCCTTGCCGATGAAAAGGCTGATCCCTTTCAAAATAGGAATCGATTTCCCATTCAGTTCAAAAGCCTTCGTAATGTTTTCCATCTCTATCATTGTGGGTATTGAATCGTAATCCCCTCAGGAAGATCTCCCATGACGGTGCGAAGGGTGGACAAACTCTGTCGAAGCGCCACTCTCGCGCCTACTTCACCGATGCGGGCGGTGTTCACCTCATTCTGGAAATCGATCACATTTCGGATCGCGCTTTCTCCCAGACGAAATTTTTCGAATTCGGCCTGCAATCGTTTTTCCGACAAAGTTCGGGTAAGAGAGGCCAGTTTTAGTTTCTTATACGCAATATTAGTCGTCTGAACGGCACTGCTCACCTCTTTGACGAGTTGATTGCGGCTTTGGTTGACGGCATATTCTGCTTTCGTCAAACGGATCTCGGCCTGCCGGTAGTTGGCCTTCTCGATGCTGTCAAAAATGGTGTAATTAAATACCAATCCGATGGTGAAGTTCGGATTTTCGAGACGGCTCAGATCCCGAAACGATCCCGAAATCGTATTTCCCGTTGCCTGATAACCATACCCGGCCGTTAAATCCAATTGGGGCAGAGTGCTGGAGAAGGTCTGGGTGACCGCAATGTCCGCTGCCTCTTTATCGAGCTGACTGAGGAGCCAACTCGGCTTCCCTTTTTTCGCCCGTTCAATCGATTTCGTCAGGCTCAATTCCGAAATCTCCGGAACCTCCTTCAATTCATTGGGATCGGCTACAATCTCGGCGGCCCCCTCCTCATTTTTCGCCAGAATCTCCCGCAAGGCTTCTTTTGAAGTGGCGTGGTCAATTTGCGCCTGGAGGAGATTCACCTCTGCCTGTGCAATCTGCAGGTCTACTTTAATGAGGGCCAATCGCTCACTCTCCCCGACGCGAATCATCTCCTCCACATCGGCCCGCAGCGCTTTCGCCGATTCATAAGCCTGTTCCAAAACCTGGACGTTGAGCTGCTTCTGGAGGAGATCGAAAAAAGCCTGCTCGCCTTGCTGTATTGTCGTCAAGGTTGTGGCACGCAGCTGGAGCCGTGCCGTTTGAAAACTGATGTCGGTGCTCCGTCTCGCTGTATCTCCGAGGACAAAATAGGAGCCACCCAGCAACTTAAGACCGACCGTCGCCCCCAATTGAGAGGTGTCGAGTTCCGATCGTCCAAAAGTGGGATCCTGTGAGGCAGTTCCATTAATCGCGGGAACATTGATGGTGTAACTCAATCCCCATGGAGTAGTATTGGTCAGATTGAGTCCAAAGTTATAAAGACGGGATTCGGTTCCTAAATTGCGGGTTTCGGTGAGGGTGTATTTGCTGACCAGATCGACTCTGGGATAGTTCCATTGGTAGTAGGAGATATTATAAACCTCTTCCGCCATTTCATACTCTTGATGAGCAATTTTGATCGGCAGCCCGCGATCGGCAATCGTCTTAAAAAGATCTTTCCGGGTCAGGGGCGGGCTTCCCTTTTGAGGGAGTGTATAGAGATCTAAAGACTTCAAGGAATCTTGATAGGTCGATTTCTTGAGACAAACGCCTTCTCTTCCAACAATGGACATCAGAATAAATGCAGCAAACAGAAGACGAGTCATCTAGACTGACCCTCCCTCTAACACCACAAACTCATTCTCTGAAAGACCCGAGAGAACTTCTACCTCTTCGTCGGTCTTGAGCCCAATTTGGATTTGTCTCGGAGAAAATTTTCCGCCTTCAGTAGAAGAAACCAGCGCGTAACTTTTTCCTTCAATATACCGAATGGCGGCAATAGGGATCGCAATGACATTCTCTTTTTTGAAAAGAGAAAGGGTCGCCTCGCCTGAATAACCTTCACGCAGGGCGATTCCTTTCGCATCGAACGCAATTCCTACCTCATAGGTTTTGATCATGGAATCTTGTTGACTTGAGGTCGCAATCTCCTTGACCTTCCCTTGAAAATTCTGACCATGTGCGATGTCTAAAGCGATGGTAACGGGTTGTCCGGCTTGGATTTGATGGGCGTGGCTCTCTTCCACCTCCACCCACAGGGCCAACTGATTGAGATTGGAGATCACCGCAACGATCTGACCTAACTCCACTTCGGCACCTAGCAAGGGCAGATTCGAAACCACCCCTTCTCGGGGGGCTTGATAGTTGGAAACCTTCAGCTCCTCTTCCAATTGCGATAATTCCCGTTTCACCCGCTGCTGTTCCAGCTCCTTGCTTTTTGATTCGCTCTCACTCATTTTGAAATCTTTTAGCGCCTCATCAAATTCCTTCCGGGGGATAATCCCCTTTGCCAGGAGTTCCTTTTTACGATGGAGGATCTTTTGGGCATGCTCGACCTTTGCCGATGACATTTTTATCTGAACCTCTCCGGAAGCCTCTTTGTTTTTCGCTTCGTCTCGTTTACTGATCATCTCAACTCGATCGGCCTCGAGGAGCACCTGCCCTTTTTTCACACTCTCAAAATTTTTGGCCCCTACTTTAGCTACTTTAAACTTCTTATCGGCGCGAATTTCCAATCGATCGGCTGCGCGAACCCACCCTCTCCAGTTCAATTTTCTTTCTAGAGTCGTCAGTTTCACTGGGATATAGCTCACTCCGGATTGAGCCGATTTTTCACCCCGATGGCAGGCTGATAAAAGAAAAAGGAGGATTAATAAATTGCAGTACCGCATTTTTTTAGCTCCTTAGGGCCTCATAGGGATCCAACTGCGCCGCTCGATAGGCCGGCATGATTCCAAACACAATCCCCGTAGCAAGAGCAAAGAAAAGAGCCCAAACGACCGTTCCAACTGAAACCACCGCATCCCACTGCCCCATCATCTGCGCGACCCTTTGCCCAAAAAGCATTCCGACACAAATTCCCAGCATCCCGCCGACAACACACACGATCATCGCTTCCAATAAAAACTGAATCAGAATATGCCCATTGCTTGCACCCACCGCCTTGCGGAGCCCAACTTCTTTCCGGCGTTGGCTCACCGAGAGGAGCATAATATTCATAATCCCCACTCCCCCGGTGAGCAGACTCACCAAAGCCAATGAAATCCCAACCAAATTTTGCTTTTCCAGGATTTTTTTATTCCGATCAATCGCCTCTTTCGCATCGGTGACCTCTAAGTTGTTTGAAAATCGGGGACTTAAAAGTTTGATGACCTGCTGCTTAGCCTCACCCGATTTTTGTTCATCCCAAAGAGTTCCCAGCAAAAGTGGGTGGGGCACGCTCGTCGATAATTTTTTGGCCACGGTGATAGGGATCATGACGCGATCATCATTCTGCCCCACCCCTCCACTCCCTTTTGACTTTAAGACTCCCACTACCCGAAGTGGAAAAACCGATTCCCCTTGAACGAAATAGAGATACTCTCCGACCGCATTCGCCTTTCCAAAAAGCGTTTGAGCGATCCCGCTTCCCAATACCGCTAACCTATTTTCCTGTGAAACGTCCCCTTCATCGAAAATCCTTCCGCGATTCAAAACTTGGCGAGAGGTCCCAAAGAAATCGGATTCGACCCCAATCGTTTCCAACTCCAGGGTCTTAGAACCATAGTAAATTTTCACCAAACCTAACGGCAGAATGGAACTCACCTGCTCGAAATAGGGGGAATATTTTTGAATCAACGCCTTGTCATTTGAAGTAAAGGCAAGGCCGCGGGATTGAATTAAAAGAAGATTCACCCCGATTTTTTTGAGCTCTTGATCTAGAAATCGGGCGGAACCCTCACTGCTGCTAAGAGTTGCAATCACGGCACCGGTTCCAAAAACCATTCCGAGCACTGTTAACGCGGAGCGCAGTTTATTGATGCGTAAGTTAGCAAAAGCTAACCTAAGCAGGCCTAGCCAAAAGAGCATAAAGGATGTCCGGGAAAATGGGATAGGGGGGTATTCTTATTTTAACATAGAAGCGACTTATCTGATCGGAAACTGACACATTCCAAAAAAATTGATATCGTATTTAATGGTGGGGACAACACGGCGAGCCATTTCTATCCAATGGTGTCTATTTGCGTTTGCCCTCCTTTTCTTTGCTAAAAGCTTGCAGTTCGATTTTGTCACCTTCGATGACGGCGTTCACATCTACCAAAACGGCACGCTCGCCGCTCCACTGTGGAACAGTTTAAAAGGATTCTGGAAAGGCCCCTTTCAAGGGCTCTATATCCCTCTCACTTACACCTTCTGGAAAGGGGCGGCAGAATTCACCATGGTTTGGTTTGGGGAGATGCGCCCTTTCTTTTTCCATCTGCTCAACATCCTCACTCACGGAATCAATTGTGGTTTGATTTTTTCTCTCCTCCTTTCCTTAGGAGTTTCACAGTGGATGGCCGTGATGGGCTCGCTCATTTTTGCCCTTCATCCCATTCAAGTGGAATCGGTGGCCTGGATCTCCTCCTTTAAAGATTTGCTGGCAACCCTCTTCTTCCTATTAGCGGCGCTTCACCATGTTCAGTTTCGAAAAGGGGAAAGAAAGATTTTCCCTTCGCTCTTCTTCTTCATTCTTTCTCTCCTCTCTAAACCTTCCGCCGTCATCTTCCCGCTCTTTGTGGCGTTGATCGATAAAGGCTATTTCAAAATCGCCTTCCAAAAAAACCGCCAAATTCTGATCACTGCTCTTTTGTCGCTGCCGATTATTTTGCTGACCAAGATGGCCCAACCGGACAAGGTAATTGAACAGATTCCACCTTTAGCCAACCGGCTTTTAGTGGCCTGCGATTCGGTGATCTTTGCTTTATCAAAGATCCTCTTCCCCTTCTTTCTCACCGTCAATTATGGACGCACCCCCACCGCGGTTCTCAAAGGGCCCTTTACTATTATCGCCGTCGTTGCCGTGGTTGGAATCGCCATTCTCCTCTGGCGCCTGCGCCATCGGACTTTTGTGACTGGAATCCTTTTCTTCTTGCTCGCATTGATCCCCGTCAGTGGATTGATCCCCTTCTACTACCAAAAGTTTTCTACGATGGCCGATCGTTTTCTCTACCTCCCACTCCTTGGCATGGTCATCGCCATCACCTCCTTGAAACTCTCCAAAAAGTGGCAACCCCTCTTCGCGATCCTGCTTTGTCTTTATGGAGTAAAAAGTTTTTCGCAGATGGAAATGTGGCGGAACAATCGCTCCCTCATTCGGCAAATCATCAAATTCAACTCCCAAGATGCCGATATTCACTATTCTTACGCCGTCCTTCTTTCAGAAGAAAGCCAACCTCTCAATCACCGTTCCTTTTATTCGGAACTCCTGCGACTTCCGAAAGAGGAGACCACTCCCGAAGTCCAGAAACAGAAAGAGGCTCAAGCCGAATGGCACTATCAAGAGGCGATTCGACTCAATCCCAATCAAGTCGATTCCTATAACAACTTGGGGATCCTGCTCCAGCGGCAACGCCGCAACAAAGAGAGCATCACGCTTTTCGAGAAGGTGCTGGCCCTGGATCCAAACCGTCCCGAATGCTGGAACAATATGGGAGTTAGCCTGGCGGAAGAGAATCGGATCCCGGAAGCCATCAAAGCTTTCCAAAAATCGCTCGAGCTTCGCGAAAAGGATGCCAACACCCACGCCAACTTGGGAATTGCTTTAGAGGTGCAAAAAGAATTTGCAAAGGCCCATGAACATTATCAACGGGCCTTAGGAATCGATCCCAAACACCCCGTAGCCCGGGCGAAAATAAAGGAGGGGCAATGATCAGCCACGCTAAAAAGCGGGAGTGGAAATCAAAAGTGGTTTCGTTACGAAATTTTTCCAAATGGTTGCGTCGCAAGGACACAGGGCAAAAAGGCTCGGAGGCGGCCGAGCAGGCCGTTGAGAACCTTTTTGACCGAGGACACAGCGCAGCAACCATTGGGGAAAATTGCAGTAGAAATCCATTTTTGATCTCCACTCTAGAATATATTCCTTTTGCAGCAGCTTTATTCCTCTTGCTTTGGAACTTTCAACCCGTCGATGGTTGGTTGGGACATGATTACTACTATTCTTTCATCCGACTCATGATTGGCGCCGCCCACTTCTGGAGCAACCCCTTCACCCTTCCCCATTACACCCCATCTCTTTGTGGAGGGATCCCCTTCTTTGCCGATCCCCAGTCGGTCTATTTTTCCTTTCCCCAACTTTTGACCTTTTTTATCGATCCGGTCCTTGCGACCTACATTTCTATTTTTATTTTCTATTGCTTGGCCTATTTCGGCTGTCTGAAACTATTCACCGCCGCCTTCCATTTTACCCGTCGAATCGCACACCTCTCCGCACTTTTATTTATTTTAAATGGATTTATTTTCGCCCATCTTTATGTCGGTCATCTCACCCACCTGAGTTACCTTCTTTTTCCCTGGGTCTACTACGCCCTTCTAAAGCCCCACTCCAAAGCGACCCGTTATCGGGACCTGCTCCTTCTCTCTTCGCTCATTGTTTATCTTTTCTATGCCGGTGCCTTTCATATGTTGGTGGTGCTGTTTGTAGGTCTGGGACTTTTTCTCCCTTACCTTATTTATCGGGATTGGCAGGAAGGCCAGCTCAAAGAGCTTTTCATCCTCATCGGCCTAACCTCCTTGGTGGTGGTGGGGGTTTGCTCCGGGAAGATGGTGGCTTCGATCCTTTTTTCCAAAAATTTCGCCCGCGCCCCGATCGATTCCTCAGGGATTCCCATCTATAAACTGATCTTCGACTATTTCTGGTTCAATCCGAGCGATACGCCCCTCTTTATCCAATTTGGAAAATATGCCTTCGGCCCTTGGGAATATGTCGGCTTCAGCTCCCGGTTGATGATCCCGATCTTTTTTCTCTTCATTCTTTATTTAACGACACAGAAAAAACGGGGTTTCTCGATCTTACTCATCAGTTACGGGGTCTTGATCCCCTTTGTTTGCATTCTCGCTTCGGGACACAAACTGAATACCTATCTCCCCTTCTTTAAGGACTACCATAACCCGATCAAACTGCTGGGGGCCTTCTTCCTCCCCTTCTCGATGCTCTTTGGCGCCACCCTTCAATGGCTCTCAAGCCGAGTCAAATTCACCTCTTGGCAGGTCCGTTCCTGCTGTTTCTCCCTCATCGCCGCTATTTTCATGGTTGAGTTTGTATACTACTCCAAATATTTCCTCGATAATCGGCTGACGCTGGGTTACCGGCACAATAAAAAAGATTACAGCGAGGTAAAGGCCCACAAAGGAATATTTCCAGTCGATGAAGTGGTGGGTGAGCGCGGCGTTGACATCTCTGGACTCCGCACCGGTTGCACCTCCCTGAAATGTTACGAGCCGCTCTTCGGATATCGAGGCGAGAGCATCCATTCTCCCTTGAAATCAGGCAAAAGTGACCAAATCTTCGGAGGAGCTTTCAATCTCCACCATCCGGGCTGCTTGCTCTATCCCGACTATTTTAAATGCAAGGCGTGGGATCGGATTCCCGTCGACGATAAAACCAACTTCAATCGATTTCGCGAAGGCAAAATCCCCAGCTGGGGAATCCCTGCCTGGCACAGCGCGCTTTACTGGACCAATCTCGCTATTTGGATTGGCCTTTGGGTTCCGCTCCTCTTGCAAGGGTTCTCACGACTTAAGACTCGAGTCGTGATTCCCATTCCCAGAACTCAACCCGAAGGAGTGGCGTGATCGTTGTTGCCTTCTTTTGGATTTCACTTTTTTGGTTTCTTCCCCCCTACTTATTAGGAAGAAAAAGAGGATTCTTTTCTCTTTTGATCTACCATGTGGCAATCAGCGGATTTCTGTTCAATCTCCTTTCCCTCTTTAAGATCTCTTCACTCGGAGCCTTTTGCTTCACCCTTTCCCTTTCGCTCATTTTTCTCCCTTTCTATCCCAAAAAAGGGAAGGCTTTATCGAAGCAAGCGGTTCTTTTGAGTTTCGTTGTGTTGCTGGATCTTTTTTTCATCCTCCATAAGAATCAATGGCAAAGCACGGGTGGCCATCCCTATTTCCGCCCCCCCATTCACAGTGACAATGTCAGAAATGCCGTCGTCATTGAAAACCTAAACAGCTCCTTTCTGTCCCCCTATCTTCCCAACACCCCGTTGCGTTACCCAATATTCTGGCACCAGACGGTGCGCCTGCTCCTGACTCCATTTTCCTCTTCACATGAGATTACCATTCTCCCGATGGTTCACGGCGCCACCCTGGCAACCGCCTTTCTCTTTCTGGTTCTTTTGATCTCAATGCTGGGCGAAAAGATTAAAAACACCCGCACGCTGATTTTTTTATTGGGGATCCTCTTTTTTCACGCCGACCTTCTTCATCTTTTTTCCAATTTCATCCTGAATGGAAAATGGGGGATTGAGGCCGATTGGAGCACGACGGCGGGATTTTTGCGTTACTATTCCTGGAAGCTCCTATTCCTTTCGAGCCCTCAACATGTTCTCTTTCTCTTTTTCACCCTGGCGTATTTGCGTTTTCGGACCCCGCTCGCCCTTTTTACCGCTTTCTTTGCGGCCCCGACCCTCTGGATCCTCTTCTTTGGAATCTATTTCGGCCACCATTTCTTGTCCCATCCTTCTCGAAATACTTTTATCAAACCCTTAGCGACGTTGGTAGGCGTGCTGCTCGTCTACCGAGTTATTTTTGGAACTTTCCCCATCGAAAGTTACATCCCCACCGGCAAAGGAGCTAGCGTCACAAAACTTCCCTCGGCTATCAATCTCCTCTATTCCCCCCTCTTTTATGTAGGAACTCTCGGCGTTTTGGGACTTCTGCTCACCTTCCATTTTTTTAAAGAACTCCGATCGGGAACGCTCCGATGGGATTGGAAGCTCACGAACCTCCTCCTCGCGATCCCCCCTCTCTATTTCTTTGCCGATCACCCGGAATTGCGACGGCACCTTTCCATCCTCCTGCTGATTCCCGCCACTTTTTCTATTTTACCCCTTGTGCAAAAAAAATTGTTCACGCCCACGTCCCAGTTTTGTCTCTTTAGCATCGGATTGGTTTGCCACCTCTATTTTTTACTCTGTTACCTCCAGAAACCGAGCATCCTCTCGACGACAGTTCCCTGGAATGACTATTTACGGATGAATGTTTCCATTAAAGAGCACTACCGTAACCACGCGATTATGGCCGCGAGCGATCCCTGGAAATTAGGATTGGAAATGCCGATTGTGATGGAAATAGCCCCCTCCTTTTCCCTGCCTGAGCATGCGCTCATTCACTCCAAAGTTTCTGAGCAAAAGATTCGGACGCTCGACTGGATCTTTTCCACCCGTGAGTATTTTGGCGTAGCGCAAGATCTCGGGTTTAGCTTCATCGAATGGGGGCCAGCCGAAGAACTCCTCTGGGGAAAAAAGATTCGAGATCGATTTATCAAGGAGACTCCTCCCATTTTAACGGCCGGGACGGTGGGACTTTATCCTTTTCGGGATCACCTTCGCCATTCCTTGGCCCCGCTTTCCAACTTCGACAAAGCAACCGCCTTTGAAAAACAGGGATGGGACTGGGAGGCGGTTATTCATTATCACCAAAGCCTGAATGAGTTCCCCCAACACAAACCGGCCTTGGAAGCGGTTGTCCGTCTTTACCATAAATTGGGATACCCACAACTTGCAGAGCCTTACGAAGCCCAACTTAAAGGAGCCACCGGAAATACATGAGTTTACTTCTCGCGGCATTGCTGTTTTTGATCGGAACCTGTGTTCCGCTTTTATTCTTAAGTTCTATCAGTTGGCCGCTCGCCATCGCCCTCAATATTTTTCTCGAAGTCTTTTTATCGGCGATATTCCATACCCTTCTTCCCTTTGGATGGATCAAATGGCTGAGTGTCGTGGGACTCTCTTCCCTGCTCACCTTTTTTGCCTTCCGAAAAATGAAGGGGAAACTCCCGACCTACTCCCGCTTCCATTGGGGATTGCTCATGGGGTTTGTTCTGTTGACGTTGCTGCCGATCATGCTCAAGCAGCAATGGGCTGAAAAGCCGGGGGCCACTACCTATATCCGAGCCCCTTTTAATAACGATTCGGTTCGGCATGTTATCCTCGCCAATGGCATCCTAAGAGGAAAGGCTTCCGCCTTCCTGCCCAACACTCCACTGACTTATCAAGCTTGGTGGCATCATCTGGCGGCACTCCATTTAGGCGTGCTCAATCCGGAAACCGCCTATCGCCCCGTGCAGGGAATGGTGTTGATGACGGCGCTGCTCCTTTTCGGTTGCCTCTTCCAATTACTTCATCCCTCTTATCGCTCCCACTGGACCCTGCTTGGAATTCTATTTTGCATCTTCCACACCGACATTTATCACCTGGGATTGGGCCTTTGGGACGGCCGAGGCCCCACCATAGAAGTAGACTGGAGCTCTCCCCCTTTCTATTTCCGGTATTTCTCCTCCTTTCTCGTCGGTTTTTCGGCCCCCCAGCATGCCCTTTTCTTCATCCTCTTTTTTGCCTTCTTAAAAAGCTCCGGCTTCCTCCATTGGCTTTTCTTATCGGCCAGCCTTTGTGTTTCCCCCTTGTTAGGAGCTTTTCTTTATCCCCTATACCGCCTCTCACAACTTCCGATGCATTGGCGAAAATTTTTAAAGCAAACGGGATTGGATTTTCTGTGTATCGGCGCGGCTATTCTCTGTTATCCCGTTGCTCTGCGATTCAGTCTATTTGATATTTTCAAACGCCCGGGAAATCCCCCCGTAGAATGGTGGCAACTCAATCAAGAAGCTTTCATGAATCTTCCTTTTCTATGGATTGCTCCGACGGGACTCCTTGGCCTTTTTTGTTTGGTACTCGCCATTCAAAATCGCCATTCCTTTAAAAAGCTTTGGCACTGGGATGTGCTTATCTTTGCCTTAGGTCCGGTTCTCTTCCATTGGATCGCGACTGGCATCGAAGTGAAGCGCCACTTTGCGATGGTGGCCGCCATCGCCGGCATTCACATGGCCATTCGATTGATGGAAAACACCGTTCCCCGGCGAATCCTGGGAACTCTATTTGTCGTCGGAACCCTGCTCCACCTCCATTTTCTCTATTGCTATATTGGGAAACGCTCCCATGTCGATCCCTCAATCCCTTGGGCCGACTATTACGCCATGAACAAGATCATCCAAAAATCTTACTCCAGCGTTCCCATCTTTTCCGCCTCCGATCCCGGCAAGACCGGACTCGATTATCCCATTGCCATGGAAGTGACGACCTCCTTCTCGGCAGGTTATCACGCCGCCGTACACGTCATGTTAAAAGATGAACAGCTGAAACAATTCACCAAGATGACACTCACCCAAGAGCCGATCAGTTATGCGATTGAACTCGGTTACCCCATGGCCATCTGGGGACCTGTCGAAGAAAGGGAGTGGGGGAAAAAGGCGAAGGAACGCTACTTTCACCCGACTCACCTCAAAGCAAAAGTAGGAAGCGTTGAACTCTATCAAATCTACGATGCCTATCAGGAACCCTTGAGAAAAATCCCTAAAGGAGATTTTCTGTCTCGTGGAAATTTTTATGATCGACATGACTGGAAGGCCGATGCCCTGAGCTACTATTACGGCTCACTCGAATCGAACATTGAACCGGCCCGTGCCGCCTATTACATTGCCATGATCTGGGCAAAGTTAAGACAACCTGCCCTTGCGCTGGGAATGATCGAAAGATCTATTTTGGAAAATCCAGATTGGTCCCTCTCCAGACTCTTTGCGGGCCAGGGAAACCTCTTCATGGGGGAATATGTAAAAGCAGAAATGGATCTCCGACGAGCCATCCAGCTCCAACCCACCCTGATGGAAGCCTACCCTAGCCTCATCGACGCCCTCCAACGGCAATACAAGTTTGAAGAGGCCGAGCAGTGGAAGAAAAATTACGCGGCCCTTCAAAAAGAGCCAAAGAATGAAAAAGGAAAGCCGTGACCCCGATCCTTTCCCTTCTCTCCTGGATGAGAAACCCGGTGCAATCGATCGATATCGACGCCGCTTCGGCCATCTCCCTTCACCAGGCAACTTTAAAACGAAATCCCCTTTTACGATCCCTTTATCATCTCAACTATGCGCAATTTAAACCGGCCTATGAGGCGGTCAAAAAATTAAACCTTCCCGCGATTGAATTGGGATGTGGCCCCAGCTTTCTGAATGAATATATTCCCGAAATCATCAAGAGTGACATCGTCATCCATCCCAATGTCCAACGTTATATCGACGCGCAACGACTTCCCTTTCCCGATAATAGCCTGAGTGCCATCTTCATGACGAATGTGCTCCACCACCTTTCCATTCCTGCTAACTTCCTAAAAGAAGCGCAACGCACACTGGCTCCGGGGGGGGTGTTGATGATGATCGAACCTAGTAATTCCTTTTTGCAACGAACCATCACCAACCTGGGAAGTCCCTATGAATATTCTGATCCCAGCGTGAAAGAATGGCACAACTCCAACACCGGCCGCTATTCCCACGCCAATAATTCACTCGCCTGGATTATCTTTGAGCGGGATCGGAAACGATTCGCTGCCGAATTCCCGCATCTTGAACTCAAAGAGATCGGCTACCAACATCACCTCACCTTTTATTTCAGTGGCGGTTTCCATTACCGTCCTTTTATTCCTCGCCTCTTCCATTTTTTGATCCCTCAAATGGAGAAAACACTCCGCCCCTTCCGTCGTCTTTTAAACCGCTGGACCCCATTCGAAATGGTGATCCAGATTCAGAAGAGATAAACTGGCGAATCGCTGTCATTGCGTGGAAGTATCTCGCAACGCCGTCGTTGCGAGGGAGCGAAGCGACTGAAGCAATCCTTACTCTTTGCTAAATTGTTTTTGTCGGGAAATGAGATAGCCGGCCGAAGGCCGGTCCTCAATTTGACGCGACAGAACGTATCCTGAGGGTCTTTAGACCCGAAGGATCTCGTCAATTGGGTAGAGAATTTTATTCATCCGAAACACTCTGCTCCTATCGATGAAAAAAGATTGCTTCACCCCTCCTATGGAGGGGTTCGCAACGACGGGAGACCAATCGCGGAAATATTGCTGCACGGCCACAATTTCTTCACAATAGATTCATTCTTAGGAAGTAATTTCTGTACACTCTTTTGACAGGATAATGGAGCTATGAATCGATTTTCGACGCTCCTTCTCATCCTTATCTCTTGGACTCTCCAGTTTTCAGCGCCAGCTTTTGCTGTTCCGGAAGTTGCTAATGGAACAACTCCGGCAACCACTCCATCGGTTCAACCCACTCCGCCTGTGGTTTGCCCTATTCCACCATCAACACCAGAAATATGTCCGGCTCAATGGCCTCAATATAACATCTCTCCATCAGAAGTCCCTGCCGACTATAAAACCTGGATTATTACCGATAAAAGCGGAAAGAGCTGGGACCTGAAGAAGTGGGAGGAGTTTTTCACAAAAAATGGAGTTCCCGAACATGCAAGAAAGCCCATACTGGATTCTTTAGGTAGACAGCCAAAAAATGGAAAGGATTCCCCTCCGTCTTTGTCGAAGACGAAGCAGGTGGATATCAATCTCGCGTTAAACCGTTACAGTTCCACCCACACTCCCCAGGGTAAGGTAACAGCAAACCCTATTTGGACGAGCAATCCCACCACTAAGCAAATTACCAATATTATATTAGATCGCCTGCACAACGATCCTCAATTAAAAGAGATTTTTAATGGGAGAGATGGGATCGTGGGAACTGCCCAGAACCAGAAGGGGGAATATATTGTTTCAATATCGGGAGAGATCAGCGCCGAACAGGCAAAAGTAATTGAAAAAATTGTCGGGGCAGAAGTGGAGGCTCAAACTAAAATTAAGGTTCGCTTCGCTTTGAGTGAGAATTATGAGGCGTGTGACAAACGCTTTGTTCTCGGAATCAATAAAATGGACAGTAATCCCAGGGAGACGCCCCATACCAATTGTGTAGAGATGAAGCTGGCCCACTATGCAGAAAAAAATTACAACCCAGACGGTTCTTCTAAAATCGTGAACGCTCACCTGGAATTGGTCAAAAAGGGCAGCATGCCTTTGAATACGAGAACAACAGCAAATAATGAGGTGGAGGTGATTCCCTGCACGCAATGTAGAATGAAACGAACGATTTATGAAAATGCGGGCACACAACCGACTCGTTATACCGTTACGTGCCAACCCACTTCTTCTGGGCCTGTTGTCGTTCCAAAACCAGTTACTCCCATTTTGGACCCTATAAAGCAAAACAAACCCGCTCCCACAATTGGAGGGAATGATAAACTCCCCACAGCACCCATTTCAACTCCACCGAAGCCGAATAAGGGTGGGGAGATACTGAAACCAACTTCGCCTACTGTGGAACCGACGAAGCCGAACAAACCGATCGGTGACACTTTCCCAAAACCGCAATATCCAAATCCTGGTGAGTACAAACCGAATAAAACACCAAATCCACACATCCCAAAGCCACCGACCCATTCCACATCCCCCGGCACAGCTACCCCTCCAGGTAAAACCGGCATAGGCAGTTACCCCGGTCGAGGCCGAAGCGGAGGAAACGGTCAATTGTGGATGTTTTTAGGTGAACTTTGTATGAATGATATTAATGATCATAATGAAAGTTATCCATTAGCTGAAAGAAATCGTACTTATTGGATAGATAATAAACCTTTAACGGAGTTGGGGGCCATTACTCGAGATGAGAACATCATTCTTTCAATCATGGGAAGGACCGCCGATTTCATCACAACCGCACCCGTCATCGGCAGATTCTGTGGTGGTTTTTTTGATGGCGTTACCCAAATCGATGATAAAATTTTTGGCGGAGCTGTGGGGGACCTTGCCGATGTCTTTTTATTAGATGATCTTGCCGATGGAATTAAAATTGCCAATTCCGTGATGGGCAACGGAGCGGAGCAGCTGAAACGTGTCAACGCCGCCAGGGCACTTTGCAAAGAACATGACCTGGAATTGAGTAATGAATACTTCAAAGAATTTTCAAAATTATCGAAAGAGTATGAACGCTCGGTATATTTTCACTATGGTGGACATGATGAAGAAAACATCGACACAGCAAAACTTGTCCTGGAACGTGGACTCAAGGATATTCTAAGGAGGTTAGTTGATGCGGGATATTGTGTTGCACAACAATGCAGTTCATGGGCCACCTCCTTAAAGAATAAATTAGAGGATCTTTACTTGGTTTGTAGCTCACCGGAAAACACGCTTCAAAAAGATGCCGAACTAAACGCATTTTTAGCCCTTCAACAGGAACATTTCAGAATTCAAAATTTAAACAATGGGAGACATCGATGCCTTCCCGATTCTGCTCATCCTAAGTTTGATGACTTCCTGGGGGCAATCGATAACCTATTTACCCATATTAGGGTCGATGGGGATGGCGGCGTGGCCCTAAATGAAAGCCCCTTGCTAGCAAAGAAGGTAAAATATTTTTGCAATAAGGAATTCCGTTTTAAAAACAAAAGAGTCCCAACCACTGATATTCCTGATACCTGTGCAGTTGCCATCAATACACTTAAAACTCAGTTAAGGGATATCGGGAACTTTCAATCTCAAGAATATAAGTACACGAGTGATTGTGAAGGTGTTTATCTTGCCGCTTTAAATAGCATTGGGAATACTATGACTCGAATTCGGAAGGAGTGTGGCTCGCTTCCCACTGGAACAGAGATTGTTGAAGAGAATTGGGATTCGATTGTCACAAACCCCTGGTTTGTGGCAAATCAAACAGGAGGGATTGATACTAAAGCCTCAGCAGAAAGGGCCTGTTTGAAGTATGAAAAGGGGCCCATGCCCCGAGAGGCAACTGAGACATTCTCCCCCCCACAAGAAATGAATACAGTTCCCTTCAATGATAATGACAAAGATTCAACTCCTACTAACTTTAGTGACGCTGAAGAATATCGAGCAGATTAATAAAGCCTGCTTCGTACAAAACTAAGCCGCCTGTCCAATCTCTATTCAAGTTCGGGCCAGGCACATGCGATATCTATCTGATATTGTAAATAAATATTAAGTAGCCCACAGGTATGCAACTTGCTTATTAAAGTGGCAAGTTTATGGCGGGGCTTTATCTTAAAACGGCTATTTTTCTGATTCTGATTGGATTTTCCCGTTTTTCTTATGCCACGTATGAGGCACACTATTGTGAGAAGGTATTACAAGCCAAGATGAACAGAACCCCATTTTTAGATTTTTATAAGCAAATCAAAGAGGAAGACAACGATCCCCACTTAACTTCCGATGTGCAGGGAGCAACGGAAGAGACCGTAGCTGCTTTGGAAAAGATTTCAGGACAAAAGCTCCCTCCCTTTTACCGCAATTTCCTTTTAACCATGGGGGAAACAAAGCCGATTACAATCCCACTGGGAGAAGGCTCAAGCGCACAGTCGATTATCTGGTTTTATAAAAACTGGGTTCAGACTGGAAAAGTGCATTTGCCCCAAAAAAGCGTCGTGATATCCTTTGACACTGATGGCAAAACCTTTGTTCTAATGAACCTTGAGTCGGGTGCCGATGGCCCCATCCAACACCGATCCTTCGATGGAAAAGTCATTCATGGTGTGAGTGATTCCTTTGAAAAATTTCTCTATCGGGATAATTTCTTCCATTCACAATTTTTGATGTCGGGTAACGTCACATTAGAGGCTCAGAACGCAACTCTTTCCATTGCTAAAATACGAAAAAGCCTCATGGAATCGGGTTTTCGAGAGGAATGGTTCTCCGATTCGATCGTATTCTGTGGATCCTTTCAAAAAACAAAGATCACGGTAGAGGAAAAGCCATCGGGAAAAATCTCCGTTAGAATCTGTTCATTACATGACGACAACAAGGAAGCGGATAACATTAAAAAAATGTTATTGGGCAAATTTCCGAATCTCCTTAAATGAGAGAAGCCCCTCTCTTTGATTCGGGTTCAAAGCGTCTCATAGCTCAGCGCCTTGGGAGAAACGACATCCTCCGATGTTTTGATGTAGGCTCCCTCCAATTTGGTCAGTTATGCAAATGACATCAATGAAGTAAAATGCACAAAGATTAGTAACATTGGTAAAGTTTCCCATTTTCAACTTCCCTTCTGAATGGCTTTGCAGGGTAATTCATAGGCTTTGTTCAAAAAATATCAGATGCAAGGAAGCAGGCCGTGGCGAGTGGAGGCGTACTGAACTTCTACGCAGCAGCGAAGGCGCGGCCGATGACGATGCAGATGGTGTTTTTTCAACAAAGCCCTCAAGAAAGAGGCTCGACAAGCCTAAATTCAGAGCATATAAAAGATCACTACTATTTCATGGGAGAACGTGAAGATGAAAACATTCGTAATTGCAACCGTATTCGCAGCAGTGATGGGGATTTCCCTGGTTAGCTGCTCTTCAAAAGAAACCAAAGCGGAAGAGCCTGCGCTCACTCCTGCCACACCATCGGCAGCGGCTGAGCCTACTCCAGCTCCTTCTGAGCCAGCTCCTGAGCCATCCAACTTAGGTGCCAGCTCAACGGGTCGCCAACACTAAAAAAAGTTTTCGAGTTTACTCGTTCCACTGATCGACTCTGCATTCATGGCGGAGTCGATCTCTTTTTCGCATTGCATCGTAAGCAATGCCGAAAGGGCTCCGAGCATTCCTTTTACCGAGTCGGCTGAATAAAGAAGGCTGGATTGACTAATCAGCCCCATTGCGGGCTTTGCCTTCTTAATCTCATCGGAGAAGTGTTTTTCAGAAACGCAGGAAAAAAGCCCCAGAATTACTGGACCTGTCGCAGATTTGCGCAGCGCTTCTATCAGCTCCTTTTTACCGGGTCGCTCTTTTAAGTAGTGTGGAAAATCGACATAGAGGTTCGGTTTCAGGCGAGGGGGATCGAAATCGGGGCCGCCCCCATTCCGAGAATGGCCATTATAGAAAACGATATCAGCCTCTCCCATTCCCTCTAAAAACTGCTGTCGAGCGGAACTTGATCGAACCTTTTGAAAAGGATCTTTACGGTTCTCTTCATCATCGGGACCAGCGGAGGAATCGATGAGCCTCAATTCAACTTCCCGCTCCTTCCCATCGGGCCCCTTTACGGTTCGAGTAAAGCGCTCTCGATTCTTAGCATCCCTCTTAAAACCGCAGGCTCCGTCCCCGTCGTCACAATCCCGCTGAAGGCGTTCGGTGACGATCAACCTTTCGTATCTATCGCCGACAAAACGGGCCGGACGGGCATCTTTATAACCAAACAGAATCCGGATTTTCAAAGTCGGATTTCGAAAAAGCTTCTGATAAGCCAGATAACAACCGGCCATCGCACGTTCCGATTCGGGAATACTCAAAGCCGTTATCGATTCCGAAGAAGGCTTTCGGAATTCATAGCCGGGGAAGGCCATTGCCCAAACCCAAATGAGGGTCATGAGAGTCATCTAGAGAGCTCCTTCAAGGCCTCTTTTACCTGCGTCTGTATCTGTTCCACGGAGTCCTCCATCCCCTCCCGAAGCAAGGCCAGCCACTCCACCCGCTTCCCGGTTTTGTTGTTTTTAATGAGTGCCCTCAGATAATAATAGACCGCGCTTCGAATATCTGGGTTTTTGGACTTCATCATTTTCTTGATCTTTTTATCAGAAACGGCCCGTTCAGTTCGGCCCAGAGTATCCAAAATCACGGCAAAAGAGGGGACCGGCAGATCGTCCCAATCGTCCTCAATCTGTTCCTGATAGTGGGAGAGGATCTGTTCTCGGTTATTTTTATCGGTTAGGGTATTTAAACAGAGGTAGATATTTCCCGTTTCATCCGACGGAGCCAGTTCAAGTAGCTTCGGGACCCATTTCTTGAGCCCCATCGCCCCAATCGCATCCACCGCCAGAGGCCGATAACTCCCCTTGAGCCCTTCTTCCAGCTGCTTATCAATTTCAGGAAGTTTTTTCAGGGTTTCAATCGCCTGTTCCCGGGCCGCCGAAGACTCCCCGGTCAACCGCAGTGTTTCCTTCACCCAAGCAGGGGGTTCCGCTCCCATAGCACCTAGGAACAAAGCCAATAAAAGAGGGGATGCCATTACCATGAACTCTAACTATAGTAGGCCAATGGATTCTCTACAACCCATCCATACCCTCTATGGCGGTGCCGACCGATTTTCCCGAAACACCCTGGAAAAGATGCGGGATATTGCCCTAAAAACCTTCCAAGAACATGGAAAAGAGGTCACCTCCTTTCAAAAAACACGGATCGAACAACATCTCAAGACCGAGGCTGTTCAAGATTTCCGGATCGACTTTGAAGATGGGTATGGAATTCGTCCCGACGCTGAAGAGGATTCGGCCGCGGAGCAGGCGGCGGTGGAATTAGCAGCTGCAGCCAAGGAAAAGAAACTCTCCCCTCGAATTGGAATCCGCACCAAAGGCTTTGCTAAACTGACTCGAGCCCGAGCAAAGCGGACGTTCGATATTTTTTTTAAGACTTATGCCCAACAAAAGCAGCCCTTGCCTCCCCATTTTACTGTGGTGCTCCCTAAAATCAGCATGACCGAAGAGGTGACCGCCTTTTTAAAACTCGTCGAACAAACCGAAAAGAAATACCGATTCAAACGCAACCAGATCCAAGTGGAATACATGGCGGAAACCCCTGAATCCCTCGATGCGATTGTCAAATGGGTCCAGCTTTCAAAAGGGCGATGCCGATCGGTTCACTTTGGCATCTATGATTATCTCTCGGCTTTGGAAATTCCCTACCGTTTCCAAACCTACACCCATCCCCTTTGCGATTTTGCGAGACAAAAACTGAAAATTGCCTTTGCCAATACCGAAGTTACTTTAAGTGACGGCGCAACGACACAACTGCCGTTAGGAAACGGAGTCACTCAGGCCTGGAATAAAAGTCGGACCCATATTTTACACAGCCTGCAATATGGGATCTATCAAGGTTGGGATCTCCATCCAGCGCAGATCCCAATCCGCTTGATCACTCTTCATCATTTCTTTGAAACGAATCTGGAAGAGGCGGCCACTCGGTTGCAATCGGCCCTTTCGAAGCAGATGAAGGCAGGAACGGTAGGAACCACTTTCGATGATGCGGCAACAGTTCGCGGGCTTTGGCTCTTTTTTCAACGTGGAATTGCCTGCCATGCCATCGATAGCACGCAACTTGAAAAATATTCCTTAAAACTGGAATGGTTTAAAAATGCCTTCGATGATTTTAAGCCGCCAGCGAAGTAACTAACTCCAAAGAATCCCACTTCAACCCAAGGCGGATAATTTTGGAGATAAGAGTGGAATAATCGAGGCCCGCTTTTTGGGCGGCACAGGAAAAATCCTCTTTTTCTCCAATATGGGGATTGGGATTGGCCTCCAGTAAAAACAATTCTCCCGTCTCCTTCATTCTTAAATCCATCCGGGCATAACCACTTAAACCTAAAATCCGATAGGCAGAGGTGCAGATCTTTCGGATCTGTTGATTCTGCTCTTCGGACAAATCACTGGCGGCACGAGAAGTGATCTGGTGGCGCCGTTGATAATCCTCATTCCATTTGGCGTGGTAAGTGGCAATATCAACGGGAGCCGCCGAAAGATCCAGTTCCCAGGTGGGAAAGATCTCAAGGCGATGATTTCCCACCATTCCCACATAAAACTCACGGCCGGAAATATATTCTTCGACCAGAGCGGCCCGCCCTAATTTTCGATGGATCAGATCCAGTCGGGCCATCAATCCCTTTTCATCGTAAACAATCGAGGATTGCGACACCCCTTGCGAAGACTCTTCACAAAGCGACTTCACAAAAAGTGGAAATCGCTTATGCCACGATTTGGAAAGGCTTTGCCCAACCGCCACCACTTCAAAATCAGGCGTGGCCACCCCCACCTTCATGAGGAGCCTTTTTGAAAGGGCCTTATCCCGCGCCAACATCAATCCGCGAGGATTGCATCCGGTATAGGGCACTCTGAGAAGTTCCATCAGGCTCACGACCTGATGATCAAAAATCCCAATTCCCCGGAAATCTTCGAGCAAATTAAAAACAATATCGGGGCGATTCGCATGGATCGTGTCGTAGAGAGGAGCAATTTTATCCTTGATTCCGATCCATTGGGTTTCGATCTTTAAAGCATCGAAAGCGGTGTGGATTTGGCTTTCGAGATCGGAAATAGGCTCGCCCGCACGGTTGATAAACTGCGGATGGGTCATCGCCAGCAGCTTCACATTTATATTATATCATTTCAGCTCCGCGGAACGCATCTGACGCAATTTTTCAGATGAGATCCGTGTCTCTAAACGTTCTTCGCCAACGATCTTCCTCAATCGATAGAGAATTTCAGGATCCTCTCCCGGGTATTCCAAAAGCCGGGTTTCCACCCCCGCTTGAGGCAACATTTCTTGCAATTTCTCCATGGCATCGACGCGCGTATCGAAATCATCGTGACCTAAAAGTTCCAGCAGCTTATCGACCTGTTTGAGATCCGCCTTTGGGGGTTCTCGCTTGGAAAAGTTCTGTAACTTTTCTTTTCCTTGTGCATGTTTGGTGAAAAGGGCGCGGGCAAATAGGAACTCCTCCAACTTCAGACTTCCCAATTGCTGCCAAGCCTTTTCCCATTCCTTGCCTGCCAGCTCTCCATTTTTTATTTGAAATTGTAATTCCAAAACATTTTCCAAATTCAAAGGGGCGATCTCGCTGTGTTGCGTGCTGGAAAGCAACCAGGTCGACCTTCCCAGGCGTCGATTGATTTGAGGATGATCGGTACCCAACATCTTCTCATGCACTTGTAACAGACTGGGAACATCCCAAAATCGACTCGTTCCATTATCATCAAGTGAAACAATGAGATTATGTTCTTCCCAAAAATCGATCGAATTGGAAGAGGCAAGAGGCTTATTGCCCTTCGCTATCAACTCCTTTGTTTCCACAGAGTATAGATGAAGGTCGGTCCAAGCCTCTATCACAGCCAGGTACTTGCCATTCGGTGAATAACGGGGGCTTGACCATCCATTCGCACGAGCCTCAATTCTTTTTAGCTTTAAATCTTTAAAATCGAGAACATTCAATTTACAGCCGAAATCGGTCCACACCACCTGTTTTCCATCGGGTGAAATTTGGAGACTCTGGGCATGGATCGCCAAAGCATCATGGGGGAAAACAAGAGTATCTTTCTTCGTTTCCAAATTCAGGGATTGAAGCCCCTTCTCATTAAAATAATAGAGCAGTTTTCCATCAGGGGAAAAAATGAAACTGGAAGCGATAGCATTGCGTTTGAGTTTATCTTCCAATGGAATCGCTTTATTCCCTTTGAAGGGGACGACATAGAGATCGATACTCCCTTTCAATTGAACTCCAAGTGCCACTTGATCCTCTTTGGGAGAAACCCTGACCTCAGAAAAATCCCCCTCTTTTAAGGTCAATAGCTCAACACTTTTACTTTGTTTGAGATCGTAATAGGTGAGTTGATCGAAATTGGCTTTGAGATAGGAGCTCCCATCCCGTAAGGGTTCGATCAGAGTAACTGCCGCCTGTACCTGAACAGCAATGAACGCAAAAAGCCTCGCCCACTTCCACATGTTTCCCTCCCTCTAATAATCTGTTGTTCCTTCTAGAAATACAGAAAGGAAGCGTTACGTCAAAATCTATTTTTGAGATGTTACGATTCGTTCGCAAAGGTGGGGTGTGGACATTAGCAAATATCCTCGTTTGATAAGGATGCGATAGATGTCATCCGGAGAAAGGCCAAACGTTCCTCTAGGCAGCGAGTTCTGGGAATTCCAAACATCGGAATCAAATAACATCGGCTGAGGTTCGATCCCCAATAGAAGTCCAACTAACTTAGAACAATAGGTGGCCGTTTTATTTCCCCAATCATAGGTCGGATCATAAGGAAGCCCAAGCCAGTCTTTAATCACCGAGGGATCCAGGGGCGGGCCTTCTACATCGACTAAAATATCCGCAATTTTTCCCATCCCCTCGACCTCATCGACTAACTCCACTCCATTTTTGGGGGAGCTATGGAGCCACTTCCCCTCAAAAGCGATGGCGATGTGGGTGTATTTTCCGCCTTTTTCCAATTGAATCGGCTTCCCAGAACCATCCCGGGTCGTCCAGAAGGCCACCCGAATTTCAGAGAAAGCGGACGCGGTGAAGAGAAGGCCCGCAATGATAAAAATAAAAAGGTGGCTTTGTTCAAAAAGCACCAGATGCAAGGAAGCAGAAGCGAGTTTCACAAAGGTAGGCCGTACCTTTGTGAAACTCCCCGGATGACGAAGCAGATGGTGCTTTTTCAACAAAGCCAAAAGCATGCCACGTTTGTAATAATAAGTTATCCTAAAAGCAATGGATCTCGTCGTTTGTTCAACCCGGGCTAAAAGCGCCATCGATTCCTGGCTCCAACCCCACTCCGGTTTCGATATTGCCCTCGCCTTTTATGAAGAGGTGACTTCAGAATATGCGGATAAAGCCACCTACAGTATCCAAAACAAGTCCTTTAAATTCCCCAACTACTGCCTTCTTTTCGATCGCTTCCCGAATCTTCTTACTTATGATCATTTTCTCTTTTTGGATGACGATCTAATCCTTTCACCGGAAAAGATCTTGAAAATATTCGATTCCGCAAAAAGAAAAAAATTAGACCTCTGCCAACCTTCTCTCTCTTCAACTAGTTCCGGCTTTTGGCCCCATACCCGTAATAAGGCGGAACAAAAATGGGAGGCCACCGACTTTGTCGAAATTCAGGCCTTTTGTATGAGTCAAAGACTGCTGCGGAGATCTCTCCCCTTTTTTTATATGGTCGATACCGGGAGTGGAATGGATTTGGCTCTTTTCTATATCCTTTCTCAGGAAACCTACCGCGGAGCGATTCTCCACAACATTCAAATAGAACACCCCTACCGTCCCGAAAACGAGACGGTGAGAATCCTTAAACCCGATTTTCAGCAATCAACCGCCAGGATAGTGGAACGTATCTCTTTTTGTTTTGCGAAAGATCCTCGCACTCCCACTCTATTGGAGCGAACGAGCGGAACCTATCAAAGGATTACTTATCAATTGACCCAACTCCATCGATGGCTGCTGGCCCTGCAGCAGGTAGCGTTGCAGCTCCTGCGCAAAGTATAATCCCGGATGCTTCGGAACTCTCTTCTCGATATCGGAGCGGGCCATTTCTCCCATCGCTTGCCATCGATCCCGAACTTGCCAGGCCCTTTCCAATCCTTGATTCACCTCACGAATAGTTGGAAATGGAATGACAAATCCATTTCTTCCTTCCTGAATCAATGCTGCATTATCACTCACCTCCGTGGTGATCACGAAACGGGAAGCCAGCATCGCCTCCACCATTGTCATGGCACATCCCTCCGATCGAGAGGGGAGCAGCAGACCATGGTTCTCTTCCCAAATTTTTTGAATATCGGAAACATAGCCGTGGAAAAACATCTGCGATTCCAACCCATATTTTTGAATGCTAGAAACTAAGGTTTTTTCCCAAAAACCTTCCCCATAACAATGGATCTCAAGATCCCGACTCCTCCACCGCCCATCTCTAAAGGCCTCTAAGATGAGATCATGCCCTTTATCCGAAGGATTAATCCGCGCAACTACAGCGAGACGCAAAGGCGTTGGCTTGGGCCAGGCAATCTGAAGTTGATGAGGAACCTGGTACATCGGCGGAAAGATCGCCGTGGGGCGAAGCGCCCCTCCAATCTGCTGCTCAAAAAGCTCAAGATTCCTTTTCGAAACAAAGTAATTCTGCCGCGCTTTGGAGAAAGAGCGCCAAACCCGCTCCACGACGCTATCAAAAGGCCAATCCTTATCACGAACGGAGTGGGAAATCGTAACGAAAGGAAGATCCTCTTTCGCAAAGCGATCGATCAATTCGATTCCTTCATAAACCGACCCCTGGGAAATAAGGATCAGATCATAATTTCCACGCAACGCCCGCGTAGCAGTCTGTCCATAACTCGAAAAAAGATAACGCTGAATTTTGCTCGGCAAGGATCTATCCCCTCTTGGATAGAGATAGACTGAATGGCAGTTCCGATACCAATCAGGATTCGTATCAAATTTAGAGGCGGCAATATCGACCTGGAATCCCATTCGGATCAATTCCTGGGCCGTACTCTGCCACAAAAACTCGCTCCCCCCATTCTGGTAATGGGGGTTGGTCGTGATGATGAAAATTTTCATGAAACAATTATTTTACTAGCAGCTCAAGGGGAAGATCAAATTCAACACTGGGTTCCTTTACCACCTGCGTAATCATCTCTTTCCAGGGCTGATCTAAAACGGAGGAGTCGGGATGAAAGTTTTGTAATTTTTCCATTGCAGATTCGAAATGCTCACGTGCTTCGGTCACTGGATACCCATGCCGTAAAGCCCTGCACCAAAGAAAGGCATAAGCAATCACTTCCATCTCCTGGGCCATTTTCAGATCGGGAACCTGTTGGAGTAGCAGTTGAATGTACTCCAATGCCTCTTCGGGAGAGTGGCGCCAACGGCTAATGGCAAAATCGAGCAGAACACGAGGATCATGCATTGCCACGGAATCTTTCGAATCGGTCAAGAGCTCGGTCAATTGAGCGCGATAAAGCAGAGCCGCCTCGAGACACTTGGCTCGCAGCTCTTTCCAATGTCCACCTTTTCCATCTTGGAACCATTTCAGCGAAAGCCCCTGCACCTCTCCACAAGCATAGATAAATGCCGCATGGGTTTGAGCGAGATCGGGTGAATCGACCGATTCACAGAGGTAATCCCCAGGAAGAGGACGGATGCGCTCGCCTTCTGAGATGTGTATGAGATCTACTCCAAGAAGGTGATTCCAAAGTCGCAAGCACTCCCCTTTCTGATTTCCAGGCAAAGTCAGGGAGCGCCTGGGTCCAAGGACTATCGTTTCCCATTCGGGCCTGGAATCGATGCTCGGATTGGCTACCGCTAGGGAAATGATAAGGGAGGTGAGAAGCTTCATAGAATAATTCCTGGCCTGGCCCTATTCATAGACCAGTTTGAGGAAGGAAGTCCAGGGACCCTTTTCGCCATAAAACTGCCCTTTTGAAAATTTCTCAAAAAGCTTTCCATACTCATCCTTATCTTGGGGAAGCCAGATGGCAGCGCCTAAGGAGGTGGAAAGGAGCCCTTTTTGATATTTACTGCCAATATACTTCCCTAAGATGGAACGCTGCAGACAATCCCGTGTCGATTGGATTTCAGCGTATATTTTTTTGTTTTCCTTAAAGTGACTTTCAAGAACCAACAAAAAATAGAAAAGGTCATTGGAGATCCCTCCTAATCGGAGGGTATCGTTAAAGATTTTCCGGATTAATTTCAACCGCTTGATCCTTTCGAGTTCATCCTCTTTTGATTCTTCGATCCACCCGCTGAGCACTTTTCCCAAATCCTCAATCGCTATTTTCAGAAATCGCAATTCCGATACGGTCCATGTGGCCATCGTGGCGTAGGGATCATAGTAACTGGAATATTTTTTTCCACTGCCAGATGAAACACTCCCGCCATAAAGAGAGGGGATCTTTTTTGCCAAATTGGCGGTGGAATCGTAGGGATGCTCCGCAAACCATTTCAAAAGAGCATGGTAGTTAAACCCTTTTTTCTGAACAATCGTGGAGGATCCAAAAACATAGTCGGCCAAACCCGTCCACTCATAAGCAAATTCGATCTGTTGATTGAGGCAAGCATCACTTCCCAAAATATCGAGCTTTTTTACTTTCTCCTTTTTCACTTTCTCTTGCAGTTGACTCGCCATCTGGGTCACCTGCATATGGTTTTTTTGGGGGGTTTCATCGAAGGCAAAGCCATCAAACCCTTGTCCGTGGCTCCAACCGATAAGCATCACGCGTTTGGCGGGATATTTTTCCATTGCCCAACTCACAAACTCAGTGAGTTGCTTCACATCGCCGCTATCGCCTTCAGGAAAACTTTGAACCATAGGAGAGGCAACTCCCTTAGCTCCCTGTTTTTTCCAATATTCGATCTCCTCGTCCATATCTTTAAACTCAAAAGATTTCGTACTTTTCGCGATATGATAGGTGAACATGCCTTCTGATTGGGCGTGATCCTGAAAGACCAAAACATCTATCGAAGTGCGGGAACCGATCGATTCCATTTCCCAAATATCTCGAAAACTATAGGGACTCAGATCATTGTCGGCTGCCATATAGACAAGGACGAGCCATTCCTTTTCACATTCGCTCCTCTTGAGCCGGCTGATGAAATCTCCGTAGGATTCTTTTTGCCCTGGATTGAAGAGAGTATTTTTTTTGCCTTCCCCATTCTCGCCCCCCGCTTCAGTGAACCCTTGCCGATTCCAAACCTTTCGGCATTCTTCTTTGATAGGGGCCGCTTGGAGCCAGCTGGCTCCAAGCAACCACACGAGAACTAAAGCCCACATGAATAGGGCTTCCCGGAGGATTTCTCCACCAGTTTGCTCAACACCGGGCAAAGCGGCATATTGCCACTGCTAGCCGATTGAGCGGCGCTGGTGAGTTTTTTCGTATCCACTTTGGGGAATCCTTTCACGAGTCGATCTTCTTCGATCGAAATCGTAGATCCTTTTGTGGGCACCCAGAGGAAATCGGGATGGGTGTTGTTGTGCCACTCTCCGCCCAAGACCGTCCCATTCTCGAGCACTTCGAGATCATAGGTATAGGTCTCCCGCACTTGGTAATCACGGGTTGCAGTTCCTCCAACACTCGGAGCAACTTCAGCCAAGTAGAGCACTGTGGTAATCGCACCGACCACCTTTTCGGTCTCCTTGGTCCGAGTGAGCGGTTTCTGGAATTTATCCCGCGCCTTGAAAGCGGCGTTGTAATCCACGGCCACTTCACTCCACTTTTGAGAACGTTTTTCCGGATTCAAAGGATTAAAGTAGACCGTCTCATAAGAGACAATCGGCTGGTTCCAAACCTCATAATCGAAGGTCTTATCCATCACGAAGGAGACCTGGGCTTTTCCTAACATATTCCCCAAGGCGAGGTGGAATGTACCTGGATTGTTGTCAAAGCAGTCCTGATCCTGAAGCCGACCATTTGGATAGAGCTTAGGAGCCTTGGCATTGCAACGTCCACCGACAAAGTTGGTGGAGCTATGTCCATTAGCCCAAGTCAGACTGACCAAAGACCGAATGTCGTGAGGATTCCAAACCACATCTGTCCCTTGAAGGCCTTTGAAACCGGCCCCAAGCTCGGAGGTTTTGACCGGCTTGTTGGCTTTGGGAACCATAAAGGCGGCCGGAGCCCACCCATGGCAGATCCCCATCCAGGATTCCACGTTTCCGTTGCGATCCATCATCCCTTGCGTTTCTTTCTTCTGGGCATTGGTGAGGGTGAAATCGTCATCTCCAACGGTCAGATCATATTTTTCAGACGGAGACCAATTCACGACCGTCTTTTCAATCTGAGCAAGATTACCGCCTGCAAGAGCTTCCCAAACCTTGGGTTGTTGATAGGCATTCACATAACCGCGGGCATTGCGAATTTGATTATAGATGGTGGGATCGGCGTAACGGTAAGAGGTGATTCCCTTTTCGATCGGCCAATAGTCATCCGACCAAACATCCTGCTTCGTTTTTCCGGAGGTTGGAATCTCTCCCAACTTCTTAGTGACTTGCGCCACCCAACCAGCTGCGAGCTTTTCAACTCTGTCATTATTTAAAATCGGTGCTTTTCCTTGCTTATCCCAGTTTTCGCAATCGAGTTCCTTAAACCTTCTTTTCAAAAAGGTTTCGCAATAGTGCTTCTTGAATTTCTGGGTCAATTTCAATTGCCCCTGCTCCACCAACGCTTTAAGAGCGGGGTCTTGAGGGTTTTGAAGATTCGCCGGAAGATCTTGTGTGTCTTGGAGCTTTAGAAGGTCGGTGGGTTTGACCTCGACCCATTTTTTTTGTCCCAGATCCCAGGTCTTTTTCTGAACCGCCTGGTTCATGAGTTTGCGCATCTGTTGGAGCTGTTGTTGTTGAGTCTTTTCGTCACCACCCGTTTGGTAAAAGACTTGAATCTGTTGATCGATCGCTTTTTGCTCTTCAGCGGTAAGGGTAAGGGATGGGGTTTCAGCTGCAGATAAGAGACTGCATCCTAACCCCCAAATAAAAATCCACTTTGGGGTATACATTCGGCCTCCTGATTGTTTTTGACACGACAAGTCGTGTTATTTCAGGAAGATGCCGAGTTTAGACGTTAATTGTCAATGGAAACAGGGGCTGGCACCGCAGCGGCAGCCTCTTTTGTCTTAACAAAATCCATCAAGGTTTTTTCATCAAAACCCTGATAGGCTTTATTGTCTTTGATCACGAGAGGACGCTTAATCAAATTGGGATCCTTCAACATCAAACGGATCGCCTCGTTTTTTGTGGTTCGGCGTTTGCCTAATTGGTTGTCTTTGAAGGTGGTGCTGCGTTGATTGAGGCTCGCATAGATATTTTCTGCCTTAATCACCTTTTCCAGCAAACTCCTAGGTGGAGGCTCGGACACGATATCCTTTAACTGATAGGACACCCCTTTTTTGTTCAAAAACGCAATGGCCTTTTTGCATTGTGCGCAACTCTTTTTCGCGTAGAGAACGATCTCTCCCATTCATTCCTCCTTGACACCCGTTTCAGCAGGCGCGATTTCTTTGCAAAGTCTTAACACAAGGTTGCCACCCTCACAAGGTCTATTCCCCTGCTACCGGTTGAAGACGAGTCACCGGACCGAACAACTGATTCACCGGAACCGATCCAAAATCGAACAAGAGCGTCTCATTTTTTTCATCCACTCCCAAAAAAATGCCTTCTTTAGGGCGAAGAGGATCGGTATCGGAATGGTGATCATAGGACATGAGTCGTATCCGATCCCCGGGTTCAATGATCCAGATCGGCCCGTCCACTTTTTTATCGATAACCTGGAAATTGTGAAGATGAATATCTCCATTCCGATATTGCTTAAAAACCCCGGAAAAATTCATCACCCGCGTCGGACTGTTGCCGTAAGGATTTCGAACTGCGATCTGAATAAAGGTTCCCGGTTTAAGCGAGTTCAACACCTTCAGACAG